>CAZPMT010000014.1:0-72055 GCA_964587655.1 uncultured Nitrospiraceae bacterium
GATTTTCGTTTCGTTGCCGTTCAAGATTATCATGTTTGTGCTGGCCGACGGCTGGTATCTTCTGGTCGAGAGCATGGTCCGCAGTTTTCAGTAGAACCGGCGTCGAACGCGGTTGCGCGCGGCGCATACAGGAGGAGGCCGTGAAAAAGATCCTCATTGCGGTGGTCGTGGTAGTCCTCTTGCTTCCGGTGGCGCAACGTCTCATTCCGAAGCCCTTCACGTCCGAGCGGTTTCAGGCGGCGTTGAAAGACAAGGGATTAGTCGTGACGGATGCCGGGAAGCCGGGCAGTATCACCGTGCCGGGCGCCGTTGAACAATTCTCGATGGTGGTCAATGGCGCTCAGGTTGACGTGTGCCGCTTCGAGGACGAGGGGAAGATAGCGACTCAGTTGGAGTACCAGAAGCCCGACTCCGGGTCGGTCATCGTTGAGACCTGGAACCTGTCGGAATCACTGGGGGCGGCGAAGCCGAAGAACAAGCCCGTCCTGGCGCTGCGTAACGGCATGTTCCTTTGCATCATTGCGGACGAGGACAAGGAACTGCGGGGGCGCATTGGAAAGGTGTTCAGTTCGATTTAGTATTGCGCCGCGCGGCTTGCAGCCAATTCCTGGCAGACTGACAGTCTGCCCCACTCTTTTCTGAAGTTGTGATTACTCGCCTGCGGCGCGGGCCTTTTCATACGCGGCGATGAGGCCCTGAGCAACGTGTTCTGGGACTTCATCGAAGTGGCTGAACTTGAGTTCGTACGTGCCGCGCCCGCCGGTCATGCTCCGGAGCTCCGTCGAGTAACGGAGGACCTCCGCCTCGGGAACTTTGGCGCGAATGCACTGGCGCCCGAGACCGCCGGATTCCATGCCGATGATGCGTCCGCGCCGGCTGTTGAGGTCGCCGGTGATATCGCCCATGTAATCGTCCGGCACCGTCACGGCGATCTCCATTACGGGTTCGAGCAGACACGGGCGGGCCTCTCTGACGCCTTTCTGAATGGCCATGGACGCCGCAATCTTAAAGGCCAATTCGGAAGAGTCGACGTCGTGATAGGAGCCGAAGAACAGGTCCACGATGGTGTCGACGACCGGATAACCCGCGATGACGCCCTTGAGCAGGGCATCCTGCGACCCCTTGTCCACATGCGGGATGTACTGCTTCGGCACGACGCCGCCGACGATGCTGTCGACGAACTTATATCCGCCGCCGCGTTCGTTGGGCGATATGCGCAGGTGCACGTCGCCGTACTGGCCGTGGCCGCCGGTTTGCTTCTTGTGCTTGCCCTGGACTTCCGCCTGGGCGCGAACCGTTTCCTTAAAGGCGACCTTGGGGGTGCGGGTCTCGCATTCGACGCCATACTTGCGCTTCATTCGTTCGAGCAGGATGTCGAGCTGCAAATCGCCCATGCCCTTGACGACGTGTTCCTGGGTTTCCTTGTCGCGATAGTGGCGGAACGTGGGATCTTCCTCGGCGATGCGGTTGAGCGACTCGCCCATCTTGTCCTCGTCGGCGCGCGACTTCGGAACAATCGCCAGCTTCACCATCGAGTCCGGCAACACGATCTTCGGCATTTCGATCTTGGTTCCGGGCGCGGCGATAGTGTCGCCGAAGTGCGTGTTCTTGAGCTTGGTCATGGCGGCAAGATCGCCCGGACCGGCTTCGGGCACTTGGGTTTGTTCCTTGCCGCAGAGGAAGAAGATCTTCCCGGTGCGCTCCTTCGTTTGCCTCGTGACGTTGTAGAAGTCGGTGTCGGTGCGAAGCGTTCCGCTTATCACCCGGAACAGCGTGAGTTGACCTACGTACGGGTCGACGATGCTGCGGAACACCTGGCCAAGAAACGGCCCATCCGCTGACACCTTGACCTCAACGTCTTTTCCTTCCGGGTCTTTTGCAACGAAACGGCGCGCAAGCGGCGACGGGAACGAACTGGCGATCACGTCCAGGAGTTCGTCGATGCCGAGGTCTTTTTCGACGCTTCCCGCGAGAATGGGAACGATCTTACCCGAGGTGATGCCCTTTTGGAGTCCCTGATTGAACTCCTCAGGGGTCAAGTCTCCCGCTTCGAGGTATTTCTCGAGCAGGGCGTCATCCGATTCGGCGACTGCGTCTTTCATTTTGGCATTGAGTGAGGCGATCTGGTCGGCAATGGCGGCGTTCTCGCCCGTGATAATGTTAACGACGCCGCTGAGTTGGGCGGACGCCCCAATGGGAACCACCAGCGGCACGCATTGCAGGCCGTAGTGCCTCTGGATGTCCTCGACGGCTTCTTCAAAGCTCGCATTCTCGCGGTCGAGCTTATTGACAAAGAACGCGCGCGGCGTGCCGTGCTGTTCGGCGTACTTGAAGGCGCTGTCGGTGCCGACCTGCACGCCCGTGGTCGCATCCACGAGGATGATCAGCCCGTCAAGCAACGGGGTCGAAGCGGCAATCTCGCCGGCGAAGTCCACGTAACCGGGATGGTCGAGAAGGTGGACGCGCGAGCCCTTCCAATCAACCGTCATCAGCTTCATGCAGATGGTCTGCTGCCGCTCTTTTTCCTCGTCAAGATAGTCGCCGACGGTATTTCTGTCCTCGATCTTTCCGACACGGCTCGTTCGGCCCGCCTTGTGCAGAATGTGTTCAATGAGCATGGTCTTGCCCGAACCGCCATGCCCAAGAATCCCTAAGTTGCGTACTTTGCCGGCGTCAACACTTGCCATTTCAAATCCTCCGAGCAGTTTGGAGTCAGCTTGCGTTTAGAAAGGGAGTCTCATTAAGTTTCCGCATAGTCAGAAACGAAATTATACAACGCTCGTGAGGGATCTCTCAAGAAAAAAAACGCGGCGTGAAAAAACGCGGGCGATGGAAGCTATTCAGTCACCGGTGCATTGACAAACGTGACCTTCTGCCCCAGCATAACAGTGCATGTGAATCCACCCATGGCCAAAAAACGACAAAATGTTGCCAACTCCCAGCCATACACACGATCCCCTGCTATCTCGGTACCCCCGATCGCCACTTGACAGCCAGGGGCGCATGCTGTAGAATCGCATTATTAACGCTGGGGCTGAGAGGGCGGATTGTGCCAGCGCGGGAGTTGAAGTACAGTGGGCAGCGGGGCTAGAAAGCAGTTCTCGATTAACCCAATCACAACCTCAAGGCATCTCTGCGCCTTCGCGTCTTTGCGTTGACTATGGTAAACGCAAAGGTGCAGAGGCGCGAAGATATGAGGGTGATTACTGACGCAACGAGATGGCAAACGTTTGGCATTAACCAGTCAGGATTGACAAGGTGAGACGGGTCATGAATCAACGCGGATGGATGTGGGTAGGCGTGGTGTTCGTGCTGGCGTACGTGGCGGTATGCGCTCAGGCCGGCGATGGCGCGGCAAACGGCGCTCCGCCGGCCGGGGTGTCCGGAGATTGGTGGGCGCAGGCGCAGAAGGGCATCGCTGCGGAGGAATACTCCGTGACGTGGCAGGATAAGACGATCCTGCCGGAGGTCGCGGGGGCGTACCAGGCGCCGAACCGGGCGCAGGACCTCCGTACCTATTTCACGGAGGCCGGTCCCCGGGTCGTCCGCCGGACGGCGGAAACGCCCGAGTGGGTATGGGGTCTGGAACTCGTGGGAATGCGGAACGCGGAATGTGGAATGCGGAATGAGCCGCCGGATCTTCAGGAGATCGTGGCCGATGGCAATCGGATCGAATATCGGCGCGACGGTTTGACCGAGTGGTACGTCAATACCGACAAGGGCCTGGAACAGGGATTCACGATCGGCGATCCATTGGGTTCAACGCAAGGACGCAACGACGCGGAGCAACATGATTCCTCCGCGTCTCCGCGCCTTTGCGTTGATATGGTGACCCTTGATCTCGCGGTTCGCGGCGATTTGACGCCGGGGATGATGCCGGACGGCGAGACGCTTGAGTTTCTGAGTACGGGCGGGGTTGGGATCATTCACTACGGCCAACTCAAAGCGTACGATGCCACCGGCCGCGAACTCTGCACCACGATCGAGCTTGTCGACTCCTCCCGAGACCCGAGACCCGAAACCCGAAATCCGATTATCCGTCTCTCTGTCGACGCCTCCGACGCCGTCTACCCCATCACCATCGACCCGCTGGCGACGAGCGCCGCCTGGACGGCTGAGAGCGACCAGGCCAGCGCCTATTTCGGGGGTTCCGTCTCGACGGCGGGGGATGTGAACGGGGACGGGTACGCCGACGTCATCGTCGGCGCGATGTGGTACGACAACGGCCAGACGGACGAGGGCCGGGCATACGTCTACCTGGGCTCGGCCTCGGGCCTATCGACGAGCGCCGCCTGGACGGCCGAGAGCGACCAGGCCGGTGCCTTTTTCGGGTATTCCGTATCGATGGCGGGCGACGTGAACGGGGACGGATACGCCGACGTCATCGTCGGCGCGGACGGGTACGACAACGGCCAGACGGGCGAGGGCCGGGCGTACGTCTACCTGGGCTCGGGCTCGGGCTTATCGACGACCGCCGACTGGACGGCCGAGAGCGACCAGGCCGGTGCCCTTTTCGGCTTTTCCGTATCTACGGCGGGTGACGTGAACGGGGACGGGTACGCCGATGTCATTGTCGGCGCGCGCTATTACAGCAACGGCCAGTCGGGCGAAGGAGGAGCATTTGTCTGGTACGGTTCTGCAACGGGGCTGGGGCCAAATGGCAACCCCACCAACGCCGACTGGACCGCGGAGAGCAACCAGGCCGACGCGTATTTCGGGCGTTCCGTATCGACGGCGGGCGACGTGAACGGCGACGGGTACGCCGATGTAATTGTCGGCGCGTTCTACTACGACAACGGCCAGACGGACGAGGGCCGGGCGTACGTCTACCTGGGCTCGGCCTCGGGCTTATCGACGAGCGCCGCCTGGACGGTCGAGAGCGACCAGGCCAGTGCCTGGTTCGGGGTTTCCGTATCGACGGCGGGCGACGTCAACGGAGACGGGTACGCCGACGTCATCGTCGGCTCGTACTTCTACGACAACGGCCAGACGAACGAGGGTCGGACGTACGTCTACCTGGGCTCGGCCTCGGGCCTATCGACGAGCGCCGCCTGGACGGCAGAGAGTGACCAGGCCGGTGCCTTTTTCGGGTATTCCGTATCGACGGCGGGCGACGTGAACGGGGACGGGTACGCCGACGTCATCGTCGGCGCGTACACGTACGACAACGGCGAGACGAATGAGGGCCGGGCCTTCGTGTATCACGGCTCGGCTTCGGGCTTATCGACGACCGCCGGCTGGACGGCCGAGAGCAACCAGGCCAGCGCCTGGTTCGGGTATTCCGTATCTACGGCGGGCGACGTGAATGGGGATGGGTACGCCGACGTAATCGTCGGCGCGAACTTGTACGACAGCGGCCAGACGGACGAGGGCCGGGCGTATGTGTACCACGGGTCGGCCTCAGGTCTGAGCGGCACCGCTAACTGGACTGGCGAGAGCGATCAGGCCAGCGCCTGGTTCGGGGTTTCCGTGTCTACGGCGGGCGACGTGAACGGGGACGGGTACGCCGACATCATCGTCGGCGCGTACTACTACGACAACGTCGAGACGGACGAGGGCCGGGCGTATGTGTACCACGGGTCAGCTTCAGGGCTTTCCGCGACGCCAAATTGGACCGCCGAGAGCGGCCAAGCCAGCGCTTACTTCGCGAGCTCCGCGTCAACAGCGGGGGACGTGAACGGGGACGGGTACAGCGACGTCATCGTTGGCGCGTGGGCGTACGACAACGGCCAATCGGACGAGGGCCGGGCGTATGTGTACCACGGTTCGGCGTCGGGCCTGAGCGGCACGCCCGCCTGGACCGCAGAGAGCGACCAGACCGACGCCTGGTTCGGGAATTCCGTATCGACGGCGGGCGACGTGAACGGGGACGGGTACGCCGACGTCATTGTCGGCGCGTACCAGTACGACAACGGCGAGGTAAACGAGGGCCGGGCGTACGTCTACCTGGGCTCGGCCTCGGGCCTGAGCACCACCGCCGGCTGGACCGCCGAGAGCGACCAAGCCACCGCCTATTTCGGTGATTCTGTATCGACGGCGGGCGACGTGAACGGGGACGGGTACGCGGAGGTCATTGTCGGCGCGTTCTTCTACACCAACGGCCAGACGAACGAGGGCCGGGCCTATGTCTACCACGGTTCCGCTTCAGGCCTTTCTACTACGGCCAACTGGACCGCCGAGAGCAACCAGGGCAGTGCTCTTTTCGGGTATTCCGTATCGACGGCGGGCGACGTGAACGGGGACGGGTACGCGGACGTCATTGTCGGCGCGGAAATGTACGACAACGGCCAGACGGACGAGGGTCGAGCGTATGTATACTACGGCTCAGTGTCGGGTCTTTCTACTACGGCCAACTGGACCACCGAGAGCGACCAGGCCAGCGCATTGTTCGGCTTTTCGGTTTCGACGGCGGGGGACGTTAACGCGGACGGCTACGCGGACGTCATTGTCGGTGCGGACCAGTACGACAACGGGCAGGCGAACGAGGGCCGCGCGTTTGTGTATTACGGAAACGGCGAGGCGGGCCGCGGGTTGAGCCTCGACCCGCGCCAGCGCCGCAGCGACGACGCGGCCCCGATCGCCCACCTCGGCAAGAGCGACAGCCAGACCGGCGCGCGACTAGCGGCGCTGGGGCGCACGCCCTTCGGCCGGGGCAAGGTGAAACTCGAGTGCGAGGCAAAACCCCTCGGCACGCCGTTCGATGGATCCGGGACGGTGCAGACGGCCTCGTGGACGGACACCGGGACGGCCGGCGTTGAACTGAACCAACTGCTGAGTTCCTTGTCTGCCGCCACGGTGTATCACTGGCGGGTGCGCCTCCTGTACAACCCGGTGAGCACACCTTACCAACAGAAGAGCCGCTGGTTCACGATGCCGTGGAACGGCGGGACCGAAGCGGATTTCCGCACGGCGACGGCGCCACCGAACCCACCGACGACGCCCGGAGCGAACCCGATCAATCTCACCAGCATCACTTGGACGTGGGTGGACGCGTCGAACAACGAGATCGGGTTTAAGGTCTATGCCGATCCGGGCACTGGGCCGCCCACGACGCTCCAGACGACCACTGCGGCGGATGCGCAGTCGTGGCCGCACGGCAGTCTGTCGGTGAATACGCAGTACGCGTTCCAGGTGTCCGCGACCAACGCCGGCGGCGACAGCGCCAAGACGACCAATTACACCGACTGGACGCTGATCGAGGCGGTGTCGGCCTTGACGTTCTCGAGCGTGGGCACGGCCAGTATCAGCGTGGCCTCAACGAACACGCCCAGCAATCTTAGCAGCGGTTCGTCCGGCCTGTATTTCGCGAACACGACGGCGAGCACGAATTCGGGCTGGCAACCGAACAACACGCCGTGGGCCTCACCCACGCTCCTGACGCCGAATACGCAGTACGCGTTCAGCGGCAAGTCCCGTAACGGCGATTCCACGGAGACTACGGCGGCGACGGACTCGAAGTACACCCTTGCGGGACCGCCGTCGGCCGGCAACAACGTTGCCTGTGATAAGAGTACAGGCACGTTTTACCCCGCGGACACGGTGTTCGGGTTCACGAACCCGGCGGGCTTCGGCGGGAGCACCCACGGCGGCAGTGCGTATAAGGTGAGCAAGTTCAAGTACGCCTGGGATACGGTTGCAACCCACACGTTCACCGGCGCGGAGCCGGACTGGAACTCCGGGTCTGTGAACCAGAGCCCGGGCGTGTCCGGCGATTACTATCTGCACCTGCAATCGTTCAACGCCGAGAACGTCGCGGGCGGCACGCTCGACTTCGGCCCGTTCCGTATCGATGTAGATCCGCCGAACCCCCCGAGCGTCAACGGCACAACACCAACGAACGACACCACGCCGACCTGGTCGTGGACGTCGGGCGGAGGTGGCGGCGGCGGATACCGCTATCAGCTCGACAGCAACTTAGGAACGTGGACGGAGACGACGGAGGCGTTCTACACGCCAGCCTCGGCCCTGTCCGCGGGCTCGCACAAGTTGTACGTGGAGGAACGGGACGTGGCGGGCAACTGGTCCGTGGACAGCTTCTTTGACATCTTCGTGGACCTGACACCGCCGACGGTGACCATCAATCAGGCCGGCGGCCAGCCCGATCCGACGAATGTATCGCCGATCAATTTCACGGCCGTGTTTAGTGAAGCGATCGATCCGGCGACGTTTGCCGGCACCGACGTGGCGATCACAGGTTCGGCCGGCGGGACCAAGGTGGTGGTGCCGAGCACGACGGACAACATTACGTGGAACCTTTCGGTGACGGGCATGACTAACGGTACGGTCATTGCCGACATCGCGGGCGCCAGGTGCAAGGATTTGGCGGGCAATGACAACGCGGCCTCGACGAGCGGCGACCACACCGTGACTTTCAACGCGACTGGTCCGACCGTCACCATCAACCAGGCCGGGAGTCAGGTAGATCCGACAAAAACCTCGCCGATCAACTTCACGGTCGTGTTTAATACAGCGATCAATCCAGCCACGTTTACCGACGTCGACGTCAAGATCACCGGCACGGCGGGCGGGACCAAGGTGGTGGCGCCGAGCACGACGGACAACATTACGTGGAACGTTGCGGTATCGGGCATGACTGACGGCACGGTCGTTGCCGACATCGAGGCCGGCGTGTGTACGGACCCACTCGGGAATCCCAACGCCGCCTCGTCGTCCACGGACCACACCGTTACTTATGACACGACTGCTCCGACCGTCACAATTAGTCAACCCTCGGTCTTGAGCACTGCAGGCGACCCCGTCGAGTATACGGTGACGTACGACGGCGCCGACACGGTGAGCTTGACCGCGGATAGCGTTCATTTGATTGCCACCGGGACGGCCCGTGGAGATGTGTCCGTTTCGGATGTTAAGGCTGTGTTAACACGCGTCATCACGATTGACAACATAGAGGGCGAGGGAACCTTGACTATCACGATTGATGACGGGACATCGTGCGACGCCGCGGGCAACTGCGACCTGGGCTTTGCCGGGACTATCGAGGTTGTTAGCGTCGCGTCGGCCATGCCGGTTGCCGGCGTGCTATCGCTTGGCCTGTTGGCCGCGTGGTGTGCGCTCAGCGGGCTCCGCGCCATCAAGAGGAAGAAGTAGACACTGGATTGTCCACACCCGTATACCGGGCCGCCGGTCGAGAGACCAGCGGCCCGGTCTCTTTCTGTCACGTGGTAACAGGGGATATCCGTTTACTTGACCGGGGGCGGGCGTCAAGATCATTCTTCGACTGGATGTAACCATTGAGTCAGCGGCGCATTGCCGACCGAGGGCTTCATCTACAGGTCTTGTCGTTACCCACAGTCCTTTTCGCCCCTGCATGCAGCTTCAGCGCATCCGTATCCCCACATGACTGAATCTTTGCGGGCGATGTTTGAGCCCCTGACTATACCGGTCATGTACTGAATCATAACTGCAAGATCCTTGCGAAGCGGTGGTTCTGGAGCATTTGAGAAGTAGAAGCATAGACCGTGCTCATTTTCCCCCTTTGAAGGGGGTTAGGGGGATGTTGGACTGCCGACACAAACTACCGGCAAGCGCGCAAGAACATCCCCCTCACCCCCTTCAAAGGGGGAAAATAACATAGCTGCCACCTTTGCGATAAGTTACCAATAGGATGCTCACTACAGTGACCATGGGCTGTGTCGGCCTGATCGAGATCGTGCTTTACGCAGCGCGATGGATTTCGTCTCGCTGGACGTGTAAGCTCGGAGGCAATTCTCAGGAACGAGAGAGGGAGGGGCCGATGATCGCGCCTGTCTCGTTCATGGTGTGTGCTGCGGGCGGGAACTTGCTGCTCAATGCCGACTTTGAGAAGGGGCTTGAAGGATGGAACGTCAACAATCCAGGGGGCGGCACGGAGGGGATGGAGATCGACGGCCGTTCGGTCGCGCGGATGGTTGTGCCGGAGACGGTTCAGGCGGCTTGGCCGAATCTGTGCCAGGATGTGCCCGTCAAACCCGGGCAGTTGGTTGAGGCGCGCGCCGACGCTATGGGGAAGGGGATACGCCACGGGTACGGTGCCTACGCTTCCCTCGAGTTTCTTGATGCACGGGGGCAGCGGATCAATTTCGAGCAGTCGCCGGCGGTTTCAGGGGAAGGCGAGTGGACTCAGCTCGTGCTGCATGCGTACGCGCCGCCTGAAGCTGCGAAGGCGCGGTTGTGTCTCTTGCTCAACGGCCACGGCGAGGCCTATTTCGACAAGACGGCGCTGACGATTACTGAGCAAGCAGCGGAGCGCGCGCCTGAAGGTCCGGTTACGCTGAAGGTCACGGACGAGACGGCGTGCGCGTCTCTCATAGGGTTCGGCGCGGAGGATGACGGCTGGTTCCACAGCGAGGAAAACGCGGCGCACGGTGTCACGCGCGAGGACTGGAGCATACGCGAGGGACGGATCGAATGGATGGACCCGGATTGGGTTCGCATGTTTTTCTGGTACAAAGATTGGAATCCGAGCGGCGACTGGGAAACATTCGCGTTCGACACCTCCAACATGCAGAGCCACTATCGGACGCTGGACCTCTACCAACGGATCGGCGCATGCGTCAACGTTGTCGGCGTGGAATGGGGGGTAAACGATCCGTATAAGGACCCGGTCCGCGCCGCCCGCGCCATCGGCGCGCTCTTCGAGCACCTGATCCGCGCGAAGGGCTACACGTGCGTGCGGGAATGGACACTCTCCAATGAACCGAATGGATACTTCGCGGGCGCCGGGTATGATTTCAATCGCTTTGCCGAGATCCATCGCCTCGTGAAGGAGGAGTTTAAGAAGCGGGGCCTCAATGTGCGCATTCTAGGCAGCGATGACACGAACGGCTTGCCGTGGTTCGAACAATGCGTTAGGGATGACCGGTATTTTAATCTGGCGGATTTGTTCGGCGCTCACCGGTACATCACGCACACAAGCCGCCGGCTCATGCCGTTCTTTGTTGAAGATCGGATGAAGCTGCTCGCGGGCCGGACGCCGGTGAAGCAGTTCCTGGTCGCGGAGTTCGGGTTTCAGGACAAGCGCTCGGGGACGCTCGAAAATCCGATGATGGAGGAATACCCTTACGCCGTGTGGACCGCGGCGTTCGTTATCGACTGTCTGAACCGCGGCGTGGCCGGCGCGTCCATCTGGTGTTTGCATGAGGTGTACTATCCGGGCAACGGGTTCATGAATTACGGTCTGTGGGACTTCAAGGACAACAACTGGAAACCGCGGCCCGTGTATCACGCCTGGTCCATGTTCTCGCGGTTGACTGAGGCGGGCGACCGGGCCGTGCGATGCGTGTCGACCGCGCCGGAGTACGTCGCGGGCGCCGTCGTGAATCGGACGCTCTTTTGGGTGAACCAGAGCGAGACGCAGGCGGAGGTCGCTATCGATGGCGCAAATCCGAACGAGGTGCGCGTCATGACGGAGGCGACGCTCTCGGGAGATCGCGAGTGCGGCGAACTCAGGCGGATCGAGAAGAGCCGCTTTATCGCACCGCCTACGAGCTTCGGTTACGCCCGTTAAGGCGGACATGTGCTGTCGCATTCGTCCGATCTGTCCGATCCGCCGGATCCGTCCGATCATCGCCCTGAATACGCCGCGTTCGTAGCGGCGTCGTCGATCAGCCCGTAATAACGGGCGCGCCAGTATGCGTCGATGAAGGCTGCCCCGCCGAGATCGCGGCGCTCGTTGCGCACGAATTGCAGCACGAGATGTCCGTCCTGCCAGGTCTCGCCGCCGTCTTTCGAGAGGTATAGTCCCGCGGGCGTCCCGGCAAACACCCAGTCCGTGTTGGCGGGAGCGAACACGGTCTTCGAGAGTGGAATGTCGAGGCCCGTTGCCTTCGCCTCCCAGGATTTACCGCCGTCCGTGCTTTTCAAGACGCCGCCTTCACCGGCTTTGAACTCAGCGGGCGCTTCTTTCTTGGGGAACGCGGGGAGCTTCTTTACGCGTTCCCAGTCCTTGCCGAAATCGCGATCCGATCTGTACTGCATCTTGTACGAGGCCTTCTCTCGCACGGCGTACAAGGTCTTAGGCTCGGCCGGGTCGAGCAGGATCTCGATCGCCTTGCCGCCTTCCTCCGGCACTTCGAGCTTTATCCATTTGTAGCCGCCCGTGATCGAGGCGTGGAAGCCGTCGTCGCATACGACGTAGATCATGCGTACGCGCGGGCCCGCGACGATCTTCCGTGCGGGCGAGCCGAGAGTCTCTCCGATGAAGCGCCATCCGGCGGCAGTCGCGGCGCCGTCGCGCGATTGATAGACGTCACCTTGTTCGTCAATGGCGTAGATGACCACCGGATCTTCGGCGGGCACGGCCACGCCCGTAACGGTCCGGCTGGGCCAGCCATCCGGACGCAGCAGGTTGCCTTTCCAGATGTATTCGTTGTCCCAGGCAGCGGCGTAAACGGGATACGGCGGTTTCAGGTCCTTGCGGAGACTGCTCATGGTCGGGCGGAACATCATGTCGGTGGGCCACGTCTGCAAGGAGCAGAGCGCCTCCTTGAGCGCCTTTTCGCGGTCGGGCGCATTGGGCGTGAGGCTCATATAAATGTAGGTGAACAGGCTCTGCGCGTCGTCTTTGTGCTTGGCCCAGATCGCGTCCAACACGACGCGGTACGCGGCCAGAAGTTCCGGGTCAGTCTCGATGCGGAAAAGGGTCTCGAGGTGGCAGATCACATGCTCGTTGTCATCGAAATCCTTGTCGGCCGTGAAGTCCTTGAGGCCCCGCACCCCGTATTGATCGATCAGTTTGTCATACATCGCCTTGAATTTAGGATCGCCGGTGGCATGATGTGCCGTCTTTGCGCCTGCTATCGCCATCATGATGCGCATATTCAGCGTCTTGCCGTTCGTGAACCCGAGGATGCTTGTGTAGGATTTCCCGTCGTAATGCATGATCTTAAGGTTGTTGTCCACCCAATATCCGACCAAGGCGTCGATGGCTTCGCGACAGCGCTCCTTCTGCTTTCCCTCCGCGGCCAAATCGTAGTACTGCCCGAGGCCGTGGGTGGAGTCGCTGTAGTTGTGGTGGCTAGGGTCGCCGCGCCAACGGAGGTCGCGATACTCGCCCGCGCCCTGTTCCCACTTGTCGTTCTTGGCATCTCCCCAGCGTTCCTCGTACGACTCGCCGTGCCCGATGGCGTAGCCGCGCGCCTGGAGTCCGCGGATCCCCGTGACGAGTTGACAGCGGTAGATCGCCTCGAAGATCTCATCCGCGCGCGCGACGGCCTTCGCGATTTCCTCCGGCGGCGCGTTGGTCTTCTTCAGGAAGGCGCAGCGATAGGATGCGCCCGCGAGATAATTGGCCGTCCAGCAGACCGCGTGCGCGATGTTGTGATTGCCGAGCGTCGAGTTGTCCACAGGCCCGCCGTCCAGCGGGAGATCGACCTGCGACGGATACAGCCCCAGGACGTTGTGGCGCTCGACGTTGTTCTTCTCAAGGATCTTCTCCTTTTCCGCAAGCGGCAGTTTCCATGATTCATCAGCGCCATAGGCCGCGCACGCCAAGCACATCGCAATAACAACGCAGATCAGTCTTCGCATGGTTGCATCCTCCCTGCGGGGACGTTGATCAATCCCCTGACTGGCCCTATCGTACGGAAGTTCGGTGGGCGGCGCAATGCGGCCGGCATGCATAATCGACTATGCGGATGGCGTTCCGAGGAACCCGTCGCTCCAGAAGACCGGTTCGTATCCCCTGTCGGCGACCCATTTGAGGGCCGCGCGGACCTTGTCCATGACCGTGGGCTGATAATAGGAAAGCTCTTTGCGGAAGTACTGTTCGTGTATGAGCAACTCGACCATTTCGGCGGTCTGTGGGGTCGAGGTGCGCTCGTCGAGATGGGATGCGATGTTCTCGACCTCGACGGAATTGACGACCGACGTGCAACGGATGAACATGAGCCCTGTTTCACGATCGAACCACGCGGGCCGTTCGTCGCAGTGGGCGCATTGTTCGCGGGACAGGTAGTAGCCCGTCGTGCATGGGCCTTCGTAGCCTTGGGCGTCGAAGAGGCCGATGAGTTGCTCGATCCCACGATCTCGCAAGGCCGCGATCGCGCGCTTGGGACACTCGGCCCAGTGCACGGTGGTCGTTTTTGTCAGCACTTCATTTCCCGCAAACCGGCGGATGTGGCCGCACACGAGATCGTAGTCGTGGGCGATCTGCGTGTAGACGGCGTTCCGGTAAGGGCGTTGCGGCGCGTCCTGGAGCGCGTGAAAGCTGAGGTGCAGCCATGAAGCGTTTTCCTGCCATTCGCCCTTCCACTTATCCGGCATCTGCGTGAGGTCGAACCCATCCGTCTGGTAGTAAATATTGATGTGGATCTTGGCGGAGTACTCTCGATGCATTTCACGCCAAAACGCGAGGTACCAATGATCGAACAACGAAGGATACGACGCTGGGTTCATACCCAGGTCTTTCAGGAACTGTACGTTGTCGTCCACGGAGAATCGGTACCGCTTGACGCTCCCTTTGTCCCACCACAGGAGGATCTCATCGCGATCATTTCCGGATTCGGTCACGATTGCGTTTCGCCGATTCGCGAGAGTGACCTGGCACGAGAAGGCGCTGCCTGAGACGGAAGCGGGCGAACCGTTGACGGTGACGGAGTCACCGGTGGGAACGGTCCCGCGGACGTTGATGGTCAGACCGCCGGCCGTCTCGACGCCATCATGACGGTTCAGCACGTCGCCGTCGACCGGGTGCGTAATTGCGAGCTTGATGGACATGGGCGCCGGGCTCCGTCTTGGTTACACGCGCAAGAGATCCGTGACCTCTTCCTGCTTTTCCTCGGGGAACGCGAGTAGTTCGTCAAGGACCCGCGCGACGCGTACGGGATCCGCATCGACGAGATCGCGGACGAGCCGTAGCGTGAGGCGCTTGCTCGCGTAGCTTGATTCCGCGAAGAAAGACAACTGGTTCAAATGCGAGGCGTAGATGTCGAAAATCCGGCGCTCGGCTTCCTCGTCGCGATTGGACGGCTCTCCGCGGTAGGGGTAGAGTCCCGTTTCCTTCCAGAACGCCAGGGTCTCCTGGGCCCGCTCGACTTCGCGCAGCGTGAAGTGCTGACGCAACCTGAGCCGTGCGGCATCAAGCAACTGACGGCAGTCGGGCGTCATGTCATCCAGTTGAAGCACGCCTTCCTTTTCCAATGCGACGAAATGCGCGCTCTTCAGATAAGCCGTGTAGCTGAAGCCGCGGAAGATCAGCCTTGGTGTGACCTGGTGGAGGGCGAAACCGTTCCTATCACAGAGCACGATGCCGCGCTTTCCCGCGATGTTCCACTCGACCACCGTCATCGTAGCGCGCACGCGTTCGCCGTTCTGCATGACAAGCTCACCGAGGTCGTGGTCCGTGCTACGGTCCTCCGCATGCGCGGGATCGAGTGGAACGCCGTCGTAGACGATGCGCACGTCGGGATACTGACGCATGTAGAGCGCGAAAAGGTCGGTCACTTCCTGCAGCGCCTTCACACCCCTCAGGAGACCGGCGGTCGCGGGCAGATCCCCGATTTCCACCGTCATGCCTACGTCTTTGTCGGTCGGTGCGGGATCGGTGAGGTCGAATTCGCCGGGCGCGGCGGCGCGTCCCACGATGCTATACGTATTGCGCTTCCCTTCCACGTCGTAAACCGGGATCCACTCGGCGCGGTTTCCGAGGGCGAACGCGCGAAACCGGCCCTTGCCGTATTGGCCGTGCATAAAGCGGCGGCGCTGCGCGGTCCTGGGTTCCTCGCGCTTCCACGATCCGCCCAGGTTCCGGAAGACCACAAACGCGCGATCGTAACTGAGTCCGTGGCCGTTGTCGGAGATGCTGACGGTCTCTACGCCTCCCAGTTCATTCTCGACGAACTCGACGCGGACCTCGGTGGCCTCGGCGTCGAGGGCGTTCCACATCAACTCGGCTATCGCGTTCATTGGCTTCGCCCGCGACAGCAATTCCAGATGATCTTCCCGTACCTGAACCGTAATCTTCTTCACGCTTAGCTTCCCATGCTTGTGTTAGATTCGGAGTGATTCCCCGCCCGCGCAACAAGAGCAACAATGATAGCATTCATTCGGAGCTATGGACAAACTGGTTCCGCCGCTCCCCGTTCCTGCTTCGTGCTCGTGCTCGCGCTCGTAATTACGATTACGAGTCATCATGAAGCAGGGCTTCACTCGCGAGGATGAAAATTGGGTCTCAGGTGAAGGATGATACGTTAGCGCCGCGCGAGGTGGAGTGGCCGTTTGTGTTTGGCACCATTGAGCCCGTTGACGAGTCTGGCCTGGAGGTTGCTTTGTACTCACGATTGTTGCCGGCCATAGTGCCGAGCACGCGAGGTAGAATGATCTGCTCGCAACCTCCCCTCGCAAGAGGCGCGGAAAGGAGCAAGCATGGAAACGATCTACCGGCGGTGTGCGGGGCTGGATGTGCACAAGGAGTCCATCCCGGTAAACGCCACAATGCCAGGACGCGCCACGGCAACCGCTGGCTGCGTCGCGTTCTCACGCAGGCGGCTTGGGCTGCCACCCACGAAAAGCCCGGCTCTTATCTCAAGAGCCTCTACCGTCGAATCGCGCGTCGGCGAGGCAAGAAGCGGGCTATAGTCGCAGTCGGCCACACCATCCTTCTCATTGCCCATTGTCTGCTGTCCACCGGAGCGTACTACCATGATCTCGGTCAAGACTATTTCGATCATCTGGACGAAGAACGGCTCACGCGGTATCTTGTCGAAAGGCTGGAGTCCCTCGGCCATGCGGTCGAACTCCAACCCGCGGCATAATCCGATCACAGCGTCAACGTATATCGCACTTTGAGGACGTCCACGAAGTATTTTCGAGGTAGCATAAGCACGAGCAGGTGGAAACGAAGCACGGGAAAACCGGATGAGCAGTAATTGTTGACGGAAGTGAGCGAGATTCTGTATCCTTCGGATAGGAAGGCAGGCGTTGTCGCGTTGGCGAACGCGTTTGCTCTCGAAGACGGGTGTTTCCGAGGTGTGTGGTATGCCTGACGACATGTTCTTCCTGGCTGATCGAAGGTCGTTGAGACGGGGAAGACGGATTGCCGTGCGAACGGAGACCTGCCGTCCGTGCGTGATCTGGCCCGCGGACGAGCCGGAGAAGCGGCACAATGGCGTCGCCTTGGACGTGTCGCCGCACGGCATGCGAGTCCGCATGATGGACCCGTTGGCGGAAGGTCAAGCCGTATACGTGCAGATGATGCGCGATGAGGATTTCTCGGTGCCGCTCACGGATCCCATGGCGGCGCGTGTGGTTAGGAGCGAGCTTGACGCCGAGGGATTTCTGGATCACGGCGTCCAGATCATTCGGCAGAAACTGCACCGCGAGGAACAGAGACTTGTCCCTGCGGTGCGAAAGGCGCCGGCCCCGGCTCGGACGCCTCGGATGTATACGCTGGATATCGCCGTGGGCGAGCGCGAACGCGCAGGGAGGAAACGTGGCTAAGCCTAAAGTCTTGGTAGTGGACGATGAGTCTGACGTTGTCGAGTTCATCACGCGCACGCTCCAGTCCGAGGGATACGACGTGGTCAGCGCGTATGACGGCATCGGGGCGCTCGACTTGGCGGACTCGGAAAAGCCTGACATCGTCGTGCTCGACATCATGATGCCCATGATGAGCGGCTACGAGGTCTGCGAACAGCTCAAGTCCAATCCGCAAACACAGGACATCCCGATCATCTGCGTGTCTTCCGCGCACACTCCGGATGCGCGCGCGTTGAGCCTGCGGGTCGGCGCCTCGGCGCTTGTGGTGAAACCATTCCGCTCGGCCGAGCTCGTTGCGCAGATCAAGCGATATCTAAAGAAAGAGGAAGGCGAGGTCTGAGCTTCCGTTTCTACGACGGTTGATCCCAAAGCAGGGGCAGGGAATTCACCAAGGGCGATCCCGTGACTCTCGCAAATCGAATAACGCTGGTTCGATTGCTGCTCATACCGGTGTTTGTGGCGTTCATCGTGAGCTACACGCGGGAGCAGCCGTGGCTCCGGTATGGCGCGCTTATTGTGTACGCGATCGCCGCCGCATCCGACGCGCTCGATGGGTTCGTGGCCCGCGCGTATAACCAGAAGACGAAACTGGGCGCACTACTCGATCCGCTTGCCGACAAGCTGATGGTGAACATCGGGTTTGTGTTCATGGCCGTCAACGACCAGTTCGCGCATCGGATTCCGTACTGGTTTCCCGTGGCGCTTCTCGCCCGCGACGCAATGATCGTCATGGGTGTCTATCTTCTCAACGAATTTTACGGACCCGTGCGCGTGAAGCCGCGCATCACCGGTAAAGTCACAACGGTTTTTCAGATGAGCCTGATGATCGCGGTGCTCATCGAAGCGAGCTTCACGGAAAAGCTGCTAATCGCGACGGCGGTCATGTCCGCCGTCTCGTACGTGGATTATATGTACACCGGCATCCGGCAGATTGGAAACGAGGACGAAGCGTAATGACTGGAAAACGAAAATTGTTCCTCGTGGCCATCTGCGGCCGCCCGAACGTCGGTAAGTCGACGCTGTTCAACCGCATCACCGGTAAGATGAGCGCCATCGTTCATGCGGAAGAGGGAATCACGCGCGACCGCGCCTATGGCGTGGCCCAGCATGGAGACTACGTGTTCCGGGTGGTCGACACCGGCGGCATCGTCGAGAATCCGATCGATCCCGTCGTGGCGAAGATGCAGCAGCAGGTCCGCGTCGCCCTCAAGGAGGCCAAGGTCATCCTGTTTGTCGTCGACGGCCAGCAGGCACTCACGCGTACGGACGAAGAGTTGCGGGACGAACTCTTCACGCTGGGCAAACCAGTCGTGCTCGCCGTCAACAAACTCGACAATCCCAACATGGAGATCAACAAGCTGGATTTCTACACGCTCGGGATGGGCGATCCCTACGCAGTATCTTCCGGACACGGGCTCGGCATCGACGAGTTGCTCGATGCGGTCGTGGCTCATCTCCCTCAGTCGCACGCGGCCGAAGAGCAGGAGGCCGAACCGGAGAAGAAAGCCGTCACGCGCGTGGCCATCATCGGAAAACCGAACGTGGGCAAATCCTCCTTCATCAACGCCATCCTCAATGAAGAGCGGACCATCGTGGACGATACGCCCGGCACGACCCGCGACGCCATCGACATCGAGTTCCATTGGAAAGACAAGGACTATCTCCTGATCGACACGGCGGGACTCCGCAAGAAGGCCGGCATCAGGAAGGAGGTCGAACACTTCAGCGTGGCGCGCTCGCTGCGTGCGGTGCGGCGCGCGGACGTGTGTCTCCTTCTCATGGACGGCACGGAGGGGATCACCGAACAGGACAAGCGCATCCTCGATTATGTACATGAGCAAGGGAGAGCCGTCGTCCTCGTTTGGAGCAAGTGGGACCTGGTTGATAACAAGGAGGCGCGCTTCAAGCAACTGCAGGATGAGATCGATCTCAAGGCGCCGTTCCTGAAATACGCCCCGCAGATCACGATCTCGAACGTGACGCGAGTGCGCCTGTTCAAGACGTTTGATCTCATCGACCGCGTGGCCGCCGAGGCCGAAAAGCGCATTTCCACGTCGGAACTCAACAGGGTCATGGATGATATTCGCGCGCACCACTCGCCGCCGTCAAAAGGCGGGAAACACCCGAAGATCCTGTACGCGACGCAGGCCAGCGCTAAGCCCACGGTCTTCGTGCTGTTCGTCAACCAGGCGCGCCTGTTCCACTTCAGCTATATGCGCTACATCGAAAACGCCTTGCGTGACAAGTACGGCTTTGAAGGCGTCCCCATCAGTATCGAACTCAGAGAAGGAAAACCGTCGAAATAGCGGAGCCGCCCATTATGTCCGTGATTGCCATCGTCTTGTCCTACATCATCGGTTCCGTTCCCACGGGCCTCTGGCTCGGCCTCCGACTGCGCGGTATCGACATCCGCGAACACGGGAGCAAGAACATCGGCGCAACGAATACGATGCGCGTCCTGGGCAAGCCGCTGGGCGCCATCGCTCTCGCCGCGGACATAGGCAAGGGTGTCATTGCCGTGCTGCTCTTTGCGCGGCTCGGGGCGTGGGAGCATCTTCCCCTCGCGTGCGGCGTCGCGGCGGTAGTGGGCCACACGGCATCCATATTCCTTAGGTTCCGCGGCGGCAAAGGCGTCGCGACCGGCGCGGGCGTCTTCCTAGCGCTATGCCCGATCCCGACCTTGATCGCCGCAGGCGTCTTTGCGCTCGTTGTGGCGACGACCCGCATGGTCAGCGCCGGATCGATCAGCGGCAGCATCGCCCTATGCGCGGCTCTCTGCTTCTTCGATACCTCCTGGATACTCAGGGTTATCGCCGCCATAGTCGCCCTCTTCATCATCTGGAAACACCGAACCAACATCTCGCGCATCCTAAGCGGCTCCGAAAACCGCATCTGACGGGACCGTCACTCCGGCGGGTTTCCGCTTCGGAAACAAGGTGTGGTAGAATACGCTCATTGCGTGGGAAAAGGTTGCGGAAGATCGGCAGCGGGCAAGTTCGGGAAACCTATCTGTGCGTTCTTCTTGTGTCTTGGCGGTTCTTATTTCAGTGCCGCTACTCGTTTTGGCAGCGGGTGGTTGTGCGCACGTGGCGTCCCCGGCGGGCCGGGTGATTGTCCAGGCACCGCCACGGCCGGACGGCTTGTATGCGGGCCGCCAGCACTTTCGCCAAACCCGGCGGGACGCCGCTCTGGAAACCGACCCGAAGTACGCCCTCGAATACGCCTTCGAGTATGCGCTGGAATACGGCTTGGCTTGCGCTCTGGAAGACGTCCTGCAATCTCCGCTCGACAAGGTCCTGAACGACCCGCTGAAGTGCGGGCTGAAATCCAGCCTGGTTGACGCCTTGGGCTGGGGCCTGCGATATATGCTGGAAGACGGGCCCAAGGACGCCCCGCAGGAGGCGATGGACTTCGCCCGCCGGCAAGCCATTGATAGCGCCCGCGTCAGGATCATCGAAGCCGCGCTGGATGATGCGCTGAAGAGAGTCGAGGCGGAAGATTCGGTGAAGGTATCGGTGAAAGAGGCGCTGTCCAAAGCGTTGAATGCCGCCATCGAGGAATCCTTTGGGGCGGCGTTCGAGACGGCCCTCGAAGGCGGACCCGGGGAAGCCGTACCCGATGGCATGTTCGCCTGTCCGCTCAACCATCCGGACCAGTACATATCGTCCGGTTTCGGATTCCGCGGGAAGACGCGCGGTGGGGCCGGCCACAGTCACACGGGCGTCGACATCGTCGTCCCGAAAGGCACACCAGTGATGGCCGCGGCAGCCGGGACAGTGTCATTCGCAGGTTCAACGGGCAGCGGCTACGGCCTCATGGTGAAGGTTGACCACGGGAGCGGGTTTGAGACGTGGTATGCCCATTTGAGCGCGTTCCATGTCCATCAAGGCGATCAGGCCGCCTGCGGAGACCAAATCGCCGAAGCCGGACGATCCGGCAACGCCACGACCTCGCATCTCCACTACGAAGTCCACAAGAACGGCGAAGCAATGGACCCCGAGCCTTACCTGCCGTAGGGAAAGGGTGAAGGCTGAAGTGGGAAGGCGAAAAGGGATCTTATGGGTTGAGAGAAGGAGGGATTATGAAGACTGAGTCCGAGATCCGTGAATTGTCTGAGGATTTTCTGTCAGCGTGGAATTCGCAGGACGTTGAGAGAGTCGTCGCCTGTTACACTGACGACGTCGTGTATTGGGACCCGAACACGCGCGGCGTGGTCAAGGGTGCGGATGCGATGCGTCGCTATCTGCGGAAACTTTTTGCGGCCTGGGAAATGCACTGGACGTTCCGGGAAGCGTACCCTTTCGCGGATAAGGATGGAGCGGCGGTGCTATGGCATGCGTCTTTCCGGAAGCCCGGCAAGGAGAAAACCGTGGAAGCCGACGGCATGGATCTCGTGCTGTTGCAGCGCGGCCTCATTCAACGCAACGAGGTCTATTTCGATCGCCTGGCGCTTGCTCCTCTCATGCAGGAACCGTAGCACCCTGGTTGCGAACTGGGATCAGCGGCGCGGTTTGTAGCTGGGGCATTTCACGGCGTTGGGACGTTCGGGATGCTTGCAGGCGGAGGGATGATCGTACTTGCAGATGTCGCAGAGAAACTCGGACGGGTGCCGCAGCCGCAGCCACCATTGGCGGAACCTTTCGGGCAGAGTCATCGTTTTCCACCGAACTGTTCGCGGTATTTGAGCGGGGACATGGCTTCAAACTTCTGGAAAAGCCTGGCGAAGTTGCTTGTGTCGCTGATTCCGACGCGCCGTGCCACTTCAGTTACGGTCAGGCGCGTCCGGCGCAGCAATTCCTTGGCCTTGTCAATCCGGAGTCGTCCGAGATATTCGCTGTATGACATCCCGAACTTGCGTTGGAGTCGATGGGTGATCGCCGTGGGGTGCTGCCCCAGCTTTGCCGCGACTTCGTTGAGCGTCACGCTGTCGGCGATACGCGGGAGCAGTATGGCGTTGAGTTCGGCGTAGCCCTCCGTTCTAGGGACGTCACGTGTGGCCTTTCGTTTGAGGATGCTCAAGAGCCGCATGACCGCGTCCGCCAACTGCATGTCCGTCCGGCCCTGTTCCAATTCATCGAGCAACCGCGGCAGACGCGCCCGGCACGGTGTCGTGTCAACCGCGGCGCGCTCGGCCGCCTCAATCACCGCGCACACTAGCGCCGCCGCGCGCGCCCGTTTCACGGAGATGCGCGTTCTCCGATCTGAGCGCGTTTCGCTGAGAACGGCGCGCACAAGCGCGCGCGCCTGACCCTGCGCGTCCCCGGTCAAGGCTGCGGCAATCGGTCGCGCCTGGTATGGGTCGCCGAGCGGGACGTGCGCTTTCGCGCGGCGCGACGGCCTCCGACCCGTTTCCTCATCATCATGGAGTTCCTCGGACGTTTCCTGGGGTTGCGTCGCGGCCCACAGTTCCTGAAGCGCATCAAGGGCCCAGTCGACGATACCGGGCAGCGTCGACACGGGAAGCACGGGCACGTCCGTCAAAGCCTTCCGGAATGCCGCGTCAGGCGCCGCATGGAGCCGCGCCAGCCCATCGAGTGCGTCGGGTTCGATTGAACTGGCGCCTTCCCACGGGCAATAGGGACCGAAGGTCAATGCGAAACCGGGAGCGTCGACGGGAAACGGAAAGACCGTAACACAGGCGAATCCCATGTGGCAGAAAAACGGCATTGCCGTCTGAAGACGCAGTGCATCCGCGACGGCGCTCGCGCGCGAGCGCCGACATGCCGCGTTGCCGCCCGGAAGCCTGGCCACGCAACGGCACGCGGCGCACTGTCCATGGCCAACGATGCGGAGTCCTTCTTCATCATGTTCGACGGCGTGAAGGCTTACCGCGGAGGCGGTGCAACGCGCGGCGCGTGAGAGGACCCGCGAAACGGCCGCGGATCTGAAGAAGGCCAGCGGCTTCATGCACGGATCTCGAAGAGAGGCGTCGGGACGTGCTGATGCGCAACGTGCAACATGACGCCGCGGCCCTCAAGGACTCCGGCCGCCAGCTTGTGTGCGATGTCTGGGCAGTTGTTCTCCTGGCTGAGATGCACAAGCACGACGATCTGCAACGCCTCGTGGATCAAGCTCGAAAGAAGCGACGTCATATCGACGTTCGACAAGTGCCCGTACCGGCTCCGAATGCGTTGCTTGAGCGCGGGGGGATACGGGCCGCGGTGCAGCATGTCCAGACAGTGGTTCGATTCGAGCACCAGCGCATGAGAACCTTCCAGCCTCTGCTTCACGTACCGAGGCGCATGTCCGAGGTCGGCGGCAAGACCGAGCTTGACGCCGTCGCACTGGGCGACGTAGCTCACCGGGTCGGCTGCGTCATGGCACACGTTGAAACTGGCAAGCGTGAGCCCATCGATTGTCACGCTGTCCCCTGATTCGAACAACTCGACTTGCGGAAGCTCCCCCACGATTTCAGGCAGGTTCTCGCGCGTTCCGGGCGTCATGTATACGGGTACGCCGAGCGCTCTCGCAAGTACGCCGACGCCCTTCACGTGGTCCGAGTGTTCGTGCGTTACGAACACCGCTTTCAATCCGTCCAGCGTTTCGCCGATGCTCGCGACGCGACTTCGGAGTTCCTTCAGACTGAACCCGTTGTCGATAAGGATTCTGGAATTGGGCGAGACCACCAGCAGGGCGTTCCCGCTGCTGCCGCTCCCAAGAAGTGCAAACCGAAGCAATGCGGCCATCCTCTTTGGTTACGTGCGGCAATTCTTGATGAGATCATAGCATGTGGGTCCGCGACCATCAATCAACGGGCGGAGTGGTGTCTGACTTGCTTGATGGCTTCGCGGGCGAGTTCGTCGCAGCGCTCGTTGAAGAAGTGGCCTGCGTGGCCAGGGACCCATTGCCATTTCACGTCGTGTTTCTGCGTGAGGGCGTCGAGCTCCTGCCAGAGATCGATGTTCTTGACCTTTCCTGTCCCGCGGAGCCATCCGCGGCGCTTCCACTTCTGCATCCATTCGGTGATGCCGCGCTGGAGGTACTGCGAATCCGTGTGGACAATAACGGAACAGGGCCTCTTCAGGCTATTCAAAGCCTCGATGGCCGCGATGAGTTCCATACGGTTGTTGGTGGTCTTGGTCTCGCACCCGGACAGTTCCTTCATGTGGTCTTTGTACATCAAAACCGCGGCCCAACCGCCGGGGCCGGGATTCGGGTCGCACGCGCCGTCCGTGTAGATTACGACGCGATCTTCTTTCTCTTTCTTCACAGGTCTTTCTCGACGGATTTGAGGGCGGAGATGTAATGGGCCAGATCATTCTCGACGCCGTGATTGTAGAACCACTCAGCCGAGACGTAGCCGTCATAACCGTGGTCGCGGAAGGTGCGCAGGAAATCGGCGATGGGCGCCTGGCCTTCGCCGATGGGAACGATGTCGTTTTGGCCGTGGGTGCGATCAACGTCGTGAAAGTGGACATGCTTGACAAACGGCATTAACAGCGCAACGGTTTCTTCAACGGTCTCGCCGGCGGTGACGGGATGCTGCGTATCCCACGTGGCGCGAATCCAGGGCGAGTTGACAGCGCTGCAAATGCCCGCCACGTCGGCCCCGGCCGAGAAGTAATCGTGCGTCTCAAGGCACACGAACACTCCGCATTTCGCGGCGGTCCCGGCGCACGCTTCGAGCGCCTCGCGAACACGGGCCGCGGCCACGGCGGGATCTGAAACTTCCGGATCGTGCCCGCCGAAGACGCGAATGCGCTTCGCGCCGAGGTCCGCGGCGAGTTCGCAGTAGGCCATGGCCTCGTCCACCATGCGCCGCCATTCCTTCCGGTCAGACTTGTTGAACTGGACCGACGTGGCGATGCACGCCACGGCCACGCCGGCATCCTCGAAGTGTTTCCGGATGGCGGCGCGTTCCGCGGCGGTGCGTTCCGACTCGACCCCGTGAAGATGTCCTTCTGCGGCGCGCGGCTCGACCCCGTCGTAGCCGTAGCGGACGGCTGCGTCGACTACCTGTTCAAGCACGTATTCCGGACACGCAAACGTCATGAAACTGTATTTCAGCATCGTTCGACCTCAATCATCCTGCTCTTCGATCCTTTTCAGAACCGCAACCGCCTCTTCCCGCCTGCTCTTCAGGGCCGCCTCCATCGGTGTCGCATTGTCGTTGTTAGTAGTGTGCAGGTTGGCGCCTGCGCCGGCCAGTAGTTTCAACGTTGCGCTCTGACCAAACAGCGCCGCGGTATGCAACGGCGTGTCGCCAAATTCATCCCGGGCCTCGATGTTTGCCCCGTGCTTCAGAAGGAGATCGGCTTCTTTGACGCGGCCAAGCATTGCCGCGGCATGGAGGGGCGTCAGCCCCGTATCGTCTGCCGCATTCACGTCCGCGCCTTTGCCAATGAAGAACTCGATCAACTCCGGCTTGCCGTAGGTCACGGCATAGTGCAGCGGCGTCTTGCCGAGTGGCGTTCGCGCGTTCACCTGGCTTGGGTCCTTGGCGAGAAGGGCTTTGATTTGTCCCATGTCCTCACGATTCACCAAGTCGTGAATGCTGTCGCCGCATCCCGCCAGGATAAGCGCGCCTATGATCCATGTGTGCCGGAGTCGCATTTTCGCCAGTTACTGCACGGTTACCTTGTCATACCACTCCTGCGCGTTTTCCTTCGTGATGCGGGCCGGTTCGAGGATCACCTCTTTCGGGACCTGCTCGCCGTGCGCAAGTTTGACCGCGAATTCGAGTCCTTCGGCCGCGCACGTGGGGTAGTAGAAGGTGCAGGCCAGCGTGCCTTCGATGACGCGTTTGATGCCGCCGTCGGGCCCGCCGAGCGCGTCCACGCCCACGAAGATCATCTCCTTGTCGCGTCCCGCGTTCTTCGCCGCCCAGTAGCAGCCGACCGCCATCGGATCGTTGTGCGCGTAAACGACGTCAATGTGCGGATTAGCCTGAAGGATCGTCTCCATGCGTTTCAATGCTTCGTTTTGGATCCAGTTGGCGACGTCCTCGATCACCTTTACGCCCGGAATCGGATCGATGAACTTGCGCGCGCCGTTGTGGCGTTCTTCCTGGGGTTTCGTGCCGAGCAGGCCCTTCATCTCCACGACAGTCGGTCCAATGCCTTTCACCTTAGCGTATTCCGCGACGTACTGGCCCGCCATCTCGCCGATCTTCACGTTGTCCGCGCCGACAAAGATATCGTACACCGGTTCGAGCAGGTTTCGTTCGAGACACACCACCTTGATGCCCTTTTCCTTCGCGCGTTTGACGGGTTCGGTGATGGGGGCGGCTTCATTCGGGGCGACGATCAAGACGTCGACCTTCTGTTGGATGAAGTTCTCGATCTGTGCGATCTGCTTCGCGTTGTCCTGCTGCGCGTCCTGGAGAAGAAGCTCGCAGTCCGGATACTTTGCGATGTCCCTTTTCATGATGTTGTTCTGAGCCGTCCGGTACGGCTCGGCGCTGTTGCACTGCGAAAACGCGATCTTGAACTTATTCTTGGCGGGCTCGGCGGCCGTGCCGGACTTGGCCGCGGGCGCCGGCGCCGGCTCGCTCTTGGAACCGCAGCCGGCCATGTACAGGGCACACAACATCAAGACACAGCCGGAAATGATGCAACGACGCATTTCCATCCCATTGCTCGCGAGCTTCATTCGCGTTCTCCTCCCGCCGCTCACGCGGTCTTCTTCCTTCCCAAGAGCTGCAGCCACACGGCAACGAGTATGATAACGGCTTTCAACATCCACTGCACGTTCTCGTCGACGCTGTTGAGCCCAAGCACATTGGACAGAATGCCGAGCGCCAAGGCCCCCACAATCGTGCCGAAGATGCCTCCCTTGCCGCCGGCCAGACTCGTCCCGCCAATCACCGCGGCCGCGATGGCGTCGAGTTCGTATGCCATGCCCGCCTTCGGATCGCCCTGGTGCGTTTCGCAGCAGTAGAGAACGCCGGCGATTCCCGCCACCAGCCCGCTGAGGAGATACACGCGGATCTTGACCCAGGCGACGTTGATGCCGGAAAGGCGCGCCGCGTCTTCGTTGCCGCCCACGGCCATGAGATAGCGGCCAAACCGGGTCATGTTGAGGAGCACCAGCGCTACAAGGGTGACCACCATGAAGGTGGGCACCACGAAGGCTTTCTGTCCGATGAAATCGACGATGGGCTTAGTGCGGTCGTCATAGCCGACGGCGATGGTCGCGTTGCCCACGAGCCATTTCGCAAGGCCGCGGCTGCCGATCATTACGGCCAGCGTCACGATGAAGGGCTGCATACGCAGGCTTGTGATGACGATGCCCGCGGCGAGACCAAAGACGGAAGTCGCGCCCAGTGCCAGAAAGATCCCCAGAATCGGCGAGAGGCCCGCCGTCAATGAGGTGAACTTATAGGCGAAAACGGTGCAGGAGAGGGCAAGAAGCGAACCGACTGACAGGTCAATCCCGCCGCTGATAATGACCAACGTCATGCCCATCGCCAGAATGCCGATGTCGGAGATCTGCCGGAGCACGTTGGCCAGATTGTCCGCCCGCCAGAAAATGGGGGAACCTGCATCGCGCGGTGAGAAGACCGTTGCGAGGACAATCACGAATGCAAGCGTGGCGAGCGGGCGAAGCCAAGCCCGTTGGGTCAGTTTTTCCTTCGCGCGCATCGTTTAACGGTCAAACCCCTATCACGTCGATCATACGCTCATCGTAGCATCCGTGAAGGCAGGCTTCAAACCTTAGTAATCTCGCGCAGGCGTCGGCTTGGAAGTGGTAGGGGGGCGGTCCCGCGCGACCGGACAGTCTTGTGAGAGTTTCTCGGAGGTTCCGTTTGCAATACAGTAAAACCTTATGGTAAGAAGAGTAAAATGATCTTGCTTGATTAATAGTTACTAATGTGATAAGACCGGTAATGATGCTGGCTGGTCAATGGAAGTGCCGGACCTGCTGTTAATTCTTAGGAGGACGTGCGCATGAGAGTATATGAAGATGCAAGCTTCAGTATCGGCAACACTCCTTTGGTGTCTTTGCTCAAGCTTGGAGCGGGCCTTAAGGCGAGGGTGCTTGGTAAAGTCGAGGGACGCAACCCGGGTTACTCGGTAAAATGCCGAATCGGGGCCGCGATGATTTGGGATGCCGAGAAGCGCGGTCTCATCAAGCCGGGCGGGACCATCATTGAGCCGACCTCCGGCAACACGGGCATCGCCCTCGCGTTCGTTTCGGCGGCGCGCGGGTACAAGCTTATCCTTACGATGCCGGAGACCATGAGCATCGAGAGAAGGAGCATGCTGAAGGCTTACGGCGCCCAACTGATTCTCACCCCGGGTTCGGAAGGCATGCCTGGGGCGATACACGAAGCCGAGCGAATCGCGGCGGAAAACCCCGAGTATTTCCTGCCGCAGCAATTCAAGAATCCGGCCAACCCCGAGATCCATTTCAAGACCACAGGCCCCGAGATCTGGGACGACACGGACGGTGAGATTGACGTGCTGGTCTCCGGTGTCGGCACCGGCGGAACGATTTCCGGTGTAAGCCGCTACATAAAGCAGTTCAAGAAGATCGAGAGCGTGGCCGTGGAACCGGCTACCTCGCCTGTCCTTTCCGGCGGCAAGCCGGGGCCCCACAAGATCCAGGGCATTGGGGCCGGCTTCAAGCCCGACGTGCTGGACCTCAGCCTGGTCGACCGGATCGAACAGGTCACGAACGAGGAATCTTTCGAGATCGCCCGTCGCTTGACACGCGAGGAAGGTATCATCAGCGGCATCAGTTGTGGCGCGGCGACGGCAGTCGCCCTGCGTTTGGCGGCACAGGATCAGTACGAAGGCAAGACCATCGTAGTCGTTCTTCCGGATTCGGGAGAACGCTACTTGTCAACGCCTTTGTTTGAAGGATAACGGCACAACAACGCTTGTAAGGAGAAACGAGTAATGAGCAGTCCGGTTAACTACGACACAATGTCTTTGCACGCGGGGCAGGTTGCCGACCCGACTACCAACGCCCGCGCTGTTCCCATCTATCAGACGACTTCGTACGTGTTCCGGTCGGTGGAACACGCGGCGAATCTTTTTGGGTTAAAGGAATTCGGCAACATTTACACGCGCATCATGAACCCGACCAACGACGTGCTCGAGAAGCGGCTCGCCGCGTTGGACGGCGGGACGGGCGCCTTGTCGCTTGCGTCAGGGCAATCGGCGATAACCCTGTCCATTCTTAACATCACGCGCTGCGGACAGAACATCGTGTCCACGAGTTTTCTCTATGGAGGCACGTACAATCTGTTCCATTACACGCTGCCCAGGCTCGGGATCGAAGTGCGTTTCGTGGATTCGTCGGACCCGGCCAATTTTGAAAAGGCCATCGATGACAATACCCGCCTGCTCTTCACGGAATCCATCGGCAATCCGAAGAACAACGTGGATGACTTTCCCGGGATCGCCGCCGTGGCCCACAAGCACGGAATCCCGCTCATCGTCGACAACACAGTATCGCCTCCGCCCCTCCTGCGCACTTTCGATCTTGGCGCGGACATCAACGTCTACTCGTTGACGAAGTTCATCGGCGGGCACGGCACCAGCATCGGCGGGGCCATTGTCGAATCAGGGACGTTCAACTGGAACAACGGCAAGTTTCCCGAGATCGTCGATCCGGACCCGTCGTATCACGGCGTGAGCTACTGGCAGGCCTTCGGCAACCACGACAAGGCGGTGGCGCCGGGCCTCGCGTACATCCTGAAGACGCGCGTCCAGCTCTTGCGCGACCTCGGCCCCTCGCTGGCGCCGCAGAACGCCTTCCTGTTTCTGCAAGGACTGGAGACGCTGCCGTTGCGCATCCGGCAGCACTCGACAAACGCGCTTGCCGTAGCGCAGTGGCTCGAAAAGCATCCGGGCGTGACCTGGGTGAATTATCCGGGTCTGCCGAGCCATGCCGACCATGCCCGCGCCAAGAAGTTCCTCAAGGAAGGCTGCGGCGCCATCGTAGGCTTCGGCATAAAGGGCGGCCGCGAAGCCGGAATCAAGCTGATCGACAACGTGAAACTCTTCTCGCACCTGGCCAACATCGGGGACGCCAAGAGTCTCATCATTCATCCGGCCTCGACAACGCATCAACAGTTGAGTCCTGAAGAACAGATCAGCACGGGCGTCACGGATGATTATGTCCGCCTTTCAGTCGGCTTGGAGAACATCGAAGACATTATTGCTGATCTGGACCAGGCGCTGAAAGCAGCGAAGTAAGACGCGGCATTATCTCAGCACGGTGGCGCCCATTACGCCGAATATGACGTCGTTGGCGACGGCATCGAGGCGCACGGACTTGAGCAGCGCGCCCGGACGCAAATCGAACGCGACGAGATGCGCCTCGGTATCGACGTTGACCGGCTTCGTAATATCCTGTACCTGCGATGAACCGGCCGGTCCGAAACGGCCGCCCAGATTCTCGAAACCGTTCGCCGCGGTGTCGTGCCAACGGCCGCACCACGTGCTCCAGCAGTCGCCGATATCGATCGGACTCACGAGATCCTTTGAATCCGTATCGCCGTTCTCGTATTCCAGAGTCACGCGCAGGTTCGGGACGTAGCTCTGAGTCGGAAACGACATCCCGCTCAGCATTAGATAGAGCGTCTTCCCTGACGCGTTTACGGGAAACTCGATCGTCGTCGGAAATGCGCCGGCTTGCGTTACGATCCCGATATTGGGACCTTCCTTCGCTGTCTTGAACGGGATCCCGTCCGTGGTCCAGGCAACGCTGTCCGCTCCCACCTTTGCGCGCCACGCCGCGTCGCTGGGAACTTGCACGGGATCGCCATGGTGTCGCGCGCCGAGATGGTCCTTCCAATAGTCAAAGCCAACGGTGCTTGCACCGGGCGGCGGAGGCGTCGCCTCTTTCGAGACCTTGCCGAGCGCTTCCAGGATTGTTGAGTTGTAGGCGCTTTTCAGATCGATGAGATTCCATCGCGCGAGATCGCGATCCGGCAATCGCGGCGCCGCCCAAACCGCGGGCATCTGTTTCGGCGCTTCCCCTTCGATCCGGAGTGAGACTGGAAGCCACGTCTCGCACTCTTTCTTTCCCGATAGAACGAACAAAAGCCCCGGACCGGGATCGCATTGAACCGCGCCTCTCAACACTCCATCCCTAAGTGTTGGGTTAGCCAGGATCCTCTGTGTGTCTCTGAAGTCCGTAATCCGCGCATTCGGCAGAGACAGTTCATAATCCGTATTGCGCTTGACGCACTGCTCGCTCGTAACGCGCGCGTTCGCTGAGACGTAGGTAGCGGTGATGTTCCCTCGCCTGCCCGGCTCGGTCTCAACGACGAGCCACGAAACCCCGATGCCGGGCTCAACACGGAAAGGTTTCTCTTTTCCGTCAACCGTAACACGATCGACCTGCGACGCCTGGAGCGGCAGACGCAAATGCACTAAGTTCCGCTCAACAGACTCCCATTCAATGCTGGTTCCCTCTGGATTCCGCCTCCATTTGTACGAAAACAAGGGAGTCTTGATCGAGGCCTCGGACCATTCTGAAGGGAATTGCGGAGTGAGTTGCACGTAACCGTCCGGCAACTTCGGCGCGATGCCGAACAGCCCCTCCGTCACGGTTCTCATCCACATGCTGATGGCGTCGGCGAATTCGTCATTCGCGCGCTGGCGGCCGTCGGCAAATGAGTGGCACGACAAGCCCCCGGGCGTCGGACCGTTGAAGATACCGCACAAAGTCGAGCGCAGGATCGAGTACGCCTCATCCGCGCGCCCGCCAAGGTAGTTGGTGAGGGCGAAATTGAGTTCCTCCGCATATGCCATTTCGTGCGTGCTGTGGGTATAGGAACGGCCGCTGTTCGGAAACCAGTTCGAACTCCAGAACTGCTTCCCGCCGCCTGGCGCGGCCTCCGTACCGAGATTCGTGTCGGCCCAATGCAGCATCTCGTAGATCTGGAATTGGTCCGCGGCCCCGAACTCGGCCGAATGATAGATCGTCGGAAGCTCGGGTTGCCGATGCAGGAGCTTCGCCGCGCGCGTATCGACGTATTCGGCGAATACGCCTTCGCGCGGCATCCACAGCTTCTTCTGCATTGCCGCGCGGATCGCCTCGGCGCGTTCCTCGAAAGGTTTGGGATCCTCGCCGAGCCGCCGCGCAAGGTTAGCGAGAAACCGGTGCGCGCCCAGCATGTACGCGGACGCCTGCGCGCACTGGCCTTGTATATACCAATGCGAATCGCTGATCCACGTGTTGAGCGCGTTCTCGTACAAGAACTCATTCCCCGGCTGAAGACGCCGGCCTTCCCATTCCACGATCCCTTTCAGGATCGGAAATATCTCGCGCATGAGTTCGAGGTCGTTGGTGTAATCGAAGTAGTGGCGAACATGATCGAGAAACACCTCGTTCATGTTGTAGAAAACGCCGCCAGGCGTATCGAGCAGGCTGGTTAATGCCCCGGCGTCGTCCCCCTTCTTCACCAAACCCAAGGAGACGAAGTTCCGGATGGCCCTCTGTATCCGATCCGTGCAGCCGGAACAGGTCATCCCATACCAGCCCCGCCAGCCCAGATATCCGAACCGCCACGACCACCCGCCGTGCATGACCGTCGAATCTCCCCATGTGCCCTCGGTCGCAAACAACATCATGCGGGCCGCGGCGTCAAGGTGCGGGTCCGGCGTCTGCGTGCAAACGCGAGAGGCAATGCTCTTGTTGCGACCGAGAGCCGCTTCCCACGCCTGTTTGGGATGCCGTATGGCCTCCTCGATGTCGCCGCCCATGCCGATAACGATGTAACCCTCGCGTGTAAGCTCCACCTCGGCGACGGCGACGCGGTTCGCTTGGGCGTCGCTCCGGGTCGAATGCCATTCCGTTGCCCGGGAAAGCGCGGACGGGCACGTGGCGAACGCGTTCGGATCGCCACAGCCGGTCTTCGACGTCCATGAATCTCCGCCCTGGATGACAGCCTGCCAGTCCGGAATGAAGCGCGGCGCGGCGAAAACCTGCTCCATAATCGAATCCGACTTGTCGAATGAGCGGTGAAGCTCGAACCGATTACCGATCCACTGGATGCGGTCCTTCGCGCACTGCGCGGGCGCGAAGCTGAACGCGAGGTCCGTCATCGCGTAGTTGGTGAAGAAGCCAGAGGCGCCGCCATAGGCCCACGTGAGCCGGGCCGGTGCATCGAGTCCCTTGACCGCCACCTTGACTATCAGACCGGCGCTCCTCGCGAGGGCCACCGCTTCCAGGCGGACCTCAACACCAGGAAAACCGGGATCGCTCACGACGTAGTCCATTCGCCCGTCAACGTAACGCACGTCGAGGTCCGCCCACTGATGCAGCCACTTGCTCGTGCCCGCTTCTGAAGTCAGCCCGATGAAAAGATGTCCAAGAAGGCCGCCCGCCGAATGAAAATCAAACAGGAATCGCGGTTCGTTGTACGCCACCACCAGCGGACGGAAACCGCATTGCGGAAACTTCGCACGTTCGGCCTCCGTCCAGACGAGCGACTTGTCCGCGGGCGGATACAACGGCCTTCGATGAAGGCGTGGATTTTCCTTCCCCGGCAGCGTGGCAAAGGCATGCCCCGCCCCGTAATCGCTCGCGCCGGTGTTCACCACGCCGATCTGCGTACCCGGCCGGAGGCGGGGTGCACCCGGCTCCGCCGTGAGTCGAATCCGCCACCCGCCCTCAATCGGCAAATAGCAATCCACTACCCTCACGGATTCCTGCGCGGTAGCCACCGACAGTACACAGAACCACATCACCAGCGCTAGGGACACCACGCCGCTGCGCCAAAACCCTACTACCATCCCACTGGATGCAGGAAATCCTTCTCCTCCTTCCGTCACGCTCAGATAACTCCTTGTCTATTTCTTGGGACGCGGAGGAGGATCGGGAATGGGATCTGGCGGCCCAATCTCTGTACGCGAAGGCCCGTGGGGTTCTGACGGCGCGGGCGGCGGCGCAGGCCTTGTCGGCCGGCTTGGCGCAGGCGGCGGCGCAGGTGTTGGCTTGGATGGCTCAGGCCGCGTTGACGAAGGCTTCTCTCTGTCACTCATTGACATGCCCTTTACCTCCAGATTAATGTTTCTTCTTTAGTTCCAAACGAGTGTTCAGGGCGTCCTGAGCCCTACGCTCAAGTCGTTTAGTTCGCATAGTATCTTGCTTGATGCGCCCAATGCCCTGCGCGTATCGCGTTCGGTATCGATCGAGCTTGCCCTGGAACTCCGTCACTGGGAAGGTAGGGTTGACTGCCATCCGGCCACGCAAACCCTCCAGCTCCACCCTAAGCACCGCGAAGTAGTTTGTGAGCGGACACAAATCGCGCAGGCGTGTCGGAACAGCAAACTGCGTGTGCAAGATTGCTGAAAACGCGCCCACGCCCGCGAGAATCGTCCACATGGTTCTAAAGTACGGTTGGTTCCATAGCGCCCAACCAGCTACTGCCGATCCCGACGCAGTGAGAGCCACGAAGACTCTGGACAACTCGTCCAAGGTTGACCATCTCCTGACGACTTGCTCGACGCAAATCTCCTCGAAGTAGACTTGATAGTAGAGGCGCCACGCCTCGCCCCACAGCTCATCTCTGGGATCATGGTTCATCTTGTCCCCTCCCGACCACTCCGCGCTGTGGCACGCCATTCAGAGCCACCTGTCAATCGTTTCAGCTTTGTAACACATCTCCTACCGCGACTCAGACCGAGTGTAATTATACACAGAGAAGGCCGTAGCGTCAAATTCCGGCATGTCTTCAGACACGCGTTACAGAGGCAGAAGTGGAGCCTATGCCAAGTTCCGTATGTCTTGCCCCTTGCCTTGACCATTGCGTCTGTTGTCTCCGAAGTAGCGGCCTTGCCTCCCTTCGATCCATATCGATCGCCGGTAATCAGAACGTGAAGTAGATAAACTCACGGTGCCTAAACACGCCGAACAGAAAAATGATCCAGAGCAACGCCGAGTAGGCCGTCCAGCGCAAGACAAGCGGGTGCCGGGCAAGCATACGCCGCACGTTTCCTCGTGACTGGAGTAAGTGGCCGCATTCAAGGATCGCGATCATAGCAAGCACAAGCAGAAACTCGTTCTGCGGAAGCCCGAGTGAGAACACGGAATCGGCCAGTCGCGACGCGTCAAACACGACGTCCCATCCCGTTAGCAGATGCCCGATGATGTAGAACGCGTCGGAGATACTGTTCGCTCGGAAGAAGATCCACGCGAATGTCACCAACCCGAAGGTCGTCAGCGTCTGCAAGCCCCGATGGAGGCCCGGGCACGAGGAGAGGCGCAGGAGCGAAACGCATCGCTCCCGAACGGGACGCGATACCTGGCCGACGATCATGTAGCTTCCGTGAAGCGCGCCCCATGCCAGGAATTTCCAACTCGCGCCGTGCCACAGACCGCTAAGCGCGAACACGATCATGATGTTCAAATACCACCGCGGGACCGACACGCGATTGCCGCCAAGGGGAATGTACAGATAATCGCGGAACCACGTGGACAGGGAAATGTGCCAGCGGCGCCAGAAATCCGCCGAGGAGGTCGCGTAGTACGGGCGTCGGAAGTTTTCCATCAGGCGGAACCCCAGCATCTGCGCGGAGCCAATCGCCATGTCCGAGTAACCCGAGAAGTCGCAATAGATCTGAACCGCGAAAAAGAGCGTGGCAATTGCGAGGCCGAGTCCCTCGTATTCGCCCGGCTGGTTGTACACCTGATCCACGAGCTGCGCGAGGCGATCCGCGATGACCGACTTCTTGAACAGCCCCCACATTATGAGTTTCAGGCCATCGGTTGCATTGTCATAGTCGAAACGGTGCTTCTCGAAGAACTGCGGAAGCAGATTCTGTGCGCGCTCAATAGGACCGGCGACGAGCTGCGGGAAAAAGCAGACATAGGCAGCGAAGATGCCGAGCCGCCTTTCGACTTTGACCGTGCCCCGATAGACGCCGATTGTGTACGTGAGACTTTGAAAGGTGTAGAAGGAAAGGCCGACCGGCAACAGGAAATGCGTCGCCGGCAGCGAGATGCCCAGGTCCAGCTTGTCGGTAACGAGCCGCAGGCTGTCGTTGAAGAAGTTGTAGTACTTGAAGAAGAAGAGCATGCCGAGGTTTGAGCACAGGCTGAGGATCAGGTATCGCCGCCGAACCGTCTGGCTCGAGGCCGCCCCCATAAGCAGACCCGCCGCGTAGTCGATCACGGTCGAAATGATGATGAGCACGACGTAGCCGGGCTTCCAGCACATGTAGAAGTAGTAGCTCGCGAGCAGGAGAAGGGCCCAGCGGAACCGATGCGGGACCGCAAAATAGATCGCAACGACGATGGGAAAGAAGATCGCGTATTGCGTGCTGTTGAAGAGCATGGCGTCCGGATTCCGGGTTTCCGCGGCCTCAGAGCGTGTACGGAAAGTGTCCGCACCGTTCCAGTGGGAAGTCGCAACCTATCTGAGGGCGCCAGCCATGTAGGTCCGGTTTGTAACCGGACCAGCTCAGCGGCGTCCGCAATATGTCGCGCATGACTTGGTCCGGTTACAAACCGGACCAGCTCAGCGGCGTCCGCAATATGTCGCGCATGACTTGGTCCGGTTACAAACCGGACCTACATGGACTTCCCGTACACCCTCTCAGAAGACAACTTGCGCAACGTGCGCCGTCAAAGGTAGCCGCCAGCACCCTCCGTGTCAAGCGCCCTATGGATTTGGTAGAATCCGTGGAGCGTTTCCACGACGATGGGAGGCAAGTCCATATGATCATTGATGCACACAATCATCCCGATTGGCACGGACACGATCTGAAGAGATTCCTCGCCAACATGGAACAGTACAACATCGACAAGACCTGGCTGTTGAGTTGGGAGGCGCCGGCGGACGAATGCGATCCATCTTATAACAACGTCATCCCGCAGACGGCGACGACGGTTCCGATCCCGTTCTCGCGCTGTTTGAGCTACGTAGAGCGGGCACCGGACAAGTTTATTCTCGGCTATGCGCCCGATCCGCGACGCCCCGAGGCCATTGACCTGCTCGAAGCGGCCATCGACACGCATGGCGTCCGCGTCTATGGGGAATTGAAGCTCCGTATGATGTACGACGACCTCGATGCGATCAGGATGTACCGTTTCTGCGGCAAGAAAGGGCTTCCCGTGACGGTCCACATCGACTACGAGTTCGATACGGGCCGGAAGTATCCGCGGCCGAACTGGTGGTACGGCGGCGGATTCGATCCGTTTGAACGCGCGGTGCGGACGTGCCCCGAAACGATCTTCCTCGGCCATGCGCCGGGCTTCTGGTCGCACATCTCCGGCGATGACAGATACGACAAAGAGGGTTATCCCCAAGGGCCGGTGCTTCCCGGCGGGCGCGTCGTCAAGCTGTTGCGCGAGTGCCCGAACCTCTACTGCGATCTCTCCGCCGGATCGGGCCACAACGCCATGTCACGCGATCCCGCGTTTGGAAAGGAATTTCTCCTTGAGTTCCAGGACCGCGTACTCTACGCGCGCGACTACTTCGACAACGTCCACCAGGAGTTTCTAAACGGTCTCGGATTGCCCAAGGACGTCCTCGATAAAATCTACTGCGGCAACGCGCTGAGACTTGTGCCGTTGCCATAAGCGTCGACGGACCGTTACATGTCGATGTCCATCCCGGTGACCTTCCAGCCGTCATTTTCCTTTGCGCTGGAGAAGTTCGCCGTGGTGGAGCCGAAAGCGCCTTCGATGGACACCGGACCCACGGTCGCCGTCTTGCCGGTAATCACGATCTTGGCCGGCGTCATGTCGATCGCAAGATCCTTGAGATAGCCCATGCCCTTTGCGTTCTCCATGAAGCCTTTGAAACCCTTCTTGTCACCCATTTGCGCGTTGGAGAAACTTTCCGAATAAAACGCGAGCAGCTTCTCGATATCTCCGGCCTTGATCGCCGCGATGGAATCCTGAATGCTCTTCGAGAGCAGTTCCTCGTCCGAGGGGCCTTTAGTGGTCTGACAACCGCAGAGACTAACCACCGACAATAGACTCACGACGCACAACATCACAATTGGCCTTCTCATCATCGTCTCCTTTCCATTGTTTTGTCTACGATGCCCCGTCCGGTGCACACGCACCGTGAACATCCTTGTACACATTGGCCTTGACGGCCTGACTAAAGCTGCACGGGCCGGCCCGTTCTCGCCGACGCGTAACATGCGGCCAAGACCTCCTGACTCCACAAGCCAATCTCGCCATCGACCGGCGCTTGCGTGTTTTCGAGCACGGCCTCGGAGAATGCTTCGACCTCCGCCTGGTACATGTTGACGGGCTTTGGCGCAATGGGCGTGCCGTCTTCAAGAACGCGGCCCTGCTCTGCGTCATAGCCGTCGGCGGATTCCTTGAGATATGCGGTCATCGTGCCGATCTCGCCTTGACCGATCGTCCCTTCGGTGAGGATGCTGCCCAGCGATCCGTAGATCTCGAGGCGATTCTTCGAACTCTCATCGGGAACGTTGAACAGGCAATCGACTACGCCCTTTGCGCCACTCTCAAAATCCAAGAGAACGACGGAGGTGTCTTCACTGCGGTATTTCTGAACGAGATTCGCCGTCAGACAGAAGACCTGGCGGGCCTTCCCGAAAAACATCTCGAGCAGATCGATGCAGTGTCCGCCGAGGTCCATGAGGCTCCCGCCGCCGCCCGTCTTCGGGTCTTGCCGCCATGCCCCCTCGATGGGGGGATACCAGCATGAGAGTTGCGCCCGCGCAAAGACGGGGGTGCCGAGCCGCCCGGCCCGGATGAGTTGCAGCGCCGCCTGGTGCTGCGCGTGGAAACGCATCATGAGGCCCGTGCCGAGTTTCACGCCGCAATCACGGCACGCGGCGATCATGCGCCCGCCTTCTTCGACGGTCATCCCGAGCGGCTTCTCGCAGAGCACGTGTTTTCCGGCCTTAGCCGCGCGCAGGACCTGTTCGCAATGGAGATACGCGGGCGTCGCCACGTATACGACGTCGCATGCCGAGGCCAACAGTTCTTCCTCAGTCGCGCACGCCTTTGCGGCGAACTGCCGCGCGACTTCCGCGTTGGCCGATTGGTTCGGATCGTACACGGCGACCAGTTCGGCGTTCGCGGCCCTGACGATTCCTTCGGGTATGGTTCGCCGCCGTGCAATCCCACACGAACCCAACACACCCCATTTCGTCTTCATGATTCGATTCTTACTCCTGCTTTCGCAAATGCGGACCTCAGTTGAGGACCCTGATAACGATCAAGGTTGCCGCGAGACACGCCGCAAAGCTCATCCCCGCGGCTGCAAGTTTCTCGCGCGTGCTGCGCTTTCGCGAAGACGCCCGCAGAAGCCCGCAATGAAGCGCGACAATCGCCGCGACCGACACCTTGGCGAGCGCACTGACCAATGGCGAGTACTTCAGCGCCATCAGGATCAGGTTGTCCTCCGCGAATACGCCCGGACTAAACATGCGCGGCGTTACGTAGCGCGCGAAGACCGCGCCGTAGACCGCGCCCACGGCCCCGGCCACCAAAGCCCTTAGAACAACGCTTTTTCGGTTGACGCCTCGCATCATGCCCGCGATGTCTCAGGGGCCTGTGCGATCATTTCTCTATTTCGAGTACGCCTGAATGACCTTCCTGATTGCCTTGGCGATGCCATGCATGAGTTCCTCCTCGTAGGTCGGGAAGATGAACGTGATGAACGTGCGCGACTGATGCCAGATGGCGTTCGGCACATCGACCTTCGAGTAGTCCACGGATGCCGGGTCGGCGTATTCCTTGCTCTCGAACGGGAACTTCGAGTCGCCGAAACCGTTGTGATCGCGGAACGCGCGCTCCGTGTGACACTGCGGCCAGAACACCCGCCAGCACGGCGCGCCCTCCGCGCCGAGAGCATCGAGGAACGCCGCCATGTCGCAGGTCATATTGTCGATATCGAGCGTGATCGGGAACACGTACCAGCCGTTCCGCCGCTCCGGCGTGTCGACGGGAAGGTAGAGGATTTGGGACAGATCTTTCAGCGCGTCCAAGATGATCTGTGCGTTGCGCCTGCGCCGCGGCATATTCCAGGTGTCGATGCGATCGAGTTCGCAAAGTCCGATCGTCGACTGCATCTCCGTCATGCGGTAGTTCCAGCCGAGCATGTTGTGGATGTACGGAAGCTTCTGCTCCATTTCGAGAAGGCGCAGCCGCTCGCGAACATCGTAGCCGTGATCGCGGAAACTACGGCATCGCCAAGCCACGTCCTCATCATCGGTGGTGACCATGCCGCCTTCGCCGCCCGTCGTGAACGTCTTGTTCTGACAAAAGCTGCACGCGCCACTGTCTGCGATGCTGCCGGTCTTCTTGCCCTTGTAGACCCCGCCGAAGGCCTCAGCATTGTCCTCGATGACGTAGAGATCGTGCTTTTCCGCCAAGTCAATGATCGGATCCATATCCGCCACGTTGCCGTAGAGATGCACCGGCATGATCGCCTTCGTGCGTTTCGTGATCAGCTTCTCGATCGACGCGACGCTGATGCAATGGTCTTCGCGATTGACATCCGCGAACCGCGGTATCGCGCCTGCTTGCAGGATCGAAAACGAACTCGCGATGAACGTGTAGCTCGGCACGATGACCTCATCGCCCGGCCCGATGCCGAGTCCCGCCAGCGCCGTATGCAGCGCACTCGTACCGTTCGTAGTGCTGATGGCGAACTTCGATCCCTGCCATTCCGCGAACCGTTTCTCGAACTCCATCCCCTTCGGCCCGGTCCAGTAATTCACTCGTCCACTACGCAAAGTATCCGCGACCGCCTGCACCGTACGATCATCAAACCACGGCCAAGGCGGAAGCGGTCCCTGGACGCATTTCGGCCCCCCCTGTACAGCAAGCTTCTCACTCATGGTTCATCATCCTTCCGTGTCGCAGCCCTCTGATCCCATTTCCCAGTCACGCCGGTTAGAGCCTACTTACTCGCATCGCGAAAAGCAAAGCGGGTTGAACGTATCCCGTGCAAGTGAGAAGATAGGCTTAAGATGGAATGATCAACTGCGGAAGGAGACTGAATGTATGACCACACGCAAGGTCTTGCTCGTCGAGGCGGAGATGTCCCCGCTCGCGCCCGTCGGTGGCGTTGCGGAATACGTGCTGGGACTGGCGTCGGCGCTCCGGGCGAAGGCCCATGATGTCCGCGTGGCGATTCCCGCGTACGGCTATTTGCTCTCAAAGGACGGAGTGAACCGAATCGCCGAGCGGGTTGTGGTTGAACTTGGCCTTGGGGCGTCGGACATCACGGAGGTATACGAAACCGCCGTCGAGTGTCCTGGCAGGCCGGGGTTGACACTTCCGGTCTACTTGTTGGGCAATCACAAGCACTTTGCTTTGTGCCGCTCGCCCGAGGATGTATACAGTTGGCCGAATCATGAGCCTTGGATTGCGTTCTGCCGGGCCGTTATCGATTTCTTTGGGGATCCGAAATCGGCATGGACACCGGAAGTCATCCACTGCCACGACGCGCATGCGTCGCTCGTGCCTACGTACATCAAGCACGGCCGAAATGTGGACTCGTTGAGCAGCGCACGTTCCGTCCTAACGATTCATAACCTGTTGGCGCAGGGCGTGGGAGAGCCTGGTCTTGTCGCTTATGCCGGTCTGCCGTGGAGTCTTTTCTCGGTGGACTGCTTCGAGTATTACGGGCAGGCGAACTCTCTGAAGGCGGGGCTCGTCTGTGCCGACGTGTCCAATGCTGTCAGTCGCACGTACGCGGAGGAGATCTGCTCAGGGCCGGATTTCGGGTTCGGACTCGAAGGTGTATTGAATGGTCTGCATCTTGCCGGGAAGCTCCACGGGATCGTCAACGGCATAGATGAGAACCGATGGCGTATGCCGGGTCTGAAGTATGACGGCAAGGACTCGCTCGACACTATTCTGGAGGCCAGGAAAGCCGCGCGCATACCTCTGTACCGCGATTGGAAATGGAAGGACGACGGCGCGCCGGTTTTGTCGTTCCGGTCTCGCTGGGACGAGCAAAAGGGCGCCCGCATCCTTGCGGAAGGCATGGATGAGATACTCGAGTTTGCACGATGCATCATCGTGGCGTGGGGAATGGCTGGCGGCAAGTCGGAACTTCAAAGGGCTTGGGAAGACCTCAACAAGCTTGCGAAGAAGCACCCGGATCGGCTTCTCATCAATCCGTCTCAGGTGATTGGCGTGGACAAAACCGCACTGCACTACACCGTGTCGGACCTCTTTCTGATGCCGTCGCGCTACGAGCCCTGCGGCTTGGCGCAGATGGAGTGCCAACGGTACGGAGTGATCCCCATCGTGCGCAAGACGGGCGGACTTGCCGACACCGTTTCTGAAATGAAGACAGATCGGTTTCCGTCGCCGAACGGATTCTTGTTCGAGGAGTTTCTCACGGCGCGCGAAATGGTCGCGGCGACCCGCAGGGCAGTCAGTGCGTTCCAGGACAAAGCCGCGCTCAAGCGTCTTGTGCAGAACGCTTTGCTCCAAAAGAACTCGTGGGACACGCGCGTCAAGCAGTACGAAGACCTCTACCGTTAGGGCAAAGGCGTTACTGATGGGATCGCTTTTCGGGACTCGCATTGAACCGTCGCGGATCTGCCTGGGAACAGGCTCGTTCGGATCGGAGATCAGCAAGAATGACAGCTTCGCGGTGCTCGATGCATTTGTCGAAGCCGGCGGAAACTTCCTTGACACGGCGCACATATACGCTGCGTGGATCCAGGACGGCTGGGGCGCCAGCGAACGAACCGTGGGCGAATGGCTGCGCGTCCACGGCGCGCGCGACCAGGTGATCCTTGCAACAAAAGGGGGACACCCGCCCCTGAACAACATGGCGCTGGGGCGCTGTTCGCGCGCGTGCATCGAGCAGGATCTGAACGAGAGCCTCGATCGCCTCAGCGTTGAATCCGTCGACCTCTACTGGCTGCATCGTGATGATCCCGATCTCTCCCCAGGCGAGATAGTCGAGACGCTTGCGTCCATCGCGCGCGAAGGGCGCATCGGTTGTTACGGCGCCTCCAACTGGGTCCCGTCGCGCATCGAGGCCGCAAACGCCTACGCCGCGGCGCACGGTCTCCCGCCGTTTGTGGCGAGCCAACCGGGATGGGCCTTGGCGGATCAGGAAACGGACAAGACCTCGCCGTCGCCCATGCTCTATCTGGACGAGTCGATGCGGCAGTGGCACGTCCGTACGGGATTCCCGCTCGTCGCTTACTCGTCGCAGGCCTGCGGTTTTTTCGGCGTGGACAACGTCGGCTGGGCGCGCACGGGATGCGTCGGACCAATTCCGAAACGAAAGGCATACGACACACCCGCGAACCGGAGCCGCCTTCTCAAGGCCATCGAGCTTGCAGACGACAAAGGCGTAACGGCAAATCAGATCGCCCTCGCTTATCTCTTGAGCCAACCGTTTCCGGTCTTTGCAATCATCGGAACCGGAAGACCCGAACACGCGCGCGAGGCGCTCGCGGCGTCATCACTCAGACTTTCGGAAGCGGAATGCGCTTCTCTGCGCGAGGCTTCTTGACGCTTTCGCGCTAACCCTGACCCCAAGATCTCAACCCAACACCCGAAACCCTCTTTGTGTCTTTGTGTCTCCGTGTGAGAAAGAATGGCCTCACACAAAGGCACAAAGACGCAAAGAGCTAATCGACTTCCCCGTTGATGATACGATTGATTCCGTCTTTCATCAGGGCCTCCCCGAAATTGAGTAGATAGCCCAGCTTCAGTCCAGTCAGGCGCAAATAGGTCAACACCTGCTTCTGATGCGCCTTCGTGACTTTCTCCACGGATTTCAACTCCAACAGGACCTTACCCTCGACAATGATGTCGGCGCGAAAACCCTCATCGAATCTGATCCCGCGCAACTCGATGGGGATCGGGACCTGCCTCTCCACGCGCAAACCACGGGCCTCAAGATCGTGCGCCAGCACCACCTCATAGACGATCTCCAATAACCCAGGGCCAGTTTCCCTATGCAATGACACAGCACAATCAACTACAATGGCCCCAATCTCGTTTGCCGTCATCTTTTGGCGTCCTCTTTGTGTCTTCGTGTCTTTGTGTGAGTCTATTCTTTCTCACACGGAGACACAAAGACACGGAGAGCCACGCCTGAATCCAGTTGCCCAAGGCGTACTTGCAGTCGCGCGGCAACTTGTTCAGCCGACGCACCCAGCGACTTATCGTGGAATAGTGGATGCCAAGATCAGTCCGCGATCTCCCTCATCTTCTCCCAACAGACGCAAGAACCCATCCCGATCCCCGTCATCCCCGAACAGCGCCTCACGTCCGTCTCCCCGCCACGTAACATGATACAGCGCACCCCCGTGCTCTATCCTCAATTGTCTAGCCACCTGCACCCGGTCCAATTCGTAGTCTGTCCCGGATCTCCGGATGTCCGCCCGGTTGTGCGAAATAGATGTCACCTATTTGCCTATTCTTGGAGAATTGCATCGCGGATTTCCCGGCAATCTCAGATCTCAGAAGACAAGCCCGAAGGCAATCTCCAAATTCGACTTGAACCGTCGCCAGCCCACAGGGGGCACGGTGGCAATAGTCAGCTTGCCGGTTCTGCTGCTGGCATCAACGATGTCGAAGACGGGATAACGATTCTTGCCGATGATGAGATCGCAGAAACGAACGACTCCGTCGTAGACCTCCCTGTCGGTCTCGTCACTCACGTCCGACAAGGGACGGAAGCGAATGACCGTATCACGTGTGATCTGCAGAGGACCTCCCAGAAAACTCGCCTTGTACGTGCCGGACTTCTCTCTCTGTATACCAATCGCACTATGCTCGTAACGCAATCCTGTGATGAACAACTCAGTATCTACGATTCTGCACGGCCCCGCACTATTCGGACGTAGAAACTCAGGCCGAGCGATGATGTCTGGTCTATCGTGCAGTTCCACACCGACTGATGTTCCCTCCAGCACAACCAGATCCGCCTTCCGCCGTGATTCTTGGGGGAAATCGACGAAGAACAGGAGCAGTAATCCCGCTATGACGAGGTAGAACTTCCAGTTCCGCCACAGCGGGACCGGAGGAGGGATTTTGGTGTTGAGTTCAGTCAAGGCTTTCTCTATCCGCTGAACTGACTGTATCAACGAGTCCTCACCGTGTTGGGATACCGATTTCTCTATACGGATATCTTCCATTCCCTTGTCTCCTTGTATCTCACGGGAATCGACTGTTCAGAGCCCAACTTCCGCTTGCATGGCCTGCAGACAAAACAGAATACGCAAGCCTACCACAAGGATTGCAGTATCGCAAGATCTGATCCTGCGGCCTTCCGCTATGCTTCATGCCTACCGAAAGCGCCAGATTTGGGCGGTGTCTTGTTTCAGCGTGAGCGGAAGCCCTGCGGATAGCTCCGCACCGGACTTGGTCGATTCCGCGCCGGTGATGAGTTCTTTGAGGAGGTATTGCTTCGCGTCGTCGAGACCGCGCAGTTTGACCGAAGCGGCGTCGTAGGGGGATTGGCCGGGGCGGTAGACTAGCAGGAAACCTTCGTGGGTTGCGGGATCTATGAACTGCCAGCCGCACCACTCCTGGCTTCTCTTGGATTGGTCGAACAGGGGATAGTAGTCCTCGTTCAGAAAACGGCGGGCCGTTTTGTAGGCGTCAACGGTTTGCCGAATAGTCTGTTTCTGGTCCGTGGATAGCGTGCGGAAATCGACGCCGAATCCGAGTGGGCCGGCACAGAGAGAAAGGAGTTCGGCCTGGTTCCGGTAGCGGCAATTGTTGGTGTTGAGGCAACCGCCGAGCAGGAAATAGTTGGCGCCGATCTCGTGGAACCGCATCAAGGGCTGGTCGAAGGTATCATCGCTTTTCCAGTACGTATGGCCGCGCCGGATCGTCTCGATGTCTATTCGCCGGCCTCCGCTGGAACACTGCTCGATGAGCAGGTTGGGGTGGCGGCGCATAAGTTCGTCAAGGAGCAGATACAGGCCGTTGATATAGCGAATCTGACGTAGGCCCTGTTCCTCCGCGGCTTCGCTCTGAACCCAGGCGTCCAGAGGATCGATGTTGAAGTCGTAGCGGATCCAATCGACGCCCACTTCGGTAATGGTGGAATCCATCATCGAGAGGACAATGTCGCGCGCCTCTTGCTTTCCCAAGTCGAGCAGGTTGTTCTTGAGTAGGAGGCCGGGATGCTCCTTCTGCCAGCGAGTACCATCGGCAACGCGTTCGGGTTCGAACCACAATCCGAATTTCATCCCGAGGGCGTGTACATGGTCCGCGACGGGTTTGAGACCATTGGGAAACTTCTCTTTGCTGATGGTCCAGTTGCCGACGCCGTTTGGGAAGTCACCGTCGAACCATCCGGCATCCAGGCAGAAGTACTCGATGCCCAATGGCGCGGCTTCACCGGCAAGTTCCTTCAGCATCTGTTCATTGACCCGGTTATCGAACACAAACCATGAGTTGAAGGAAACCGGCGGCAGCACGGGCTGGCCGCCAAGCCGGGCCTGGTAGTGTGAATGCAGCACGCGCCTGAGGGCATTTGCGCCCGCAAGGACGTCGCCTTCGAAGGGCACGAACAGCGCCGAGGGCAACAAAACCGTTTCACCGGGAGGAAGCCTGAAGTTTACAGGGTCCATTCCAGCCTCGAATGCCACTTCGTTGGCTTGCGGCTCGAATCTGCCGTGGGCGCGCCATTGACCGGACCAACCGAGCGCGGCGGCAAGACCACGGCCGCCCTGAAGGTTGGTGAGGATGTAGAACGGCAGGTCTCCGTTGCTGGACCGCCCTCCGGATACGGTGAGCTTCTTCTCGCCCAACGGGGTCTGGCAGAGTTCGAATCCGGTCCTTTCGTTGCTCCCCGAAAGGTTGCCTGTCAGACCTCCTGAACAAGAAGTGAGAGTCGCCTGGTGGTCGCTCGCCGGACAGCGGAAGTCAATGCTGCGTACAGCGGTGATGAGGCCGCTTGGCGCACTCCCTTTGTTTTCAAATCGCCATTGAAATTCGACGGCGGGGACGCGATCGAGCACGGTGATGTCGAGCGTGGCGCTGAAACCGCTTTCCGGCTCACGCCACGTGCTCGCGTACCGAGTTCCTCCAGGAACAACCGCAGGCGTCGCGTCTTCGCGTGGCCAGTCCTGAAATAGCTGCCAGCAGTTGCGTCCGCCATAATCGAATGATGCCGGGATTGACGCAAAGAGATTTGATGCTAACGCATCGCCGATGTGGAGGTCCTTCCAGTTTACCATGGCGCTACCTGTCTCCGAAGGAGGTGTATTCGTTGCGGCGACTCCCATCAGAAGCCCACATATGAACGGACAAAACATGCCTACTCCTCCGCTTCTTTCTGAACGCGCACCAATATAACCGTGATTGCAGCTTCCCTACTTCGTCATCATGGGCGAAATGACGGTTGTTTTCAACCTGGATTCCGCAATTCGATCCGATTGGGCTTGTCCAACTGATGGACGGGATGGACGCTGTGGACAGAATGGACGTAACCGCGCAGGTGAGTATTTTCGGTGTCTATGTCGTCCATAAAGTCCATGCCGTGTCCAGCCCTGACGCGTCGCTTTAGTCAAGCGGCGCGGAATCCTGCGTCCAGACGGTGAGGTTGGTGAGGTCGCGGGGATGACGCGGGAGTACGGCGGCGAGGAAGAACCCGGCCGCAAACGTGACGATGTTCCCGACGACACCGGTGTAGTAGGTATCGAAGTGGCGATCAAGGACGCGGATCATGTTTTCCGGAAGCCAGCCGAGGCCGGCCAGGGAGATGAACGCGGAGAAGGCTACGGCGAAGAGGATGCCGACGCCGACGGCGCGGCCATCGCCTCGGGTTGTGAAGAACCCGAGCATGTACAAGCCCAGCAGACCACCTGCAATGATGGCCGCGAATTCCGTGGAGAGGTGTTGCAGCGTTTTCGTTTCGGAGCGCGCGAGAAGGCAAGCGCCGCCGATCATGATCGCGGAACTGACTACGGTGGTCCATTTCGCGGCTATGACGTAATGGCGGTCGTCGCGGTTGCGGACGAGGTGGCGCCTGTAGACGTCGGTGATGCTCACGGCGGAGATCGAGTTCATGGCGGAGGACATCGAGGACATCGCCGCGGCGAGCACCGCGGCAATGACTATGCCGGACAACCCCTGCGGCAGGTGGGTTGTGATGAAATAGGGAAGGATTCCTTCAGCCTTCTTGGCGCCGGTGAGCATGGCGAAGGCGTCGGCGTCCGGAAAGACCTTGTAGAACGCGTACAGGCTCGTGCCAAGGAACATGAAATAGGCCCAGGTCGGTACGGAGCAGCAACAGCAGATCCACATGGCTGTTCGTGCGTCTTTGGCGGACTTCGATGCGCAGTATTTCTGAATGACTTCCTGGTTGCTGCTGTATTCGGCTAGCCATTGGAACAGACCCACCAGGAGCATCATCGCGATCGTCTTGTGCGCGAGCGAGAAGCCCCACGGCGCGGGATGCAACTTGCCGTCGGCCACGTTGAGGTCGCCAAACATGAACTTGCCGTCCGTCTTGGCGATGGTAATGACCTGTCCAATTCCGCCGGGCATCTTGATCAGAATCACGACGAGGATCAACAAACCGCCCAGGGTCAAGACGACGGATTGGACGAAATCCGTCCAAATTACCGCGTGAATCCCGCCCACGACAGTGTAGTACGCAGTGACGACGCCGCCCAGAAGAATACAGAACACGACGTTCAAGCCGGTGATCTCGTGCATCAGCAGGGCCACGAGATACTGGATCAGGCTCAGACGGATGCACTGGGCGAGGATGAACACCGTCGCGGCGTACACGCGCGTCTTCGGTCCGAACCGTCCTTCGAGATACTCGAAGGCCGATGTGATCTTGCCGCGGCGGAAGAACGGCACGAAGAATCGCGACGCAATCAGAACGCCGACGGGCAGCATCAGGCAGATCAGCAGGCGGAGGTATGCGGTCTTGTACGCATCCGCGGGATAGGCCACAAACGTGATCGAACTGATCGTCGCGCCGAACAGCGAGATCCCGATAAGCCAGCCGGGATACGCGCGGTCACCTACGAAATAGCCTTCCGTGCTCTTCGCGCGGCTGGCAAAGTACCAGCCCATCAGCGTCATAGAGCCGAAGTAGACGATGAGGACCAAGATGTCAAGTGTGCGCAAGTGAACCATGAGTAAGGTGACCGGATTCCGCATCCCATAGTCGCACGAATCGGGGGTTCGCCGCTACCGTGGTCACTCGACCACCTGAAAACGCTTTGTCCCGATAACGTGCCGGCCTGAAATGCTCACCGCATAGCTGCCGGGGAACGCGTCAGCCGGGACCTTGATGACGGCCTCGCCGGGAACAGCGATTTCGGAAGGGATCACCTCGAGTCCCGGGGCGTTGATGCGCACCTGGGTTTGAGGTGAGCCGCGAAGGACATTAAGTCGAATGGCCGTCGAGCCGCCCCTGTGGAGCGAAGGCAACGGATCGAAACTCACGAAACCTGGCCCGTCCGGTTTGCGGAGAATCACGAGCGCCCAGTTCGTATTCAAGCGGAGCTTTAGGTCCTCGCCTGCGCGCTCGATCTCGAGCGGCGTCCAGGTCAGCGTCTCGACGTCGCAGAGGACCGCGTCCGCCACCTTCGCCGCGAGTCCGGGCACCGTCAGGACGTATTCGTTGTGATAATCCGAGACAACGGTTCCTCGCGGCCAGATCGGATCCTGACACGCCGGGCGCGCGGCGACAATCGCCCAGTAGCCGTCGCCATCGAATCGTCGCGTGACGATCTGCGGATCCGAAGAGGGCGGATCTTCGTCGGCGACGTCTCCCCACACGAGCGCCTCGTGGACGGGAAACCGCGCGCACAACCATTTCCAGTCCATCGTGCTCACGTCGGAACCGACGCAATCGCCGCCCGGAAACCCTGACAGCGATCCCCACAGCGCGCCCGATGCGTACACGTACGTCCGGAATGGCCCGACCGCGAGACGCATCGGCGACAGGTCGCGCGGACACCGGCTCGTCAACGCGCCATGAAACCACTGACCCACCCAGTCGGCCGACCCTTCCGTGAGCAACAGCACGTCGGGATTGACAGCGATGGCCGCCTTGCGGACTTTCGAGAGCAGTTCCTTGAGCCAATCGTTATAGCCGAACGGCGAGTCGTGGTTGTGCGCCGGGTTGTAGCAAAGGAGATAGTAGAATCCGAGCGAATCGAGACGAACGGCGTCCGCGCCCGTTTCACGAAGAAGACGCGCAACCATCGCGGCGAGATGATCCTGCCACTCGACGCAGCCCGGGCACATATGATAGAAGCCCTGCTTGCTGTAGTTGCCGGTAATCGTTCCGTCCCTGTGCATAATGGCCCACTGTTTTCCCTTGCCCGATTTCACGAGGTCGCTATCCTCGTGGACGATGTATCCTTCAACATAAAGGGACGCATGAAGGCCGAGACGGTGAAGGCCCGCAATGCCTTCGCGCATGGCTTCCGCGCCGCCCATGTCCTCGCGGATTATGTTATCGCCGTCGGTATGCGGGCTGTAGGAGCCGCCCTCGGTGAGCATTGAAGTGCGGCAATAGAACGCGTACTCCCAACTGTCGATGGGAGCGAGAATCTGTGCGGCGGGTATTTCGCGGAAACTGTCCAATACGACTTGTCCCGTGTAACCGGACTTGATTCCCGGCCCGGCCTTCTTGAAATGGATGCCGTTGTTGCCGTTCGATTCGCGAAACCAGGCCGGCGGCTCCGGGTGCGCGTATGCCTGATCGTACCAGGCGCGATACGCCCGCGCGGCGGGACGCCAATCGCCCTTGTATACGATCAGCCGAACCGGCGGAATGTCCACCGATGCGCCCGGCGCAAGTTTGATCGGCGGGAAGTAGTGCAGGGCGATCGCCGGTTCCTGCAAGAGCAGACGCTTGGGACGGACGTCCGGGTCCATGAAAATCAGGGCAAGTGCATCCTTAGTGGCGGGGTCCCAGATGGCATGCCACTGCATCGAGAGTTGATTGCTCTCGCCCAGTACGCCTCCATGACGCTCCCACGCAGGCACAACGATCCCCGCCTGATCCATGGCGGTGGCGAGGTCCTTGGAAGGATCCGGTCCGAGGCGCACCCCATCGAGATACGGGAAACAGACGAGAAACTCGCGCGGCTCGGGGCCCGTGTTCGTGACGCGCAGGGACCAGTCCGACGCGCCGGCTTGATCGGTGAAGCGCACACGCAGGAGCACCTCGAACCCGTGGCCCCCATAGTGCAGGCCGAGACCGTCATCCCGGTCCACTCTCAGAAGACTACAAGTGCCGGGCTGGACCAACGTGCGCGTGATCGATGCCGGCTCATCGAACACCAACTGGAACTTATCGTTGGTTGCAATATCGAATTCCTTAGTGAGGTCGGCATAGATCCGGAACGGCATGGTTCCGCTGTCGGCAGCCTTGAGACATGAAGCCCCGGTGACCTGGTTTGTGATACCTAGAAGCCCGCCATTGTGCGGATCAAACGAGATCCGGCAAAACGCGTTCTCAAGCGTGATCATGGGCTGGCCCGCATCTTCGCGAAGAACCGGATCGGCGGACTGTGATGATGCGCCCGTTGACACGGAACTCAGCAAGCAGAGAATACCAAACGAAAACAACCAACAGGGCGCACCCCCCTTCTTGAGCAGCATCTCGACCTCCATCCCGGTGATCGTTCCATACCCTGAACTCCCACAACGTAACACTACGCCCAGATGATATCAAGCAAGCATGTAGCAAGCATGTAGACACGTCTCCTTCTTCGTGAGACAACGGAATAGCCCCAAAGGTGGGTAAGGACCTCGCGCCGTGTCATTGCGAACGAAGTGAAGCAATCTAGTCCGTTGCGCTCAATGGGTTGCCACTTGCACTCGAATGGTTGATGGATAGACAATTCGGCGTCGAGTCGTACTTGGACTGGATCGATCCGGTGGTGTCTCTGAACGTTTCCCGGATGCCACGCGTGTTGGCTATAGTAGTGTCCGCTGGGACAAATGGAGAGGAGGAATCGATGGACAACATCATTTCGGATGCGTTTTATTTCATCGTAGCCCACAAATGGTGGCTTATCGCCTGTGTTCCCATTCTACTCGCGCTGATCGTCGTGCGGCTTCTGAATCGCTAGGTGTTATTCCGTTCCTCTGGCCGCGCGAAGCATGTTTCTTCTGCTCCGCGGCCCGAGTCGGGAACGCGCAATTGAGGAGGCAACAGACGGCGAGTATAATCGAATGAGAGCAGGAGCCTGTCCCCGGTCGAAGGAGATGAACCCATGGTGGTATTGCTTTATCTCTTCCTGGCATTGATAGCCTTTGGCATCGCGATGCAGGTTTACGGCAAGTTTCTGGCGCGGCAACTGGGCGAGGACGTCCAGCGTCCGACACCCGCGCATGTGATGAATGACGGGCGCGATTTTGTTCCCACAAAGCCGTACGTTCTTTTCGCGCATCACTTCTCCGCCATTGCCGGGGCGGGCCCGATTCTTGGGCCGACGGTGGCGATCCTTTACGGTTTTGTTCCTGCATGGCTATGGGTGGTCTTCGGCGGCATCTTTATCGGGGCGGTTCACGACTTTATGGCCCTGTTCATCTGCATGCGCGAAGGCGGCCGTTCGATGGCGGAAGTCGCGAGAAAGACGCTTGGCAGCGGGGGGTTCCTTCTCTTTATCCTGTTCACGATCCTTATGCTCTTGCTCGTCACCTCGTCGTTCCTTAGCGCGGTGTCGATGTCGCTGACCTCGCTCTGGCCGATGGACAAGATGGGGCTTTCCGAGGGCCAGACCTTGTTGAAAACGGTCGTCGACGAGAACGGCGTGGTGATGGGGCGCATCGGCGGGATCGCCTCGACCTCCGTCGTCATCATCACTCTGTTTTCGCCGCTTCTCGGTTGGCTGATATACAAGAGGAACATGCACGGCGGCGCCGCATATCTTCTGGCGGCCATCATCTGCATCGGTTCAATCGTGGCGGGTATTGTCTTCCCGATCACCTTATCCAGCACAACCTGGACGATCGTCATGTCGGTCTACGTTTTCTTCGCGGCCGGTGTACCCGTATGGATGATCTTGCAGCCGCGCGACTTTATCAACGTTCAGATCTTATACGCCGGGATTGGCTTGCTGGTGGTTGCCCTGCTCGTGGCGGGCGCGACCGGCGCAACGTTCACGATGCCGTCAAGCAATATTAAGGAGGGGGTCGCGAACCTCGGGTTCATCTGGCCGATGATGTTCATCATGATCGCGTGCGGCGCGATCTCGGGATTCCATTCGCTGGTCGCCGGGGGCACTACCACGAAGCAGCTTAACAACGAACGCGACGCCCGCCGGATAGGATTCAACGCAATGCTGCTCGAATCGCTACTGGCAGTGTGCGTCCTGCTCGCAATCGGCATCGGACTCACCTTCGACGACTACAAGAGCATCGTTTATCCCGTCGTGACGGGCGTGAAATCAAACCCCATCCTCGCGTTCAGCCTCTCGGTCGGCCACTTGGTGCACAACGCGCTGCACATCCCTATCGACTTGGGTACGGTGTTCGGGATACTGCTTGTAGAAGGTTTTGTCATCACGACGCTCGATGCGGCGGTCCGGTTGAACCGTTATCTCTTTGAAGAGCTGTGGGACATGATCTTTGCGAAGCCTCCGGCGCTACTGAAGAGCTACTTGTTCAACTCGGGTCTGGCGGTCGTTTTGATGTGGGTGCTTGCCTACACGAACGCTTTCAATACGCTCTGGCCGATCTTCGGCGCCGCAAACCAACTGTTGGCCGCGTTGGGGTTGATCACGGTGACGGTCTGGCTCATGCTCAAGGGGAAGAAGTACTTTTTTGCCGTTGCGCCCGCGCTGTTCATGCTGACGACCACGCTGGCGTCGCTTGTCATCCTCCTGTTCCAGTACATGAAGAAGTCCAACTACATTCTCGCCGCAACGGCGGTCCTTATGCTGGCCCTCTCGACCGGCGTCATCTACCTTGTCGTAAAGAGGGTTTTTGGCCGTGCAGCCGTTGCGCACGCTGAAGACCAAGCCGCCTGACCTCTTCGCGCCGTCATTCCCGCGAAGGCGGGAATCCAGCAAAGGGCGGGAATGATGTGTGGGGCGCGCGGATTGATTGCGGATGATTCTGGATTCCCGCCTTCGCGGGAATGACGATTGGGAGCGGTCTTTCTTTGTTATTATGTACTTGCGCGTGGCCGTGAACGATTGCGCAACAAGAAGGGTGACACATGAAACGGAAAAGAGGTTGCTTGTTCCGAGTCGCGCAGGGAGCAGTGGTTGTGTTGCTGCTGTTTGCCGCGCTTGTATACTTCTATTGGGTCTTTCCGTTCTGGGGCATGCCGTTCAACGGGCAGCGGCACACGCGCGTGCCGATAACGCCGCCGTGGGCGCTCGAATGCTGGGTTTGGGAGGATGACGTGAACACCGCGGCGGCCGTCACGGAATTGCTCGACGGTTACGCCGCAAACGACATCCCCGTGCGAACTATCCTCATCGACAGCCCCTGGAGCACGCGATACAACGATTTCATCGTCGATGAGGCGCGTTACCCGAAGCCCGCGGAGTTCTTCAAGGACCTTCAGGACCGGGGCTATCGCGTGGTGCTGTGGATGACGTGTATGGTCAACAGCAAGAATCCGGATACCCCCATCAAGGATGCGAGCGACTGGTTCGAGGACGCCAAGAAGAAGGGCTATCTCGTCGGCGACGGATATGAATGGAAGTGGTGGAAGGGCTGGGGGGGCTTCATCGATTACACTAACCCGGACGCGATGCGCTGGTGGCGCGGCATGCAGCAGTCCGTGTTCGACTGGGGCATTGACGGCTGGAAACTCGACGGGACCGACACGTTCTTCACGAGCCGGTTGTTCGGAAGGATCCCTGTGCCGTATCAGCGGACGCACCAGGGCTGGATGACCACGCGCGGCTACATGGACCACTACGCACGCGACGAATATCAACATGGACTCACGCAGAATCCGGAATTCATCACGCTGATTCGCGCGATTGACACGCCGATTGCTCACCCGGAAGGCTTCGCGCCCTTGGATGCCGCCCCGGTGACGTGGATAGGCGACCGCACGCACACGTGGAAAACGGACCCTCCGAAAATAGACGAGGGCGACAACACGAAGGACCTGATGATGAAGGGCGTGATCACCAAGGTCCTCGGCAACAGGGGCTTTGAAGGGGCGCTCCGCGACATCCTGTTGAGCGCGAAGCGCGGCTATTGCGTCGTCGGCGATGATATCGCGGGCTACCACGGCGACAGCCTCATCCCGCCGCATCTGTATATTCGCTGGGCGGAGTTCGCGTCCTTCACGGGGTTGTTCTTGAACGGCGGACACGGCGAGCGCCGGATGTGGAAGAGGTCGCAGGAGGAACTCGAGATCATCCGGAAGTTTTCGTGGCTTCACACGGAACTTGCGCCGTACATGTACACGCATGTGGTGTTGTGCCACGAGGGCGGCAAGCCGCTGATGCGCCCCGTGAAGGGCAAGTATCACTATCTGTTCGGCGACGATTTCCTTGTGGCGCCAATCTACAAGGACAACACGGTCAATACCGTCACGCTGCCGAAAGGCCGCTGGCGTTATCTGTTTGACGATCGCGAGGTCATCGAGGGTCCGGCGACCGTCACGCGCGAGTTCCCTCTCGACGAGCTTTCCGTCTACGTGCGCGACGGCGGCATCATCCCCATGAACGTGACGCGGGCCTACACGGGTTTCGGCGATGCGAATTCCGCGGGATATTTGACTCTGAACATTTATCCCTTTGAGACCAGCACTTTCACGGTCCAGCATACCGACGGTTCCGGCCAGACCACGGTGCGCGTGAGTCAGCACGAGGACATCGACATCACGCTTACCGGCGTCCAGAAGCCGCATATTCTCCGCGTTCTCTCCCCAAACAAACCGCAAGAGATCGCGCTGGACGAGAAACCGCTCGCCGAAGGCACGGACTGGCGTTACGATGCGCAGGACCAGCGCCTGTGGGTCACGACGAAAAGCTACGCCGAGGGCCGTTACCGGATAACGTATGCGAAGTAAGGCCGTTTGTGTATAGATGACGCGGCGACTCGAAATAACTGTCCGGGGCATGGTCCAAGGCGTGGGGTTCCGCCCGTTCGTCCACGGTCTGGCGGCGCGATTGCGCCTCGCGGGTTTCGTGCGTAACGAGCCGCACGGCGTGGAAATCGAAGTGGAAGGCCCGTCTCCCGCTGTCGATGCGTTCGTTGCGCAGTTGGAAACATCCGCTCCGCCGCTCGCCCGCATTCAAGAGGTTCTGACTCGGGAACGGCCTGCCTCGGGGGAAAAGACGTTCGTTATCAGGCGGAGCGCGTGCGTCGGCGAACGCACGGTGCTCATTGCGCCGGATCAGGCCACATGCGGCGACTGTCTCCGCGAGTTGCGCGACCCAAAAGATCGGCGGTATCGGTATCCCTTCATCAACTGCACGAATTGCGGGCCGCGCTACACGATCATCCGCGACGTTCCGTACGACCGCGCCAATACGACGATGGCCGAGTTTACGATGTGCCGGGACTGCCGCGCGGAGTACGAGAATCCGGCCGATCGACGGTTCCACGCCGAGCCGGCGTGTTGTCCCGCTTGCGGGCCGCGTGTCGAACTGCTCGACGGGCAGGGTGGCCGCGTCGTTTGCACGGATCCGATTGCCGAAACGATCCGCCTGCTGTCGGAAGGGCAAATCGTTGCCGTCAAAGGGCTCGGCGGGTTCCATCTGGGCTGCGACGCGACGTGCGCGGAGGCCGTCCGCCTGTTGCGACGCAGGAAACAGCGCGACCTGAAGCCGTTCGCGCTCATGGTGCGCGATCTCGACACGGCGGCACGGATCTGCGAGGTCTCGGACGAGGCGCGCGCCGCACTCGTCCATCCGGAACGGCCCATCTTGCTAATGAAAAAGCGATCGGGAAATGGGATCGCGGACGAGGTTGCACCGCGAAGCGACTCGTTCGGCGTGATGCTTCCGTACACCCCCGTTCATGAATTGCTGATGGAAGGGCCGTTCGATGCCCTCGTCATGACGAGCGGGAACCTCACCGACGAGCCCATCGCGTTCACCAACGAGGATGCGCTGGCGCGTCTCAAGGGTCTTGCGGACTACTTCCTTTTGCACAACCGCGCCATTCACATCCGAACCGACGATTCGGTGGCGCGCGTCATTGCCGGGCGGCAGCGATTCCTCCGCCGTTCGCGAGGCTATGCGCCGTTCCCCGTGGCGCTTCCAGTCGGGACCGCGGGCCGCGAGATCCTCGCCGTCGGCCCTGAACTCAGCGCCACGCTCTGCCTCACGCGCGGGTCCCAGGCGTTCTTGAGCCATCATCTCGGCGATCTCTACAACCTTGCCGCCTACGACGCCTTCCTTCAAGCCATCGAGCACTTGGAGAACCTTCTCGCCGTCGCGCCATCCCTAATCGCCTGCGACATGCACCCGGCCTACGCCTCGACACGATATGCGCGGTCATGCGGCCTCCCCGTGATCGCCGTGCAGCATCATCACGCGCACATTGCGTCTGTCCTGGCGGAGTCGGGCCGCACGGACAAAGTGATCGGCGTTGCGTTCGACGGACTCGGTTGGGGCGAGGACGGGACCGTTTGGGGCGGCGAGTTTCTAGTGTGCGATCTGGGCGGCTATCAGCGCGTGGGGCATCTTGCCGTTGTGCCACAGCCCGGCGGCGACGTCTCATCGAAGAAAACGGTCCGCATGGGATACGTCTACCTGCGGGAGGCATACGGCGAGCGCGCCGAACGCCTCGCGGAAGCGCTCGAGCCCGATCTCTCCGCCGGCGAGCGCCGTGTTATTGCACAGCAGATCGATCTCGGCGTCAACTGTCCCGGCACATCCAGCATGGGACGCCTCTTCGATGCCGCAAGCGCGCTTCTCGGCATTTGCACGGAAAACACGTACCACGCGCAAGCGCCCATCGAACTCGAGGCGATGGCCTGGGAGGCCAGTGATGAGTCAGGCGTCTACCAGTGCGCCATCGAAGAAACAGTTGAAGGCGCGTACGCCGTCCGCGCGTCCGATATCATCCGCGCTATGGTCGATGATTTCGGCAACGGCGCATCTCAGGCAATCTGCGCGGCCCGCTTCCACAACTCGATCTCGCATGCGGCGGTCGAGGTCTGCAAGAAGATCCGCGAGAAGACCGGGCTGGAAACCGTGGCCTTGTCCGGCGGCGTGTTTGCAAACGCGTACCTCTTGGAGCGTATGATGCCGCTCCTCGAAGAGGAGGGCTTTGAGGTGCTCCTGAATTCATTGACTCCCGCGGGCGATGGGGGCGTATGCCTCGGGCAGGCGGCCGTCGCCGCATGGAGGTGCAGATGTGTTTAGCCATACCCGCGCGGATCGTTGAGGTCGCGGGCTCCCGCGCGCGCGTGTCCCTCGAGGGCAACGTGCGCGAGGCCGACCTCAGTCTCGTGGAAGACGCCGGCGTAGGCGATTGGGTCCTGGTGCATGCGGGTTTCGCCATAGAAAAGCTGTCGCCGGAGGACGCGGAAGAGACGTTGAGTCTGATCATGCAGATGCAGGAGGGCGCCCGTGACGAGCCTTGATCCCGCGCCGCTGATTGCGCGCGTGCATCGCGCCGCGGAGGAGATCGGCCGCCACGTCCGCCTCATGGAGGTATGCGGCACCCACACGCACGCGATCGGGCGCGGCGGATTGCGCGCCGTGATGCCGCCGAACATCGAACTGGTTTCAGGCCCGGGGTGTCCCGTGTGCGTGACGTCGCAGCGCGACGTCGAGCGCATGCTTCTTCTGGCGAAACAACCCGGGTTGGCTATCTGCACGTTCGGCGACATGATCCGCGTTCCGGGCATCACTTCCTGCCTCGAACGCGAGCGAACATCGGGCGCGGACATCCGCGTCGTCTACTCGGCGCTCGACGCGCTCGAACTGGCCAAGCGCGAGCCGCAACGCGAGGTTGTTTTCCTTGCGGTCGGATTCGAGACGACTTCGCCGGGTGTTGCCTCGGTGATATTTCAGGCGCACGAAAAGGGCCTCAATAACTTCTCGATGTACGTCTCGCATAAGCTTATTCTCCCGGCTATGGAGGCCGTGCTCAGCGGCAAGTCGCGCATCGACGGTTTTCTCACGCCGGGCCACGTGTCCGTCATCCTCGGCGCGGAGGCCTACGAACCGATCTCGCTCAAGTACTCTGTTCCGTGCGTCGTCACGGGATTCGAACCGGCAGACGTGCTCGAAGGAATCGCCATGCTGCTCGGCTGCCTGGCCAGGGGTGAAATCGGCTCGTTCGTCCAGTACACGCGCGCCGTCAGGCCGGGCGGCAACCGCAGGGCTTGGGATACGCTCATGAGCGCGTTCGACGTAACGGACGGAGAATGGCGCGGCCTCGGCGTGATCCCCGAAAGCGGGCTTGCGCTCAAGCCGGCGTTCGGCGGGTTTGACGCGGCCCAACGCTACCGTCTGCCGGAGGTGGACGACGTGAAGCTGCCCGGCTGCCGGTGCGGCGAAGTGTTGAAGGGGCTAATCCACCCGCCCGAGTGTCCGTTGTTCGGCAATCAGTGCACGCCCCGGACGCCGCTCGGACCGTGCATGGTCTCGTCGGAAGGCTCATGCGCCGCGAGGTACAAGTATGGCTGATGAGAAGATCATGCTGGCCCACGGCGGCGGCGGCGCACTTACCCGCGAACTGGTTGAAGGCATCATCGTGCCGGCCCTCGGCGGGAGCGCGGAAGCCCTCCCGGACGCCGCGATCGTTCCCGGCGCCGAGGATCTTGCCTTTACGACGGATTCGTTCGTGGTGAAGCCGCTGTTCTTTCGCGGCGGCGATATCGGCAGCCTCAGCGTGCACGGGACAGTAAATGATCTCGCGGTATCCGGCGCGGAACCGTTGGCGCTATCGATGTCGCTGATCCTCGAAGAGGGGCTCGATATCGCGTTGCTCCGGCGCATCGTCGAGTCAGCGGCGGACGCGGCGCGCGCCTGCGGCATTCGGATCGTCACGGGCGACACGAAAGTCGTCGCACGCGGTGAAGCCGATCAGATCTTCATTACCACGGCCGGAATCGGACGGCGGCGTCTCCTGCTTTCTCCGAGCGGCCTGAAGGAAGGCGATCGGGTCCTGATCAACGGTCCGATAGCCGACCACGGGATCGCCGTGATGAGTGAGCGCGAGGGCATCAAATTCGAGACGCTGGTCCGTTCCGATTCCGCTCCGGTATGGCCCTACGTCCGTGCGTTAATCGAAGGCGGCGTCGAGATACATGCGATGCGCGACCCGACACGCGGCGGCCTCGCTTCAACATGCGTCGAACTCGCCAACGATTCAGGAGTCACGATTCAACTCGAAGAGGCCGCGCTGCCGGTCAGGCCCGAGGTCCGCGGCGCGTGCGAGATGCTCGGACTCGATCCGCTCACTGTGGCGAACGAGGGAAAGGTCGTTGCGTTCATACGCGCGTCTGATGCGGCGAAGGCGCTCGAAATTCTCAGGAACGTGCCGGGAGGTGAACGCGCCGCGATTATCGGGACCGTCGTTGCCCGGCGATCCGTCGCCGCTTGCCTGCGCACGCGTTTCGGCGGCGAGCGCGTTGTCGAAATGCCCTACGGCGAGGAATTGCCGCGCATTTGCTAACCAGCCGCGTGTATGTTTGACGCCAAATCAGTTGAAAGCGCGAGGCTTTACTTTATGAAGCATGAAACAGTGCAAATGGCGCGCTTCCATCGGCGGACATTTGTCGGACTGTGCGCCGCCGGACTTTGCGCGGCGTCCTGCCGCACAAGGGCGCCCAGTATGTCCAATCGTAAGGAGAGGTCCTCGGTGGTGGTAATAGGCGGAGGGTTAGGGGGATGTGCCGCGGCGTTGAGCGCAGCGTCTCGGCAATCTGTATGACGTCCCCGAGACAGAGGCCGCGCGTCATCTGTACATGGCCAAGCAATTGAGCCTGTCGTTGCTCTATTGGATGCAGACTGAAGCGCCGCGGGCCGATGGCAAGACCGGATGGCCCGGACTGCGCCTGTGCCCCGCGTTGATGGGCACGGAGGACGGACTGGCCAAGTATCCGTACATCCGCGAATCACGCCGGATTCGCGCCGAGTTCACCGTGCTCGAACAGCACGTCGGGAAACAAATGCGCACCGAACAGTTTGTCAAACCGCGACAAACTGTGGGCCGCACGGGGCGTGTCGCCGCTGAGCAGTTCGCCGACTCGGTAGGCATCGGTTACTATCGGATCGACCTGCATCCGAGCAGTAGCGGCGACAACTATATCGACATTGAGTCGTTACCCTTCCAGATTCCGCTCGGCGCGCTTATCCCACGGCGCGTCGAGAACCTCCTGCCCGCGTGCAAGAACCTCGGCGTCACTCATATCACCAACGGCTGTTATCGACTCCATCCCGTTGAATGGAATATCGGCGAAAGCGCCGGCGCGCTGGCCGCCTTCTGCATCGAACGAAAGACCGTCCCGCGCCGTGTACGCAACACCGCCGCGCTTCTGGCCGATTACCAACGTTCACTCGAACGGCAGGGAGTCCGTTTGACTTGGCCCGACGAAGCCAAGGCATAAGACGACTTCGGTCATCGGCAAAGATCTCAGCGGTTGTGAAGAGATGCCGTGCGCGCGCAAAGGTTGCGTCCACTGCGTCCACAAAGCTTCGTCGTAGTGCACCCTCCATGGAACTGGGGCGAAGCCCCAAGTTGAAGGGACCGGAAAAGCAAGAGGGGCAAGCGCCTTTCCAGACGATTGCCCCCAAGATCAGGCCGCTTAAGCGAGCCGTGTTGGGTCTAACCCGGCTGTGCTATTCCGACCGGCGCCAATGCCAAGCCGTATCTTCCACATGCTTCGGGTGCGTAAGTATCCGGCCAAGCTCCTTGTTACCGTCCGGGACCTTTGACACGCTGTCCAGGGAATCATGCGCCTTCTGCAGCTCCGTATCGAGCGGCGCCATATCATCAGGCAGGACGTTGCACGTCAGGAACACCAGCAACTCCGTGCTCTTCTTACTGATTACATTGTTCCGGAACAGGAAATTCATAACTGGGATATCTCCCAGCACGGGGACCTTCTTCGCCTGGGTCGAGTCATCATACCGGCGCAGCCCCCCGATGAAAATCGTCTGTCCGTTCCTCGTGCGCAGCGTCGTTTCAGTCGTGCGCTTCGCCTCGATTGGAATATTGTTGAACACGCCGTTCTGACGGCTCTGTTTCGCCATGAGCTTTGCAATAACATGATCGTCGTGACTGACCTTCGGCGTCACCTCAAGCACAATGCCGATTTCCTTGAAGCTCGTGCTCACCATCGGCGGACCCGTAAGTGACTGCTTGGACTCCTGGTACGGAATCTCGTCCGTGATATTGATGCTCGCCTTCTGGTTCTCGACCGTGACCACCACCGGATTCGCGAGAAGCTTCGCGTTCCGGTTGTCGATCTGCGCCGAAATGGCCGCCTTGATATTGATCTTGTCCGTCAGCAGACCCAGCGACAGGAACCCGGTGCCTACCCGGCTCATATCGCTGATAATGTCGCGCTGAATCTGGTCCCCCGTCGAGTCAACCCCGGTCACCGGTCCGAGAAGGCTGCCGATTTGCTGGCCCTTCGCGTTGAAATTGTGGACCGCCTTGAGCACCCAATCCACACCCGTTTCGGAATCGTCGCTAAGGACCGCGTCCACGATCATCGTATCCACGCTGACCTGCCGCACAGGCATATCCACCTGCTTGATCAACTCGCGGACCTGATCGAGAACGACCGGTTCGTCTGTCACGACGATATGACGGCTCCGCGTATCAACCGCCACCTTGCCGAAGTCTTTCGAGACCATGCTCTGGATCAATTCGACCAGTTCCGATGGCTCCGCATTGTTGATCTTGATCGCCTCCGTGATCGTCGGCGTGACCGGCTTTGCCACGTCCAGTTCTCGCGCCAGGGCCTCAAATTCCCCCACGCGGGCTTCGGGACCGGCTATAATCAGCATGTTCGTGCTGTCGTTTGCGGAAAGCGAAATCAGCGTGTCGTCGGGCGAACCCTTCAGCACCGAGTCGAGCGTCTTTTGAATGTCGCCGGCCTTCGCGTTTTCCAGCTTGACCATAACGGTCTTGCGGTTCGCCGACGCGGCTTCCTGATACGGCACGATCCGATAAATGCCCTCTTCCTCAATGATTCCAAGGTTGTTCATGCGCAAGACCGTGTCGATGGCCTGCCGAAGCGTAACGTTCTTGAGGCTTGCCGTGACCGCCCCCGTCAGGTCCGCGCCTGCGATCACGTTGATCTGCGCCTTCTGCGCCAACAGCGCCACCACATTTGTCAGGTCCATGTCGCGGAAATCGATGTTCACGATCTGGTCCATGGGATTGCCCGCGACCACGACTTCCTTCTTCGACGCAGCAGGCGCCGCCTTAGCGGCCTCCGGCGCCGGGGTCGCCTCCACTTGTGCAGGCGTCGTCACCGCCTGGGCGCCCGATCCTTTCCCGGCAGCCGACATACCCGAAAGCAATTCCTTCATACGCGTCACAACCGGCTTGCCGGCAGGAGCCGCAGGCTCAGACCTTTTCTCAGGAGGAGGGGCAATCTCCGCGGGCGGCGGCGCGGGTGTTGCTGGAGCCTGCTCAGGGGCCGGCTGGGCCTCAACAACGGGAGTGGCCTCCGCACTTGCAGGCGGACTCCCCTCGGAGGCCGGTGCAGGAGCCGCAGCAGGTTCGGCCGGAGCATTCTGCTGTTCCGTAACCGCCGCCAACAACACAACCGGTGGCGGGGCCGCCTCAAACTGCGATGCCTGTACGCTCTCGAGTTCCGCCGCGAGTTGATCAACCCGTGCCGCAACATTCTTTGCATAGCCGTCAGGCTCAGACACCGGAATTTCCGGCGTTTCAACTTGCGAGAGCAGCGCGAACTCCTGCGCCTTTGCGCGCTGGCGCTGGGCTTCCTCGATGGCCGTCATGCTCCGGCGCGCGACCGATGCCCCGCCGTAGTACAGATTGCGCACGGCGCCCCGCGCTTGTTCCGCGAGCGCGCGAGCGGACGCCGCAATACTGTCGGTATCGACAGCAGCGGGCGTTGCCTCGACGACGGTCTCTTGCTCGGACTCAATGTTCTCAAGCGACGCACGTACATTCTCGACCTTACTCTCGACTTCCGGAACGATGCTCGCCGCAACACTGTTTTCCCCGGAGGGCTTCTCAGAAACCGGCCGCAGAACGACCGTGATCGTATTTTCGTCTTGAGTGACATCGAACGCGCACGACGTGGCCAGATCCACCACCACGCGCGAGACAAACTCAGGTTCCACCGCAAACATGCTTGTGCGAATACGGCGCACCACCGCTTCATTATCCGCGGGGATCGTCCCGGAACGAAGGTTCACCGTATTGGCAAGATCGAGGACCACCTTGTTTTCAGCCCTGATCGCAAACGCCTTGTACGTTGGCTGTCCACTCGTCTGAAGGGTGACTACCGGACGCTCCGGAGAAGCGTCCAACCGAATCGCGCAGAGCGCCGCCGCGTTGCCCGCGGCCTCCAGCCGCGCAGCCCCCGCATCGACGCCGCCCTGCCGCTGCAAAGCGGCCCGCACGACCTCGCGCTTGCCTTGCTCAACCCCAGCCGGGTCATCCCCGGCCCACGCCGCCAGCGACGCACCGGCGGCCAGGGCGGCAATAAGTCCTGTCCGAAAGATAGCAGACATATGCTAAAACTCCTTCAGTGGGTTTTGAATCAGGGAATCTCCGACCTTGAAGATCACGCGGTCGCGCTCGATCGACTCGACCGTGGTCCCGTCCGCATACACGTACCCCGCGTAGACCACTTCGTTGTCCACCACGGCAAGCGGACGCCGTTCATCCCACACGATGCCCGACACAACCTTACTCATCACCTGCACCGCCGTGGCCGGGGCAAGCGGCGCTTTTTCCGCGCCTTCCCCTTCCTTGCGCGTCAGCGTCCCCACCAACGGGGCCATCGGGTCGCGCGGCAGACGGTTCTGCTCGTAATCGAAGTCCACTTCCTTGATCCCCGCCAGCAACTCGTCGATGTTCACATCCGCCTTCTTGATCTGCATCGGGTTCGACGCGGACTCCTTCCCCGCGTTCCCGGACGCCGTCTTTGCCGCGGACGTTGTCTTTCCTGCACCCGCCGGCGCGGCGGTCTTCGCGGCCGCCGCGGTCTTTCCTGCCACCGCCGGCGCCACCGGAGGCCCCGGGGCTGGCCGCGTAATCTGAAACAGCACCACGCCGACCATTACGATGCCAAGCGCCACTAGAAGGATTATCTTGATGGTTCGTTGGCTCATGATTTCTTCGCCTCACTCGCGGGTTGTGTTGAGGCGGCCTCACTCGGCTCGATGAAACGATAGGTGCTCAGCGTGAACGTCGCTTCCGCGACGCCATCTTCCTCTTTGCCCATGTTCAGATCGGAAACCTTCAGATAGCGTTGAAACCGCTCAAGGCGGTTGATGAAACCCACAATCTGATGAAAGTCGCCCCGCGCGACCACCGAGTACGGTATTGTCTCCTTGCGTGCATCCGTCACGCGAAGCATTTGAGAGAGCTCCACCCGCAAACCTATCTCACCAGCGAATCCCTCAAACTGCTTCAGCAGAGTCGGGATCTCGCGACTCTCCGGCAGCCGTTGCTGGAATTGCGTCACCAACTCCTCCATCTTCGCCGCTTCCGCGCGAAGCGCTTCGATGTTCGTTTCGGCCCGGTTGGCGACCCTCAGATCGACCTGTATCTGCGCGTCCATGGCGGCCGTCGCGGCAAGGCTAGCCTGCAGCGGATTATATATAAAGAATATGAAAGCGGCGCACAGCAAGACCGTAAATCCCACGAGGCCGCCGGCCGCCGCCCAGTCACGCGGTGTGATGCTGCCCTTGAATAATTCCATCATGGGGCCTCTTCTCCTTGCATGATCAGGTACTCCAGAGTGAAGCTCCGAACGCGATACCCCTTGAACTCCGTGTCGACCAGCTTCGGTGAACTGAACTGGAAAAGGCTCGCGAACTCGGCGTCCTGCTCGAGATTGAACGTCAGAGGATAAATGTCATTGTTGCCGCCTGGACCCTCAACCACGTACCCCGCGACATCCAGCACGCGCCGCTTCACCGTCACCGGTTTCATCTCTTCCTTCTTCGTTTTTTCATCGAAGACCAGCCGCATCTCCTTCGTGGTCTTTTCCTTTTCGGTGATCCCACTGTACCAGAAATTGTCCGGCGTCAGCCGGGCAAGGTTGTGCAACTGCCGCGACCAGATGATGCGATCGCTTACGATCTCCTGGATTATGGACATCTTGTCCGCCAGCTTCAGCTTCTGGTCCGCGAGCCGGTTGCACTCGTCCACCACGGGCTTCAAGATGTTCAGCTCGTCCTGATGACTCTGACGATCCGCCTCCTTCGCCGCGATCTGCGTCTGCACTCGCACCCACATCCCCATCATGGTCACCAACACTAAAATAAGGATAGCCCCGCTCGCGAGATAAGGCAGAGGACTCCGCTTCACGGGCCGCAAATGATGAGGCAACAGGTTTATCTTAATCATAGTTCCGCCATCCCTCGCGTCGCCAGACCGACGGCCACCATGAACTGGGCCGGACGGACCATCAAAGCGTCCAGAGCGCGCACGTCTCCAAGGAGCAACGCGCTCTCTGCCGGATTGGCCACCTCGACCGCCTTCAGCCCAAGCTCTTCGCTCAACACCTCCGATAGCACGCCAACGTGCGCGACGCCGCCGCTAAGAATTAGCCGGTCAATCGCGTTTTCGTAGAGCTCGTGTTCATAGTAATCGAAAGAACGCCGAACCTCCGAGACCAGCCGCGCAAACGGCCCCGTCAACACCTCTCGAAGGTCCTTCCCCTCGCCTTCCTCAACGGGAGACGCCGGCGTCTCCGCTTTCGGAGCGCTTGCCGCCCCCCCAAGCTCGTCCTCAAAAGGATCTAGAAGAGAGGAGCCGCCCCGTCCCGATGACGGCGGCTCAATCCTGATCTCGGGAAGATGCTCGTCATCCGCTTCAACCACCGCCTCCCCCCCATCCTCCGTCTCGGCGATGCTGCCCAGCAACTTCTCCGCCTGGTCATAGTCCACCCGGCGCGCACGCGCAATGGCCTGAATCAGCTCGCGCCCCCCCCAGTTCACGTCCCGAATAAAGCTCGAAACACCGTCCTTCACAAAGTGGATGCTGCTCGACGAAAGCCCAATGTTCACCAGGGCCACCGTCTCGCCCACCCGAAGGAAATCGCAGATCTCCGCCGCGTCCGCCAGCGCAAGCGAGTCCACCGTCAACATGCTGTACTGCACGTCCGCCGCCGCCGCGGTCTGAACACGGGAATCAATCACCTCGTGCTTCGCCGCCACAAGAAGAATCTTCAGGAGCTTATTGTTCCCCTCCATGACCGTGTCCAGAAGCGTCCAGTCAAGGAACACCTCCGACAGATCATAGGGAATATGCTGTCCAGCCTCACGTTCAAGCGCCGCCCCGATTTGATCTTCCGGCATCTCCGGCAAACGGGGATACCGAATTACCACCGTCTGGCCCGGCAACGCCCCCACCACCACACTCTGTTCCACCGACATGGCCCGTACCGCCTCCCTAACGGCATTCGCCTGCGTACCCACCGGATCGACGTTCAGTTGATTCCGATCCACCAGCGCATAGCCTGCCGCATCGATACGAAGCCGACCCCCAAACCGTGACATCTGCACGGCCTTAATCGAGTGGGTCCCAATGTCAATTCCGACCGCCTTCTTCGGTTTCGCAAATAACAAGGCTGTTCTCACTCCACTCGGCCAACGATTCGGCCTTGGGTTGAACACATCCCAGCTGTTCTTAACAGAACCAGCTCAAATACTAGGACCGACAGATCCTCCCCATGTATAAGCTCTCACATTCTATCGTATCAGAAATTTCACTTTCTGTCAACTCTTTTCTTCCAGCCAAGAGCCACGGCCACACCTGACTCCACCATACTAGATATCAAAACGACACGAATAACCGGAAACCATAGGGCGTATTCGGCATACGCCATGCCTAATTCCTCCGAAGAGGGAACGCAAACATACACCAAACATCAAGGTATTCTATTGACTATGTGTCCTAGACTCCATACCTTCATTTCAGTAGTTATTGCATAATATCATTGATTTGTCAAGAAATAACTTTTGCCAAGAAGAATAGCGGGACGTTTCCATCCCGCTCAAGAAGTTCCCCGCTAATGCCGTAGGTCCAGGAACTTTTGAACCTAGCCCACTAAGTGGGTACCCTCACGATAGCCATCCGACTTCCACTGCATGGGCTTCAAGAAGCCCAAGGAGGCCTGTCGTAGGCTGCCAAATATCGGGTTCCCGGTTCAAAAACTAAGGTGAAAAGTTCCATGCCATCTCGAACACAGCAGGGAAAAACCGGATTCAATTTTCGCAAGTATACCAGCCTCAAGCACAAAAAGCAAGGGGATTTAGTAATAATTATGGTAAAACGACGAACACTCCCCCCTACAGCCTACAGTCTTCATCCTTCAGCCTCCCACTATGCAACTGGCAGATCGCCAGCGCCAAGGCGTCCGCCGCGTCATCGGGCTTTGGCAAGGTCTCCATGTTCAAGAGGATCTTGACCATCTCCTGTACCTGTTTCTTTGTGGCTTTCCCGTAACCCACGACTGCGTTCTTGACCTCGAGGGGGCTAAACTCGACCACCGGCCGGCCGGCCAACGCCGCCGCCACTGCCAGCGTCCCACGGGATTGCGCCACCGAAATGCCGGTCGTAACGTTTTGCGAGAAGTAGATCTTCTCGATGGCCACGGCATCGGGCCGGTGCAAGGCAATCAACTCCTGCGCCTGCTCGAAGATCATTCTTAGCCGCTTGGCGAAATGCAGACCGGGCGGAGTGACAATCGCGCCGTGTGCGATATGGGTGAGACGTGTGCCTTTCCCGTCGACGACCCCGAATCCGGTCGTGGCGGTTCCCGGGTCAAACCCGAGCACGCGCATGGCTAGGATTCCATCGCCGCGGCCAAATCCTCTTCGGACGTATCGAAGTTGGCGTAGACGTTCTGGACGTCGTCATGTTCCTCGAGACCCTCGATGAGCCGCAGGATACTGCCCACCGCCTTCCCCTCGACCTTGACCGTCGTCTTCGGCAGCATGGTCAACTGAACGCTGTTGGCCTTGAGCCCCATGCCTTCGAGCGCCTTGGCCACCGAGTACAGTTCCGTATGCCCCGTCGTGATCTCGTGCAAGTCGCCGCTGCTATCCACGTCCTCGGCCCCGGCGTCGATCGCCTTCTCCAGCATCTCGTCATCGCTGCACGCGGTCTTCGCGATCGTGATGCTTCCCTTCTGCTCGAAGTTCCAACTGACCGCCCCGGTCTCCGCCATGCTGCCCCCGTTGCGCGTCAGGAGATGCCGGATCTCGGCCACCGTACGATTCTTGTTGTCAGTCACGATATCGATGATCAGCGCAACCCCGCCCGTCCCGTACGCCTCATACCGCATCTCTTCATACGTCACACCAGGGAGCTCGCCCGTACCCTTCTTGATCGCGCGATCGATATTGTCCTTCGGCATGTTCTCCGCGCGCGCAGCCAGCAACACGGCGCGAAGCCGCGGGTTCCCTCCAGGATCGCCGCCGCCCCTGGCCGCCATGCTGATTTCTTTCGCAAGCCGCGAGAAGATTTTTCCCCGCTTCTCATCGGCTGCACCCTTCTTGCGCTTAATCGTGCTCCACTTGGAATGGCCCGACATGGATGCGAATCTCCTTCGTACCGGCTATAATCAGCCCCTGGATGAGCCCATGAAACGTCCATGCATTCTAGCATGGCCTCCTGGCTTTCCGCAACAAGGAATGTTTGCATCGATGCCGTCACTCAGCGTAGTCATGATCGTCAAGGACGAGGCACACTGCCTCGCCGAATGTCTCGACAGCATCCGCGACATCGCCGACGAGATAGTCATCGGCGACACCGGCTCGACCGACGACACGGTCGCCGTGGCCCATCGTTACGCAGCCAAAGTGCACACAGTCCCATGGCGCGACGACTTCGCCGCCGCACGCAACGAAGTCTTACAACACGCCACCGGCGACTGGCTGCTCCACCTCGACGCGGATGAGGTCGTCGATGCCGCCGGCGCCACGCGCATCCGCGAGATCGTGGACAACAACGGCACCGACGCCGACGCAATCGAAGTCATCCTCGCCAACTACAGCGACGACCTCCGAGCCTGGCGGTGGGTACCAGTTCCCCCTTTGAAGGGGGGCAGGGGGGATGTTAGCGCCGACCCTATGGCCCGCGGCCACTCCGGCTACGTCGCCGTGGGTCTCCTCCGACTCTTCCGCAACCATCGCGGTTTCGAATACCGCGAGGCCGTCCACGAAAACATCACCGAGAGCGTCGTTGAAAAGGGCGGCACAGTCCGCGCCGAACCCATCGTCATCCATCACTACGGTTTCGCGGGCGACCCGGCCCGCGCGCAGGCAAAGGCCGCCTTCTATCAGCGCATCGCATCCGTCAAAGTCCGCCAACGCCCCAACGACCCCAAAGCCTGGTGCGACCTGGCCGAACAATCCTTCGCCTGCGGCGACGCATCGACCGCAGAATACTCCGCACGGCAAGCTTTGTCCCTCGATCCCAACCACCTCTCCGCCGCAAGCATGCTCGCCAACATCCTCCTCAACCGGGGCGGCCTCGATGAAGCCCGCACACTCTTCGAACGACTCGAAGAGACCGGCGTCACAGCTCACCACATCGGTACCGTCCTGGGCGCAATCGCCTGCCGCCAAGGCCGGCTCGAAGAAGCCCGCCAACGCCTCGAAGACGTCATCCGGCGCCACCCAAAAGCGATCCAGGCCCACCTCTACCTCGCAAGAGTCCTCGAACAATCAGGCGACATCCCCGCCGCCCGCAACCAACTAGAGAAAGCAACCACCATCGCCCCCACCATCCAAGAGATCAACGACCGCCTCCAATCCCACGACCTACGCCAACTCGGCGAAAGACAATTCAAATACGGCAACCCCCAAGAATCCCTCAGCACCCTAGTCCAAGCCCTAAAACTCGATCCCGAAGACCCCCTAACCCACAACCACATCGGCACAGTCCTAACAACCCTCGGCCTACACGACAAAGCCCAAGAATCATTCCAACGCGCCCGACTCCTCGCCCCGCCAAGTGCATAGCCGCCGAGTGCCCCAAGAGCGCTGTCCGGAAGCACAATCCTCCATGCGACCTTCCCGCCCCGGAACAACATCCCGAAGGGATGCAATGTGAATAGCCGTGGGTGAAACTCACGGAATCCATGCACGCAACAAACAACCCCGACGGGGTTGAACCGAGCAATAGATTGACGTTTCATTTCACGTTCGACCCCGTCAGGGTCGCTATCATGGGGACCCGTCTCCGTGGGTTTCACTCACGGCTATCCACATTGAACCCCTTCGGGGTTGTGGCACGAAGTACCGTATCCCGCATTCTAAATAGATTTGACGCCGTCAAAGGTTCCCCATCGAACACGATATGCTTCACGGGCTTGCCGCCCTCATCCGTCTCCCGCTTCAGATACTCGCTAACGTCCATCCACCGGATCGTCCCGTCCGAAGTCCGAATCACGAGCATCACGGGATACGCCTGCCGCTGCCAGTAGTCCGCCCAGCGAGGCTTCTTGAGCGTGAAGATCTCCGCGTCATCTTCCTTGCGCTTCCGCAAGTAAGAATCCCCCGATTTGAGCTGAATATACAGCCGTTTTCCGCTCGCCTTGCCTTCATAGTCCTTGAACTCGACCTCGCCATCGATTCCGTGATCCGAGTTCGTGTAC
>CAZPMT010000015.1:0-25407 GCA_964587655.1 uncultured Nitrospiraceae bacterium
GTCTCGCCGCCACCATCGAGGACATCGACTACCGCCATCCCCGCGGCTTGGACAAGGCCCTCTTGCTTTCCCTGGCAAGTTGCCAGTGGATACGCGCCCACCAGAACTGCATCGTCATCGGACCCACGGGCGTTGGAAAGAGTTACTTGGCCTGTGCACTCGCGCACAAGGCCTGCCGGGAAGGTTACAGGACGCGCTATGTCCGGACCTCCAGACTCTTCGAGGAATTCACCGTCGCCAAGGCGGACGGGCGATACCGTAAAATCCTCGCCGCCTACGCCCGCATTGAACTACTCGTCATTGATGACTGGGGCTTGGCCACCCTGACGGAAGAGCAACGCCGGGACCTCCTCGAAATCATGGACGACCGCCACGACCTGCGCTCGACCATCATCGCCAGCCAGATCCCCGTGGAGAAATGGCACAGTGTCATCGGAGACCCAACATTGGGAGACGCCATCCTTGACAGACTTGTGCATAACGCACACAAGCTCGTCCTCAAGGGTGACTCCCTCAGAAAGAAGAACAAGAAAAACACCGAAGAAAGCTGAAGCAGCGCACCGTCGCTACGCTCCGAGGGAAACTGCGGAACCCGCGGTTTCCCTCATCCTTGTCCCGGTGGCCGCGCTCCATCGTAACACAACACCCCTTCCTCCGGGCCTCCCGCTCGCGACACGTCGGATTCGGCGCTCGCGCTATAGCGTTTCGCTGGCCTGCGTTCCTGCGGATTCACTGGCCTACATCGATCGGAATAAGCAATGATGCAACCGGAGTTTGGAATGTGACTTGTCGCGAACCCGTAGAACGTGGACAGCGTCTCGAACACCGAACATGAGGTGAATACGCTATGCGATATCTAAACGCAGTTCTCTCGATTGTGATAGTCCATTTTCTCGTGTTGTTTGTAGGGTGTCCTCTCCAGTCTACCGGGCCGGAGGCCGATTTCTCTGCCAACATCGTTTCGGGGCACGCGCCGGTGGCAGTCCATTTTACCGATTGCTCGTTGCCCGGCAACTCCCCCATTGCCTCTTGGCTTTGGCTGTTTGGTGATGGAGGTGAGAGCACCGAACAGGACCCTTCGCATACTTACTCTACCCCGGGAACGTACAACGTGTCGTTGACCATAACGACGCCCTTGGGCGACGATACGGAATTGAAACTCAACTACATCAGCGTCGTGCCAGGTGGCGAAGGTTTGGGAGAAGGAGAAACGACGCTCATGCTTCCCGGTGACCTTCCACTGGAGATGGTCTGGTGTCCGGCAGGAACCTTCATCATGGGCAGCCCGAGCGACGAACACAACCGGTTCTCGGATGAGGGACCGCGGCATCGAGTAACCCTGACGCGTGGGTTCTGGATGGGCAAGTACGAGGTAACGCAGGCGCAATGGTACTCCGTAATGGAGATCCCACCATACGCGCTCATCTATCCCACCCGGCCAGCGGCCGCAAGATCTTGGAACGACTGTCAGGAGTTCCTTTCTGAACTGAACGCGCTGGATGTGGGGACCTTCCGTCTTCCTACCGAGGCCGAATGGGAATATGCCTACCGGGCCGGCACAACGACTCGATTCTTCTGGGGCAAGGATTCGGGTTGCAGCGAAATTGACGACTACGCGTGGTACGATGCAAACAGTGGCTTTCCGACGCACCCGGTGGGCGAAAAACGACCCAATGTGTGGGGTCTTTACGACATGAGCGGAAATGTATCGGAGTGGTGCCAAGACTGGAAGGGGAACTACACGTCGAAAGCGGTATCCGATCCACAGGGCCCCAGCAGTGGGGAATGGCGAATTAGGCGTGGAAGCAGTGCTAGCGGTCCCTGCTCATACAGTCGCGCGGCGTGGCGCTACGGATACGGGTACCCCGACTACTGCGGCAGCGATGTCGGTCTGCGGCTGGTATGGGCACCGTAAGTGTAGCTGGCGCGTGTTCTATTTGCGTCCAACAGAGATTTGCCAGCGCAGGATAGCGGGGGGCGGATTCGAGCCGCCGACTTTTGCAAAACGTTGGCTTGTGAGCCCGACGAGCTACCGGGCTGCTACACCCCGCGATATGTCGGATAACCTTCTTCCGCAACCCAAGTCAATCGAACGATGCCTGTTTCGCGTACTCGGCGCAGATCCGGCTCACCAACCGGACGCGCTCGATGTCGCCGACCGGTGAGATCTCGTCCGAGATGCCGAGGACAAGATTCGGGCCGAAATATTCGATGCACTTCCGTGTGTTGCTGATGAGCCCCTCGATGGGTTCCGCCGGCAGGAAATCGGTGCACGGGATCCCGTCCAGTAGGATTAGGTCGCCGAGGGCGTCGCGCACTTCCTCGAGGGTGACGTCGCCTTGGGGGACGGGCGTGATGGCCTCGATGCCGTCAAAACCGCAGTCCCGCGCGTATGGCAGCAACTGGCCGCAGTCACCATCCCAGTGCGGATAGGTCTTCTTTCCCGTTTTGTGCATGATCTCATTCCGGCGGACGTATTCCGGCATGACGTATTTTGTGAAAATGGGCGGGGCGCACAGCGCCTGGTGGACATTGTCGCCGTAGTTGATGATTTCGATCGGGGAGTCCGCCACCATTCGGAGCATCGCGTCGTCGGACTCGTTGATCGTCGCGATGAAATGCTCCATCTCCTTTGGATGAAGATACAGCGCGGTAGTGCCGTTCTCGAATCCCATGTATTCGATCATGATTCGCATGATGTTGATCCGGGGGATGAAGATACACGCGGCGGCGCGTTCGCCGATGGCCTCGCAACCCTTGTTGTAGGCTTCCATGTCGAACCACGCGCGCCTATGCTCGATGATCCACTCCATCACGCGCATGTCGCCGGGCGTTTCCACGGGATACTTGCGCGTGTGATGGGCGATGGACGTGCGCCCGCAGACCGTCACGAGTTTTCCCACCGGCGTGTGCGTGGTGATTGTGGTCAACGGACCTTCCGTCACTTCCTCATGATGGACGCTGTCGGAATCTTCGTAGCGTTGGGCCGGGTTGAACGCCCAATAGGGACGCACGGAACAGTCCAGGTCATCAAACACCTCGAGCAGGGACATGCCCGCGTACCGCTCCGGCAGCGTTCCATCGCTCTTGTTCACTTCGTACCAATGCTCGATGCGCGGCTGCCACAGGACACAGTTTGTCGTGGCTTGACAAACTGTTCGGTCTGCGGGTTCCCGGCGGAAGATCCGCAGATTCAGTTCGCGAAACGTCATGACTCGTCCCCATTTTCTCGATGCGGTTTCGGATGCGCCGTATTTTGAGCCGAACGCGAGGCCGTTGCAAGCGGCCTATCGCGCCCTGACAAGTTTGTACTGGCGCCCGCAACGCGGTAATATTGCCGGAGAGCATTCGAGTCATGGGCTGCGTAACGCGTAATGTCAAATAGAACATCAATGCCTTCATTCGTGGTGTCCCTCGCCATATGCATCTTGATGGCCCCCGCCGTCTGGCCGCAGACCTTCACCGGAAAGGTCACGGAGGTGGCAAAGGGCGGAGTGTTGCTTCTGACGCACGGCGATAAACCCGAGACGGTGCGCCTAGCCGGCGTGGACTGCCCTGAACTCGCGCAGCGGTTTGGACCTGAAGCGAAGAAGTTCACGTCCGATCTCGTTCTTGACAAGGAAGTATCCGTCAGTTCCGTCGGGACGGATAGCGAGGGGCGGACCGTCGCCACAGTCACGCTGCCGGACGGGAAAGTGCTCAATCAAGAGGTCCTCGCCGAAGGAATGGGCTGGTTCTACGAGAAACACCCCGTGGACGCGGTGGGTCTGAGGAGCATCACCGCAAAGGCCATTGCCGCCAAGAAGGGGCTGTGGATTGATCCCGCGCCTTTGGCGCCATGGGACTTTCGCGGTGACGCACGCAAGGAGAAGGACATCCTTGTCACGGCCGCGCCCTCAGAACCGAAGAAGGAAGTGAAAACGATCTCGGCCAAAGGGAATCTGGAGGGTGTCGAACGCGAAATCTTTCCAAAGCCGCAACCGTCGAACGCCGATGTTTCGAAGTATCTCAACGACCCTCTGGCTAAACAGCTCGGGATCTCCATCCACAAAGGCGCCAACGGAAAAGTCGACGGCATTCAGGCCGGGAACCTGTCCGCCTTCCCGCTTGCCGGCGTGTTCGGTTTTCAGGACGGCGACATCGTCCAGTCGGTCAACGGCGACATGATCGACAGCGAAGCGCGGATAGGGGAGCTTTATGAGAAGTACAAAGGCGCCGGAGTGTTTAACGTGGTCGTTATCAGAAACGGCCAGCCGCAGAATATCCCGATTGATATCTCGATGTTCATGAAGTGACTTTCCGGACTGCTCGCGCGGAGTGGCCGTCACGGTAATCCGATGGATAGGAACTACAGTGACAAGACAGTTTCAAAGCGGTTCGGAGATGAGACCGCGCCGGCATCAACCGGGCGGCATGACGCATATCGTGACGAAGGCCCTCGCCGCGTCGATCCTGATGTTCCCGGCCCTCGCCGGCGCCGCCGAACACCTGGCATTGCCTGACGATCCGGCGGCCCTCGCCGCGATCACCCCAGGGCTCGTTTGGGTCCTGCCGTTCGTATGCCTTCTGCTTGCGATTGCCATCTTTCCGCTGGCGCCTCATCTTTCGCGTTGGTGGGAGCGCAATCAGAGCAAGCTCCTGGTTGCCTTGGCGCTGGGCGGCGTCACGTGTCTTTACTACGCAGTTCGCGGGTATGGTTTCGCGGGATCTGCGCCGGGAACAGGGGCCGCCGTGCAGGTGTTGCACCACGCAGTCATCCTCGACTACATCCCGTTCATCGTCTTGTTGTTCAGCCTATACACGATCAGCGGCGGCATCCGTGTTACAGGGGATATCCCCGCGCACCCCTTGACTAACTGCGCGTTCCTCTTGTTCGGTTCGGTCATTGCCAGTTTCGTGGGCACTACCGGCGCGTCCATGCTGTTGATACGGCCGCTCCTGCAAGTTAACAGCGAACGCAAGAATGTCGCGCACACCGTGGTCTTCTTCATCTTTCTGGTGAGCAATATCGGCGGTTTGCTCCTGCCCGTCGGCGACCCTCCGCTGTTTCTCGGCTACCTGCGCGGCGTTCCGTTTCTCTGGACCCTCAACCTGATTCCCCAGTGGCTCTTCGCGGTCGGCATTCTCCTCTGCATCTACTATGTTTTCGACATTGTCCTCTACAAGCGCGAACCGAAGGAGAGCATTCAACTCGACGAGACCCACCGTTTCGCATTCCGGCTCAGCGGCAGGCGGAATATCCTATTGCTCGTCGGCGTCGTGCTTGCGGTCGGGCTTCTCGTGCCTGGGCAGTATTTTCCGGGAACGAAGTGGATGGTTCCGGATCTCTATTTGCGCGAGTTTGCGCAACTGATCCTCGCGGGCATCTCCTGGTTTTGGACTCCTCGCCGGATCCACCGCGAGAATCATTTCAACTTCACGGCCATCGGGGAGGTGGCCTGTCTTTTCGCCGGCATCTTCATCACGATGCAGGCGCCCATCGAGATCCTTAAGCTAAAGGGCGACACCCTGGGCATTACCACGCCGCTCCAGTTCTTCTGGGTTACAGGAGGACTCTCCGGCTTCCTGGACAACGCGCCCACATATGTTGTCTTCTTTGAACTTGCGGGCAGCATCCAACACATCGGCAACATGCCAGTGCTCGATAATCTGATGACCGCCACGGGCCGCATACCCCTTGCCAATCTCGTCGCGATCTCATGCGGCGCGGTTTTCATGGGCGCCAATACCTACATCGGGAACGGGCCCAATTTCCTCGTCAAGAGCATCGCGGAAAAACACGGAATCAAGATGCCCAGCTTTTTCGGCTACATGGCCTACAGTGGACTTATCCTTATCCCATTGTTTATCCTGGTGTCGATTGTTTTTTTCCGTTGAGCCCAGTGGATTCGAGGAGTGCCAATGGATGCGTTTGCCACAATAGCCACTTTCAACGACATAGTGCTCGCCAACATCGTCCGGGGTAGCCTCGAGTCCGAAGGGATTGACGCGTGGGTCCAGGACGAGGCAGCCGCCCTCGGCAATGACGGCGGTGTCATCGCGGCACAAGGAATCCGCGTCCAGGTGCGGGCGGGCGACGCCGAGGCGGCCGTCGCGTTCTTGCGCGACATCGAGGACCGGATCGCCGAGGCAAACAAGGACGAATGATACCGAGCCGATTTCCTTGGGTTTTGGCCTGTGAATTCAACTGAAACGTCGCACTGAACATGATTCGTCATATCCGAATTCTGATCGTTGATGAGGACGTCTCGCTCGTCGAGGCGCTTGAACGATACCTGCGGAAACGCGGGTACTCGGTCGAGGCATGTTCCAACACGGCCGAGGGGATCGGCGCCTTGAGATCCGGGGCCTTCGATTTGTTTGTTTGCCGCGCGCCGGCAAACGGCGAAAATGGCAAGGGCGTCTTGAGTCAGGCGCGCGCGCTGCGGCCCGGCATGGGTATCTTGCTCATAACCGGCAAGGGCCGCCGGCTCTCGTCTTCCGCCGCGCGCAAAGCCGGCGCTGATGAGATTGTCGCGAAGCCGTTCAGCTTATCGTCGTTCTCGCTGGCGCTGGAACGCGCTTACTGGCGTGCCCTCTCCCGCCAAGACGGATCTGAAGAAGCCGGGGACGGCGTCGAGTAGCAGCCTGCGCCACGGAGGTTTCCGCGTCAGCCTCGCAGTTCGGACAGTGCCTGACGGACCTGTTCGGCGTGGCCTTCCGCCTTTACCTTGGGCCAGTGCCGCGCGATATTCCCCTTCGAGTCGATCAGGACGGAGCTCCGAATCACGCCCACGCTCTCTTTGCCGTACATCTGCTTGACGCCCCAGGCCCCATACGCCTCCAACACCTTATGCTCAGGGTCGCTGAGGAGCCGCACCTTCAAATCGTGTTTCTCGATGAATGCCCGATGGCTCGCGGGACTGTCCGGGCTGACGCCCAGCACCACCGCGTCCAGATCGTCGAACTGCTTGATGCCGCTGGTAAACTCACATGCTTCCGTCGTGCATCCCGGCGTATCGTCCTTCGGATAGAAGTAAAGAACAGCCCACTGTCCGGCCAAGTCCTTCAAAGAGACGCTCTCGTCATCCTGATCGGGCAGTGTAAACTCCGGCGCCCTTTTTCCAACTTCGATTCCCGCATTTGCCATGGCCGCCTCCTCGCAGTCGGGTTGATTCGCATATCATGAGAGAGAACCACGCAAGCGAGAAACGTATTCCCGCCCCGCCCCGTCGTGCTCGTGCTCGTAATCGTAATCGTAATCGAGATCCAGTGGGAAGGTTTCCACTTCTGAAGACTTCGTGACGTGTCGCGGCAAGTTGCCATCATCGGGTACATTCTTCGGAGATTGAGGCGTTGTCGTCGACGAACGGCCCCTCATCACGCGAAGGCTCTTCTTGATCTGGAGTGTCTGTTTTTTCGATTACGATTACGAGCACGAGCACGAGCACGACGGGGCGGAAACTGAGTGCGCAAGAACTGAAAGAATCACTTTTTCTATCGTCCGCTTGCAGGAAACAGATCAAAGCCCGCGGGGCTGTTTCCGAGTTCCGCCATCCAACCCGGCACCGCACGGATGTCGCGCAGGTGGACGCCCGGCCAGTCGCCATAGCATCCCATCGGATCGAGATGCACCGCGCCAACGCCCGCCCGGTTCGCTCCCAACACGTCGAGGTGATAAACGTCGCCGACGTAGATCGCCTCCGTCGGCGCAAGCCCCAGATCCTTGAGCGCGTGATGGAACAGTCCCGGATCGGGTTTCTCGATGCCCACGATGCCGCTGTCGAACACCGTTTCGAGATAAGGCGTAATGCCACATGCCTCGAGCTGCCGCCAAACGCGTCCGTCGGAGTTCGAGATGACCGACATCCGTACGCCTTGGCGCTGCAACGCCGCCAGCGTTTCCGTGACCCATGGCTTGCTGTAAGTCCACAGGCTGATCTCCGCGTGCCGCGCGACGAGTCTATCCACGGCGCGCTCCGCGACCTCCTTCGGCGCGCCGGCATACATCAGCATGTCTAAGAAGAAACCCCGCATCGAAATCGATAAGGGCGCGGAAGTCTCGCGTATGTGCGTGTCGTATTGGTGCACCACACGAAAATGCGCCTCATAGAACCGTTCAGGATCCAGTTCGCACCCTTCCGCGGCCACGGTCCGCGCAATCAATTCTTGATCAGGGAAGACCAGCGTTCCCCCGGCATCCAGTAACAAATAGGGATACTCCATTGAAAACAGCTCCTGTTGTACGACCAAAGATGACGGAAACCTTAGCAGGAAGAGGGGGGGATCGCGCAAACGGCGGCGTTGACCTGTCAAAATCCCGCACGCAAGATTCGAGAGCGTACCGGAGAACACGCGCGGATTGGCTCCGTGGTCGCGGCGTCCTCGCCGCGTTTTCATCAAGAGCCGCTTGACGTATGGTGTTTCCGCCCAAACGCGGCGAGGACGCCGCGGCCACGGGGCAGCACGAATCGTGCGCCTTGTTAATGGCCGCGACATATGCAAGAATAGCCCCCAATGAAATAAGGCGTCGGTGTCCTCGCGCGAAAGCCATGCGCGCGGACGGAAAAGGAGGTTCGCTCGTGTCGGAAAAGGTGTCTCGTCGGACGTTTGTTGCACAATCCATCGCCGCGTCTTCCATCGCCGCCCTCGGAGCGCGCGCCGCTGCATCCCCGCCCGCCGCGGGAGCCGCCGATGCGCTGCCGTGCGGAAAGATAGGGGATCTTTCCGTAAGCCGTGTGCTGCTTGGAGGCAACCTGCTCACCCACTACACGCACAGCCGGGACTTGCAGTACGTGTACAACCTCGCGGCCCACTACAACACCGACGCGAAGATCCTCGAGACCCTCGCCGTGGCCGAGCAGAACGGCGTCAACACGCTCTCGGTCCACACCGTCCCGCGAGTGCTCGATATCCTCAGGAAACATCGGCGCGATGAAGGCGGAAAGATCCAATGGATCATCTGTCCCACGCCGGCCGTCGACACCGAATGGGACGCATACGTGAAATCGGTGAGAGAACTGGCCGACAACGGGACCGACGCCATCTACCTGTGGGGCGTGACGGCAGACCGGTTGCTCTCCGAAGGCAAGGCCGACCTGATAGCGAAGGCGGTCGACGTCGTCAAGGATCAAGGCATCCCCTCCGGCGTTGGCGCGCACGACCTGAATGTCATCATCGAATGCGAGAAGAGGAAGGTCCAGGCCGATTTCTACATCAAGACCTTCCATCACCACAACTACCCGAGCGCGCCCAAACCCGAACAGATCGCCGGGGCTTACAATGAAGTCCCCGGATACTGGTGCCGGAATCCGCAGGAAGTCATCGACGTCATGAAGAATGTCCAGAAGCCCTGGATCGCCTTCAAAGTGATGGCCGCGGGAGCTATTCCCCCTAAAGACGCATTCGAATACGTGTACAAGAACGGCGCCGACCACGTCCTCGCCGGCATGTTCGACTTCGAGATCGCCGAAGACGTCAAGATCGCGAAAAGCGTCCTCGCGAACGTCAAGCGTGAACGCCCGTGGCGGAGCTGAGAGCGGGCCGAAGCGCGCCTACTTCCGATCTTCCTGATTTGCGCCGTCGCGAGGCCGGTACTTGGGGGTCACGCCGACGGTCCTCTCGAAGACCTCGGTGATATGCCGCCAATCCTCATCGAGATTGCCAGTGGGATAGAACAGTTCCACCGTACCGATCCACTTCTCTTTGTAACTTATGACGCCGAAGAGGATGGGTACGCCGGCGCCCAAGGCGATCCAGTAGAATCCCAGCTTCCAGTACTCGACGTCTTTCCGGGTGCCTTCGGGCGTGATCATGACGTTGATGCGTTCGCTTTCGCGTATGACCTGGGCCATTTGCTCGACGATTCCCTCGGAAGCCCGGCGGTCGATGGGAATGCCGCCCAGCCAGCGCAGGATCGCGCCGAGCGGCCACCAGAACACCGTGTGCTTGATCATGAATACGCACGGAAGGTTTAGCGCAAAGGCCGCTGACAGGGCGAACGGCAAATCCCAGTTGGAAGTGTGCGGCGCGCACGCCACGACACACTTGGCCACTTGGGATTCCTCGCCGACGAGCTTCCAGCCGAGCACTCGCAACGCCGTGCGGCCAAACCACCGGGTCGCCCGACTGTAGCGGGTCCGTTTCTTAGTGCGAATGTGGACTGGCACCGTGTTTTCGGACATTTGTTTCGGAATCCAAGAGACAAGACGAGTAGTTTAGCAAAGGACGGGCTCGTATGCAACAGAACACAGTTTGTCGCAGCGATTCCGCTATCTGCTGGTGAGAGGGCGTTGAATGCTGGTTTTTTTGTCCATGAAAGGAGGTGGCCAGATTCGCATGGCGATTTTGGGCCGATTCTTGCGAATCGGCAGGGGATCTTTTCGACTGCCGAGAGGCGGTTATACCGGAAAGGAAACAGTGGGGGCGTTCGGGGGCGCGCCCGGTTGAGATGTGATGGCGTGGAACCGCAGGCTGCCTGCTATGTGGGCTTGGGAGAGCGGTGGAAGAGGACGACAAATTCGGCGGCGATAAGATCGGCCCAGTACTTTTGGGAACGCCCTGCTCGCGCTTGTGGCTTGAGGTTGCGTTCAAGAAAGGCATGGAAGATGTTGTAGGTGATGAAGAGCAACAGCGTGCACGCGACGAGCGCATGGGCGGTGTATCGGTAGGCGTGGTCGCCATGCCACTGGTTGGAGAGTTCGTTGAAGGCGTGGTTCTCAATGTCCCAACGTCCGTGACCGGCGCGGACGATGGTCGCGGTGTCTGCGAGAAACGTAGGCAGGCTGGTCACCCAAGAACCACTCGGAAACAAGGGTTTCTTCTTCGCGGTCGTTCTGACGGCGGACGGAAGTCTCTTCGAGAGAGCGCACGACCCGGACCTTTTCGCCGCATTGAGGCCAAGTCGTGAACCCTTGAAGATCCCAACAGGCGCGGCGGACATGCTTGTCGTCCAGATGAAGCGGCGGCGTATTGGCGAATAGGCTGCGCGCGTCTTCCAGGAGATCGCGATTCTCATTCTTTAGCACGGCGGCGACGTGCTTCTTATGCGCGCGAATGAGTTTCCACAACGCAGGGTCCATGTAGAGATTGTCGCCACATACGACGTCGAAGGCGCGGGGATAGCGCTTGAGAAGACGGGTCACGAGCCGCGTGGCGCAGGCGATTTCCCCTTCCCCGGGCAACTGGTTTGCGACGTCCAGCAAAGAACACTGTTTCCCGTTGATCAGATACGCCGCCACATAGCGGAAGTAATGTTGCGTGCGATCCCCCTTGGCGAAATGCACTATCCGTTCCAGACAATCCTTCCACCGCCCGTATTATGGACCGATATACGGGCGGCGGCGGTAGCTCGACACCCCCTCATGGCCGTCGAGCACCAGAAAACGCAAGCCGCCCAAGCCCCGCCTGAAACCTTTGTTCCGTTTTCCCTTCGCGTGTTGCGCGCCCAATATGGCGCGCAACTGCTCCAGCCGAAGCGACGACGTCACGTCGCCCATCACGTCGGCGCTGGGCAGTTCCCCGCCCAGCCATTTGGTGAAGGATGACGACGGCTTCCTTTGTTCCAGCGCATTGAGACTGCCCAACCGAGCCAAAAGCAACAACACGTAACTCAACGCCGCACGCCCTGCGGGAATCCTGGGTTTCACGCGCCCGTCCTGAACGCCCCGGAGCTGCGTGCACAGTCCGTATACCTTCTCGGCGTACTTCAGCACGCGCCCCAAGACCGTCGTGTGGACCGCGGGCGTCGCCAGACGCGGCTTGGTCTTCGCCATGTCCCGGCCGCCTTTCTTCTTATTGCTCTTCCTAGCCGTGGGACTTTCGTTCCCGCTTGCGTTCCAAAACCCGGTGCACACAGGCCGCGGACACCACTTCCGTCAAACGTTCCACCTCGCGATAAGCACCCACGCGCCGGCGCACCTCTTCCTCCAATTCCGGAGGGATGTAAACCATGCGCCGCTTGCCTTCCACCTTCGTCGAGAGATATAGCGAAACGTGCTTTTCCCCTTGCGCGCATCGGCAGCCGGCTTTCCCGCACGTGCGCGCCATCGACACCACGCTGCCGCAGATCACATCGTGTTCGTGCAGCAGTTGAGCAAGCCGCGAACGGGCCGAGCGTTCCTGCGGCGTAAACCGATTTCGAGCCACCATGTAACGCCTCCTTTCTGATAGTATGTATTATCTCAGATTGCCCGCCAAAGTCAAGCCCTTTTTCGAATGCGAATTTGCTCAAAAACGAACCCTGTTCCCCAAATCCCCTCAACTCAATGTCTTAACTGCCCCCTCAAGACCCAACGGCGGAATCGCTGACGTGGACGCGACGTCCCCGTCGCGTTTCCGGGGCCGGAACACAGCGGCGAGGACGCCGCTGCCACAAGCAACAACTACACCGAGGCAGGGCGAACCGGCGCAAGCGGGCGAAGGATCATTTACGTCTATTCATGACGGACGGAGGGCGCCAACTCCGTTGCGCCTCCATCAAAGGCAGCGCCAGTGCGCATAACGTGATTCAGGAAAACGAATTGAAAGGGTCAACCTAGTCTGCTAGACTTGCCGCGGGGCTTCAGAATGAGAAGCTGCGGCAGGGTTGGCGCTAGCGGGCAAACCGGTCGGAGGGCCTTTCTCATGGGGTAAACGGCAACCAGGAAGGGACAAAGCCGCGCACGGGGCCTAGTCCCGCCGCCACGTGGATCTCAGACTCGACAACGCGACCTGGCGACGCACGCGAGGTGTTGGCGAACCCGTTGGTCGGACGACAGATTGACAATTACCACGTGGTGTCGGTGCTGGGCAGCGGCGGATTCGGGACTGTGTTTCTCGCCCGGGACATCAGCCTTGATCGCGATGTTGCTCTCAAGGTCCTGCGCGATCCGCTGGAAGAGAAACATCGGGATCTGTTCAAGCGCGAAGCGAAGGCCCTTGCCGCGCTGAGCTTTCACCCGGCCATCGTACAGATCTACGCGTGGGGCGAACATGACGGGCACCCATATTTCGTGCTTGAATTTGTGGCCAGCAGCGTAGCCATGCTGCTGGAAGCGAATCCAGACGGTCTCCCGTGGCGAAAGGCTTTGCATATTGCGGGCCAGTGCGCGCAGGCGCTGGCTCTTGCGCACGAGAAGGACATACTCCACCGGGACATAAAACCTGCGAACATCCTAATTGAACCGGACACAGGCCAGGTGAAGCTGGCGGATTTTGGGCTTGCACAACTGTACGGACGCGGGGAAATCACCATATCCGGTGATGTCAGCGGCTCACCGCCTTACATGTCGCCTGAACAAGCATCCGGTCAGTGCGTGGATCACCGTTCCGATATCTTCTCCCTGGGGATCACCCTCTACCAGTTGTTGTGCGGAAAACGTCCTTTCGAGGGGCCGGACTATCAGCGTCAGATCTGTGAAGGACGCTTGATTCCGTTGCATCAGCGCCGCGCGGATCTTCCGTCTGCGGTGTACGACGTCGTCCGCACGGCGATGGCGCCGCAACCAGACTGCCGGTTCCAAAGCGCCGCGGCATTCGCGGCGGCGCTCTTGGAGTTACTCGGACAGACCTCGCCGCAACCGAAGGCTGTGTCGCGTCTGCGCGGTCTGGTCTTCGGGACGTGCGCATTTCTCGTCGTCTGCGCAATCGGCTGGCTTTATCTTAGGAACCCGGTGAATGCTACCCTTGCCGCTGCGGAAGAACGTATCGAAGCGGGCGACGCTCGAGGGGCCGAGGACAGCTATCGAGGTCTCCTTAAGGATGATCCCAATCAGCAGGCGGGTCTCTATGGCCTGTTTCAAGCGCTGGCCAAACAGGGAAAGTCCGCGGAAGCTCGGGAGGTGCTTTCCTCGATCACGGACCCTCAACTCCGCGAGGAAGGCACGGCTGTGGACCTCCTGCAGCGGCGTGGATGCGCCGCGCGTAGCGAGATCGAGCAGATGCATGCCCGTAACGGCACGCAATATATCGAGATGCTCCTCGCTCGCGTCGACCTAGCGGAAGGGCGGCATCAGGAGGCTTTGGACAGGCTTAGGGCTTTGGATCGGCAGCGGTTCGCGTTCCGCTGGCAGGAACTGGAGTACCTCTACGCGTTGGGCCAAGCCCTCTACCACACTGGGGAGTACGCAGAGGCGGCGAAGATCTTTCAGGAGATCCAGAGTAAGGCCCCGGAGCACGCGTTTCTCCTCACGAAAGCATACGTGGACCTAACGGAAACCAGAAGGGACGACGACCGGAGAAATCGTATTCATGCCTTGATCGAGAAGATCCAGGGCAATATGAAGAACAACCCGGAGGGACTGCAATCGTCTGAGACGGATCTGTGGCGGAGTCGTCCGCTGCGATGCTGTCTCCACGTTGCCGATGCAGGCCAAAGCCTCCTGGCTATGGAGACGGGTCTAGCGGACGCGGCCCCTCTGCTCTTGGGTGAAGCGTTGGGCGAGATTGCGCCTGTGGAAATCGTTGAGCGAGATCCCGCTCTCCTGGAAGACGTGCTTAGTGAGCAAGCGCTCGCTACTCTTAGCGCGGGGGAAGGGAGGTTGCTCGTCGGCAGACTGCTGGGCGCACGACTGATCATCGAATGCAGCTTCGGCAGGCTCGTCGACAAGGATTCGCTGTGGGTGAAGATCATCGATGCCGAAACCACACGCCAGGTCGGCGTCGAACAGGTGGATCTCCCCCACGGTGCAGTTCCGCCGCCGTGGGTGAGGTCGGTTGCGGAGAACGTTTGGGAACGGATCAAAGCGGCATATCCTCTGCAAGGCGTGTTGAAGAATGGTAACGCCGGTCCCGAGATCGATATCGGTTCATCGGTCGGAGCGAAGCCCGGAATGCGGTTCAGCGTCTTAGCGCGGCCCGACAGACATTCCGTCTTGCCGGGAAAAGCGGTCGTAATCGAGTCAATACTCGGAGAGGACCGCGCGAAGGCGAGCATCGAAGGGTTTCCCGCGGAGTCGATCCCGAATGAGGGGCTCTACGTGTGCCTGGATGAGGATGCTGGAGGAAAGGCCGTTTCGGAGCAGTCATGATTCCACGCTGCGCACAACATTGGGGGTGGTTCCTGGGTTTGGCGTTGTTGTTGACCGCGTGTTCCTCCATTGCCCCGGAGCCGGGCCGGTATGAGCGTGACGGCAAGTCACATGGCGTCACCAAGGGAGCCTTTAGGGGCCGCTGGTGGAATTACTACGAGCGAGGGCGATCATTTGCTGATGGGCGCTCTTGGAACGAGGCGGAAGCCGATCTCCGTACTGCACTGGGGAAAGCAGCACCACAAGCTCAAGGCGTCGCTGGCTTGTTGAGTCATACGCCCGGCGCCGTGCTGGGAGGTCTTGATCGTGACCAGTTCTGGCCACGAACGTACGGCATGCACTTCATCCCGGAGTACTTTCCGCACCGCGAGCTGGGCATCGTGTTGCTCGGACAAGGGCGCGCACGAGAGGCCATCGCCGAACTCGAGACTAGTCTGGCTCAGCAGCCCTCGGCGCGCGGCGCCTACTACTTGAACGAAGCGCGCGCTGCCTACGTGCGATCAAGCAACGGGGATCATGCTTCGCCCATCGTCGACATTACTTCGCCGACCGATGGAGCCATTGCCGGCCTTTCAGCCGACGTGGCTGGCGTAGCTCGTGACGACACTTTCGTCAGACGCATCATCGTCGGTCAGCATTCTTGTCCTGTGCCTGTCAGCGGCAAGGAAATCCCTTTCAGCCAACGCGTGTCACTGACTCCCGGCACGAACGAAATCCCGATCACTGTTGAAGACATTGTCGGGAACGTTACAAGCACGCATCTCCAAATCCGGTCGGACGTGGATGGGCCCGTGGTCAGTTTTGATGCGCCTGTCGTGCTCCCCGGACACGTGATGGGCGTTGTATACGACTCTTCGGGCGTGGCCTCGATGTCTGTTAGCGGCAAACACGCGGAGCTTTCGCCCGCAGCCGGCGGCGTCATGCGATTTGCTGTTGACCTGGAACGAAGCGATATGGTTGCGCCGGCGGCGTACGAAGCCCGCGACGGTCTGGGAAATACCACCCGCGGTCGCGTTCCCCTGGATACGCTGCTCGTTTCTGAGTTGAACGACTCAGTCGTTCTTGCGTCCGACGGCTTGAGTACCGTGAATCTTACGCCCACGCTGTTCGGGTTATATGCAGGCGCACAGTTGATCGCAGTAGCCGCCAGCGGCGAGGAGAAGTCCGTTCAAGACGGGCCTCGAGTGCGCTTTGCGAATCTCCTGGACGGCCAAAAGTTTCTTCTCGAGGAAATCGTAGCCAGTGTTGACATTGATGCTCAAACTCCGGTTGTAAGCATCAGCATCAACGGCGCCGCGGTGGACACAATTCCGGGAAGGACCTCAGTTCGTCTTGCGCGTCGACTGCACCTCGATCCCGGCGTGAACTCTATCGAGGTCCGGGCGGAGGACAGCGGGGGGCGCGAGACCGTATCCAAGATCCGCATCGAGAGGCAACTGACCGCGGTCGAACAACAGGCCAGCAAGCTGAGCGTCGCGGTGTTGGGCAACATCCGGGAAGGGAACAGCCCCCAAATCGAGAACGAGGAGTCGGCCATCGTGGACGAGCTGCTGCGAGCTCTACAGCAATCGGAACGGTTCCTGATGGTTGACCGCTCTCTGTTGCCGGACATTCTCACGGAACAACTGCTGAGCGAAGTGCTTGCGTCGAAGAAGGAGCGGCTGGCGCTGCGAAAAGTTATCCCGGCGGAGATATTCCTGATCGGCCGGGTCCGCCGCGATGCCGACACTATCGAGATCGCCGTCTATGCGATCAGCACGGAGACGTCCGCATTCGTTGGGCGCGCGGATGTGGCCGGCCCGGCCAACGACAGGGACCAAGTTCGGACGCTAATCTCCGACCTTGCGCTAGCCCTCGTCCAGGCATTTCCGCGAGCGCAAGGAGAGGTAGCCCTCGTGAAACAACACGCGACCATTGCCACGAATCTAGGCCGGCCCACCGGCGTCCGCGAATCGATGAAACTTGTGGTATTTCGGCCCGGCGCAGACATCACTGACCCTATCACGAAAGAGAGCATCGGGCGCGACACGGAGATCTTGGGCGAGGCGATCGTCAAGTCCGTAGAAGATGACATGAGCACTGCGGAATGCACTCGGACTCAGGAAGCCGAGGCAAAACAGATCCAAGTGGGAGATCTCGTTGTCACGAAATGATTACAGGCTTGTGTACGTTGTGGCCTGCGCGTGGCTCATATGGGCCGGGCAGAGTAGCGCACAGGAACTCGAGTTCTCCGTGTCGCCGAGCCCGGTCGGTTCCGGAGCTCGCGCGGCAGGCATGGCCGACGCCTTTGTCGCAGTTGCGGATGACGCGACTGCCGCCTCATGGAATCCCGCCGGCCTGGTGCAGTTGGAGCGCCCCGAACTCTCGGTCGTCGGGGCGTGGGACATCCTGTCGGAAACTTTTGAGGACAGTGCGTTCGATCCTGAGTCCTCGAATCACGGCAGTAGCCGCCTGACGCTCAACTACCTGAGCATCGCATATCCACTGCCGTTTCGGATCCTCAACAGAAATGCCTGTCTCTCGCTGAGCTATCAACGGAAGTACGACTTCTCGCGTTCATTGACTTACGAATCCGATCGTTTCACTACCGGCGGCGCCGGCACGCCATGGACGACGCGCACCGGAACTCGTTTCGACCAAAGCGGCAGCCTCAGCGCCATTACACTCGCGTATGCGATGGAGGTTACCGGGCGCCTTTCCGTGGGAGGCGCCGTGAACATATGGCGTTCGAGTTTCTTGGGCGACAATGGCTGGACGCAGGACATCGAGTGGAACACGCAGAGCCGATTCGGCTCTTCTGTCACCAACATAGAGCTTGCACGCCACGAGGAGTACAAGGACTTCAGCGGCGAGAACTTCACCTTCGGCGTCTTGTGGAACGCGTCCCGCAGAGTGACGCTCGGCGCGCGGTACGCAACGGCATTCACGGGCCGTGCCGACTACAGCGCTATGGACACCCGGACGTACTGGCCCTCGCCTTCCGTCAACATGCCCGGCGCCGTGCCATCGATCACCGTGAGCGAGCAACGGGAACGGCGCCGCATCCACTTCCCGGCCTCAATTGCCGTGGGCGCCGCTTACCACGCCAATGAGCGTCTTACGCTTTCCTTCGATGTCACCCGGACGGATTGGAGCAGCTTCTATGCGGAGGACGCTCAAGGAAAGCGATTCTCGCTGGTAGACGCGAGCAACGTTGGCGGCTCGGCAAGCCGCTCGCATTTCGATCCGACGTACACGATTCGCTTAGGCGCTGAATACGTCTTCAAACCTCAGCATATCGAGGAGGGCATGAGATATCTGTGGTCGTTGCGAGGCGGACTCTTCTATGACCAAGAGCCGGCCAGCGGCAAATCGAATGCGGATCGGCTGTATGGGGGGCGCGGCTCCGGAAGCCCTGATAGCTTCTATGGCTTCTCCCTGGGAGCTGGTCTGCTTGCGCATCGGCGCATCAATTTCGATTTCGCGTATCAACTCCGTTACGGCCCCGGTGTCAACGGCGATTTCATCCAAGGCGTCGAAGGCTTTGACGAGGATGTCTTGCAGCATCGGTTTCTCTTTTCGACGGTCCTGTATTTTTGAACGAGTCGACCTTAGTGGAAGGCCAGACGCAAGCACCTGAAAGGTTTCTCCCGTCTAATAAAGCGGAAGTGGGAAATCGGATGGGCATCAGGACCAAACAGGCAGGGGAAAAAGAACCCATGAAAACCAGGACGCGAAACGATACAGGGCGTCGAAATACCGCTGAACATGCCGCGGGAGCATGCGTGCAACGCGGCTGATATTCTGTTTTCAGGATTGGCGAGAAGGACTTTGACACGAGGAGGAACGAGTCATGAGAACAAGTCACAGAGTTGCCGGAGTTGTTCAAGGAACCCAACAAGGCTGCGGGATTTTCAAGCTCTTGGGTGTGTTCCTGCTATTGGCCGCAGTGGGAATTGCTTACCCAAATTCCGCCTTTGCCCAAGCGAAAGCCGACCGGGGAGAGATCCACTCCGGAGAGACAGTTACCGGCACGTTGCAGAGGGGACAGGCCGATTCCTTCTACTTCGGAGGAACGCAGGGGCAAGGCCTTCACATTGAAATGGCAAGCATCCGGGTTATCGATGGCAGTTTCTACCCACACGTTTTCGTATACAAACCCGACGGGAAGCTTGCGGGATCCCAAGGAACAACTGGCTTCACTAAGATCCAAGACCTTGCCATCGACCAGAGCGGCACGTGGTCTATCGTTGCCGCCAATGACGCGTTGGGTGCGGGAGAGTATGGTCTGTCACTTGTGGTCACTGGTGGAGGCTTGTCGTGGCCACCCGAATCCGAGGGTGGGCCGATTGCCTCCGGACAGACTTACTCGTGCTCACTTGCGGTTCGCGGCGACACCGATGCCTTCGCCTTCCACGGGAAGACCGGTCAAGGAGTCCATATTGAAATGGCCGCGATCCAATCGACAGATTCGTTCTATCCGCAGTTGTACCTGTACGGTCCGAACGGGCATCTCGCCGTTTCACGAGGGACAACGGGACTGACCAAAATCGAGGAGTTCGTGATTAACGAAACAGGAGTCTGGACGATTGTAGTCTCGAGTTTTGCACTGGGTACGGGTACATATGGGTTAAGCCTTGTCATCGCACCTGGTGCAACGTCCCGTCCTCCCGAATCCGAAGGCGGCGAGATCGGCATGGGAAGGACGTTCGCATGCTCTATCGACCCACGGGGGGATACCGATGCGTTTACCTTCTACGGTCAGCCCAGTCAGGGAGTGTTTGTGGAGATGGCCCCTGACGGCACTCTCGAAGGCAGTTTCTACCCTCAGCTATTCCTCTACCGTCCTGACGGCACTTTGGCGACATCTCGAGGCACAACATCTATCACGAGAATCGAGAACTTCCTTCTGGACCAAGCGGGGATGTGGACCGTGGTATCGGCCAGTTTTGCGCTTGGTACCGGGAGTTATCGGGTATCGATTACGCGCGTCCCCCCCACTCCTCCTGGAGGAATCGCCAACCTCCTTCCAGCGGATCAGAGTTCGATCTGCGGTGGCAGCGGCGGATTCAGTTGGGATGCAGTGACTGATGCGACGTCATATGACGTGTACTTCGGGGAAAACGTAATCCAGCCTCTTGTTCGCATCGGAGAAGCGTTAACCTCGACGAGCTTGGCATTTCCATCTATGGACGCCGGCAAGGTGTACTACTGGCAGGTCATCGCACACACGCCCGAGATGGATATTCCCAGTGCTATCCAGTGGTTCCAGATGATCGAAGGGACGATGGCACTGGCTGTGAGCACGAATGTATTGAACATCTCAGCAGAGAGCGGCTCGGGTTCTTTCACGGTGACGAACAGCGGCGGGTGCGGGGATATGCAGTGGACCGCGTCGGAGTCGTGTGATTGGGTCACCATCGATCCTTCGAACGGGTCGAGCACCGGCGAAGAGGATGCCGTCACGGTTACCTTTGAAGCCAATCCTAGCTGCGAACCGCGGACCTGCGAGATCACGGTAGAGGCGCCTGGCGCTCAAGGATCGCCGCAGACGGTTACACTGACGCAGGCGGGAGCGGCGCCGATTCTCATAGTTGCGCCTGGCAATCGGAACGTCGGCCCCGCCGCAGGCACGACGTCGTTCGAGATCTCGAGCAGCACTTGCAGCACGTTCAACTGGACCGCTGCAGTGGATTCGGCTGACACGTGGTTGATCATAGATCAAGACGCCGGTGCGGGGAATGCGACGTTGACAGCGAACTTCGGGGCAAACGATACGCTTGACCAGCGCGTCGGACAGATTACCGTGACATCCGACGGCGCTTCGGGAAGCCCAAAGACGGTGACAGTCACCCAGGCAGCCGGGGTGGCGATCCTGAGTGTAACGCCTGAAACGCCATTGGAATCGTCCGGCCCTATGGGCGGGCCTTTTGATCCCGGTTACGTGAACTACGTCCTTCAGAACATCGGCACCGCCAGCTTGCAGTACAACATCACAAAGACTCAACCCTGGGTGGGGTTCAAATTGGAGCCGAATGCCCTGCTCGACAGCATTGTCGCCGGGACGTTGGCATCCGCTGCGGCGGTCACCGTCGGCGTCTATGTTGACGAGGCGGCAGCAGTCCTTCTTCCGGCTGGCGAGTATGCGGACGTGGTCTCCTTCAGCAATCTGTCCGGTGAGGGAAATGCGGTGCGCGATGTGCTCCTGACTATTGGAGAGGGGGAAGGCGAAGGCGAGGGAGAAGGAGAAGGTGAAGGAGAAGGCGAGGGAGAGGGAGAGGGTGAAGGTGAAGGTGAAGGCGAAGGAGAGGGCGAAGGCGAAGGCGAGGGCGAGGGTGAAGGAGAAGGAGAGTGCCTGGAAGCGCCGGCAGCCCCGACGGGCCTGCGTGTTCTAGCAGGCGCTGGACAGGTGCTGGTGACGTGGGACGCAAACCTCGAATGGGACATCGCCGGATACAACGTGTATCGGAGCGACAACGAGGGGGGCCCGTTCACCATATTGAATGATGCGCCTGTGACCGAAACGAGGTATGTGGATACGGACGTGGTGGCAGATCAGACCTATTGTTACGAGGTGGCTGCGGTCGACCGGTGTGATCTGGAAAGCGAACCCGTTGGGCCTTCGTGCACCGACGGCAAGATCGTGATCTGGCTGCCGGACGTCTCGACGGACCTCGATGTCTGCACGCGTATCCCGATCAACGTCCGGAATGCGGCCGGCATCAACCCGTACGGCCTTGATATCGACCTGTTCTTCGATCCGATGTTGGTTGATCCAAGCCAACTCGTCGTGGAACGGACGGCGATCACGTCGCACGTAGCGTTCTTCAATCATTCGGAGGAAGGGCGGCTCCGCATCTCCGGTATTGGCGAGGCGGATACGTTGGTGGGCGAAGGCCACCTGTTTGACATATACGTTTGCGCGAAGTCGAGCGCGGAAGAAGGCGACTGTATGGACATGTGGTTCAATCTAGTCAAGTTCTACGACGCGCAACCGCTGCTGCTGCCCACGGACTACTCCGACCACGGCGCGTTCTGCATCAACGAGCAGTGTCAGTTGGGCGACCTGAACTTCGACCGCGTCGTGGACAGTGCGGACGTGATCATCTGCCTTCAAGTCGCGGTTGGTCTCGTCGAATGGGTGCCGGAGGACTGCCGTTGGGAGTCGGGTGACTTGAACGGCGACGGCGTCATAGACAGCGCGGACGCGATTATGATTCAGCGGTTGGCGGTCGGATTGCCGCAGAATCCGCCGCAGCAGGGCGAGAAGGCCGTGGGTATCGAGGGCCTGACCCTGAAGTCCCTGCTGATGGAGAAGGACGCGCTGACCGTCGCTGTCGGCGAGGCGCAGGGCGGCGTGGGCCGGATCGTGGAAGTGCCGGTCAGCATAACGAATCCCGCGGGAGTGAGTGGTCTCGGCTTTACCCTAAGCTACCCGCCCGAATCGGGTATCGAACTGAAGGACGTTGTGCCGGGTACGCTTATCCCCGACCTGGCGGTCGTCGTGGCACAGACAGATGGCGCCGCGAAGAGCCTGGCGCCGGGCACGCCGTTGCTGCTGGTGAACAAAGGAGACGGCTTCGCAAAGATCGCTGTCTCGAAGCCCGAAGCCCTCGGCGATGCCGCGAAAGAAGCTGACGGGAGCCTGTTCAAACTCCGCTTCCAGATCACTTCAAAGGCGGAGCTTGGGACTATCCCGATCCGTATCAACGCTCTCGATCTCAAGGGTCAGTTCGGCGACAGCTTCGCGTGGTACGCGACACCGCTCCGCTCTGACGGACAAATCACCGTCGTTTGCGACAACCCGTTCGGCTGCTGTCCGGACAAGTTGGCAATGGCCGCGCTCTGGAACGTCAAGGGCGATCCGGGCCAGACGAACGAGCTGGTTTTCGGCCCGGAAGAAGCAAGAACAATGACCGCAGGCGTCGCAGGCGCCAAAGGAGACATAACTGTGCTGCTCTTCGCGGCAGCGGGCCTTGCTGTAGCGGGCGCCGCGCGAAGCCACCGTGTGGTCGGCAAGCGAACGATGCGCAGTCGCAGAGCGAAATAGTCAGTTGAAAAAGTAGGGGCGGCTTTTCCAAAGCCGCCCCAGACACAACACTTGACCCAGGTCATGTGGAAAAGGCTGGATTTATGGCGGCACGCGGGGCCGGTTTACGGAGAAACCGGCCCTACTCAAGCTTCGGATGTCTTGGTTCAGAGGTTCACCCCGAGGCAAACGCAAGCAGGTGAGTCGTGAAGATCGTCTAATCATAGTGAAAGCACGGGAAGACGGGAACAGCGGGTAGGAACAAACGAAAAGGGAGGATAACGAACATGTACAGGACCTGTATGAACCACATTCGCGCGGCGGGAACGTTGCTTTTTCTCACGGCCTTGGTAGCCGTTGGGACGCAGGCCTTTGCCGCTACGACGCACATCTACGTCGCTCAGGCCAACGGACACAACACGTCGACCACGCAAGGGACCGCGGAGGACCCCTTCAAGTCCATCACCTACGCCATGCTCACAATGGCCAGCCGGAGTACGCCCGACCCATGGTTTGTTCACGTCAAAGCCGGGACATACGACGGGAACACTGCAAAGCCCGTCGGTGAACGGGAAGTGTTTCCGATCACTATTCGAGACGGCATGACGATGCAGGGCGAGGATGGCGTCGATAACTGCGTTATAAGTGGCGTGATCGTAACCGGAAACGCCCCAATCCTGCTGAAAGGAGGGGACCTGAATAGCTTCGTGTTCAAAGGTTTCTCACTCAAGCTGGCTGAGGAGTACGGGACTCTGTGCGAGCTTGGTCGCTGCTCCGGTGCAATTGAAGGCTGTGCCTTCGACAGCAGCGGGTCCGCCGTGACACTGATATCTGGCATAAGCCCCTTTTCAATCAAGAACAACGCATTCTCTGGTTCGGGCACGGGTATCTCCGGCGGGAGCAATTTTGGGGCGGACGTGACGAACAACACTTTCACGGGTTTCACCATGGGCATTTACGCTGAAATCATGTCAGGCAATCTGGTCAATAATCGTTTCGCAGGAAGTATGTATGCTGTATATTCCTTTGCGTGCAGCGGAAGCATTACAGGTAACGTCGTCACAGGTGGCTACGCGGGATTTTCCCTCGGTACCACCACGGGGGACATAGTCGGTAATACTTTCGAGGCAAGCCAAGATTCAGGGCTTTCCGGTCGTCTGACTGGAAACGTAGTGAACAACGTTTTCAAACAGAACGGAGTTGGGTTGTCCAGCTGGGGGCCGGGTACTGTTGCAGAGAATCGGTTTGTTGCGAATAGAATCGGGTTGGTTGTAGGCGGAGGGTCGGCTTCGGTTGTTCGCAACTTGTTCTTAGACAACACCGAGATGAGTTGTGATCTCCGGCCGGGGGACCAGAGCATTACCGTGTCAAACAATTTCTTTCTGGGAAGCGTTAACACGATCACGGCGGTTGATGGTGCGGTAACCCTGCTGAATAACACTTTCTACGGGGCCGATGGGCCGGGACCAAGCGTCAGGATTCGGGCGAATGCATCGGGTTCGATCTTCAGGAACAACATCTTCTCGAATGTCGAAGCCGGCATCTACGGCGAAGGCGTCTTCGACGGTGTCATTGAACACAATGATTTCTTCAGCGTTGACGATATCGTCTACGTCAACGCGCAACCACTTGGCAACTATTTCCCCTATATCGAGCTTGTAGTCTCCGCGTTCCGGGGCAATCACAATTGGGAACCGGGATTTGTGAATGCGAGCCCTGAGTCCAACGACCCGGCAGACTTTCATCTGGCTGGAGATTCTCAGAACATCGATGCCGGCATGCCCGGAGGGTTCACGGAGGACTACGACGGCGAGCCGCGCCCCATGGGGCTGGGAACAGACATTGGGGCGGATGAATTCAAGGTGTTGGCGGTCCAGTTCGCGTCTTCGAATTCAAGCGGGGCGGAGAGTACTACCCCTGCGAATCTCATCGTCAACGTCGCTCCTTCACCCACGGAACAGGTAACAGTGAATTACGCGGTGACGGGAGGCATGGCGGCGAGTGGCGAGGACTATACGATCGGTGGCAGCCAACTCGTCTTCGCACCAGGCGACACGAGCAAGTCCGTTCCCATCACAATCAACAATGACGCGCAGTCCGAGCCGGATGAGACCATCATTGTCACACTGTCATCTCCGTCTGGGGCGATTCTGGGTTCAAATGCGACGCACACGTACACGATCTTGAACAACGACTACACGCTGACGGTGTCCGTGAGTCCGTCAGGAGCGGGAAGCGTGAACTTGGTTCCGGCAGGAGGCACTTACAACGAAGGACAAACCGTATCACTGACACCTCAGGCGAACAGCGGGTTCGTGTTTGACCACTGGGAAGGCGGCCTGACGGGCTCGGCGAACCCCGGCTCGATAGTGATGAGCGCCAACAAGACGGTGACAGCGGTTTTCAAGCACC
>CAZPMT010000015.1:25507-71505 GCA_964587655.1 uncultured Nitrospiraceae bacterium
CGAACAGCGGGTTCGTGTTTGACCACTGGGAAGGCGGCCTGACGGGCTCGGCGAATCCCGGGTCGGTAGTGATGAACGGCAACAAGACCGTGACGGCGGTGTTCAAGCACCTTTACACGCTGACAGTGTCCGTGAGTCCGTCAGGCGCGGGAAGCGTGGGCTTGGTTCCCGCAGGGGGCACGTACACGGAAGGGCAAACCGTATCACTTACACCTCAGGCGAATAGCGGATATGTGTTTGATCGCTGGGAAGGGGATCTTACAGGGTCGGCTAATCCCGGCTCGATAGTGATGAGCGCCAACAAGACGGTGACAGCGGTTTTCAAGCACCTTTACACGCTGACGGTGTCCGTGAGTCCGTCAGGCGCGGGAAATGTGGATCTCGACCCGTCAGGCGGTACATACACGGACGGGACCTCGGTGACCCTGACGCCGCAAGCGAATACTGGGTTTGTGTTTGACCACTGGACAGGCGACCTGACGGGTTCGGCGAATCCTGGTTCGATAGTGATGAACGGCAACAAGACGGTGACCGCGGTATTCGCTGACGCAGGTGAGGGCGAAGGTGAAGGCGAGGGCGAAGGCGAGAGCGAACCTCCAGCGGCGCCGACGGGGTTAGTGGCGCGGTCGGGGGCGGGGCAGGTGTTGGTCGAGTGGAACGCGAATGCCGAATCCGATCTTGCGGGGTACAACGTGTATCGCAGTGACAATGCCGGCGGTCCGTTCGTGAAATTGAATGATGCCTTGGTGACGGAGACGCAGTATATCGATACGGAGGTGGTCGCGGGGCACGACTATTGTTACAAGGTCACCGCCGTGGATTTGGCCGAGCTTGAGAGCGAGCCGGCCGGCCCGGCGTGTACGTCGGGGATGATTGTGATCTGGCTGCCGGACGTTTCGGGGAATCCTGGCGAGGAAGTGCGGATTCCTATGAACGTTGACAACGCCCGCGGAATTGACCCGATGGGGATGGACATCAGGCTGAGATTCGATTGCAGCCTGTTCGTTCCCGGCTCGATCCGTTGGGAGCGCACGGCGGTCACGGCGCACGTGGCGCCGTTCGTGAACGTGGACGAGGGCGAATGCCTGCTGAAGCTGTCGAGCGTGGGCGAGGCCGAGACGCTCGTAGGCGAAGGACATTTGTTCGATATTTACGGCACGATTCGTTCCGACGTTTCGGGAAACGAGTGCCGCTTGAACTCGTTCGACCTCGTGAAGTTCTACGACGCAACGCCTGTGCTGATGCCTGTGGATTACACGGATACGGGCCTGGTGTGCTTCGAGACGGGGTGCGTCTTGGGCGACCTCAATAATGACGGCGTTGTCGACAGCGCGGACGTGATCATCGCGCTACAGATTGCCGTTGGACTCGATGCCTCGGAACTGAAGTGTTCCGAGACTACGGGCGACATGAACGGCGATGGTGTCGTCGACAGCGCGGACGCAATCATGATCGGGCGTCTTGCGGTTGACCTGCCGATCAACCCGCCGCAGCCCGGAGCCAAGTCGTTTGGGCCGATGGACGATACCCTCTCGGCAGTTCTGAAGAATCAAGAGGCCGTGACGGTTTCCCTATCCGAGGTGAGTGCGCTCCCGGGAGAAACGGTCGAGGTACGGCTTAAGATTGATGACGCGACGGGCGCCAGTGGTTTCAATGCCACGGTAGCTTATCCGTCCGGCGATTCAGGGTTGATCCTGGAATCCGTGGACAAGGGCGCTTTGACCAGCGATTTCTCCAGTAAGGTGAATACGGAAGAACCGGGAGTGGTTCGCGTGAGCATGAGCCGCCCGACGCCATTAGGCGACGGTGCGAAAGCGGCCACAGGCGAGCTGGCGGTGCTGCGGTTCCGCGTGCCGGAGACGGCGGTCTGCGGCACGGAGATCCCGGTGCGGATTAACGGCATCGACATCAAGGGCCAGTATGGCGACAGCTTTGCATGGTATGCGACACCGCTGAGGTCTGACGGGCAAGTCACCATCGTCTGCGACAACCCCTGCGACAACCCGTTCGGCTGCTGTCCGGACAAGTGGACAATGGCCGCGCTCCGGAACGTCAAGGGCGACCCGGACCAGACGAACGAACTGGTCTATGGTCCGGAGGAGGCAAAGACAATGACCGCAGGAGTCGCAGGCGCAAAAGGAGACCTTATTGTGCTACTCTTCGCGGCAGCGGGCCTTGTTGTAGCAGGCGTCGCGCGGTGCGGCAAGGCGCGCGCACGCTGAGTTGGGATGTAGAGTAAGACATCAGCAGGCCGCATCGCAGTGATGTGGCCTGCTGATGTGAGTGCTTTTCAGGCATGATGGAGGACGCCTCGGAGGGGCTGATCCATGTGGAAGGATTCAGGGAAGCGCCAGTCTCCTGGATGGCGAGCGCTGGCGGTCCTTCAGGTATTGGCAGTGTGGGCCGCCACGCCTGCCGCAGACGGGGAGGAGGCGCTTCAGTACCGCTTTGAGCGGCTGTGGCCGGCGCTGGTGCAGCCGTGGTACTTCAAAGCGTCGGACATTGCGACAGATGACTTGGGGCATGTTTACATCGCCGACTACATGAACTCGCGGGTGCAGAAGTACACAGCGGACGGCCAGTTTCTCTTGCAGTGGACCTGCGGCTCGACGGATGAGCCTCCCTCTCAGTGGCCGCTACGGCTGGGCATTGACGGACGCGGCCGGGTGTTCGTGGCGGATACGTGGTTGCATCGAATCCAAGTGTACACATCAGCGGGCCAATCGCTTTACGAATGGGAGTGGCAAGATGAGGGATCGGGCGGGACGCATGATTTCCACTACATTGCCGTTGACAATACTGGCAACGTTTTCATCTCCGACAAGGCCAGGAACTTGGTTCAGAAATTCTCGGCGCAGGGGGAGTTGCTGAAGACGTGGGGAGAGACGGGTAGCGGCCCCGGGCAGTTCCGCGAACCTGAAGGGATGGCGCTTGACGGAGAGGCCCGACTCTACGTCGTTGACAGAAACAATAGCAGAATCCAACGGTTCTCTCCGGAGGGCGAGTTCCAGACCCAGTGGGGCGGCCCAGGTCGCGGCCCTGGCCAGTTCGACGAGCCGCGCACCGTGGCCGTGGATAGGAATGGGACGGTCTACGTGACGGATATGGACAATCAGCGCGTCCAACTGTTCACGGCCGACGGAGTGTTTATCAACGCCTTTGGGGACGATGCAATACCTGATGGGCTTGTCTCGCCGTTCGGCATTGCGGTCGACGGCTTGGAGCAAGTCTATGTGCTCGACGCCACGCCTAACCACCGGGTCGTCAAGTTCAGTCCGGCTGGGATGGTGCTGGGCGAATGGAGCAGCGGAAGCGAACGTCCCGGGCGCTTCAAGCAGCCGTCCGGCGTGGCCGTTTCGACGGACGGGTTCATCTATGTAACGGATGCCGACGTGAATCGAGTCCAGAAGTTCAGCCCCGAAGGAGAGTTCATCCGCGAATGGGGCAAGTGCGGCAGCGAATTGGGTCAGCTTGACATGCCGCGAGGCATCGCTGTCGATAGTCTCGGACGCGTACATGTCGCCGACTCACAGAATCATCGCATCCAAGTGTTCACGGAGGAAGGCGATTTCATCGATGCGTGGGGCGGGCCTGGAAACGAACCGGGTCAGTTCAACCTGCCACAGGACGTTCTCGTGACCAACGCGGGCGACGTCATGGTGGCTGATTACGGGCACAACCGTATCCAGCGATTCTCACCGGCGGGAGGTTTCCTCGGCCAGTGGGGAACGCCTGGCAGCGCTCCTGGCCAGTTGACGGGGCCCACGGGCATCGCTGTGAATGAAGACGACCTGTGTTATGTTGTCGACAACGGCGGCAACCGCGTCCAACGATTCACGGAGTCCGGCGCGTTTGTTGGACAGTGGGGCGTCACCGGCGGGGAACCTGGACAACTCGACCATCCTTGGGATGTCGCGGTTGACGCCGAGGGCCGCGTGCTGGTATCCGACTGCTGGAATCATCGCATCCAGGCTTTCACGCCTGACGGAAGTTTCCTCGCATCGTGGGGTTCCCTCGGCTCGTCACCGGGTCAGTTCAACCTTCCGTTCGGTTTGGCGCCGATGCCCGGCGGACAGATCGTGGTTTGCGACTCGGGCAACGCACGCGTGCAAATCTGCAAGTCCGTTCTTCTGCCATTGCGGGCCAAAGCCATCGTCGTGGCCGGAGGCGGCCCGTTTGAAGGAAATGATCTCTGGGACGCGACGATGTTGTGTGCGAACCTCGCATATCAGGCGCTGACGTATCAAGGTTTGACCAAAGACCGGATCTTCTATATCTCTTCAGACCGCACGCAGGACTTGGATAACAACGGCGAGCCAGACGACGTGGACGCCGAGCTGTCAAATGAGAACCTGCACTATGCGCTTACGGACTGGGCGTCCGATGCGGACAGCCTGGTGCTGTATTATGTGGACCACGGCGGGGACGGCATGCTGCGGATGAGTGCAAGCGAGATTCTGGATGCGTCCCATCTCGCGGCTTGGCTTGACGAGGCACAGGGCCATTTCGCCGGCGGGGTGCTGACCGTGATCATTGATACCTGCCAGTCCGGAAGCGTGCTCGACGCCATTGGAGGTCCGAATCGGATCTTGATCGCGAGTGCCGGGGCGGAAGAGAGTGCATATTTCCTGAGTACGGGAACGATCTCGTTCTCCAGCTTCTTCTGGATGCAGACGCTGAACGGCTCCAGTGTCTTGAATGCCTTCACGTCCGCTCGCGACGCCATGCAAGCGACAGTTGGCTTCCAGACGCCGGAATTGCGAGACCCGCAAGGACTGGCCCACGATACGTATCTGGGGAACGGCACTGAACTTCCCGGTGAGCGCCCATCGGTGGGATCGGTGACGGCGCAATGGGACGCCGACGCCAATGGCGCAAAGATTCAAGCCACGGCGGTGACGGACAATGACCGGATACAGAGAGTGTGGGCGGTGATCTATCCGCCGGGTTTCCGCCCGGAAGCGCCCGGAAACGCCGTAAGCCAACTGCCCTCAGTCGAGTTGTGGCCGAACGCAGACGCAACGCGATGGGAGAACACGTTCAGCGGACTAGGGACCGAAGGCATCTACCAAGTCGCCGTGTACGCGCGTGACGAGGCCGGCAACCTCTCTGAACCGGCCCTTACTTCGGTAAACGTTAGCGGTCCACTCCGGCACAAGGCTCTGCTTATCGTGGGAGACTCCGAAGGCGGCCTCTTCTCGGAGGCCTATGGCAAGGCCGCCGATCTGGCGCATCGCGCGCTGGCGTTTCAGGGCTACTCAGAGGACGATATCCTGAGCCTTGTCCCCGCAACGTCACCGGCCGGTGACGACGGCACTTGCTCATTGGACGCTATTGAGAACGGCATTACAGTGTGGGCAGCGGAAACCGCGCAAGACTTGGTGGTGTATATGGTCGGTGACGGAGGCGATGGTGCGTTCCGCCTCCCCAACTCGGAGACACTTACCGCGGAAGACCTTGATCATTGGCTTGATCAACTGCAAGGGAAACTGCCGGGACCGGTGGTCGTCGTATATGACGCCTGCCAATCGGCCACCTTCCTGACAGCTCTGACACCGCCTGAGAACAAGACCCGGATTGTCATCGCAAGCGCCGGTCCTGGCGAACCTGCTCGCTTTCTACTCGACGGGGATGTGTCGTTCTCGGGCTTCTTCTGGGCCCGCGTGCTGAACGGCGCCAGCATCGAGCGCGCATTCATGCACGCAAAGACCGCAATGGAGTTTGCAGGACCCCAACACGCCCAACGTGACGATGACGGCGATGGCAGCGGCAACGGCGCTTTGGACGGCACGAGGTCTCGCTATCTCTCCCTCGGTGCAGGTGCAATGCTTGCCGGCGACGCCCCGCTTATCGGGGAGATCGTCCCCGAGCAAACGCTTCGCGACGAAACCGAAACCACGGCAACTGTCTGGGTCGACGATGTCGTAAGCACTGCCGGCATAGAACGAGTCTGGGCAGTGATCACACCGCCCACTTCACAGTTTGTCAAACCCCGACAAACTGTTGCTGAGCAGGGGTGCATTTCCTTCACCCCCGTGGTTGAACTTGTGTCGGTTGACGGCAAGAGATATGAAGGGGTGTACGCGGGATTTCGCAATACCGGAACATACGCTATTTCGGTCTATGCGCGGGATGAGCGAGGAGAAGTATCCCTACCCCAAGACACCTTCGTTCACAGGTTGAACGGGGTAACGGGATGCGAGGGCGAGGGGGAAGGAGAACCTGATCTATATGAGCCTGATGACACCTTTGTCACGGCGCAATGGATTGGTCTCGATGCCGCGACGCAGACGCACAATCTCCATGCGCCATGTGACCAGGACTGGGCCCTGTTCTACGCGGCTGAGAACACGGTGGTCTCGGCGAGGACACTCAACCTTGGCGCCGAGTGCGATACGGCAATCGAGCTCTATGCGTCGGACGGGGCCACGATTCTAGCCGCCAACGACGACGGAAGCGAGTCGGATCATTCCTCGTATCTGGCATATGCCGTCAAGGAGGCAGCCCTGTTCTACGTGCGCGTCTGTCAGGCAAGGCCCAACACAGCACAGTTTGTCAAACCCCGGCAAACTGTGGGATCGGGCACGGAATACGACCTAAAGGTCTATCGAGAGGCGGGACTCTGCGTCACTGACACGGGGGTAACCGGAGTCGTCACAGATGCGTTTACTCATCGAGCGGTCAGTGGCGCCTCAGTTTATGCATCACAGGTCGGACCTCGTTATCCCTTCAAGACGGCTTCAACCGGTGAGTACGCTATCCCTGGTCTGGAACCGGGCGCCGGCGCAGTGTGGGCCGAGTACAAAGGGAGATACAATGTCTCCGCACCGACGGTATGCACGCTTGCCTGCGGCAAAATCGCTAGGGTCAACTTATCTTTGGTTCCCGTAGGCTCGGCAGACACCGGGTTCATTCGAGTGTCTATCGAACCCGCGGGCGCACGCTGTGCGAGGGCAACGTGGCAGATAGACGGAGAGGGCTCTTACGGGAGCGGCAGAACCGTCAGTGTCCCCGCTGGACAGCATGCCGTGTCATTCACTGACGCCACAGGCGGAGGGGGCTTCTTGTGCTGTGTACCGGACGGAAAGTGGGCTGCGCCTGCAGAGCAGTCTGTGATTGTCGCACCCGGACACACAGCGGAATTGACAGCGTGGTACACCCCTCTGGGCGACACGTCGCTTTCCGCGAACTCGATACCAACGAAGTCGGCCGGTGACATCCTTATTCTGGGAGCAGTGGTCATTATTACCCACGTTGTTCGTGTTAGGAAGAAACGCGTCATACGCGAAAAGCATTTATTGCCGCACAGTTTGTCAAGAGGCGGCAAACTGTGAGCCGGTGCCGATCCGAAGAGCCGATAGCTGTGGTTCTCAAGCGATTTCCGATCGAGGGTCGGCGCCCGCTCACTTTCCGAAGTACGGCCTATTGCCGTTCTTGGGTTAGAGAGGAAACGGGCCTTCTTGAAGAAGAGCTTGCTTTCCTCGTGCCAGCTATTTGACCCAAGATGCCTTGGGCGGGGTGATGTAATCAGCGTAGAGATCGGCAATCTTGGCCAGTTTCTCGTCGCCGGAGTGTATGACCGCGCGGTAGCGGAACGTCAAGGTCTTCCCTTCCGCCAACTCGTAGTCGCCGTTCTGCTGTTTGTTGGTGAACGCGCCGAGGCCGAAGCAACTCGCGCCGTTGAGGCCGTAATTCCGGACGTGCCAGCAGGTCGGGTAACGCAAGTTGGCGGGATTGTCGAAGACCGCTATGCCGCGCACGCCGACGCCCTCGATCTGTCCGTAATAGTCGCACCACGGCGACGGCTTGCCCCAGCATTGCGCTTCGCCCGTGGCCCCGGAGGCATTCACAATCGTGCCGCCTTTGTCCCCTTGGATTTCGGGGCGAATGCGGAAGGCGATGATGCCGCCTTCCTTAGTATCTTTGAAAAGGACCTTCCCATAGGCCGCGGTGAAGGTGACGGTCTCGTCGAAGATCCTGGCGGAGGCAGGAGAGTCGTAGAATCTGTACTCGCGCTCTTCGGCGATGACGGGTTTGTGATCCTTGTCCTGCCACGTGTTTTTCGCGTGGACCCAGCCATAGGCGTCGCCGGAACCAAACGTTACCTCGTCGCTGTTCTGATAGCCGGCGCGATCGCCTACTTCACCCCAGCAGTCGACCCCGTTCAGATCGCCATATGAGGTCCAGATGGACTTGTGGTGGATATGATCCTTCTTTCCGGCCTGCTTCTCGGGGGCGTTCTGGTCCATGGGCCAGTCGCGCGTGATTGTCACTTTGCCTTCGCAGTAGACCGGCCACAGAAAGGGTTTCCTGTTGTCGTTCGAGTAATGGTAGGAGGTGAAGGGCTCGCCATCGATAACGATGTCCAGTTGAGGCGCATCGCCTTTCTTCGTGATGGCAACCTTGGGCGGCTTCGCCTCCTTCAGGACCTTTACCTGGCATTCCATTTTCGCCTTGGCCGGTACGGATTCAGCGACGAAAACGATCTCGTTGTCCCGTACGGTGGCAGAAAACTCCTTCTTGGATTTCGCATCCACACGGTTTGTCGTGGTTTGACAAACTGTGACCTGAACGGTCGCATCTGGCGCCTTCCCTTCGAATGGCAACGATATGGGCACATTCACGCTGGCCTGGTCACCGCCTTCGACGATGACCTTACGGGCATCCAGGCTCTGGGCCGCGGCGCAAGGCATAAGAAAGACGCTCAGCACGATCACGAGTGCTATCGAGGAAATCAACACGGTTCGCATGGCAATCCCTTTCCTGGTTTGTGATGGGATCAATGTATCACAGTGGTTCCGCCTTCGCAACGCCAGCTTGGTTGTCATCCGAGGCCGCTCGCGAAGTACTGAGCCAAGATTCGGCATTTGAAACCACGGATGAACACCGATGTCCGGCATTCTTGGAGGGAGCACACTCGCCTTTCGGGTGAATGATACCCGTCAACACAGTTGTCTTGACTGATCGCTTCGGGTGTCCGGTAGGAAACTTTGCTCGATTCCGCGCCGCAGGATTGTTGCTTGGTTTCCTTATGATTTCCACTCGAATCGGACAGTCGCCAAACCACGCGCGGGCGCCGAAACGGGGATGCGCCCGTCGGCGCTGAGCATGATGTCCTCGCGTACCTGTTCGTTGAGGTTGCACAATGCGGCCGAGGCGACTGGGCGCGCGAGTTTGATCACGGCCTCGATGGACTTCGGTCCCGGATTCCACAGGCGAATGATGCCGCCATTTCCATCGGCCGCGGGCTTGATGGCCGTAACAACGACATCGTCTTCCGTGTTGATCTCGAGGAAGGAACGCGATTCGGGTAGTTCCGCTGAGCCGTGAGTTCGGACGCCCGCCTGGGCATGCGCGACAAGACGCAATACCTGATTCGCGTCGAACTCGCTCGCAAACGGATACAGCAGGTACTCGAATTCCATTTCTTCGAGCAGTTCGCCATCGGGCTCGCCCGGCGTGCCGGGCGTCTTAAAGGTCGAGCGGAACAGGGTAAGCGCGAGGGAACGTTCCGGCGTCACGGTTGCTTCATATTCATGGAGACCGAACGGCGCGAGGACGGCGAGCCCGTGCGAAGGTGAGCGGACGCCGAAGAATGTCGTGAACGCCGTTTCCGGGTTGACGCGTTCCTGCCACCGCGCGCACTCCGCCGGCGTGTGAATCGGCCTCTCGACGATCGCGAAGGGCGTTTCGGCGAAAGATGTCTTGGCGTCGATATTCGTCGGGAATAGCACACGAAAGCGATGATCCATGCACGTGTTGCGGATCCGCGTGCGAACGCGAACGTACGCCGCGCCCTTTTCGACGAATATGAGGTCCGTGACATGCATTGTCGTGCGGTCTTCCGAGCGCCACGACGTCTTGCGGTCCATCATGCGCGGGAGATCGAACTCGCGTTCGACGCGGAATACCGTGCGCAACGGCCCATCCTCGTCTATTGCCGTCGCGACGCGGCTGCCGGGGCTGCGATACACGATGTCGTTGATCAGTTTCCCGCGTGTCCAGCCGTCGCCCGAGTCGCCGCAATCCTCGTAGAGGAAAAGATCCTCGTATACTGCGCCGGAAGGCTTATGCATGAGACATCCCGTTCCGTCCGGGTTCAGCCAGAACGTGAGCGCGCCCGTCGAGGCCGCGAGCGGTCCCGTCATCCGTGTGCCCGAGTTGCGCGTACCTTCATCCGTGGGTTCGACGGTGAAACCCGTGTATCCGCAAGAGGGCAGCGTCATTTCGACGGCGAGGTGATATATATCCGCGAGCTGGACGTTCCTGCGTCCGTCCGAGGTGAGGATCTTGTGCTCGACGTTCCGCTCGATGCGAGAGAGTTGGAACGGCACACGCACGCCTTCCTTGTTGCGCAGGATGAACTTGTTCACGACTTCCGCCGTGCAGAGACCGTCGACGAAGCGCTTTGGCCAGTCGGTGGCGAATGGCAAGGCGATCTCGAAAACGCCGCTCCGCGTGAACGGTAGTGGATTGTGGACCACGACGTTCCTGCGCGCGTCAGCCGTCTCGGACGCTTTGCCGATATGGGCCGTCGCGCGGCGAACGACGCCGTCGGCGATAATCTCGCACTGGTCGAAGCGGTACCGCATGTCCCTGTGCACCTGGTCAACGCTGCACCCGCAGATGGAATCATGCGGATGATTGCGCAACAGGTACTCCCAGGCCTTGTCGAGGTAGCTCAGGATCGGCGCGCCATCGGCCATGACTTGGAAGAGTGCATAGGGTTCTGCCCATTTCTCCATGATGGCTTGGCACTGGTCGTTGCGTTTCTTGAGCGGATAGCGCGACGAGATCGTGTGAACGATAAGATACTGCCCTACGCGATCCGCGCCGCGTGCGGGTTCGCGAAGCTCTCCCGTCCGTTCAGGAAGCTCGTGGGCGTGTTTCAGCATTTCATCGCCGTATGCCCCGAGCGTTTCCCAGATGAACTCGACATCCCTGTAGCGATCTCGGAGTTCCTTCAGAAGCCAGGGCGTCCGCGGGTCCGGACGTTGATGGTCGATGGCGTCAAGAAGCAGCACAAGCGGTGTATTCGTCCGTTCGGTCTCGGCCTTGAAATAGGGGTCGAAGTGTTCCGAGACCTTGTCGGCGGGATATCCCTCGCGCTTGAGCTGGCCGCGCACCGCGAAGTCGAACGGACCGTAACTGCCCGCGTCGCGGAGTTTGTGGGTGGCCATCCGCGAACCGTCCGGCCCGACCCAGATGAACTGAGCGGGGTAGTTCTCATCCTGCGTTCCGCGCCAGCAGATTCCGGCCTTGATATCAAATCCCGTCATGATCATCGGCAACGCCGCGATGTGGCCGAACTGGTCCGGCGTGTAGGCGAAACTCATGGGCTCGGCGCCGAGCGAGCGGCAGACGCGCATGCCCATCATGAGATTGCGCACGTAGCTTTCGCCCGAGATGAGCCACTCGTCAGGCAGGTCGTACCAGGGGCCGGCGACGAGTCGGCGCGACTTCAGCATCGAGACGAGCTTTTCCTTGCGTTCCGGGCGGATCTCGAGGTAGTCCTGCAGCACGACCGCCTGGCCGTCGGGATGAAAGGACTTATACTCCGGGTCGCGCTCCATGAGGTCCATGAGTTCGTCAATCAGCTCGACAAGCCACATCCGGAACTCCTGGAACGGCTCGTACCACTCGCGATCCCAGTGTGTGCCGACGCAATAGAAAGCCTTCATCTCAACCTCTCATTAAGCGGGACGGAGCAAACGGCATCGCCGCGGTTGGGTTAGAAGCGTAGAGCGTGAAGTTTACTTTTCGGCGAGGTTTACTTCAAGCGGACCGCGGGAAAGACGGGAGGGCGGAATGACGGCTTCGTGCCAGCGAACGGTTACAAGAAAGGCAGGCCTCATCCGGTTTTCGCGCGCTCATGCGTCCGAAACGCGCTTCGTCTTGAAACATTACCCGTGTCTTCAAACATTGCCGAGCCGATGCCGAGACCTTTGCAGGATTGGCGGCTTTTGCCTATTGAAAGGCTTTCCCAAAGGTTGCATGTTGAGCAATTCTGTGTTAGAATACGTGTAGTAAAGCAAGTGCTTTTGGTGGGTTACGCTTGACCATTGCGCCAGAAGCGGAAGTGATTTCGTCGGGAAGATGGAATTACTTGACAGCGTTTGGCGTTTGTGGTTAAATGGAGCCGCCAAAGTCTTTGTACTTGGTGGAGAATAGAGCATTAGGTTAAGCGGATAGAGAGGAGAAGACCGAAATGAGAAAAGTGTTCGTGTGCGCTCTATTGGTCGCGCTAGTGACCATAGGCGGCTCTGCATTTGCGCAGGGGAAAGTCTGGGATGACCTTTCATGGTGGGGCAAGAGCGGAGCGACTCCGGCGCCAGTCAAAGACGCCGGTCCAACTAACTGCAATCGCCCGGATCCCGGTTACTGGTGGTGGCCGACCGAGCCGAAGGCCAATAACGACGACACCGAACTGTGGGGCAACCGCGGCGTAGTGTATGCCCTGTACGAACCGGAGGCGCTCAAGCCGCCGCCCGTCAGCCCGCCCCCGCCCCCGCCCGCGCCACCGCCTCCGCCCGCGCGTACAAAGCCGGTCTATTCGAAAGTCCTGTTTGACTTCGACAAGGCCGTGCTGAAGCCTGAAGGCAAAGCGGAAGTCGACAAGGTCGTGGCTGACCTCAAGAAATACGAGAAGGACACCATCGTTGTCGAGGGCCACACTTGCGACATCGGCGACGACAAATACAATATGGGCCTTGGTCAGCGCCGCGCGGATGCCGTGAAGAAGTACTTCGTTGAGCAGGGCATTGCCGAAGGCCGCATCACAACGAAGAGCCTCGGCGAGACACAGCAGGCGGTCCCGAATGACGGTCCTGAAAACCGCAAGCTGAACCGCCGTGTTATGTTCGACACAGCGGTCGTCAACTGATCTAAGACGCGCACGTTTCAAAGCGCTTGAGATTAGCGCCTGTGGACGGGGTTGAGGTGTCCGCGGGAAGTAGTTCGTACCGCCCCGGCGCACGAATGCGTCGGGGCGTTTTCTGTAGGTCGCATGGGAGATTGCGAATGACCGCCTCCAGCGTCCTGTCCGATGTCCTGGACCGCTTCCTGGAAGTCGGCGTATTCGAGTCCGGTCTGGCCGAGAAGACGCTTTCGGCGTATGCCGACGACCTCAGGCGCTACATTGACTTCCTTCAGAACAAGGGGGTTTCGTTGCCCGAGCAGGTCCGGCGCGAGGACATCCTGGATCACCTGATCCGGCTTCGCAAGGAGGGGTTGTCGACTCGGTCCACGGCGCGGCATTTGAGCGCCATCCGCCGTTTTCACAAGTTCCTCGTCGAAGAGCGTCATGCTGAAGCGAACCCGGCGGCGGGCTTCGATCCTCCTCATATGACCCGCGCGCTGCCCCACGACCTCTCGCCCAAGGAGGTCGACAGTCTCTTGAACGCCCCCGACACGGGCACGTCCGGCGGCATTCGCGACGCGGCGATCCTCGAGCTTTTCTACTCGAGCGGTCTCCGCATTTCCGAACTCGCGAATCTGCCGTTGCAGGACGTAGCCTTGGGGGAATCCTCGCTACGCGTTCGGGGAAAGGGATCCAAGGTGCGCGTGGTGCCGCTGGGACAGCGCGCCATTCAGCGGATCGAGGCTTGGCTCAGAGTGCGGCAGAGCGAGTACAATATCAGGGACGGCGCCCTCTTTCTCTCGTCGCGGGGACGCCGCATGTGCCGCACGAGCGTTTGGAGCGTCGTGAAGCGATACGCGCTGCTGGCGAACGTCCTGCACAACGTAACTCCGCACATGTTGCGCCACTCTTTCGCGACCCACCTCTTGGACAACGGCGCAGACCTTCGGGCCGTACAAGAAATGCTCGGGCACGCGGACATCTCAACCACCCAGATCTACACCCACGTCAGCGTGGAACGGTTGCGCCGCGCACACAAGAAGTTTCATCCCCGCGCATAGGCGAACGTGTGCGTAGCCGTTGGCCCCACGCGCGCGTTTGCAGTACAATTCAGTCGCGGAAAAGGCGGAGTCATTATCGCGCGGTCCTATCCCCTCACCGGTCGCGCCGCAGGAGTCCAAATGAAGGAGTTGGCGCCCACACACGGTATCGGGCCCGTACCCATGGATTCGGGTCTCATTCAGTTGCGGAAATGCGCGGACGGCGTAACAGAGGTGGGCGTGAACGGCGTGGTCGCGATTGCGGCCACGCGCGACGGGAAGGTCGAGTTCATCGCGTATGAAGGCCACACCATCGCATACGTCAAGTCCGCATTGGGCTATCCCGCGTACTACCCGGTTCATCCCGTCAGGATCGAGAAGCCGTTGAAGGCCGTCCTGATGGACCTGGACGGGACCAGTGTGCGCAGCGAGCCATTCTGGGTTTGGATAATCCAGTTGTCCATAGCGAGTCTCCTGGACGACCCTACGTTTGAACTCGAGGAGGCCGACCTGCCCTGCGTTTCCGGCCACAGCGTCTCGGAACACCTGCAATATTGCATCCGCAAATACTGCCCGGACAAGACAGTCGAGGAAGCCAGAAAGCACTACTTTCAACACACGGATCGCGAAATGAAGGCCATCATAGCGGGGCACGGCAGGGAAGGGGCATTCACGCCGACTCCGGGTCTGAAGGATTTCCTTCTTGCCCTGAAGGAAATGGGGCTGAAGATCGGGCTTGTTACGTCGGGCCTCTACGAGAAGGCCTGGCCGGAGATCGTGTCGGCGTTCAAGACGCTCGGCATGGGCGATCCGGCGGCCTTCTACGATGCGATAATCACGGCGGGATTTGCCCTTCGCAAAGGAGAGGCCGGTACACTGGGCGAACTGTCGCCGAAGCCGCATCCCTGGCTCTACGCGGAGGCGGCGCGCGTAGGGCTGGGCATTCCGTTCGAAGATCGCAACCGCATCGTCGGGATAGAAGACAGCGGCGCGGGCGTTTGCTCGATTAGGCTGGCAGGATTTCCCGTCATTGGTTTTGCCGGAGGCAACATTCTGGATAGCGGCGCCCGGGGGCTGTGCGAGCACTATTGCGAGACTTTCGACCAGATTCTCGACATCATCCGATAGCCGGCGTCTTTGGTCATTGCCCGATGCACATGCTAAACTAAACCCCCAGTTCACATCGAAAGGACACGAAGTATGATGAGCAGCATCGCGTCGCGTCTGCGGACAGCGTGGGTGGGTTTTCTGTTGCCGGCCATTGTGACGGCCGCGGGTTGCGGTTTCATCGCGGACAAGGATCTGATCAAGATTGCCAAGTTCAAGGACCGGTACATCACGCGCGGAGAACTGGCCAAGGTCATCCGGGACACGCCCGACGATGAACGGCCCATTATCCGGAACAAGGGGGATCTGCTGCGTGTGCTCAACGACTACATCGATGACCTGATAAAGACGCCTATCGCCGAGGAGATGCAGAAGCAGCTTGAGGCCCAGGGCAAGACGCTCGTACCGCGCGAGGCGGCCATGCAGCGCTATTTCAAGGAACATGCCGAGGATAACTATGCGGCGATGTACACGACGGAAAACGCGGAAGCCGCCGGCATGTCTAAGATCCAACTGGATGCCGCAAAGGCGCAGATCGACCTCGGGATCGACCGCGTGCTGGAGAAGATGCGCGGCGATGCGGCCGTGGCCCTTCGCGCCGTGGAAGCGGTGAAGAAAGGAACGCTGACAATTACCGATGAGGAGTACCAACAGGAATACGCCCTGCGAAAGGATGACTTGAAGAAACTCGAATGGATGCGATTCTGGTCCATACGGTTTCCCGCCGAGATGCCGAACTCTGAAACAGCGGCGGCGAACGTCCGCAAGCGATTGGACGCGGGCGAGAGTTTTGAGAAGCTCATCGAGGAGTACGCGGCGAGGAATCCGAATCTCGTGCTCAGTTCCGAGATCGAGAACAATCCGGGCATGGCCAAGTTTCAGCAATTCTGGCTGAACGCGTCCGGCGCCAAGAAGGGCGATATCATCGGCCCCGTATTCCTGCCGGAATACCAGATCATGTCCAGTCCGGATGCGCAAGGGAAGGCCGCCGTAAGGGACATGCCCGCCGCGTACCTCGTGTTGCAGGTGCTGGATCAGCGTCCCGAGACCACGTTTACCCTCGAGGAAGCGAAGCCGAAGCTCGCGCCGTTCATCTTCATCAGCAAGATGACGGCCCAACTCCGCCAGGAAGAAGGCGTCGAGATCTACGAAAACAAGCTCCCCGATCCGGCCATGTTCTCCGACCGGGCCGGCGAACCCTTCGGCGCGCGGAAGTAACGCATCGTCATCCTGGCGATGCCGGTAGCCCGCCTTCTCCGAAGGCGGGCCGGGCCTGCAAAGCGGGCGCGGTTTCGGAGAAACCGGCCCTACTTGAATGGAGGCGGCAGGATCGTGTTGAAGGCCTCGACGGGCCACGTGGCGATCTTCTCGAAGCCTTCCGGCACGGATTGCGTGAACTGGACGTAGGCCTTGACTGATCCCTTCGTGGTGTAAGCCACGTCTCCCTTGCCCGCGCCGAAGACCTTGTAGCCCATCAACAGGCAATCCTCGAGGTCGACTTGCAGGAACTTGCCTTCGATGGTGCTGTAGATGATCCCGGTGCCCGGTTTCCCGACGGGCTGCGAGAAGTTGAGGCTGATCAGGCGGCAGTCCTTCATCTTGACGTGCGTATAGCCGTCGAAGCCCGGGTTGCCGGCCTGCAATGCGTTGTCGAGACCGACGAGCGTGCAGTCGTCAAACACAACGTCGGGGTATGGCGGCATCGCCTTGTTCTCGGCACGGACGTATGCGCCGCAGGCGTCGCCCCACCAGTCCAGGCACCAGAACCGGCACCGGCGATACGTTACCGGCTCGTCCTTGCGTCCCACGAACGCGCCGACGCACGTGCCCGCGAAGCGCCCGATCCCGAAACAGTCTTCCTGGATCGCGCTGAACTCGGCGCCCTTCTCGCACGTCAGGTCCCACCCGATTCCGCCTTCGGACCCGCATGCGTAAATGTGGCGGAATATCCAACGGTCGAATCCGATTGCGGAGAAGTTAGGGTCGCACTTGATGGCTCCCCACCAGTCGATGCTCTTCAAACCGGGCTCGGGCCCGCCCGAATCGAGGATCTTAAACGGAGGGTTGCCGCCGCCTGCGGCGGTATTCGTGCGCACGACCGCGTCCGGGCAACTCGAATCCAGAATGACCCAGCCCTTCGCGCCCGATCCCAGGCTTCCGTCGAAGTCGCCAGTCACCGTGTTATAGGCACCCTTCACGCCCTTGTGCTCAGTGTAAAGGTTTGCCTCGATGTACGTGTCGGGGCGGATCACGATGGTGTGCCCGCCCTGATCGTCCGGTACGGCGAGCAACGCGGCCTGGATGGTGTGAAAGGCCTTTGCCCAGGACGCGCCATCCGAATTGTCGCCCTCTTTCGAGACGTATATCGTTTTCCCCTTGTGTCCGCCGGTCACATCCGAAATGTTCATCTGCGCGGAAGCAGACGCAACGGAGAAGGCCATCAGTCCCGTGACAAACGCCATCGTATGGAACACTTTCCTGCCCATGGAATGCTGTTTTCCCCTTTCGTGTCCTCATCCTTCGTCTTTCCGCGTAGTAAGCGGTGTCCGCGAAGCAGGTGTTCATCTTTTCGGTGTGCCGTACAGATAGTGATCGTGGTTTTCCGCCATGTCATCGGGAAGCCCGTGGACGCATCCAGCGAAAGAAAGCAGCATTTCTCCCAAGGAACTTGCGGCCTTGCAGGGGATAGGCACGACCCTGACCCGTGTGCCTTCCGGCAAGTCCGGCGCGGCATCCAGAACAATCACGTTGCCTTGAACCCGTCCTATGTATTCCATGGTCGTGTTTCCTTTGAAATCAGCAGCAGCACCTTCATCCTATCTTCTTCTTTAGGTACGGTCAACTTCCGTTTCCTTCTCGTCGCCGAGTCTTGCCCTCGTTGCCCCTGAAGCTGCGCTTCCCTTCGGAGTGGGCATACCGATGCAAAGCCATCTCATAGTCTCAACAGAGTTCAGCTTTGGGTGCACCCGCGTCACCAAATGCAGATTGGCGACGGGAAAACGCGAAACTGAGTGTCAACGCTTGTCCAATATCGCCCCGTTCTTGAAACAACTGTCGAAGAGTTCCGCCATGGAGCCGCTGAATTCGCCGCACTTGATGTTCATCCACGTGCGCTGATCGCCCACTGCGTAGTAGAGGCGCGTCTTTCCTCCAAAATCGACAATGTCCGGGTCCGATGCGTTAATCCCGTCGTCGATCTCGTCAGGCGCGAGCACGGGATTCGCCGCACTGAGTTCCCAGTTCTTCAGGTCCTTTGATCGGGCAAGGTACGTCTCGAAGAACCATCGCGGCGTCCGGCGCTCCAAGTACATCATGTAGTAGCTGCCATTGGCGTAGCGGATGCACGGGCATGCGGTGTAGCGTGTCTTACCGAACACGGCATCCGGGACTTTCTTCCATTGCATGAGATCATCTGACTTGGCGAACTTGATCGTGAAAGCCGGCCACTTGGGATCGTTCGTCTCGTACGCCATGACGAAGCCGTCGGGCCCTTTACACACGGTGCTGTTGAAGAGATGCTCGGAAGGGTCCTGCTCGATGACGCGGCTGCTGTCCCATGTCACGAGATCGGATGACTTGAACATTGTGACGTCGTTCCAATCGTTGTTCTCGAAGCGGGACGCAAATGCATAGAAGGTCCCGTCGTGCACGAAAGCGGACGCCAGGCTGTAGCCCACCGCGAACCGGGCGAGTTCGCTGCCGTTCTCGGCGTCGCGAAGGGAGAGGTAGTAGTCTTCTTTCGCGCCGCCCGACGCCGGCCGGACGCAGGCCATCAGGCACAGCCGATCCTTCCAGACAACCGGCGAGACTTCGCACATGTCGCGATAGATCACGCCGGACTTCGTAAGCGGGATTGTCTCGCGCTTGATCTTTGGCGGTGCGATATCGGCAAAGATGTCCGTGGGCCAGTGATCGAGCCGGAAAAATCCCTTGGGCGTCTCCTGCGTGAACTGGACGTATGCCTGCGACGCGCCTTTGGTGGTGTACTGGATCTCCCCGACGGTATCCTTGTTGACCTTGACGCCGAACACCTTGTAACCCATCAGCGTGCAGTCGTCAAAGTCCGCGCGGAGGTACTTCCCGTGTTCGACGCTCTGCACGATACCGTCCGTGGGCGTCCCCTGCGGCTGCGAGAAGTTCAACGTCACGAGTTTGCAGCGCTTCAGGCCAATACGCGTGAAGGTCTTGAAACCATAGTTGCTCGCCTTGAGGCTGCATTGCGGGCCGACCAGTGTGCAGTCTTCGAAGACGGCGTCGGGCTGATCGGGCATGCTGGGATTCTCGACGCGGACATATGCGCCCGCGGCGTCGCCCCACCAGTCCAGGGACAACAAGTGGCAACGCCGGAAAGTGATGGGTTCGTCTGCCCTCGACAGACAGTTGCCGACGCCTCCGCCAAAGGCGCGGCCGATTCCGACGCAGTCTTCGACGACCACCGTGAATGGTTCGACCTTATCCGTGCAGTCCCAGAAGAGTCCCGCGTCGGCGCCCGTGGCGTAGATTCCGCGCAACCGCCAGCGGTCCCATTGTATCGATGAGAACGTGGGTTCGGTGTGCTTATCGGACCAGCCTTTGAGCGTCGCGCGAATCGTGGACCACCAGTCGAAGCTCTTGAACCCTTTCTCCGGATCGCCGGAGTCAATGACAACCCATCCCGTCGTTCCGGAGCCGAGAGCGCCGTCAGTGTCGCCGATGAGCGCGTTGTACGCGCCCGCCGCTCCCTTATGCTCGACGTATAGGTTGGCCTCGACGTACGTGTCCGGCCGAACGATGATCCGATGGCCGCCATTGTCGTCAGGCACAGCGAGCAACGCCTGTTGAATCGTCTGAAACGCCGTCGCCCACGTCGCGCCATCCGAGTCGTCGCCAAGTTTCGACACGCAGAGCGTCTTGCCGGCGGATGAGTGAGGCGCAACGTCATCTGACGCGTGCGCGCACACGCCAAGCGACAACATGGCCGCAAGGCAGATCCCAAGAGTCAAGATCTCGTATCCACTATATGCGAATGAATTCAGCATCACCAGGTTCTCCTTCTGTCTTGTGTAATGGCGCCCTCTGCCCCGTGGCTCCGGCCTTCATGGCTTGATTGACCTGCATAGCGAGAAGCTCCTTGATGGCGCACTCCTCGCACTCCTCAAGCATCCCTTCCTCCGCCAAGAAGGCATCGAAAGAAGAGCCGATGTGCCCTCTGTCTTTGTTCCTCATAACGACACGATCTCCGTCATTGTCTATTTCCTGCTCACGGCTTTCAGCCGGTTGAGCGCGAGTTGCCTATCCTGCCCCATTCAAGCGGACTACTGCTTCCTTTGCATTGTAAGCCGCTGGCCGCTATGCTGCAAGAGGACAACAACGGAGGGGCGAAGATGAGCACGAATGACATTTCACGGCGGGTATTCCTGGCGGCAGGCGCAGCCGGGGCGGTGGCGGCAACGGGCGGGGCGACTGTCTCAGCGCAGGAGAAGGCGGACGCGGATCAGAAGAAGGGCGCTCAGCGTTTGCCTCTAGATAAGCTGGAGGCATGGGAGAAGCTGCAGTATGGCATGTTTATCCATTATGGGATGAGCACGTTCGTGCAGAACGAACTGCCGGACGGGAAGGCACCGCCGGCCACGTATGCGCCTGACAAGCTGGACGTCGGGCAGTGGGTCTCCGTGATACGCGACGCTGGGATGAAGTATGCGGTGCTCACGGCGAAGCACGTCGCGGGTCATTGCCTGTGGCCGACGAAACGCACGGATTACTCGGTCGTGAACAGCACGGACAAGACGGACGTGGTGGAGAAGTTCGTGACCGCGTGCCGCGAGAAAGGCGTGCTGCCGGGGTTCTACTACTGCTCGTGGGACAATCACAACCGCTACGGGAGCCGCACGCCTTCGGACGGCGCCGTTTCCTACACCACGTCGTTGTACCAGACGTTTCAGACTGCTCAATTGACGGAGCTCCTTACGCAGTACGGGCCGATCGCGGAGACATGGATCGACATACCCGGCGTGCTGGGGCGCGGCTATCGGACGTTCCTCTACGACTACGTTGCGCGGTTGCAGCCCGATACCGTCATCATGATGAACAGCGGCATATCGACGCAGGAGGATTACAAAGTCGAGTATGCGTGGCCGTCGGACATCATCGCGATCGAGCGCAGCCTTCCCGTCGAGGCCGGCTTCAAGAAGTTCCGCGAGATCGAAGGCAAGACGTATTACATGCCGGGGGAGGTCTGCGATCCCATCGGCAAGGAATGGTTCTGGGTCGATGGAGACATGCCGCGTTCCGACGACGCACTTCTCAAGCAGTTCCAGGCATGCAAGGCACGGGGCGTCAACCTCCTTCTGGATGTGCCGCCGGATAGGCATGGCCTGATACCGGACTACTCGGTCCAGGCGCTCAACAGGCTGCGGAAGAACGCAAGCATATGAGGGGAAATCGATGAAACGGCTTGTCGTGGTTTCGTGTCTGTTGACCGTGGGAGGTTTGTTCATGTCGAGCGCAAGAGCAGCGGATCGGTTTGACGGGAAGCACTTCCGCGGAGAAGGCGACGTCGAGTACTTGCAGTTGCTGGATACGGCCTATCGGATGTTCTATCCCGATCCGGAACTGCAGAACATCTCGATGCTCTACAGCCCGGTGTGGAACGGCTTCGTCGAGGGCCCAACGTGGGGCGCGTGGTGGATTCAGAACAGCTACGGGACGACCTATTGTGCGCTTCCTTTCTACCTTGAGCCATACACGACCTTCCTTCAGAACGCGCAGGACTTGTGGTTCAACCTGATGGGCGACGGCGAGCGGAAGGGCGATAAGGGTTACGTCGCGCCGGACGGGTGCCTTTGCGACGCGGCCACACCCACAACCATCTACTACCGGCAGGGCGATGGCCGGGTGGATATTCACGACTGGGGGATGGAGTTCACGGCGGCCGGAATTGTGATGCAGTCGGAATTGCTGCTCATCAGCCGCGATAAAGACGCCATAGCGCGTTACCTGCCCATGCTCGAACGCAGCGCGAACTTCATCGAGACGCGCCGCGATCCGAAGAACAACCTGTTTCTGGCCGGTCCGGCAGGAAATCTTCTTGCGCCGAGTTATGCCGCGTGGAAGCGGCCCGACGGGACATTCGACAAGGCCTACCTTACCGGTCTGTCCGTCACTTACATCGCCGCCCTCGACCGCGTGATCGAACTCGAGAAGATGGCCGGCCATGCGGACAAGGCAGCCCTATACACCGAACGGCGCGACCTCGCCCGCAAAGGTTTGCCTACGCTGACGACCGACGACGGTTACTTGATCAAGTACATGGACCCCGACGGGACGAAGCACGGCGTCTACGGCGCGGAGAAGCACGGTTATTTCGAAGCGGTCTGTAATCACGATGCAATCGCGTTCCGAGTCGCGGACGACGCGCAATCAAAGCGGATCTACGACAAGATAGCCTCAATCCCGGGGCTGCGTCCATGCAATCTCATTATCACGAACTGTCCGGGGCTGGACGACATGTACGAGGAGCCGACAAGTTGGCTGTGGAAGTTCGGCACGTGGGTGAACGGCGGACATTGGACCACGTGCGAGGCGCGCATGATCATGGCGTACTACCGAGTGGGCGCCTTCGACGATGCGCGGCGCGCGATGAAGAAGATCCTCGAGTTCGCACGGATCTTCCGCACGGACAATCCGTTGGTCGAATTCGGCGCGAAGGTCTATCAGCCCAAGGAGCCTATCAACTGCGTTTACGATACGTGGGGCGCGCCCGCCGCGCTCATTCGCGGGTTGTTCGAGTACCTCTACACCGCGGAAGGACTGAAGCTCATTCCACACATTCCGCCAACAATCACGGAACTCGAGCAGCACATCCCGATCCGGTTCGGGACGAAGCGCCTCTACTTGTCGACGGCTGGCGCCGGGCCTGTCACTTCAGTCCTCGTGAACGGAAAGGCCTGGACGCGCTTCGATAAGGAATCCGTTTCGTTTCCCTACGACGAGACACCGGACGTTGCGACAATACAGATCCTGTTTGGAGGCGCTCAGGCCAAGACGACGCCGGAGCGGCCTGCGCCTGTCAAACTGAACGTGCCTCCGGCCGGAGATCCTTTCTGGAATACGGCGGACTTCGCGACGACGAAGACGCCGACGCCGTCGGTATCACTTGCGAGCGTCGGCAGCTTCTATGCCGCGCTACAGAAGGAGGATCTCGAGCAGACCTATGAGGCGCAGCATGCGAAATTGATTGTCGACTATGTCTCCGCCATTCACGCGCGTGAGAAGCTCAAGAAAGAAGGAAAGCTGCCGCAGTTGCCGGAGGCCTCGCAAGTTGCGGCCGATCGTTCCTACCCAGAGGCCGCGGATCGGCTTGCGCAGGGACTCGATAAGGTCATGCAGTCCTATGAACAGTCCAGCGAACCTCGCAAGAAGCAATTGGCCGATCTCTGGAAACAGTCCGCCGGAGCCCATGCGCCCGTGCAGTAGGTAATCGCACCAGGACGACTTCATGTTCCAATTGACCGCTGCCGAAGACGCGCGTCTAAGGTCACAACCTGTGACCTTAAAGGTCAGGCGCGGATAACATTCTGAAATGTTTCTTGCTAGGAGGTGAGGCCAGGATATGGGCAAGCCGAGATCTGTCATGCTCATCACGCGAGAGATGCAGGAGCGGTGTTTCGCCGATGAAGACTTGAAGCGCATCGATGGCGCGACGACGCTTGCGCCTGCGAAGACGGATTCGTGCTCTGATGAACAGCAACTTGCCGCGATCTCGGGCGCCGAGATTGCCATAACGGGCTGGGGTACGCAGCCCATCACGGCGGCGATGCTGGATGCGGCCCCCGGACTCATGTTGTTGTGTCACAGCGCGGGTTCCGTGAAGCATCTGATTGACGGCGACTTGTTTCTCCGGCGGGGGATTCGCGTGTGCTCCGCGCGGCAGGCGCTGGCGGTCGGCGTAGCGGAGTTCGCTTTCGGCATGATGCTGGTGTCGATGAAAGGCGTCTGGCGGTTGCGCGAGCTCACTTCGCAAGGGGTATGGGACCAATCGGGGGCGAAGGATTGGACTCGTGAACCGTACGGTGCCACGGTCGGGATCGTCGGGGCGAGCAGCGTCGGCCGCGAGATGATCCGTTTGTGCAAGACGCTTTCGCTGGCGGCGCTGTTGCTTTGCGATCCTTACATCACGGCGGAGGAGGCCCGGGAAATGGGCGCGGCAAAGGTCGAGTTGGACGATCTGATGCGGCGTTCGGACGTGGTCTCTTTACACACGCCCGCGACCGAGGAGTGCGGCCATCTCATCAACGCACGAAACCTGGCCCTGCTCAAGGACCGCGCCATATTTATCAACACGGCGCGCGGGATGTGCGTCGATGAAGCCGCGTTGATTGCCGAATTGGAGAAGGGCCGCATTCTCGCGTGTCTCGATGTGACCGATCCGGAGCCGTCGGCGCCGGAGAGTCCGTTGTACCGGTTGCCGAACTGCATCCTCACGCCGCACGTCGCCGGCGCGGTCAAGGAAAACACGCTGCGCCAGGGCAAGCAGGTCGCAGACCAGATTGATGCCTACGTGCGCGGCGTGGCATTGCCCGGGGAAATTGACTTGCGGCGACACCAACGGCTTGCCTGAACGTTCCGTTTCATCGCTGCATCTCGCCTTTTCAACAGGATCAACCGGATGTCGCCCTTGACAGCGGCAGTTACTGCCGGTACTCTTCATCAAAAGTGCTGGAACTGAGGCAAGCTGATGAAATGCCGTTCCCTGCTGAGTAACACCCACAACGACGCCGTTGCTCCGGGCACTATGAATAGACGGGCTTTCTGTCTCTCTTCTATTGGCGCGCTGGGCATGTTACTTGCCGGCGCGTCAGGATGCAGCAACACAAGTCGGAGGCGTCCCAACATTGTCCTGATTGTCCTGGATACCGTCCGCGCCGGCCACGTGAGCCATTGGGGATATCACCGCCGCACGACGCCTAACCTGGATAAGTTATCGCTCGATGCAACAGCCTATCGTCGCGCCTATTCCACGTCGCCGTGGACCCTGCCGGCTCACGCGACCCTGTTCACAGGCCAGTACTCGTTCCAACACGGCGTTGAGGCAATACTGGAGAAGGACGCCGAGGGCAAGGAGAAGGTCAGGGAGCCCGCTCTGCCCGACTCTGCCATAACGGTTGCGGAGATTCTCAAGGCCGAAGGTTACGCAACGGCCGCGTTCACGGCCAATACCGCCTACATGAGTGCGTGGACGAATCTCGGCCAGGGGTTTGATGTATACGATGTCCAGCGGCGGCCCGGCGTCGAAATGACGGAACCGATCTCATCGTGGCTGCGCGCACGGCACGCGAAACCGTTCTTTCTTTTTGTGAACTACATCGACGCGCATTTTCAGTACAACACAAGACCCTGCCCTGGCGCGTTTGATGAACCCGTCTCGCAGGACAAGTCGCTAATCATAAAACTCGGGGATGCCGTGATGCCGGGCATCCAGCCCGCGGACGCGCAGTTGGTGACGGAAGTGACGGCCCAGTACGACTTGGGGATCGCGAACGCGGACCTCGCAATGGGCCAAGTGCTTGACTACCTGAAGCAGTCCGGACTGTACGACGATTGCGTCATCTTCGTCACGTCTGATCACGGCGAGTTTCTTGGCGAGCATCTGTACGTGCAGCATTCCAAGGACCTCTACGAGGAGGTGCTCCACGTGCCATTGCTCGTCAAGGTAGCTGGACAGAGCCAAGGGTCTTGGTGCGAGCGCCCTGTCTCTCTCATCCAACTCTTCGGCGCCATGCTCGGCGCGGCACAAGCCGGCCGGACCTCGACGGCTTCTACCCTTGATGCAACGGCGCCCCTTCTCGCCGAGATCAACTACACGCGCAACTTCGATTTTGTGAACCCGATCTGGGGCCATCGGTTCCGCAGGCTCCGCACCGCATACTACGAATACCCGTGGAAACTGATCCATTCGTCGGATGGGCGCCACGAGTTGTACAATGTCGAAGAAGATCCAAAGGAAGCGGAGAACCGCTTTGGCGAGATCCCCGATCTTGCCAACCGGTTGGCGAAGGGCTTGGCATCGCTCAAGCCTGTATCCGACGCCCCTCCAGCACCCACGGCTACTCCATCGCCGGAGTTGAGCGAGCAGGACAAGGAAGCACTGAGAGCCAACGGGTATCTATAGCTCGCCTGATGAATAGGGCAGGCGGGCTCGAGTTCGAAAGGCTAGACTGATTGCGGGGCATTGCACTCGCTGGCATATGACAACAACGGAGAGAGGAGGAAAGATGGGAACGGTGAAGAAGGAACGGCTTTCCAGAAGGGCTTTCTTGGGTCGCGTGGCAGGGGCAACGGCGGTCTTCAGCATTGTGCCGCGATATGTGGTCGCGAAATCGGGCGAGACTCCCCCAAGTGAGAAGCTGAACGTGGCAGGGATCGGCGCGGGCGGCCAGGCTTTTCATGATCTGAGCAGAGTCGCCTTGCAGTGCAACATTGTCGCTTTTGCGGACGTGGACGATGAGCGTGCGGCCAAGGCGGCCAAGAAGTGGCCGGACGCGAAACAGTACAAAGACTTCCGCGTGATGCTCGAGAAGGAGAAGGGCATCGATGCGGTCGTGGTGGCCACGCCGGACCATATGCACGCGCCTGCGGCCATGGCGGCCATGCAATTGGACAAGGGGGTCTACGTCGAGAAACCAATGGCGCACACGATCTTCGAGGTACGCAAGATGATGGAGGCCGCGAAGAAATACAAGGTCGCGACGCAGATGGGAAATCAGGGCCACGGCCTGTACGGCTGCCGTCAGACGAAGACCTGGATCGAGGCGGGGGTCATCGGCGACGTCGCGGAGGTCCATTGCTGGACGAACCGCCCGACGTGGCCGCAGGGCATGGACCGCCCGACGGACACGCCGCCCGTCCCTCCCACGCTTGACTGGAACCTGTGGCTCGGCCCCGCGCCCGAGCGTCCCTACAACCCGGCGTACTGTCCGCACATCTGGCGCGGCTGGTACGATTTTGGTTGCGGCGCGTTGGGCGACATGGGTTGTCACATATTGGACTCGGCGTTTTGGGCGTTGAACCTCGGGGCGCCGGCGCGGATTTCGGCGGAGTCCTCCGGCATCAAGAGCGAAAGCTACCCGAGTTGGTCCGTGATCAAGTACGAGTTCCCACAGCGCGGCAAGATGCCCGCGGTGACCTTGACGTGGCACGACGGCGGCAAGATGCCCGAACGTCCGGCGGAACTCGAGCAAAGCCGCCAGATGGGCGATGACGATGGCGGTTGCCTGTTCGTGGGCGCGAAGGGAAAACTGGTGGTCGGCACGTACGGCAACGGCGGTCGTTTGCTTCCTGAATCGAAGATGGAGGACGCCAAATCGATCAAGGTGAAATACCCGAGGTCGCCGGGGCAGCACGAGGAATGGATCGCGGCGTGCAAGGGCGGTGAACCGGCGGGCGCCAACTTCGATTACGCGGGTCCGCTCACTGAAATGGTGCTTCTCGGCAACATCGCCATTCGTGCGGGCCAGCCCATCGAGTGGGATTCCGCGAACATGAAGGCCGCCAACGTTCCCGAGGCTAACCGGCTTCTTCAGTGCGAATACCGCACGGGTTGGACGTTGTGACTTGTGAACCGGCGAAATGGCGGTTGAAGTCCTCTTCCGTCGATGGTACGATTCGTGCGCCATGACGAAAGGGGTAAACATGACTGAGACAGGCGATGCGCAAGTTCAGGAGGAAGGCGCGTTCATCCCGGTGGGCCTGGGCTCGTTGCGCGTCGACAGCATCACGAGTTTCGACATCTATTTCCAGCCCGCGCCGGGGCAGCCCTTCGTTCTCTATGCCGAGCGCAACCTCCGTTTCACTGAAGATGCGCGGAAGCGCCTTCTCGACAGCAACCTCGACACGGTCTATGTGCGGGGGACGCAACGTTCGGAATTCGGTCGCTATATCGAGCAGAGCCTCTCTGCCATCATGTCCGATCCGAACCTGAATCCAGACGAGAAGTCGGAAATGCTGTACGCTTGCGCGACCGGCGTGGCCGAATCGGTCATCCAGACTCCCGAATCCCTGGAGAACCTCAAGCGCAGCCGCGAGATCGTCAAGAACACGGTCAATTTCATGCTCGAAGATCGGCAAGTCCTCGCTCACTTGCTCAAGAGTCTCTCGTCCGTCTACGAGATTTACACCCACAGCGTCAACGTCGTGACCTACGGCATCGCTCTGGCGCAGCGCGCCGGCGAGAGTGACGCCGCCATGTTGCGCGAACTCGCAATCGGCGCGCTGCTCCACGACGTCGGCAAGGGCAAGATCGATCCCGCCATCATCAACTGCCGCGGCACGCTTACAGGCGAACAGTGGGAGGTGATGAAGCGGCACCCGGACCACGGCCACGAAATACTGGCCGCGACCGGAGCCGTCGGTGCGATCTCGCTCGATATCGTGCGCCACCACCATGAGCGGCTCCGGGGCGCAGGCTACCCTGACAACCTTAAAGGAACCGCCATCTCGCGGTTCGTCCGCATGGTCACGATTGCAGACATCTTCGACGCACTCACGACCGACCGGCCCTTTCAGAAGGCCCGTTCATCTTTCGCCGCGCTCAACCTGATGGGGTCGCAGGTCGCGAACGACCTCGACCCGGACCTCTTCCGCATATTCGTTTCCATGATGGGCAAGCCCGCGCAATAGCCGCGATCCCGTCTCACGCCCGCGCGCTCCGTGAAGCCGGCAAGGACAAAGGCCCTGTGGCTGTTCGGGTCTGGCATCGCGGGAATCGCCCTCGGCCTGCTGTGGGGGCTCTGGTCTCCAATCATCAAGCATATCTGGACGAGCTCGTTCGTACTGTACGCCGCGGGATGGAGCTTCCTCCTGCTGGCCGCATTTTACTGCATCGTCGACGTGCTGCAATTCCGGCGCTGGGCCTTTGGATTCGTGGTCATCGGCATGAACGCGATCGTTGCGTACATGATTGGGGAGTTGTTCAGCGTCGAGTTCTTCGAAGATCGCCTGTTTGGGGAAGCGGCCCACAAGATGCCGGCGTCGGCGGCGTTCAGCCTGTCGGTAATCGTTTTCGGGATCTTCTGGCTCGGCCTGTATCTGATGTACCGCAAGAAGATCTTCGTCAGGTTGTAGACAAGGGGTTGCAACCCATTGTCTGCAATACGAATTGCCCCCCGCGACGTGTCGCCTCTATGCGGAAACCGCTTCGACAAGCGCCTTGACCTTGTCTTCGAGATCGATGCGCAGTGAAGCGAGTTTGATGTCGCTCAATCCGAGGAATTTCGTGCTGGGCAGGCTCAGCAGGGAGACATCGGAGCACTCCTCGCCGAAGCCCGAGACGTTGGCAAGGGCGCTTGCCAGTGCGACCACGTGCACAGTGTTCAGCCAGGATTCGTCCGGGATCGACATGAGCCGATCATGACAGAAGGTGGTTACGCCGAACTCGGGGGGCAGGTTCCACCGCTGGGTGATGTGAAGACCGACGAGGGTATGGTATCCGGTAATCACTTCGTCAAAGAGCTCCGGCGAGTCGCGGAGCGTCTTCATCGTGCGCGAATCGTGGTGGGCGATAAGGTCGAGCAGAAGGACCTTGCCTACGTCGTGAATGAGACCGGCGACGAAGAGCACGTCGGCACAGGGTTCGGCGATGACGACGGCGATATCATTGGCGCATTGCGCAGTTGCGAGCGCATGACGCCACAAATTCTCCATCAATTCCTTATACTTGGCGTTTCGCGTCCTGTAGATCCGCCCGTTCGCGATTGCCTGAACCGTGTTCGCTATGACGCGCATCCCGAGGCGGGCGCAAGCTGAACGCATGTCTCTGATCTCCGCCAAGCCGCCATACACCGCGCTGTTGGCCAGGCGCAGGACCTTCAACGCGATAACCTGGTCCTCGTTGATGAGATCGATCAGGTCCTGCATCGAGCCCTCGGGATCGCGGGCCAAGCCAAGAATCCGGTGCGCAATCTCGGGCAGGATGGGAAGGCGCTCGATGGCTTGCGGCAAGAGCTTGAGAATCTCGGCGCCGATCGATCCCTCCTGGGCCACGTAACGGATGTCTTGAAACGTCCGCGGCGCGGAGACCTGCCAGTCCGCGCCGTCATGCTTGACAACCAGCGGATTCATGCATTTGGCGCAGACCGAGAAGATGGACCGGCTGGAGGGTTTGGGCAAGTCCGGCAAGGACTCCGAGCAAAACACGCACTGTGTCATTAGCTTTTCCTATTTAGTCATTGCAAGAATCTGGCGTAGCGGGCGTATTGTAAATGTCCGCGGCGCACGCCGAGCCACTTCTTCAAAGGTCGTAAGTCCGCGGATTACCTTTGCGATTCCATCTTCGCACATGCTGATGAGGCCGGTTGAATCCATGCACGTCTGCCGGATCGCGTGCGCCGATTTCTTCTGGAGGATGGCATCTTTCACGTCCTCGTTGAGAATGAGCAGTTCGTAGACGCCGACTCTCGCATGGTATCCGGTGTAGTTGCAGTACTTGCAGCCGCGGCCTTTCTTGAGATCGAAATCGCGGACATCCGAAGGTTTCAATCCGAGTCTGTCGAGTTCGATTGTCGCCGGCGTGTACGCGCCCGCGCAATACTGGCAGATGCGCCGGAGGAGCCGCTGCGCCACCACCGAGATGACCGTCGAAGAAATCAAGAATGTCTCGATGTCCATGTCAATGAGCCGGAGGAGTCCGCCGATCGTGTCCTCCGTATGAAAAGTCGAGTAGACCTTGTGCCCCGTCAATGCCGCCTGGATGGCCACCTGGGCCGAGGCGCGGTCGCGGATCTCACCGAGAACGATGATGTCCGGATCCTGGCGGACGATCTCGCGGAGTGTCGCTTCGAAGGTTCGCCCGATCTTGTCGTAGATGGAACACTGGATCAGGCCGTCAATCATGTATTCGACGGGGTCCTCGGCCGTGATGATCTTCACATCGATGGAATTGCAGTAGTTCAAGCTGCTGTAAAGCGTGGTGGTCTTGCCGGAGCCGGTCGGCCCCGTGATAAGCACCACGCCGCTCGGCATGCCGAGGACTTCCTGGCGGTATCGCTCGAGCATCGTACCCGCCATGCCGAGCTCCTCGAGATCGATGAGAACGTTTTGCTTGTTCAGGATGCGAAGCACGACGCACTCGCCGTGGACCGTGACGTAGATGGACACGCGGAGGTCGTACTCGCGCCCCTTGTGGGTGAAGAATGCGCGCCCACCCTGGTGGTGCTGGTGCTCGGTGATGTTGCACTCGGCGAGGATCTTTACCCGGGAGATGATCTTGGGCAGAAGCTCCTTCGGCAGGTCGGTCTTGTATACGAGCACGCCGTCGATCCGGTACCGCAGCCGGATCACCTCGGAAAGGGGCTCGATGTGGATGTCGCTCGCGCGTTCGTCGATGGCTGAACCGACGATATGCTCGACCAACTGGACGACTGTGTCCGCACCTGCTTCGGCGCGCCCGGCGGCGGTTCTGCTGGCGGTCTCGTGGCGAAAGCGGCGATAGTCTTCGATAGTCTGGAGGATAAGGTCCTCAGGTCCGAGGGCAAGGTGGAAACTCTCTTTGAACAAGCCTGCGATGGCTTCAAAGCAATTCGAGTCGCGGATATCGCCGACCACGACCGTCGTGACGCCCTGTTCGTCGCGGCTAAAGGGGATGAATTTGTAGCGGAGGAGATAGTCCGGCGATACGCCGCTCAGGACCGTGTGCTCGATCATCGGGAACACGGGTTCTATATACAGCACCCCTGACTGATGTGCCAGGTTTTGCAGCAGGGTGCGCTCGTTTATCAGCCCCAGCTCGATAAGCGCTTTTCCGAGCCTTATTCCCTGCTCCTTTTGGATGCGCAGCGCCGTGTCGAGGCCCTCCCGTGAGATCAGCCCCTGTTCGACGAGCATTTCGCCCAGAAGGATTCCACTGCCGAACTTGCTGATGGCCTCGGAAATGTTGCGCTTGGTTACGTAGCCGAGTTCGACGAGTATGGCCCCGAGTTGTTTGGGCTGTTCGAGATAACCTTGAATCCGGAGCGCGCGCTCGAGCTGCTCGTCCGTAAGCACACCCGATTTCACGAGGGCTTCGCCGAGCCAGGATCGGGAACTCTCTGGTTTGATTTCGGGTTCCACTTTTCCGTATCCGCCTCTGTCAGCCGTTGAGCCTAGATTCGGCAGTCAAGATTGAACGTGCTTCCCGAAATGGTGGACGGCGTGGACTTTGTGGACGACGTGGACGCCGAAAAGGATCACCTGCAGGGTTGCGTCCACTTTGTCCACAACGTCCACTTTGTCCACTACTTGGACAAGCCCAACTGTCTCCAATTGCCGAATCTAGGTTGAGGCGGCAATGATAAACGGACTGCGCTTCGTATGCAAACAGCTCCAGGACAGCTATCCGTTGTTCATGAGCGAATCGACGAGCTTCGACGTGCGTCCCTTCAGGGACGCCAGCGTAGCGGCGGCCGTCTCGTCGCCGGCAAGGTGCGCCGCCATCAAACGCCCTTCCTCGACGCACGGCTCGTCATGCGCGGGGAAGAACTCCCGCAGGAGATACAGGGCATACTTCACGAACCGGAAGGGGCCGTAAGCGCGCGGCGTCTCGCCGGGCAGGGCCTCGACGGCCACGCTGTAAAGATCTCGGACGCTATCGACGAGGTCTTCGAGTTGGAGCGTGCTTGAGAAGACGAGCGTGTAGTACCACCCGAACAGGTCTCCGCGTTCGCAGCCATGGGCATCGCTCGCGCCTACGATGGGTATCTTGCGTCCGCGAGCGCGCTCCTCGTGATAGAGCGCAACCTGCAAAGTGTTTGAGTCGGCCTCGCGCCGGTGAAACCCGCCGATCAACTCGAAGGCGTCGAACGGTTGTGTTTCAAATAGATGCGACGTGAGCGCGCCGGGAGGCGAATAGCGGTGCTCCGTCAGCCAATATGGATGACAGAAGATGCCCAGTCCGCCGCCCTCGCGGATCTTCTCGAAGCACCACACGCTCGACGCGTACAGATACGGATCGACGCCGGGCGGCATCTTGCCGAGCCGCCGCTGCAAGGCGCCTGCTTCATCGCGATACGCCGTCTCGTCGCGGAACAAGGCGTTGATGCTGAAGCGGCCACCGAAGTTGATCATGTGGACCTGGCTCTCCGGCGGATGTATCTCCTCGCCGGGAAAGATGCGAAGATCTATGTCGACGCTCTCGAATGCCTTCCGCGCCTCGATGGACGGTTCGTATTGCCGGTGGTCGGTAACGGCCATGAAATCCAGTCCGATCCGCCGGCACGCCGCGGCGACGTAACCCGGCGACTCCCATCCGTCCGACCTGCAACTGTGCAAATGAAAATCACCTTTGTATGGCCGGCGGCGGAAAAGATCCGGCGAGAGCGAGTAGAGGCGGAAATCACCCACGCACCTACTCTTGTCCTTCGTTGTCTCTTCGACATACAGGACGTGTTCCTGTTCCGCTTCGAAATACTGCCGTATCCGCAGTTTCCCGTCAACGGGTTGCAGGACCTGTTGTCGTCCAGGCGTCCAACCGCTGCGGACCGCGAATTCCTCGAGCGGCGCGTACGTGACGCTGTACGTCGCGTCAGCCCGAAATCTGGCGTGGTCATATCGAGGTGTGATCTCGATGACCGACTCGGCGTCGCCCGGCACGATCTTCGGTCTCACATTATAGTAGCGGTCCTCAATCTTCATGCAGGTTCAGTCCCCTTGAGCCTGGATTCGGCAATTGAAGCCAGTTGGGTTTGTCCAAGCAGTGGACAAGATGGACGTTGTGGACAAAGTGGACGCAACCCGGCAGGTGATCCTTTTCGGCGTCCACATCGTCCACAAAGTCCACGCCGTCCACCATTTCGGGAAGCACCCTCAATCTTGACTGCCGAATCAAGGTTGAGACGCTCGCTCGCTGAAGACTTGCCCTTCATGTTCGAGGGCGGCTCGCGCGGCATTCTGCTCCGCTTCCTTCTTCGTGGCCCCGCGGCCGCGTCCCACGGGCGCCCCCCTGACAAACACCTCCATCTCGAACTGCTTCCGGTGGTCAGGACCCTCTGAACTGACGACGTTGAACTCGGGCAGCGGGATGCGTTCCGCCTGACAGTAGTTCTGAAGACGCGACTTGAAATCCCACACCTTGTCGGCGGCCAGTTCGCGTTCAAACTCGGTCTTGAAAACGCGCGCGACAAAGGTCCGCGCGGCATCCCACCCTTGATCGAGATAGAGAGCGCCGATCAGCGCCTCGAGACAATCCGCCAGCAATGCGGCTCGCTGCCGCCCCCCCGCCAGTTCCTCTCCCTTCCCAAGGCGAATAACGGAAGCAATGTCGAGTTCCGAGGCCAGCCGCGCCAGACAGCGCCTGTTCACGAGTCCGGCCCGCATGCGGCTGTACTCGCCCGGCGTGCGGTCCGGGACTCGTTCGTAAAGGTGATGCGCCACCGCAAGGCCGAGCACGGCATCGCCAAGAAACTCGATTGATTCATAGTCCCGGATCGGTTCCCGTGTTTCGGCAAAGATGGACGCGTGGGTAAGCGCCCGGTCCAACAGGGCAAAGTCCTGAATGCCCAGATCGAGACGACCGGCAAGGGCCCGTAACATCTCGATTCTTTCCGCCGTTTCACCCATTACGCCGCGTGTTCTCCGCTTCACATGCGAACGTTTGACGTTCGTACCGGCCTACAAAGAAACTCACCCGCCCCTTCGATTCGCATCGCCTGGACGAGTGAGTGACATCATCGCGGAAACATTCGTCTTGATTTATCGCACTTCGTGGTTTCCATCCTTCATCTATACACAACGCCACATCTGACGCTACTGGATTACAACTTGGACTTGATATAGTTGATCGCGTCGGCAACCGTCTCGATCTGATTCGCCTCGTCATCGATATCGATGTTGAACTCCTCCTCCAGCGCCATCAAGAGTTCCGTAAGGTCCAGCGAGTCCGCTCCAAGGTCCTCGATAAAACGGGCCTCGAGGGTCACTTCCTCAGACTTCTTGTCGAGGCGCTCGCACACGATCTTCCGGACAGTTTCCTCGACGTTCACGTCTTCCGCCATGCAATTCACCTCCTTCTGCCGCAGGGTCGCCGGACGGACACAAGTTACCTTCCGGTCAATGCACGGCATTATAGCAGGTAACACGCGCGATTTCTAGGCAAAGCGCAATTGGAATCTCCAGGCCGCCCGGCCGGCGTTCCTGCCAATGCGATCTGAGGTGGGCATTCTCACACGGCCTCTCTCGGTGGCGTCTCCACCGGGAAAGGCCGCGCGCTGAATTCTCAAGCCCTACAGAAATCGCAGGAACTTGTGGTTGGCCTTTGGCAGGGCGAGACTAGACAGGTCGCCGCGCGACACCCAGCGGACCTCTGCATGCGTCTTGGGCTTGGGAGTCCCGCTCACGTAACGGCATCGATATACGTGGAGGGTCATTTCCACGTTTGAATAGGAATGGTTGACCGTCGTAAGCAATTCGCCAACTCGGATGTTTACTCCCAGATCTCCCTTGGCCGCGCGTACGAGGGCCTCTTCGTGGCTCTCGCCCCGCTTGATGTTGGAGTTCGGAAACTCCCAGATCCCCGGCAACAATCCCGTCGGTTGACGCTGGCCCAGCAGATAAGCATCATCCTTCATGATCACGCCCACAACGCACTCGGCTTGAATCGTCTCCGGGGCGGGACGGGACACCGGGCATTCCTTCTGCGTCCCGGCCGCATAGCACGCACAGAGCCGCCGCATAGGACACCCATCGCAACGGGTCTCCGCCGGCATGCACATCCACGCGCCCAACTCCAGTATCGCCAGGTTGAAGTCCCCGGGGGACCGCACGGGAATCAGCGTCTCAGCGATGGCGAGCAGGGCTTCTTCCGTCGCGGGATCGTCCACGCAGTCCATAATGTTAAAGAGCCGCGCGAACACACGTTTTGCGTTCGCGTCCATAAGGGGTACCCGCTCATTGGAAGCGATGCTCGCTATGGTCACAGCCGAATGAGCCCCTATCCCGGGCAACTCTTCCCACTTGGCCGCGTTGCGCGGGAACCTGCCGCCCAGATCCTGGACAATGATCTTGGCCGCCTTATGGAGGTTCCTGGCCCGGGCATTGTGCCCGAGCCCTTCCCAGAGTTTGAGGACCTTATCCTCCGAGGCCGCGGCCAGCGTCTCGATCGTGGGCAGGGCTTGCAGGAACCGCTCATAGTAGGGGAGCACTTGCTCCCCGCGGGTCTGCTGCAGCATCATTTCGGAAACCAGGATCGCATACGGATCTTTGCTCCGCCGCCACGGAAGATCCCGTGCCACCTGCCTAAACCACACAAGTAAGGCTCGTTGAAAAATCAGTTTGTCTGCGCGTTCGCTCATATTCTTCATCATCGTGCTCCACAACCCTCGTTTTGATCCGCTACTATGCCCCCACTTATACACGAAGTTCACCCGTTTTTCAAGTTTCTTTCGCAGGAAACCGATTTACGGGATTTGGCCAAGGTATTTGCGGTTGGCAGAATGTAGGATTATCCCGTGAAGGCAATGAATCCTAAGAGCCTGACCCTCATGGGGTAGATAGCGGTCGTGGCGTACGCTCACGTCCCGGTACGCTACTAGACCCCTGCGGAGGGCGCAGAGAGGGGTCTTCCTGGCGAAGCCGCGGCGACTCTGAGGGGTCGTTCCCCCAACCCCTTCGCTGGGCCGTCCGCTCACGCGCCTTCTGAACCAGTCGTCGCATCTCGTTCTCGAAGTCATTGCAGAAAACGTATAGTCGTGCTCGCCGCGTAACGCTCATGCCGGCGCTAATCTTCTCAAAGGCCGTCCGCTTGAGTTCCTGCAGGTTTGCATCGAGATCCTTAAGGCGGCTTAGTGTTTCCTCGATCTCTTTCTCCGAGCCGTTCTGTTTCAAGATTGCTCTGAGGGATCGGAGCGTTTCTTGTCGTTCTTTTTGAAGAGTACCGATTTGAGTCCGATACTCCACGAGCCGGCGGAGCAATATCACGGTCTCCTCGTCGTTCAGGCCGAGTTGCTGCGCCAATCGGGCCGCCATGATCTCTTGCACAAGCTCCTGCGGATTCTCGTGTTCTGCTTTTCTAGCATCGGGGGACGGAGAGGATTCAGGGGCCGTGTCCTTATCGCTCCCGGGGGTGTCCTGAGCTTCGACACTCTGTTGAACCACCGCGACAGTCAGCAACATAACCGTGATCGTGCGAAAAAGGATTTTCATGTCATTTGACCTTCTCTCGCGTATTCGCGCAGTAGATCCTCAAACGTTTCCGCTTCATCTTTGTCCATTGACTCAAGCATGGCATCCAGGTCATCGTCGTCGTCCCATGCCGACGCGAGAACGACAAACCATTCGGTCTCCGAAAGCCCGATGATCATATCGTCGGCCGAGACCTCGTCACCGTACTCCAGCCCAGTGAGGTCGTCCGAGACCTCCGCAACTTCGAGATCTTCGGGTGTGACCCGCGTCTCAACAGCGGGTTCGGGTTCCGGTTTCCGAAGAGCCGTCTGGGAAGAAACCGGAGGATTCGCCGGTTCGGCGCCTTGGTATAGGAAGAAGCCGATGAGGATGGCGGTCGCAAGGCCGCACGCAACCGCGAGCCGCGGACCCGCCCATGTCCACCAGGGCCGCGGGCCGTCGCGGAACTCTGAGGTAAGGGCTACAACGCGGGTCAGGAACTCGGGACCTATCTTCGCGCCGGGAAGCGCACTCACCTGTGTCGAAAGACTCAGCAGTTCCCGGTGGCGGCGGGCGCAGTCCGCGCATAGTCTGAGGTGATCCGCGGTACGCTCCGCGTCTCGGGACTCTCCATCGATATACGCGGAGAGTTCCTCCGTGGAGCAATGTGTGTTCATAGCAACTCTCCGCCCATGGCCAGCACGTGATCGCGGAGCTGTTCGCGGGCTCGGGCCAGCCGGCTTTTCACGGTGCCTTTCCGGCACTTCAGCACCCCTGCAATCGCATCATAGTCCATGCCGTTAACTTCCCGCAGCACAAGGATCTCCCGGTGGTCCGGGGAGAGTAAGGCTATGCCGCGTTCAATCATCGATTCCATCTCCTGAAGCCGTGCCGCGCGATCCGGACGCCGTGCGTTGTCCGGGACATCGGCCTCGGTTTCCAGGGCTTCCGCGCCTCCGCGTCCATGCCGCTTGGCATCTCGCAGGAAGTTCAGCGTCAGGTTTCGTGCGACGCCGAACAGGAACGTCGAGAACTTCGCGCGCGGCGCGAGGCGGCGCAAGTGGCGATGCAGCCGTACGAAACTGTCCTGAGCAATCTCCTCGGCATCCTGCGCCGACCCGGTCATGCGGTGGCAAAACCGCATCACCGGCCCTTGATATCGCCGGACCAGTTCCGCAAAGGCGTCCATATCGCCCGCCTGTGCCCGCGCCACGAGGTCCCAATCGCTTATGCCGCGCATGCGCAGGTCAACCATGACTTCATAAGGTTAAACCCTTTCCGGGTGGGGAGGTTCCATGCATTTCGGAGGTCTCACTCGCCACGTATGGAGAACGTCAGGCCGAGCCAGGAGGATTACTGGCGCTTGACGCGGGGACCGTCTGCCGTATCCTCAATCACCCAGCCCTGTTCCGCCAGTTCCGCCCGAATGGCGTCGGACCGGGCGAAGTTTTTGTCGCGCCGCGCCTGCTGGCGCTCTCTTACCAGATCCGTCACTTCTTGCGGGACCTCCGATTCAACGGGAGGTGCGAAAATGCCTGTCACTTCGTTCAAACGGTCCAGCATGGCAAGCGCCCGCTTCGCACCGTCGATCCCTACCTCATTGCGATCAATGGATTTGTTCGTGTCGCGAATGAAGTCAAAAACGGCGCCCAGCGCCGCGGAGATATTGAGGTCGTCATCGAGGGCGTTCCCAAACGCTTCCTCGCACGCGGCCGTTTCCTTCTCGAGGCCGGAGCCCGTAGCCCGTATCTCGCCGAGTCGCAACCGAAAGTCGCGGATTCGGTTGAGGGCCTGATTTGCCGCATCAAGGGTATCGAAGGTGAAGTTGTTGGGTTGGCGGTAGTGCGTGGCAATCAGGACCCAACGAATAGCAAGTGGATTGTGCCCCGCCTCGACAAGGTCGCGCAGGGTGTAGAAATTGCCGAGCGACTTGGCCATTTTGCGCCCCTCAACCATTAGGTGGGCGCAGTGCAGCCAGTGTTTCACGAAGAGCTTGCCTGTGGCGCATTCGGACTGGGCGATCTCGTTTTCGTGATGCGGGAACATGTTGTCGACGCCGCCTGTGTGGATGTCGAACGTTGAGCCGAGATATTTCATGCTCATCGCGGAGCACTCGATATGCCAGCCGGGCCGGCCTTTGCCGATCTCCGTTTCCCAGAACACGGTCCCGTCCTGTTCGTCATAGGCTTTCCAGAGGGCGAAATCACGGGCGTCTTCCGAACTGTATTCGTCGACGTCGATGCGGCCGCTGGCCCCTTGTTTCAACTGCGACATGTCGAAGTGGCTGAGCTGTCCGTATTGAGGAAAGCTGCTAAGCCTGAAATAGATGCTGCCGTCCGCCTCGTAAGTATGGCCCTTATCGCGCAAGGTCTTGATCAATTCCACCATCTCCGGGACATGGTCCGTGGCCGCGGGATAGTGCTCGGCCCGTTCCGCTCCCAACGCATCGAGATCCTCGAAGAAGGCCTGCACGAATGGGGCGGTAAATTCCTTCAGCGGCTTGCCGCTCTCGCGGCAGCCGCGGATAATCTTGTCCTCGACGTCAGTCAGGTTCATTACCTGCGTAACGTTGTAGCCGCGATACTTCAGGTGGCGCCGCAAGAGGTCCTCGAATATATAGGCCCGGAAATTGCCGATCGTGGCGTAGTTGTAAACGGTGGGACCGCACGTGTACATCCCCACTTTCCCGGGCGAAAGAGGTTCAAAAATGTCGAGGCTGCGCGTCAGCGTGTTGAAGAACCGTATCGCCAAGATGGGTCTCCTTTTCGGGCTGCGTCAAGCAACGAGTGCGTCGACGAACTCGCGCGCGTTGAAAGCCTGCAAGTCCTCCACAGCCTCGCCGACGCCGATAAACTTGATGGGAATGCCCAGTTGCTTCTGTATGGCCACGGCAATGCCGCCCTTCGCTGTACCGTCGAGTTTCGTCAACACGATGCCGGTCACGGTGAGCGCCTCCGTGAAGAGCTTGGCCTGCTGCAAGCCGTTTTGCCCGGTCGTCGCGTCCAACACGAGCAGCACGTCGTTCGGAGCGCCGGGCAGCCTCTTGCCGATCACCCTCTGAATCTTCTTCAGTTCCTCCATGAGGTTCACCTTCGTGTGAAGCCTGCCTGCTGTGTCTATGATGACACAGTCTATCCCGCGCGACACGGCTGCATCCGTCGCGTCGTAGGCGACGGCCGCCGGGTCCGCCCCGCTCTTGTGCTTCACAATCGGCACCCCGGCCCGGTCGCTCCAGATCGTAAGCTGCTCGACTGCCGCGGCGCGAAATGTATCCGCAGCTCCGAGGAGCACCGTCTTTCCTTCGCTCTTCAGTTGCGACGCAAGCTTGCCGATGGTCGTCGTCTTCCCGGAGCCGTTCACTCCCACAACAAGTGTCACATGAGGTCCGCCATCGGGATTCGTCCAGGTCAGTGAGTGGTCCCCGGGTTCCAGGGTTTGGACGAGTTCGTCCTTGAGAACGGCGTAAAGCTCCTCGGACGATATGAGGCTTCTCTCCCGGGCGATGCGGCGCATGTCGCTTATCATGCTCAACGTCGTATCCACGCCAAGGTCCGCCTCGATAAGGATCTGTTCGAGTTCATCAAAGACCTCGTCATCGATGTTCGGGCGCGCCGCGAAGACCCGCCGGACATTCTTCACTAAACTGCTGCGCGTTTTCGTCAGCCGCTCGCGCAGCCGCCCGAAAAGGCCAAACTTCTTTTCCGACATGATTCCTGCTCCCAAGGATTGGACCGCATAGACCGGCCACGCGCCCTTGCAGTTCCCGGGCGGCATGGCCGGCATCCTCACCGGCGCGACCCGAAAAGAAAGGCCTCAGATCGTTTCGGTGAGAATCCTGATGCTATCACGGCGCAGCCGATGCGCACAAGCAGAGCGGCGCGCGGATGAAGGAAGGCTCTGCTGGAAGCAATGCGGTCAAGGAACGCGATATGCAGTCGCGGAATACGTTTCTTCGCTGAGATCGCAGAGGCCGAGGCATTCGTAGCCGCCGGTTTCGGCCGGCTGCGCAAATCCCGACGCGCCGTAATACTCGCCGTTAAAAAACAAACCCGCGGTATCCCGCGCCGCGATGCGCGCCGGACCCTCGAGCTTCGCTTCCCCGCGGAGTTGGGCGGCAAACCTGTCAAACACGACCACGATGCGGAAGGCGGCTCCATCCTTACGCACGATGGCCTCGCCCACGGGCGTTTGCCGCAAGCGGCCCTGCTGGAAAAGGACGTAATGCCCCTCTTGTATTTCAGTGGAGGCAGGCTGTTTCTGGGCGAGTTCTCTCTCTTCGGACGTAATGGGATGGGATTTCAGTTCCTCGGCGAGCTTGTCAAATTCCCGCCCATTCGCACCGGACCAAAAGATGGTCGCATCACCAAGCTTAGTGGTTTGTGCGGCAACCATGTAATCCTCGATGCGACCGGCGTTAATGGCAATCCAGATAAGCACCAGGATGCCGAAGACGAGGAGAAGCCCCCTGGCCCACGCGGCACGGGACGGCCCCGCATCGGCAGCCTCCATGGCTTGTTCCAGGGCTAGGCGGCGGGCCCGCTGGTCACGGAGGTTGTTGCCGCACGTCTTGCACAGCAGCGTGTCCTCCGGGTTTACGGTATCACACCGTTCGCATACGGCGTCGGCATCCATCCGCTCACTAGGAGTGCTCGATCTTAAACGGCCTTCACTCATATGATGTTCCACCTCTCATGGATGATCCTTAGCATAATACGAGCCTTTTGTCCAGTGTTTTTGTTCACGCGATCCTGACGCAACGACAACGCGCCCCCCGCCATTGCCAAGCGCACTCGCGCCGCCAGCGGGAGCAGAACTCCAATGACGCCACTTTCACCGCGCTGCAAAGGCACGATCGAAGTCCTTCCACACTGGGTCGTAGCCGGCCCGCGCGATGGCCTTGCCGACCTCTGCCGGACTCCGGGAATCTTCGATCTCGAACTGCTCCGTCGTCTCGCGTGCGCAGGAGGCGTAGCCGCCGGGGCGGGTCGAGGATCCGGCGCTCATCATGGTTATGCCCAATGGAATAAGCCTGTCCCGGAAGGCGGCGGTCTCCCGCGTGGACAGCGTGAGACCTGCTTCAGGGAGAACAAGGCGCAGCGCCAGCATCAGTTGTACAAGATCGGCGTCGCTCACCGGAGCGGGTACGGCAAAACGGTCCGGAACATGACGCAACCGTGGAAAGGAAATCGACACGGCGCTTTGCCAGCAGCGTTTCTGTAAGTACCGGGCATGGATGGCCATCCAAAGGCCCTCGGCCCGCCAATCGAATAACCCAAGCAACGCACCCAGACCCAGCCTGCGGGCTCCCGCCTGCCCAGCGCGCTCGATGGCGTCCAAGCGGAAATCATAGTCCTGTTTCCGTCCGACGGTGTGCAATCGGGCATACGTGCCCTGGTCGTACGTCTCCATGTAGAGCGTGACCCCTTCGAGACCGCCGTCGAACAAGAACTGATACTCATCGCGCGTCATGGCGTACACTTCCACGGAAACCGACGAGAAATGCTCCCGCGCGATACGCACGGCTTCCGCTATGTATTCAATCGCGGCGACTTGCGGCACAGTTTGTCGGGGTTTGACAAACTGTGCTTCACCCGTAAGCAGCAGGACGTTCTCGAATCCTTGCGAGGCGAGGACCTCGCACTCCCGGCGGATCTGATCCGGCGAAAGCGTCACCCGTTCGAGTTTGCTGCCGGACCGGACGCCGAATCCGCAGTATGGACAGTCCGCGGCGCACACATTCGATATGTAGATCGGCGCATAGAGCTGGATCGTGCGACCGAAGTGGCGGCGCGTCAGGCGTTGCGCCTCGCGCGCCATGGCTTCGAGACGCGGCCGGGCATGCGGCGAAAGGAGCGCGACGAGGTCGGAAAGACCCCGTTCCTCTCGTGCGAGCGCGGCATCGACGTCTTCAGGCCGCGCCCCTGCGATAGCGTCGGCGACGCGTGCAGCAGGCCATTCCGCGAGCTCTTGCCGCGGCGGCGCGATCATGCATCCACCGTGCAATGTCATCCAAGACTCTCCTTTACGCTGTAGGCTGTAAGTCTTCTGTCTTCTGTCTTCTGTCTTCTGTCTTCTGACTTCTGACTTCTGACTTCTGACTTCCTTCAGCCTTCAGTCGTCCAGAAACCCAGTCAGCGGCGATGACGCCTCCGCCGTGTCCCGCACCGGGCCGAGACCGGCCAGGTATGCCATGCGTCCCGCCTGCGTCGCCAGTGCAAACGCCCGCGCCATGGCGCCAGGGTCGCTCGCATCGGCCAGCGCCGTGTTCACAAGAACGGCATCGGCCCCAATCTCCATGGCCTCCGCGGCATGCGACGGAGCACCGAGTCCCGCGTCGACCACCACGGGCACGGAGGACTGTTCGATGATGATCTTCACCAAGTCGCGGGTCTTGAGACCGCGATTACTGCCGATCGGCGCGCCGAGAGGCATGACGGTAGCTACGCCGATTTCCTCGAGTCTCTTGGCGAGGACCGGGTCCGCCTGGATGTAAGGCAGCACCACGAAGCCTTCTTTTACCAGGATCTCGGCGGCCCGGAGCGTCTCCACGGGGTCCGGAAGAAGGTAGCGCGGTTCGGGCGTCAGCTCGAGTTTGATCCAGGGATCGAGACCCGCGGCACGCGCCAGACGCGCCAGTCGCACGGCCTCCTCCGCGGTTCGCGCGCCGGACGTGTTCGGCAGGATTAGCTGCTTCGCCGGATCTATCGCCGAGAGAATCCCGTGTTCATCAGGTTTTCCTAGGTCAACGCGGCGCATGGCCACGGTCACGATCTCCGCGCCCGATGACTCGATGGCCGCGCGCAACGCCTGTGCGGACGGGAACTTTCCCGTGCCAATCATCAAGCGCGAACGGAAGCTCCGCCCGGCAATCGTCAAGAGATCATCGTTCATCATGTACTCCAAAGTCCGCTGCACGGACAATCCGGCCGCCTGGTAAGACGAAGCGTGTGCAGTCGCATCGTATCGCCGCCCGTATTACCGTCCGACATATGGGCGTCAACCGTATGTAATGATCCCGCGCCGCCGGGCTGCGGTTCCCAAAGACCGCCAATCCACCGGATCACCTCGAGCGCCTCGACGCTTCCCAGGATCCCCGGTAGAGCGCCGAGAACGCCAAGCTGTGACGTGGTGGGGACGCCTTCGGGAATTTCCGGCAATACGCAGCGCAGGCACGCCGTACGGCCCGGAACGACGAACTGCGCCTGTCCCGACAACGCCAGTATGCCGGCCGTCGCGAACGGCTTCACTAATTCTAAACACGTATCGTTGATCAGGAATTTCGATTCAAAACTATCACACGCCTCGACGACGACGTCGAAATCACGTATCCGTTCGGCCGCGTTTTCCCCGCTCAATCGCTCCTGAAACGTTTCAATCCGCACTTCCGGGTTGAGAGCAGCCAGTGCTGCGGCGGCGGACGACGTCTTGGCGTCGCCCAGGCGCGCTGCCGAATGCAGAATTTGCCGCTGGAGATTCGAGATCTCCACCAGGTCCGAGTCCAGAAGCCCCAGCGTCCCGACGCCAGCGGCCGCGAGGTAGAATGCCGCCGGACTGCCGAGACCGCCCAGCCCGACGATCAAGACTCTCGCACGCGCAAGACGCTCCTGCCCCTCCTCGCCCAGCCCGGGGATCAGGAGATTCCGTTCGTACCGCGCGCGTTGCGATTCCGTAAGCGGCATCGTGCAGCCCTTTCTCTCAACCATTGATCTTATCAACAGAGGACCGGGCAATGCCAACGACGGACGAAACGTTCGAAAACGGTAGGCCGCGCCTTGCATTCCGGGAGTTGAGCATAATCAGATGCGTTTGCCCTGCTCTTGACATACGGATCCGTATGTGATATATACGATTGCGTATGCAAGACGATGCCGAACTTGGTCAACACCCGGGTCAAGAGACGCAACATGCGGTTGGCGCTAGCGTTTTTCCCCAACGTATAAGGAGGAAACACATGTCAGCGAGAGGCAAGTCAATCATGGCGGCTGGAATTGCCTTGGCGGTTCCATTGCTTATGTTTGCCGGGACGTACTGCGTTGCACTATGCACTCCTTCGGGGCCAGACTCCATGGCGCGTTCAGATTTGTCGGCGGAGGAACTGGCTGGCTATCGACAGGCCGCGGCGTATTCACGGGCCCATCGCGGCCTTTCGATGCTCATAATGAAGGATGGGCGAATCGTCTTTGAGGATTACCCCATGGGCCACCCGGCGAACGAGGCGCATAACCTAGCCAGCGGCACCAAGAGCTTTTCCTGCGCCATTGCGGTGGCGGCGGCTCAAGACAAGTTGCTGACGTTGGACGAAGCCGTGTCGAAAACGGTCACTGAATGGCAGACGGACGAGTTAAAGTCACAGATCACCATTCGACAGTTGCTCACCTTGACCAGCGGTATGGACGCAGGAGAAGCCGGCTCGATCCCCACCTATGCCGAGGCGATAGAGGCGCGCATGCTGCACTCGCCGGGCACCGTGTTTCAATACGGCCCGGCGCCTTTCCAGGTCTTTGGCGAACTGATGCGCCGCAAACTTGCGGCAAGTGGGGAGAATGCGAGAACGTATCTCGAACGCCGCGTGCTGCAACCGATGGGGGTGAAAGTGGACTCGTGGCGCACGGGGGCAGATGGATATCCGCACATGCCTGCCGGCGCGCGTCTGACGGCAAGGGAATGGGTAAAGTACGGACAGATGATCCTCAACGGAGGTCAGTGGGAAGGGCGGCGGATTCTGGACAAGGACCTTCTTTCGGAGTGTTTCCGGGGCACGGAGGCAAATCCCGGCTACGGTCTGACATTCTGGCTTCCCCTCAACGCAGGCACGAATTCGAAAGGAGGCAGCAGTGCTAGCCCGGACTTCTCACACCTACGGTAAGCGATGTCGTGTTGCCTCGTTT
>CAZPMT010000016.1:0-70951 GCA_964587655.1 uncultured Nitrospiraceae bacterium
AGTCATTTTATGAACGTTTCAACGCAAGAAACTGAAAAGTTCACAGGCTCTGAGATCTGGGCCTTTACCATGATCGTGGAATAAGCCTCAACGCTGCCGATGTTCATGAGTTCCACCGGCATTGCCTGCTCCTTGACCTCCGCTATCTTCACCGGCGCGGGTGGGGGCGTCGGCGGCCCGCCTGAAGACGCCTTTTGGGGTGAGCACGCGGGGAACAGCGAAACGAAAAGGACCACCATAAGGCATGGCAGAGAAATCCTAGCGAGTTTCATGCGGCAAACACCTCTTGAATAACACCCCCACATCACGATTCGTCCCAGTCTGATTCCAAGACAATGCCGAGCCGTGCTTCGGCTTCCGCACGCTCGCGAAGAGGCGCCACCTTTTCAATCCCGGCGCGCGGCGGCGCCGCTACCGTCTCGGGCGTCCAACGAGGGGGCTGACTGGCGCATGCCGCCAGTACGATGGGAATGCAGAACACCGCAGGGAAACGAAAACTTCGCATCTCTAAGAGACCGCCAATACAGATGTCCGCAAACGGTGCGGAAATCCCGGCAATGTTAAACCTTGCGGCTATCCAATTCAACACTCTTTCCCCCCTGAATGCGCACGAATTCTTGGGGACGGTGTGGAATGGCGCCAAGATAAGGTGTTAGCTTGCCGCGCTCGTGTTAGCCTGGCTTTAGCAGGCTCCCCTTTGCGCCCGGTTTCAACCGAGGCGGGACTGGACCTGTTCCCAGAGTTCAGCGCGCTTCAGCGTGGCTTCGTGTTCCGGCTCTAGCCCCCGGGATCTGCTGAAGCGCTTCGAGAAGCGACGCTGAAGCGCCCTCCGATGCATGGTTCATCGTTTCCACCCCTTCTGAAGAAGGGTGCAAAGAGTAGCCCGCTGAAGCGGGCTAATGCGCGAGGTCGTCGATTGGTTAGGTACTAACTTAGTGCCATTCGGGACGGTGTGTTCTTGGCCTTAGGGCCATCCGCTTTACTCAAGTGGCCGCAATATGTAGTATCTCGGTGTGGAAAACCGCCCGAAGACGGCACTCGAGTTTGAGGACCGGTTTGCGCCCGGGGCGGCGGCATCGCATGGACTTCTTGGCGAGAAGTCTTATGATGGAGATGACAGATTCCGACAGTTTGTCAAACCACGACAAACTGTGGAGTGTGAATCCCGCCAACCGGATACGGCGCCGGGACTCCATGAAACTGGCTGCGGAGGGTCTTGCCGTTGGCGGATCGTTTCGAGCAGAGCGCCCCCATCGGCATCCTTTGCTTGCGCCGCGACCGCTGGGCCTGCTGGATGTTCCGCAGGCTTGGGCAGACGCCATCCGAGCGGCCTTCTGTGCTTACTTGGGTCTGGAGTTCTCAGCGTCGACACGTATAACGCTGCAGCCCTTGAATGCGTTTAGCTGGCTCCTCAAGAACCACAAGGAAACATCCGTAGACATCAAGCTGAAATTGCCGTGGCGCAAGGCCACGGTCCTACGAGCTAGACGATTTAGGCTGTAGGCTGTAGGAAAACAGAATACCTACAGCCTACAGCCACAAAGTTGAAAGTAAACCGAACAGGTTCTCCGACTACATGCCATAGGAACTTGCTGGCATGACGTCCCAGAACACTGCTCCGACAGTCCGAGCCTCGGACCTCATGCTCCCGGATTCAACCATCCGAATAAACCGGACCCGATCATCACGATAAACATGATAATCGCCATGATAATCCCCATGAAAGAACCATCGCCGAATTGACCATCCATCATTTCTCTATTCTCCTTTTTTGCGCTCTATAAGTGAGCGACACTAAACTAATCATAACATAATCTATCGACTATAGCAAGTTAGTCGCAGCCGTTCTTCGGATGGCGTAAGGAATCTTCTTCGCATTGGGGGCTACTCGCTTTACTCAAGTGGCCGCAATATGTAGTATCTCGATGTGGAGAACCGCCCGGAGACGGCACTCGAGTTTGAGGACCATTTTGCGCTTGAAGCGCCGGTGTCGCACGGGCTTTTTGGCGAGGAGTCTTATGACGGAGATGACCAATCCCGGGAGCGTAAATCCCGCCAACCGGATACGGCGCCGGGACTTCATGAAACTGGCGGCGGAGGGTCTCGCTGTTGGCGGGTCTATCGGAGTGGGCGGTCAAACGCCGTCGTCCGGCGGCAAACGGAGGATCCGCGGAGTGGCAAGAGGAAGAAAGCCCAACATCCTTTTCATCATGACCGATCAGCAACGGGCGGATACGATCGCGGCGATGGGGAATCCGCATATCTGCACGCCGAACTTCGATCGGCTGGTCGCGCGCGGCGTCGCGTTCACGAACGCGTACTCGACGTGTCCCGTGTGCGTGCCCGCACGGTACACGATTCGCACGGGTTGCGAATCTCCCACGACGACGATCTATGAGAACGCGCCTCAGAGTCCCGTCGCGGGCCAGGCGGAGACCATGGAAGGGCGTTGCGGGACCTACCTGCCGCGAACACTGGCCCGCTTGGGATATCGCACGTTCGGCATCGGGAAGTTCCACACGAATCCATGGGATGAAGACCTCGGCTACGAAGTGCAAATGCACAGCGAGGAACTCTACGGGAGTCCCGATCAGCGGTCGCGCGATGGCTATGCGGCCTTCATCAAGCGCGAGCATCCGGAATACGACTTCATCGAAATGCTCATGGGCGAGCGGACAGAGATGTATTACATGCCACAGATGAGCCCGTTGCCGGCGTCGCTGGGCGTCGAGGCGTGGGCCGCCGACCGCGCCATCGAGCAGATCGAGGCGCGCGACGACCGTCCGTTCTTCGGCTTCGTGTCGTTCGTGGGACCGCATCCGCCGTTTGCTCCCCCGCAGCCGTTCAACCGGATGTATGATCCCGACCGGATGCCGAACCCGATTCGCGGCGAGGACGCCGCGGCCACGGACCATATGGACGAACAGATCGCGTGGATGAATTACGCCATATGGGCGGAAGACATCAACGACCCGCACGCGCGCGTTCTCAAGGCCCGGTACTATGGGGAGATCTCGTACATTGACCATTGTCTGGGCCGGATACTGGATGCGGTGGAGGCCCGTGACGACGCCGCGAATACGCTCATTTGCTTCTTCTCGGACCACGGCGATCATCTCGGCGACCATTGCGCGTGGCAGAAGGAGAGTTTCTTCGACGCCTCGTGCCACGTCCCGTTTCTTCTGAGCTGGCCCGAATGTCTGGCCCGGGGGGCGCGTCACGATGCTCTAGTCTGCCTGACGGACCTCTTTGGCATTGCCACCAAAGCGGCGGGCGGCCCCGATTTCCGCGAAGGCATCGACGTCCTCGGTGTTGTGGAAGGCTCGGAGAAGCCGAGGAAGCATCTCATCGGCCGGTACGGCACGCCGGGCACGCCTCGCTTCAAAGTCATGGTCCGCGACGAGGACTGGAAGTACATCTACATAGCGAACGGCGGACGCGAGCAGTTGTTCAACATTACTGAAGACCCGATGGAGTTGCACGAGACGTGCCGCGCCGAGCCCCGCCTTGCCGAACGATTGCGGAAGATCGCGGCGAAGTCGATGAAACTGCCGAACGCGGACCGTGCGCTTGATGAGACCGGCGATCTCAAGAGATTCGATTTCGCGGCGCGACCGCGGGAGCGCATCCATCAGTTCGATCGCTCACGGGGTGTGACCGGCTTTCCGCAACGACCCAAAGACGTTCTCAACACGCCATCGGGATAGCGACCGCTATTTTCCCGCTGGATCTCGCTGCTGCCTTGCAGCAATCAGGGCATTGATCACTGACACGCGCATCTTGGCGCCGGCGGACTTGCCGGTGTAACCGTCAAGCACCTTCAGGTCGATGTACTTCAGGCGGCGGCGATAGTAGTAGACCCAGACGGCGAAATGATATGAGCGGATCTCGACCATGGCATCCACGACCGGCTTGTCCGGCCCTCCGCGGATGCGCAGGGCGTATTTCAACAATCCCTGACGCCCTGCTTGTTCCGCGGCGGCTTCATCCAAGAGCGAGGGGAATAAATCCTCGCGAATTTCGCGCTCGGCAAGTTCTTCGACAGGTTCGAAAAGAGCGAACGCGCCTGAACAGCCGTCCACCGACACCCAGGCGTTGCTCGGACCTCTGCGCGACGAAAACGCGAACCGAATCGCGTAAGCGGGCATCCAGATGCGTTCTACGAAAGGGAGGGGCGCCGGTTTGCCCGGTTCGCGTTTCGTATGAACAGCGCGGGCCAGGAGGCCGAAGAGGTTTCCCCATCTTGGACACATGAACGCTTTGCCCGCCGTGTGTGCGTCAAGGCGGGCGGGGAGACACAGAGTGTTCACTGGGTTTTTCTGTGCCGCAGAAGCAACAGCCAGCCGTAGCCGGTGCTTGCCAATCCGACCAGTATGAGGACTACGCCGCAAACGGCGTTCACGACCGCAGCGCGCGGGCTTTCAAGGGCATACATTGTGCCGATCAGCACGGGGAGGCCCACGGCGAAGACGAAGATGCCTATCGCGATATACATCTCGGCGTCTCTGTGCTGAAATCGGTCTTTCGACTTCGGTTCTGCGTCGCTCATAGACTGCATCCTAACGCGGCCAAGCCGCAATCGCAAGTTGTCCTATATGATCTCCTCGCCGACGACATACCCGATTCGCGCTTGAATGTCGCCGATGAAAGAGTCAATAGAAGTAGAAGTACACAAGAACGTGGGGAAGCATCGATACCACTGTCCAAAAGCGGAGGTCTCTCCAGATCGCCTTATCCGGACACCCACGGTTCACATACGACTTAGGCAAGATAAGGCCGACCCAGATCATCGTTCCCACGAAGAAGCCAATCGCGCAAATGGTTGCGTAGGGCTGATAGAAGCCGCTGAGAAACGCGTCTATGGGTGAGAAGAACGGGTGCAATATCGGGTAGAAAAACCTTTCGCAGAACGCCTTGATCGCATCCTCGACCATCACGAAATCCTTTCCGTGAGCGCAGCCTGCGCTTCGTCGTCGTGGACCACGGAACTCCATACGAGGCCGCGCACCTTTTCGTCCGACTCGGGCGGCGTCAACAGGCTCACGACCATGGTCACAACTATGCTGAAAACAAACGACCACCATGCCACGAACAGGAACGGGTCATCGCTAGGGAACAAGTTGGGCGTGTACTTGAGGATGAAACAGAAAAGCACGCCGAGCAAGAGCCCCGTGAACCCGCCCCATCCCGTCGCGCGCCGCCATATGATGCCCAGCAGCAGCACGGCCAAGGTCGGTCCTTGGAAGAGCGACAGCACGGTCTGGATGAACACATAGATGCTGTCGGTGTTCCCGATGGGCTTGGCCAGGACTGACGCGAGGATGATGAACACCGCGGTGAACCCTCGCCCCAGGTTTAGGGCATGGCGTCCGCTCGGAGGGGCGTATCCCGCCAAGCGGCGCACTTGGCCATACAAGTCGGTGACGAAAATCGTAGTGGCCGAATTCAGCGTGCCGGAGATGCTAGACATCAGTGCCGCGAACAACGCCGCGAACATCAAGCCGCGGAGGCCGGCGGGCAACAATTGACGGATCATTTCGGGGACGGCGCGATCCGCGTTCTCCGCTCCAAGATGCGGAACGAGCACGATCGCACAGAGGCCCGGGAGCGCAACCATCAGCGGGATAAACGATTTGAGGAAGCCGCCCAAGAGCATGCCGCCTTTCGCGTCCCATTCCGAGCGGGCGCCGAGTGTCCGCTGCACAATCACCTGATTTCCGCTCATATACGCGATCGCGAGCACGATGCCCAAGCCGAAGACGATGCCGGTCCATGGGAATGGTCCCGTGGTATTGTGCGGGAGAAGGATCGTGAAATGATTTTGGTATTCCGGCCCCAGCGCCAGGATCTTGCTGTGCAAGGCGCTCCATCCGCCCACTTCCCATAGTGATACTGCCAATAACCCGAGGCCGCCGACGTACATCACGATCAGTTGGACAACGTCGGTGAATACCACGGCCGTCAGCCCGCCCGAGAAGGTGTAGATGCCGGTGACGGCCGCCATAACCCATACCATTAGGATCGCGTTCCAGCCCAGCACCGTGTGCATCAGCTTGTCCGCGGTTACCCACAACATCACGGCGAGCATTACCAAAAGCACGACGCACCAGATGAAACCGTTCAAGAACTGGACCGCGGAATTGTAGCGCCGGCCCAGGAATTCCGGGATGGTAAACACGCCCGACCGCCAGAAGTACGGCACGAATACAAAGGCCGCGAACACCATGGCCGGCATCGAACCCATCCAGTCGAAGTTTGCCGCGGAAACGCCGTGGGTATAAGCGGCGCCCGCCACGGCCACGAAGTCCAGCGCGCCTATGTCGCTCACCACGATCGAAAAACCTATGGCCCAGAACGGCAGGGCCTTGCCCGCTACAAAGAAGTCCTCGGCGTTTCCCACGAACCGGGTGCAATAGAGCCCAAGCAGCAGTGAACCCATCATGTAGACAACGATGATAATCACGTCGATGAAATGCAGCCCGATAACCGATTCCATACACAACTCCACACAAATGGTTTGACTTCAGTTAGCAGGGCGAATCCTTCTCCCTGGCCGCGTATTTTGCCAGAACCCCATACGATATACAAATCGCACGTAAGATTCGAGACCGCACCGGGAAACCCGCGCCGATTGGCTCCGTGGACGCGGCGTCCTCGCCGCGTTTTCGTCAAGAACCGCTTGATGCAAGGTGTGTCCGCCGAAACGCGGCGTGGACGCCGCGTCCACGGAGCCGCACGAATGCTGAATGCTGTTCGGTTTGCTCTTACATGCGAATCATGGGATGGCCCGCCCATTTGGAATCATCGGGCCGATCCGTGTACTGTTCTGCGGAAAAGAGCACCGAAAGAATTGCGGCAAATCGTGTGACGGACGCCTCAATAATGCGGACGGCCTTTCTCATTTGTGCTATGTTCTGCGCGGCATCGGCGCACGCTTATCAGGAAGCGCCCATGCTCGCGCAACGGGTCGCGAAGGGTGAATTGCCGCCGGTCGCGGAGCGCCTTCCCGAGAATCCGGCCGTCGTCGAGCCGGTCGAGAGCATCGGAAAGTACGGCGGATATTGGCGGCGCCTGGCGGTCGGCAATCACGAGTTTCACCTGACGGCGCGGCTTGGCTACGAGCCTCCCGTCCGCTGGGATCGAACAGGCCGCGCGGTTGCGCCGGGCCTCGCGGAACGGTGGGAAGTCCGCGATGACGGGCGCACCTACATCCTGTTCCTCCGCAAAGGCGTGCGATGGTCCGATGGCGCCCCGTTTACTTCCGAAGACCTGATGTTCTGGTACGACGACGTCGTGAGCAACAAGGAACTCTCACCGGTCTTCCCGTCTTGGCTTGTGATCGATGGCGAGCCGGTGAAAATGTCCGCCCCGGATCCTTATTCGATTGAGTTCCGCTTCGCCAAACCGTATGGGATCTTTCTCGAGTTCATGGCATTCATGGGAAACGGCTTGATCATCCCAAAGCACTACCTGCGGCAGTTCCATCCGAAGTATACCGGGCTCGACACGCTCGTCGCGCGCGCCAAGGAGCGTGGCCTGGACTTCTGGTACCAGTTGTTTGGGAATCAGTCCGGTTACGACCAGAACCCCGAACTGCCGAGTCTGAAACCGTTCGTGCTCAAAACGGATCCGTCAGGCAGCCGCGTAGTCGCGGAGCGAAACCCATACTATTGGAAAGTGGACCCGGCCGGAAACCAATTGCCGTATCTCGACGGAATCGCCTACACGGTCGTACAGAACCCCGAGATTCTGAATTTCAAGACGATGGCCGGGGACGCCGATTGCCAGGACCGGCGAGTGGATGCCGCCAACTTCCCGCTCTTCATGGAAAACCGCGCAAAGGGCCATTTCCGAGTCTTGCGCGACGGCAACCCGACGCCGATTGTCATCTACCTCAACCAGTATAGCCGCGACGATGAATGGCGGCCGATCCTCCAGAACCGGCAATTCCGCATCGCCCTGTCCGTGGCGGTAAACCGCAAGGAGCTCATCGATCTCATATACTCGGGCATGGCCAAACCCACACGCGGCGTTGACTCTCCATTCGACCCTTACTACCTCCCCGAGTACGACGAGAAGTATCTGGAATACAATCCCCAACTCGCAAACCAGATACTCGACGGACTCGGCTTCTCGCGCGACGATGCGGGAATGCGGCGGATGCCGAGCGGAGGACCCTTCCGACAGATCCTCAATGTCTATCCCGCTGAAACCGGCGTGGGACTCGAGCTCTGGCAACTCGTGGCCGACTACTGGCGTGAAGTTGGCCTCGATTTCATCGTGAAAACGGACGCTCCATCGCTCAGCGTCATGCAGGTCCGCAACGGCAACAGCGATTTTTGGGCGTATTCCTCGACCGGCATGCTGTGGATCGTGGACCCGCAATGGTACGTCCCCTGGGCCGATACGAGCTACTTTGCGCCGTTGTTTGGCCGTTACCGCGCAACGAATGGGAAGGGCGGCGTCAAACCGCCGCAGGAGTATCAGCGGCTTCTGGACTGGTACCTCGAACTGCGTTCGGTCGTCGGCGATGAAGATCGCCGGCATACGCTGGCTCAGAAGATCATGCGGCAGTGGGCCGAGGAATGCTACACCATCGGCATCTGCAGTTCGGACCTGCTGATGATCGTCTCGGACCGGTTCAAGAACGTGCCGGACCACATCATCCATGATTATCGCGTGATGACGCCCGGTTACATCGGCATCGAACAGTTCTACATCGACGAAGGATAGACGGCGATGCTCGCATACATCCTGCGGCGCGTCTTGATAATGATCCCGACCCTGTTCGTGATCTCGGTCATCAGCTTCGTCGTGATCCAGCTTCCCCCGGGCGATTATCTGACAACATATATCGCCAACTTGCAGCAGACCGGCGAAGTGACGGACGAAGCCGTGATCGAAAGCCTGCGCGCGCGATACGGCCTGGACAAGCCCCTGCCCCTTCAGTATTGGAAATGGATTTCCGGCGTTGTTCACGGCGATTTCGGCCAGTCTTTCTCGTACAACAAACCGGTGAAGGAACTTATCTGGCAACGCCTCGGGCTGACGGTGACGATCTCGCTCATTACCATGGTGTGTACGTGGATCATCGCCATCCCGATCGGTATCTATTCCGCAACGCACCAGTACAAGTTCTTCGACTATTTCTTCACGTTCCTCGGATTCATCGGCATGTCCGCCCCGGGATTCATGCTCGCCCTCGTAATGCTCTACATCTCGTACTCGGTGTTCGGGACCAGCGTGGGGGGCTTGTTCTCGGACGCTTATATCGACGCCCCGTGGTCGCCGGACAAAGTGTTTGACTTGTTGCGACACATCTGGGTGCCCGTTGCCGTGCTCGCGGTGGGCGGCACCGCGGGACTCATCCGCGAAGTGCGCGCAAACCTGCTCGACCAACTCGAAATGCCGTACGTCGTCACGGCGCGGGCGAAGGGTCTCTCCGAATGGAGACTCCTGATCAAGTACCCCGTGCGCATCGCCGTCAATCCCGTCGTGAGCACGATCGGCTGGATGCTTCCGGGACTCGTGTCGGGTTCGGTGATCGTAGACATCGTGCTCAGCCTGCCCACGTCAGGTCCCTTGCTGCTGAACGCGCTTCAAGACCAGGACATGTACCTCGCCGGGAGTTTCGTGATGCTCCTCAGCACGCTGACCGTGATAGGAACGCTGATATCCGACATACTTCTGGCGTGGATCGATCCGCGGATACGTTTCGGAGGGCAGCCCTCGTGAACGACGCCCTGCTTCCGAGAACAAGCAAAGAGGAACGCAAATACCTAGCGAGCCAGTGGCGCCTCATGTGGTGGAAGTTCCTCGATCATCGCCTGGCCGTCGCCGCGATGTGCATTCTCGCGTGTCTCTATCTTGCGGCGGTCTGCTGCGAATCGCTGGCGCCCAACGGACCGAACGTCCGCAGCGCCGAGCGGAGTTTTCAGCCGCCGCAACGCATCCGCATTTTCCGTGAGGGCCGCCTCCACCGCCCGTTTGTGTATGCAAAGACTATGCGGATCAACACCGAAACTTTAGTGCGAACATATACGGACGACCTCACGCGCCCACTGTCCATTCGGTTCTTGGCCAAGGGAGACCCATACCGGTTTTTGGGAGTCATACCGATGGAGCGGCATCTCATCGGCCTGGATTCGGCGGAACGGCTCTACCTCATGGGCGCCGATCGTCTTGGACGCGACCTCTTCAGCAGGATCTTATACGGCAGCCGCATTTCCCTCTCGCTCGGATTGGTCGGCGTGTTCCTGAGCCTGGCCCTCGGCATCGTCATCGGCGGCATTTCCGGATACTACGGCGGCATCATCGACACCCTCATTCAGCGGCTGATCGAAATCCTCCGCGCCTTTCCGACGATCCCGTTGTGGTTGGCATTGTCCGCCGCCATGCCCGCGTATTGGTCTCAGGTGAACGTGTACTTTTTCATGACCATCATCCTGGCCCTGATAGGCTGGACCGGCGTGGCGCGAGTGGTGCGCGGAAAGATCCTCTCGTTGCGCGAGGAGGACTACGCCGTTGCCGCGAAGGTCGCAGGCGTCCGCGAATTCACCATCATCCTGAAACACCTCATTCCCGGTTTCGCGAGCCACCTCATCGTTACGATGACCCTTGCCATCCCAGGCATGATCCTGGCCGAGACCTCCTTGAGCTTCCTCAGGCTTGGTCTACGACCGCCGACGATCAGTTGGGGCGTGCTGTTACAGGACGCGCAAAATATCCGCGCCCTGAGTCTCTATCCGTGGCTAATGTGGCCCGTGGCTTTTGTGATTGTGACGGTGTTGATGTTCAATTTCCTTGGCGACGGATTGCGCGATGCCGCGGATCCGTACAGCCATTAGAAAGAAAAGAGACCTCAATGACAAGTCGTCCTCGTGCTCGTAATCGTACTCGTAATCGGGACGCCGACGGATGCCAGACATGTATCACCGGCTAGTCGTCCTCTGGATCTCCTATGTACAGAGAATGAGAAACAATGGTTAAGACACAGGGATCGATTACGATTACGAGCACGAGCACGAGCACGAATAGAGCGGGAGTGGTTAATGGGACGGCAGATCGATCGCGAGAAGAATACGGAGTAGCCCGTGGAAAACCTCGTCGAGATCAGAGGCTTGGATGTTCGATTCTATCTCAAAGAGGGAATCGTGCACGCGGTGAACGGCGTCGATATTGACATCGCCGCGAAGCGCACCCTCGGCGTTGTCGGCGAGAGCGGCTGCGGGAAGAGCATCACCGCGCGCGCCATGCTTCGCATCCTTCCGCCGCGTGGCAAGATCGTCGCGGGCTCCATCAGGCTTGCGCCACGCGACGATCGGAAACAACCCATCGACATCACCAAACTCGCGCCGGGCGGACGCGAAATGCGGGCGATCCGCGGCGGCGACATGTCGATGATCTTCCAGGAACCGATGACCTCGCTTTCCCCCGTGCATACCGTCGGCAATCAGATCATGGAGAGTGCGCGGCTGCACCAGAATGCAAGCCGGGCCGAGGCGCGTGACCGCGCGGTCGAGATGCTCCGGCTTGTCGGAGTGCCCATGGCCGAGCGGCGCGTGGATTCCTATCCGCACGAGTTGTCCGGAGGACTGCGCCAGCGCTGCATGATCGCGATGGCGCTGTGTTGTCACCCGCGCCTGCTTATCGCCGACGAGCCGACGACCGCCCTCGACGTGACCATCCAAGCGCAGATCCTGAACCTCATCGAGCGGCTGCAAAAAGAACTCGGCATGGCCATGATGATGATAACCCATGATCTCGGCGTGATCGCGGAGACCGCCGATGAAGTTGCCGTGATGTATCTTGGGCGCATCGTCGAGCGCGGGTCCGTCGACGACATCTTCAACCGTCCGAAGCATCCGTATACGGTCGGGCTGCTCGAGTCGATCCCGCGCATGGGCAAAGGCAGTACGGAGCGGCTCGCCTCGATTCCCGGCGCGCTTCCCGATCCGTTCTTGAAGCCGTCGGGATGCCCGTTTCATCCCCGCTGCGCCCACTGCATTAAGGGCGTCTGCGATACCGGGGATGCGCCGGCGTCAAGAAACGTCGGACCGAACCACGCGGCGGCATGCCATCTCTATCCCGCAAACGGGGAGGGCCGGGTATGAGCGCGCCGCTCCTCGAGGTCCGCGGACTGACCAAACATTTCCCGATCACATCCGGCCTCTTCCGGCGGACGGCCGGCGGGATAAAGGCCGTCGAAGACGTCGCCTTCGAGATCGGCGAAGCCGAGACGCTGGGCCTTGTCGGAGAGAGCGGATGCGGAAAGACGACCACGGGCCGTCTTATCCTGCGCCTCATCGAGCGAACCGCCGGCGACATGCGCTTTCATCTCGACGGGGAGAGCATCGATCTCGGCACGCTCGCGCGCGAGGATCTGCGCCGGTTCAGAAGACACATGCAGCTTATCTTTCAGGACCCGTTCTCCTCGCTGAATCCCCGCATGACCGTCCTCGATACCATCGCGGAACCGCTGCGCGCTCACGCGTACGGGAGCCGGGGCGAGATCGAGGACCGTGTACGCTGGCTGACGCAGGCCGTCGGGTTGCAGGTCGAGTACCTGCGCCGGTACCCGCACGCATTTAGCGGCGGACAACGCCAGCGCATCTGCATAGCACGGGCGCTGGCGCTCAACCCGAAGCTGGTCATCTGCGACGAGCCCGTCTCCGCGCTGGACGTCTCCGTGCAGGCGCAGATCCTGAACCTGTTGAAAGACCTCCAGCAGGAACTCGGCCTCACGTATCTTTTCATCGCGCACGACCTCTCCGTCGTCGAGAACATCAGCGCCCGCGTCGCGGTGATGTACGCGGGACGGATCGTCGAGATGGCGGGCTCGATTGAACTGTTCCATCATCCCCGGCATCCATATACGGAAGCGCTGATGAACGCGCTGCCGAAACCTCAGCCCGGCGCGCGCGAGGGCCGCATCGTGCTGCCGGGCGAGGTCGCCGATCCCTCGAATCTGCCGGACGGGTGCGCGTTTCATCCCCGATGCCGTTACGCCAGGGAACGGTGTCGAGAGGAGGTCCCCGCGCTCCGTGAATTGGAACCGAATCATCTGTGCGCGTGTCATCGCGCGGAGGAGATCGATCTGCAAGGTGTATAGAAGTGATCCCGAAACTTGCAGGTCTGTGGAATTGGCGAATACATCAGGATCAACGCCCCACATCGTCATTCCCGCGCAAGCGGGAATCCAGCATGCGCGCGGGCTTATGCTGCTTTCCCCGCTGGATTCCCGCTTGCGCGGGAATGACGATGTGGGTAGCGCGCATGGGTATTTCCACAGGGGCGTCGGTTTTGGGATAGAGTCTAGATACTTGCCGTCGGGCCATGTCTTCTGGTCTAATCTCGCATGCAGGAGAACTGCTACGGGGAGCAGTACATGATGAAAACCTACACGTACGAAGCCTCGGCGGCGCTGTTCAAACGCGCCGCGAAAGTGATCCCGTGCGGAATCTACGGCCATTACAGTCCCGCGCCGTGCATTCCGGCGTCGCATTACCCTTTCTTCACGGCGCGCGCGAAGGGATCGAGGTTCTGGGACGTCGACGGCAACGAGTTCATCGATTACATTTGCGCCTACGGGCCGATGGTGCTCGGATACGCGCACCCCGCCGTAGACGAGGCGTATCAGGCCCAGATGAGACTCGCCGATTCGGTTACGGGCGCGGCGCCTGCGATGGTCGAACTCGCGGAGCATCTCGTCGATCTCGTGCCTATCGCGGACTGGGCGTTCTTCGCAAAGAACGGCGCCGACGTTACGAACTTCGCCGTGATGATCGCGCGCGCCGCCACCGGTCGCAGCAAAATCGTCGCCATCAAAGGCGGCTACCACGGTACGTCCCCCTGGATGCAGGGCGTGGGACACCACGGCGTCATCGAGGACGACTGCGCTCACGTTATCCGCATCCCTTGGAACGACGCCGCCGCGTTGGAGCGCGCGATCGCCGAGAACCCCGGCCAGGTGGCGGGCTTCATTGCGACACCTTATCACCACCCGGCCTTCGCCGACAGCGAGATGCCGGCGGAAGGTTACTGGAAAAAAGTCGAGCAGATCCTCCGCAAGAACGGGATCGTTTTCATCATCGACGACGTCCGTTGCGGGTTCCGCCTTCACCTGGGCGGATCAAACGAGTACTTCGGCTTCAAACCCGACCTCATCTGCTTCTGCAAGGCCATCGCGAACGGCTATCCGATCTCGGCGCTCGTCGGAACCGGCGCACTCATGAATGACGCGGCCAAGATCTTCTACACCGGCAGCTATTGGTATTCCGCCGGACCCATGGCTGCGGCGCTCGCCTGTATCAAGGAGTTGGTACGGATCGACGCTCCGGCGATCCAGATGGCCACGGGCCGGAAGCTCCTTGACGGCATGGTGGGCATAGCCAAGAACCACGGCTACAACTTGACGGTCACCGGCGCGCCTTCAATGCCCTATCTTCGCATCACCGACGACGAAAGCCTCATGTTCCATCAACGCCTCTGCGCCGAATGCACGCGCCGCGGCGCATTTTTCGCGTCGCACCACAACTGGTTCGTCTCGACCGCCCACACCGGCGAGGACATCCAGCAAACGTGGGACATCTTCGATGATGCCTTCCAAGCACTGAAAGCTTAGGTCGCGGATCATGTTCCCCCTTTGAAGGGGGAACATGGGATAGCCGCCACCTTCGCGATAAGTTGCCAAGAGGATGATTCACTACATTAGAATGGTCCCACCAGCCAGAGGAGGAGAAACCATGAGCCGCCTGACCCGCCGTGATTTCCTGAATCGTTCCGCATTGACCATCGCCGCCGCCCCCTTGGTGGGCCAGTTCGTCATGGCGCGAAAGGCCCGTGCCGCGACAAGCCCCGGACCGAACGACAAGGTGCGCGTGGGACTTGTCGGCTGCGGCGGGATGGGTCTCGGCGACTTGAAGACGTTCTTCCTGAATGCGGAGGTGGACTGTCCCGTCGTTTGCGACGTCGATGACGCCCACATTGCGAAAGCCGTCAAACTCGTCGAGGAGCAGCGCGGCAGCAAGCCTGATACCGTCAAAGATTTCCGCCGCGTCATCGACCGCAAGGACGTGGACGTGCTGCTCGTCGCGACGCCGGACCACTGGCATGCGTTGCCTACGATCCACGCATGCGAAGCCGGAAAGGACGTGTACGTCGAGAAACCCCTCGCCAAGACGATCGGAGAAGGCCGGGCCATGCTCAACGCGGCGCGCCGTTACGAACGCGTTGTGCAGATGGGCACGCAGTGGCGGAGCGGCAACCACTACCGCGATGCCGTCGAATTCATCCAGTCCGGCAAGATCGGAAAAGTGCGTCTCGTCCGCGCATGGGCATATCTCGACTGGGTAGGAGCCATCGGCAACCCGCCCGACTGCGTTCCACCGCCCGGCGTCGACTACGACATGTGGCTCGGCCCCGCCCCGAAACGCCCATTCAACCCGAACCGGTTCCATTTCAACTTCCGGTGGTTCTGGGATTACGCCGGCGGCCTCATGACCGACTGGGGCGTGCATCTACTCAACGTCTGCCTGTGGGCCATGGGACGCGAGGACCCCTTGCGCGTTTACTCCTCGGGCGGAAAGCGCATCGTCGTGGACAACGCAGAAACACCGGACACCCAGGTGACCGTGTTCGATTTCCCCAATTACACGCTCATCTTCGAACACGAACTGCTCGGCGGCGTCGGCATCGGCGGACGCCCCCACGGAATGTCATTCAGCGGCAGCGAAGGGACCGTGATCATCGATGGCAACGGCTGGGAGGTCGTCCGCGAGCCGAACAAGACGCTGGTCCCGTTCAAGAAGGAAGCCGATGGCGACGGCCGTCCCGCGCACGTCCGCAATTTCCTCGATTGCGTGAAGTCGCGTCAACAGCCCGTCGAGAACCTTGAAATCGGACACTTCGTTTCAACGGTCGCGCACCTCGGCAACATCGCCTATCTCACCAAACGCCAGATCGAGTGGCACGCGAAGAAGGAAAGCGTTCGCGGCGACCGCGAAGCCAACGGCCTCGTCGCGGCCCACTACCGCAAACCGTGGAAACTCCCCGCCTGAGCGCGCTGGGCTTGACGAATATTCGGCGATGCGTCGTGACTCTGACCACTGTGCTCAAGACAACGTCCGAGATTCAGAACGCCGGTTCGTTGGCAAGGGCTGACGCCAACCAGTCTCTGTATTCGCCGTGCCGCTGTGCATCGCGTCTAAACGCGTAGATGAGCACGTTGGCATCGGGAAGGATCACGTCCTTCCCTCCATTCGATCCAGCACAGAGGCGTTTTCGTCAAGAACCGCTTGATGCAAGGTATGTCCGCCGAAACGCGGCGAGGACGCCGCGGCCACGAAGCGGCATAGCCGCAACCAAAACGCCTAGTAGTCCCTCCCCGTCATTCCCGCGAAAGCGGGAATCCAGCATGTGCGCGCCCCTGGATTCCCGCTTTCGCGGGAATGACGGGGAGGGCGGGAAGGACGCGCAGTCGCTCCCGATCTCGTGCTTGTTATCTTTGCCTCGGATTCCGTAAAGTGCCGTCATATGGAATTGACCGCCGCTATGGAGCGTGAATGGGAGTGTAGACAATGGAATTGCGAATGCCTTTGATCGAGGCGTGTCTGGTTGTGGTATTTCTCATTTGCGTCGCGCGGGCTACGCCTGCCGAAACGGTCAAGATCAAGGCCGACGCGGATGCTGTTCCGATGGGACAAAGCGTCACACTGGAGGCGACGGTGACGCTCGACGACGGCACACCTGCTGCCGGCTGCATGGCGCTGCCGTATGCAAATGCGCGGCGGTGGGGTTCGCATGAGACCACCGACGCCTCAGGCAAGGCAACCTTCATACTTCCTCTGCCTGATCCCGGCCCAGTACTGCTGCAAGTCCTCGCGTTTCCCTCGAAGGACTCCGCCGTCTCGGAATGGATCTGGGCAGGCCCTCCGAAAGACAACCAGACCGTCTGCATGGCAACGCAATTCAACGTGGGTGACACAGTCCGCTACGCAACGCTCTACGCAGTGTCGGATGACCGCGCTGAGGTATTTCTCAACGGCCACCGGTTGGGCGAAGCCAATGGCTGGCACAAAGCTGCTGTCTTCACTGGCATCGAGAGTCTGTTATCGAAGGGGGTGAACACGCTTGCAGCCGCCGCGTCAAATGGCACGGGCCTTGCCGGCTTTCTGGCCCGCCTGGAGGTCGAAACCGCGAACGGAGTCAGCATCTGCCGCTCGAACGGTTCATGGAAGGGATGGACCGAAGCGCCGCAAGGATGGCCCACGCCGAAATGCGACGAAGGCCCCGCGGTCACCGTCATCGGCCGTGCGGACCAGGGCGTATGGGCGCCTGCCATGACCGATTGGCCAGAGACGCAGCGTTTCGGCGACCTCATTGCGGGAAGTCCCATGCCGGATCGCGGCATCAAGTCCAACGCGATCTCCATTGAAGTATCATCCCGCACTTTTCCTACGCCGGAACCATCGGATCGGCTCGTCTGCGTCCAATGGGAGCCGTGGTTCACGCCCAACAACGCATACTGGCAGACGGCGCAGGCGGTTCCCATCGTCGGCTTCTATGACTCGTTCAATCGCGATGTCCTGCGGCAACACATCCTTTGGTTCATGGACCTCGGCATCGATTTCATCATGCCGGACTGGTCGAATCACATCTGGGGCAAGCAGCACTGGGACGAACGCCCGGACAGCACCAATGAGATCATCCACGCCACGTCGCTGCTTCTCGAAACGCTGGCCGGCATGAAAACGGAAGGCCTGTCCGTCCCGAAAGTCGTCCTGATGCCGGGACTGACCAACGGGCCGCCCACGACGATGACGGCGATGAACGAACAACTCAACTGGGTCTACAACGCGTGGGTGCGCAATCCGCGCTTTGCTGGGTTGTGGCAGGACTACGACGGCAAGCCGCTCGTTGTCATCCTCGACACCGCGGTCGCGGCGCCGAAGGAGCAAACGCCCGTGGACGAATCGCATTTCACGGTGCGCTGGATGTCCACGCAGCTTCAACTGACGAAGCACGAGAAACTCGGCTATTGGTCGTGGATGGACGGGAGCCTTCTCCCGGTGGTCACGTATCGCGACGGCAAAGCGGAAGCGGTCACCGTTACTCCCGCGTACTTCGCAGAGTTTGGATGGACCGGCGACAAGGCCCGCGGACGCCGCGGCGGCACGACCTACATCGAATCGTTCAAAGCGGCGATGGACGCGCATCCGCGGGTCGTCCAGTTGCATCAGTGGAACGAGTACGCGGGACAGCCGGAAGGGCAAGGCTATGGTCCGAATCATGACCAGTACGTCGACTCGTACAGCGTCGAGTTGAGCGACGACCTCGAACCGGTCTCTCTGACGGCCCCCGGATACCGCGGCGACAAGGGCGGCTGGGGATTCTACTACCTGAACCTGACCCGCGCGTTGCTTGACATCTATCGCGGCGAGACCGAAGGCGACACGATCATGGCCGTGGGATCTCCCGCGGCGAAGGCGGTTGTCGCGACGGCGGAGTGTGACGTTGAATGGTCAGTCATCGGCAAGGCGCCGGAGAACTACACGGTGATCGTGGATGGAAAGATCCTCGCGGACAACATCAAGGAACAGAAGTGCAAGGTCTCATTGAAGGGATTGGCAGAGGGGCCGCACGTGTTGACGGTCGAGGCGAAGGGCGTCACGACGCGATACCCGCTTTCTTACACGCGCATGGACGTCCCACTCGAAACGCCGATACCGGTTCGCGTGAGTGTTCCGTTCACGTTGAAGGGGAAGTCTTAGATCAGTGCTGCCGCTCGACGACGAAACGCGCGAGCGCTCGGAAGTCATCGGCCTCCGTGCCGAACGCATCCAGCGAGTCCACTGCCGATCTCATCGCCTCGTCCGCGAGATCCCGCGCGCGGTCGAGCCCCACGAGCGCCGGATACGTTGACTTGTGCTTGTTCGCGTCGCTTCCGATGGGCTTCCCGAGGGTCGCTTCGGTTCCGACGACATCGAGGATATCGTCGGCTATCTGGAATGCGAGACCCAGGTGCTCGCCGAACCGGGTCAACGCCGCAAGCTGATCTTCTCGGGATCCCGCGAGCATGGCGCCGCTCCGCACCGAAACGCGGATGAGTGCGCCGGTCTTGCATTCATGCAGACGCCTCAGTTCATCGAGTGAGATCTCCCTGCCCTCGCTCTCGAGGTCCAGCACCTGTCCGCCCGCCATGCCCGTTACGCCTGCGGCCTGCGCCACTTCTTGGATCACACGCAGGTCTTTCGTCCGCGTGAGCATGTCAAAGGCCATCGTCAGCAACGCGTCCCCCGCGAGGATCGCCAGCGCCTCGCCATAGACCTTGTGCAGCGTCGGTTTGCCGCGCCGCAGGTCGTCGTTATCCATCGCGGGCAGGTCGTCGTGAATGAGCGAGTAGGTGTGGATCATTTCGATCGCGCACGCGGCCGGGAGCGCCACGTCATCATCACCCGATACGATTTCCGCCGCGCCAAGCGCCAGCGCCGGACGAAACCGCTTGCCGCCGGCGAACAGGCTGTATCGCATGGCCTCGCGCAGCGCGTCCGGCACGCCCTGCCATGCATCGACGTAATCCGCCATGGCGCGTTCAGTTCTTTCCGCTCTTTGTGCAAGAAACGCATCAGCATTCATAGGACAATCAATCCAAGACAAGAGCGGGCTTCGACGATACGCCCGTTTGTTGTACAGGCCATAGCCTGTCTTCAGAACAACAAGTCGGCTCCGTCGCGCGCACCGCCCGCTTTCTTTTCCTCTGCGGTGTTCGGCTTCCGCGTAGGGGGGCCGCCGGCCTCGCCGTCTTCCTCATCTCCAAACGGCTCCGCCGCGATCTCGCCCTGCGCGTTCTTCATAAGGATTTCTATCTTTCGTTCGGCCTCGGTAAGCGCCTTGTCGCACCGTCGCGCGAGTTTGATCCCCTCCTCGAATCGCTTGAGCGCATCATCCAGGGAGAGTCCCCCGGCCTCGAGTGCCTCGACGGTCTGCTCGAGTTTCTCCAGGTCTTTCTCAAATTTTGGTTCGGCCATCGGCAGTTTCCTCTATGCTCTGTATCGAGGCGGTCGCGCCGCCCTTGCCAAACAATACTGAAATCGCATCGCCCGGCGCGAGTTGTCCAGCCTCGCGCACAAGCGTTCTCTCCGGCAGTCTCCACGCAAGCGCGTAGCCGCGTGAAAGGATGGCGACGGGGCTCAACGCGTTGAGTTGCGCCACGAGCGTTCGCAGCCGCGCACGAGATCGCTCGATGGTCGTCACCCCGCTTTGGGACACGCGTTGCCGCAGCGCCGCGAGGCGCTCGCGAGCCCGGCGCACCTGGTTGTCCGGCGACAGCAGCGACAGGGATCGCAAGGCCCGCTCGATGCGCACGCGCAGGTCTCGCTTGTAGTCTGTGACGGCCGCTTCGAGACGCATCCGCAATTCGTCGGCTTGCTGCCGGCGTTGCAGCACGAGTTCCGCGGGCCGCTGAAACACGTAGCTTGACTGGGCTATAGCGAGACGGTGGCGCGCACGTTCCACCTGCGACGATGCCTCATTCGAGAGGCGCTGCCGCAACTGCGTCACCCGCTTCAAGAGACCTTCGCGTTCCTGCACCACGAGTTCGGCCGCGGCCGACGGCGTTGGCGCGCGGACGTCGGCGGCGAAATCCGTGAGCGTGTAATCAATCTCGTGGCCGATAGCCGAGATGATCGGTGTGCGTGCGTCGTACACGGCGCGCACGACGATCTCCTCGTTGAACGGCCAGAGGTCCTCGAGCGATCCCCCGCCGCGGCCCACGATCATGACGTCGACGCCCCATGCGTCCAGCGCGCGAATGCCTTCGACGATCTCGGGCGCGGCCTCATCGCCTTGCACGCGGGCGGGCCACAAAATGATATGGACGTTCGCGAACCGGCGCCGGATTACGTTCAGGATGTCGCGAATGGCGGCGCCGGTCGGGGACGTCACGATGCCGATCCTTTTCGGAAACAAGGGCAGCGGCTTCTTGTGTTCCTCGTCGAACAGCCCCTCCTCTTGCAGCCGCATCCGCAGCTTCTCGAAGGCGAGTTGCAGCGCGCCCATCCCCTTGGGCTGCATCTCGTCGCACACAATCTGATACGTTCCCCGTTTCTCGTAGACGGTGACCAAGCCGTACACGATAACTTCGAGGCCGTTATCGGGACCGAAACGCAGGTTCATCAGCTTGCCCCGGAACATGACCGCATCCACTTGGCTGTCAGCGTCCTTCAGCGTGAAATAGGCGTGCCCGGCCGGCGAGACGCGGTAGTTCGAGATCTCCCCCGAAACCCAGACATAGCTGATCTCGGCCTCGAGGAGGCCCTTGACGCGCCGCGTCAGTTGGCTGACGCTCCATATTTCCGGCGATGCTTGACCCATGGGTCCCATTGTAGCCGATTCGGCGCGGATGTGGGAAACGGGCCAGATCGGCGACCGCGAGCCCGGCAGACTGGAAATCCGGTCCCGGTTCGAGTACATTCTCGTGACTTGAGTGATGGTTGGTTCCCGCATGGCGACAACGAACCCAGGGCAAATATACAACAAGGCGAAGACCCTCTTTCAGCAGCAACGATATGCCGAAGCATTGGGCGTGCTGGAGCGCGCGGGCAATGAGAAAGACGCGGATTGCATGTACGCGCGCGTGCGTTGTCTGACGAAGCTGGGGCGCATGGACGAGGCCCGGCGGGATTGCGAGAAACTGCGCGACGGTTTCAAGGACCCTCGGTGGAAAAAGCTGTCGGATAAATTGGACGCGATCGAGGCAAGGAAGGCCGGCGCGACCTCCGACGCGGCCTCAGCGGTTTCCACGCGAAAACCCGCGGCCGCGCCAAAGGCCAAACGCGGCGGGCGTTCCATATGGCTCATCTCCGGAATCGTGCTGGCCGCGGCGATCATCTTCGCGGGAGGCGCGATCGCGGCGTACGTATTGTTTGGCTCGCGCGGCGATGCTCCTCTGATTGACAAGACATCCGTTCCCGCGGAGGTCGCGGCGCCAGCACAAAAAGAAGCGACAGAGACGGAAGAACCGTTCGCCCCGCGGCTGTCATTGACGCCGCGCTTATCCGGAGAAAGACTGCGCCTGCGCGGACTTGACGCCGATGCGCTGAGCGTTGACGACGCGTTGCCCGGGCCGTTGGGCGGACTGAATTCGGATGATTTCCCACCGGCAAGCGGCAATGCCGGTCCCCGCGAGGGGCGATTGGGGCTTTCCGTGTCGTTACCAGCCGGTTCCAGTGAGAAAGACGGCGCTGCTGTTGCGACTCCGTCCACGGGACAAACCGACCAGACGAACCGCTACCCGACCCAGTCCATCCACTTCACTCCTGTCGATTCCGTCATGGGACTTCAGCCATTCAAGACAGCGCGTCGCGTCGCGAATGCGCGTGGAGACGAAATCACGTTGACGAACGCGAACCCTTCCGTCGGGAGTTGGTACGTTCTGGAGGTTAACGTCGGCGGACTGAAAAACACCTTGCATCTCGAGGTCGCCTCGCTCCATGGCGACCCCGTCAGCAAGCCGAAATTGACGCTGTACCGCGACGGACTCACCGTTGTGGTCGATGGTGAGCAGGCTCGCGCGTTTCCATTCTGGGCGAGCGCAAACGCGCCGCCGTCCGGGGCCGGCGCGACCCCAAACGACGGGTTCCAGCTCAATCCGGAACCGTCCCTCGCCGAGATTCTGAAACCGAACCACGCGTTCGAATCGCCGTTGACGGCCATCTGCGGCGGGTTCGTGTATATAAGAAGCCAGAAACCAGGGTCCGCGACGAAGCTCGAGATTGCAACGGACCTGCTTCGCGAAACGCGACTGGGGGACTGGCTGGTCGCATACGCGAAGCCTTATCTGATCGCCAAGCCGGAACTGGGCGAAGATCATCACAGTTTGTCAAACGGCGACAAACTGTGCGCCGCGGCTTCCGCCGCGCACGCACCCGGCAAGACGTATCCGCTTGACGCGCGCGTCGAAGAGACCCAGGTCGACTTGTACCTTGCCCCTCCGAATCTCGGCATCGCCACGGACGCGGTGGACAACCGGCACTACTACGGCCGATGGTACAAGGCCGTCAACCATCCCTTCGTCTTCGTAAGCATGATGAAGCCCACAATCGTCGAGAAGAAGATCATGGATGCCTACACCGACCGGGTGGGCGCGATTGGAAGTCATGACAAGGGACGGCGCGAGGCCGATGCGCTCGTGTACCTCGTCGCATTCGACCTGAGCAAGTTCCGCTTCGGCTATGGGCTGGGCGCGGAACACCCCGGACTTGATTGGTCGCCGCGCGCGGAACAGGCCACGAAAGGGGGCAAGGGGCCGGATGGATTCGATTCGAAGAGTCCGTTCTGCTCCGTGGGCGTCGTTCCGCCATACTACGCGCCCTGGGTTATCGGGACATTCATCGGCGGGTTCAAACGCGAGCACGGCTTCTTCAAAACGGGGCCGCTATCGAAAGTGAACAACGGAAGCCACTTCGGGTTCATGGAACAGGGCGTCGTGTTCAGCCGCCTGCTGCCTGGGATCGCCACCGCCGCGATCTCGCGCGACGGCGCGCTGAGTCTCCTTACATGGCCTGAAGACGGCACGGGCCTCATGCCGCAACTTACTCATGCACGCCAGAACTGCGTCCCGATTGTGGAAGGCGTCGATCAGAACGGCATCAGCATTCCAAACGCCCTCCTGAACGACTGGGGCGCTGGTTCCTGGTCCGGCGATCAAAACGGCGATTTCGTGACGTTGCGGTCGGGCATCGCCGTACAGGAGTACAAGGGCAGTCGTTTTCTGCTGTTCGCGTGCTTCACCGGCGCGACGCCCAACGCTATGGCGCGTGTTTTCCAGGCGTATCAGTGCCGCTACGGGATGCTCCTGGACATGAACACGCCCAACTACTGCTACGCGGCCCTCTACAACCGGGACGCGGAAGGAAAGGTATCCGGGGCCGAATACCTCCACAAGGACATGGCGAGCGGCAACGGGAATGACGGCAGCCTCAAGTTCCTCCAAAAGAACGACACCCGCGACTTCTTCTACGTGCTCAAGAACTACTGACGCCGATTCACGGCCATGCCAAAACACAATAGCTAGAAGCCCAACAGCCTCGCCGCACTCTCCTTGCCGATGACTTTTCGCGTTGCATGGATGATAACGCAACTGATCCCGACGGCCGCGAACGTGATTGTCACTTGATAAAGCGGCTGGAAGTTGTATAGCGCGGGAATACTTGGCATGAGCGTCTTGTGCAAAGCCCGCATGAAGAATCCGTGTATGAAGTAGATCCCGAAGGAGTAGTCGCCGAGGATGACGAGGAAACGCGGCCAATTCACGTAGCGGCGGGTCTTGAAGAACAAGGCGACGACGGCGGCGCCATACAGGAGGGTCGTGTACTTGATATCCGAGATTCCAAACTCGAAGCAGTCATAGTGGATCAGGAGTCCGCCCTCGACCAGAGACAGCAGATAAAAGAGTGCGGCGGCCCCGGCGAGCCACGATGCCTTCACGCGTTCAAGGGCATCCGGCCGCCCGCGGAATATGACGCCCATATAGAAAAGCGATAGCCATGAAAGGAATGGGATCTTGATGTAGGTGAACGAGATGTTCTTGTCGTAACCGAACCGCAAGGCGTAGAGGAGCGCAACAAACAGAACGTGTGCGCAAACAATGGCCCACGTGGCCCCGCGCACGCCGGACAGACGGATGAAGAGCGGTGTCAGCACGTAGAACTGGGCCAGCATGACAAGGAAGAAATAGAGGCCCTCGACCTGACCCGTGAGGAGCTTGAAGGCGAAGTCGTGGGCGGAATACGGCCCGCCACGCGAGGCGTGGACGGCATAGAAAAACGCGGACCAAAACAGATACGGAATCAGTATCCGTGCAAGCCGTTTTCTGAGAAAGGCGGAGTAGTCGGAGAGAGACTCGAACCGTGTTCCCGCAAGCCAGTAGCCCGAGACAAAAAGGAACATCGGTATTGCGCATATTACGAATTCTCGAAAGGATATGCTGATGTAGTAATACCAGCGCCCCGCCTCGGCATGGTGAAACTCGAAACCGCACACCGTGGCGTGCGCCATCGCAACGAACAGGATGGCTATCCCCCGGAACGCGTCGAAAGAGAGGTCGCGCGTTCGTTGCGGCGGTCGAGGCGCCTCGATGGGATGCTTGATTTCGCCGGGATTCGTCTCTTGGCTGTTCATATCACCACGTGCGGTTGATGACGCGGGGATTCAGGGAATAGGTGAGGTTCTTCGTTCGCTCGCCGATCTTGCCGGCGGGATTCCCGGCAACGATGGTGTACGGCGGGACGTCCTTCGTTACAATGCTGCCCGCCGCCACGACGGCCCCCTCTCCGATGCGAACGCCCCTGACCAGCATGGCGCGCGCGAAAATGCAGGCGCGATTCTCAATCACGATGGGCGTCTTGACGGCCACATAGTCCGGCGACTGGACGTCATGCCCCCCGCACCACATCATGACCTGGTCGCCGATGTCGACGTTGTCTCCAATGGCAAGGGTCTCAAGGCCATCCAGGAAGCAGTCGGGATGGATGTTTGTGTCGTGGCCGATCACGATGCTCCTCGGCCGCCTGAAACGCACGCCCATTTGAATCTGCGTGCCTTTGCCGATCTTCATGAAATACAGGTAACGATATAGGAAGACGCGAATGCAGTTGAGAGGGATGCGGGTGATGAAGTGGTTCGCAAACCCCACGTACGTCATGTAGACGACGCGAAGGACTTGATACAACACTCTCGGCATGCCCGGAACTCCTGGTTGCTCGAAGGGGCGGCGCCCCAGACGCTCGACTATGTCTTGGACCGCTTTTTCCGGTAGCTGAGAGAGTATAACACGAACCTCCAGAGGAAGCCGGTATTCTTCACAAGGTATCGCGCGAACAGACGGCGAGGCTCCTGACCCAAGCGGAAGGCCCACTCGAGGCAATGGCGCGACATCCACACGGGGGCCATTTTCTTGTTGCCGGAGAGAAAGTCGAAGGCGGCGCCGACACAGATCTGCACGGCCTGGAATCTGTCCCGATGCGCAAAGGCAAACCGCTCTTGCAGCGGACAGCCGAGTCCCAGAAACAGAATGCCGGCCCCGCTTTCGTTCACCCGTTCGACGAGAGCGGCGTCCTCCTGTTCCGTCAGCGGACGGAACAGTGAAGGTTCCGCCCATACGATGTTAAGGCCGGGAAACCGAACAATCAGATTCAGGCGCAACGCCTCGACAACCGACTGAGTGCTGCCATAAAGACAAATCGCGATGCCCTCGTCCGCCGCGCGTCGGCATAAGCGAAGCATCAACTCGGACCCTCGGCAGTTCTCGCGCATGCCCGTCTTGTACAGCACGTTCAACGCGTGCCGCACCGGCTGGCCATCCGGGGCGAGGATGTCAAACTGATTCAGCATGGTCCCGAGTTCCGCATCCCTGCAGCCTTCCATCAGCCCGTGAACCGCCAGATGCGAAACAAGAAAGGGTTGCCTGAGCTTTGCGGCATGAATGATGCACTCCAACTCCTGATCATATTGCACTGAACTGACATCGATGCCGAACAGGTCGTATTTCTGCGGCATCGGGGGAGAGTGATTCAGCATCGTCGAGACTTCTTTCGTCGCATCTGCCTTATTGCTTCTTATGATCACGGGTTCTCAGCCCCGGATTCAAGTATCGGTATTCTACCCGAAAGCGGGCGGTATGTGACAATACCGGATTGGGACTATGATCACGAACAGACTCCAAGGTGGCTACGATGGACGCTTGGCGAGGGCGATCCTGGGGATGCCCGCAAGGTCGTGGCGAAAGCGGATACTCTCATAGCCGCATTGAAGAAGAAGCGTGTTGACCGCGTCCCGCTGGCCCATTCCGATCTCGATGGCCAATAATCCCGCGGGCTTCAGATAGGCTTGCGCTTCTTCTGCAAGACGGCGGATGATATCCAGGCCGTCGTGCCCGGCCACGAGCGCCGCCCGATCTTCGTAAAGACGTATGACAGGTTCCAATCTCTCCCACTCGTCTTCTTCCACGTACGGCGGATTCGAACATATGACATCAAACAGCGGATCCGTGCCGGCGATCACGTCAAAGAGATCGCCCCGGCGAAACGTGACGCGATCCGCCGCGTCATGCCTGCGGCTGTTTTCCGCGGCGGTTTCGATGGCGATCTCGCTGATATCCGTCGCGATGAGCCTGGAGTTCGGCGCGTTGTGTGCAATGGCAACCGCAATACAGCCCGTACCGGTCCCGATCTCGAGGATATCGGCCGGTCTCTGACCCACGAACTCGAGCACGGCTTCGACCAGATGTTCGGTCTCGGGTCGCGGCACGAGTAGAGGCGGGGTCACTTTCAGGCGCAGCGAGAAGAACTCCCATTCGCCCAGGATGTACGCAATCGGCTCGGAGGCCGCTCGACGCTCGATCATGGCGTCAAAGGCCGGCGCCGGGGCGCGATCCCGGAGGCGCGCAAGAAGCGAGGATCGGGAAATGCCGAGGGCGTGGGCCAGAATGATCTCCGCATCGAGGCGCGGCGTGTCGGTGACGCCGGAAAGACGTTTGATTGCGAACGCGATGCGTTCCGCATGGGTGGGAATCTCGAACGCGGGCTTTTCGGCGGCCGGTTCCATCACATTTCGGCAAGACGCCGCGCGTGGTCGGCGGCCACGAGCGCTTCGATGATCTGGTTGATGTTTCCCTCCATCACCGCGTCCAGCGAATGCAGGCTCACGTTGACGCGGTGGTCCGTGACGCGGTTCTGGGGAAAGTTGTACGTGCGGATTTTTTCGCTGCGATCTCCGGTGCCCACCTGGCTGCGGCGCGTCGCCGCGCGCAGGCTGTTTTCCGCCTCGATCTTTGCCGCGAGCAGGCGCGAGCGAAGAATCGAAATGGCCTTGGCCTTATTCTTGTGCTGTGATTTCTCGTCCTGGCAGGTGACGACAAGGCCCGTGGGCTTGTGGGTCACGCGCACGGCTGAATCGGTCGTGTTCACGCTCTGTCCGCCGGGTCCGGATGAACGGTAGACGTCGATCTGAAGGTCGGCGGCATCGATGTGAACGTCAACCTCTTCCGCTTCCGGAAGGACGGCGACGGTGACGGCGGAGGTGTGAATGCGGCCCTGGGCCTCGGTCGCGGGAACACGCTGGACGCGGTGCGTGCCCGCCTCGAACTTCAGTTGGCTGTAAACGTTGTCGCCGGTCACCTTGAAACTGATTTCTTTGAGACCGCCGAGGCCGGTGGCATTGGAGTTCATCACCTCGATCTTCCAGCCCTTCAGTTCCGCGAGGCGCGAATACATACGGTACAGATCGGAGGCGAACAGGGCGGCCTCCTCTCCGCCAGTCCCGGCGCGGATCTCGATGATCGTATTCTTGGCGTCAAGCGGGTCTTTGGGGAGAAGGAGGACCTTAAGCCGGATATCGAGGTTCTCAAGAGTGGCCGTGAGCTCGCGCTTCTCCTCTTCCGCCATACCGCGCAACTCGATATCCGTTTCGCCGCGCAGGATCTGCTCCGCCTCTTCGAGGCGCTGCTCACTCAACTGGTAGTGGCGGAAACACGAAACGAGTTCCTGGATATCCGCCAAGGCTTTGGCGTGACGGCGATATGCTTCCGGATTGGAAGCGACCTCGGTCGTGGCCATTTCCGAGGAACGCCGCTCCGCCTCGTCGACCACGGCGAGGAGCTTGTCGCGCATGAGCCGCTCCATACAGGGTTAACTCTTCTTTCCGTATTTCCTGTGGAACCGCTCGACCCGTCCTTCGCTGTCGACGAATTTCTGTTTGCCCGTGAAGAACGGATGGCAGGACGAGCAGATTTCGACGTTGATGGCCTTCTTGGTCGACTGCGTTTCAAACGTGTTACCGCAAGCGCACGTGACTCGAGCCGGACCGTATTCCGGATGCGTACCCTTTTTCACAACTCCAATCCTCCAAATGCCACAGCCGTAGCCAGGGGTTCATTGCCAGAGATACTTGCGCGGAAAGCGCACGCGCAATCAGGTTATGTCCGTCTAGCGGACAGCGGCACTCTCACCGCGGACGCTGGCATTCTTCCAGCGCCCTTTCACGAGGAATTTAGCACAAGTGGCGGTGTCGGCGCAAACCGGCGCCCGGACAACCCGCGCCGCTTGGGCTCGTGGCCGCGGCGTCCTCGCCGCGTCTTCCTCAAGAACCGCCTGACGCGAGATGTTTTCGCCGAAACGCGGCGAGGACGCCGCGTCTACTCAGCGCGACTCCGCCACAAACCGGTGCGAGAGTTCGGCAACGCTCCGGCATGCGGGATAGCCGCTCGGATAGGACATGTATTCCACATGGCCGTCGCTGTACAGGACGTTCGTCCCGAGCGTACCGGCGGTGCTTTCGGAGAGATTCGACGACAAGAACTCCCATGCAACGGGGAAGGGCTGCCCAGTCTGCGGTCCCGCCTCAAGAGATTGCAACACGTACTCGTTCCCGGCCTCGTCCGTCACGACAATCCCGCCATCGCGCCCCTCGATAGGACCCGAAGCCTCTGGGTTGATTAGCGTGTGCCAGTAGGCGAGAAACTCGGCCTCGGACGTGACCTGCCAGAGGGTGGAGGTCACAAGAGTTTCGCGACCGGTCATGGTCATGTTGCGCCGGAACGCGGCCCGCGCGTCGGCGCGCAACTGAGCCGCTTCGCCGACGGACCCTGCGGTCGGACGGGCAACATTGGCCGTGTCCGCAAAGCGCCCGATGTATTCTTGGCGGAACCCCTCTTTGACGACAACCGCTTCAGCTTGTTTGCGCGCCCTGGACAGCGCCGGCAGGTACATGGCCATGAGAATCGTTACGATACCCACACACACCAACAACTCAACCAGACTGAAACCCTCGGCCCTGCGCCCCATCACCATACCCTCGACTCGTCAACGAGATCCCCTGCCCCAATCTCTACTGAGAAGACTCTACCACATGCCACGGGAGAAACCCAGTGCCCATCTCCTGAATCCGCCTGTGGCCACAAGCTGGATCTTGAGATGATGCCGGAGCAGATGTACATTATCCGAGCGCCAAGTGGACGAAACAGAACCAGCCTGGCGCGGAGACTTACCCCATGGCGGATGCTGGGCCGGCACACGAGCGCGCCACTCCATGGACAGGCACAATCGAAGCCGTGTTCCCGAAAGCAATGCAACCAACCATGTATTTCATCGGGGTCAGCACGGGCAGGTCCGCCATCATGAAGGTTTTTCCCAAATGGGTTGAGTGCCTCGGGCTGGGCCGCCCCGTCATCCAAGGGATCGACTGCAAAGTGCGCGATGACCCACGGGTGTACCGCCGCGTGGTCTCTTTCATCAAATCAGACCCAAATTCACTGGGCGCTCTGGTCACAACGCACAAGATCGACCTGCTCAAGGCGTGTCGCGACATTTTCGACGAACTCGACCCATACGCCGAGTTGATGGGCGAGATCAGCAGCATATCCAAACGCGATGCCCTGCTCGTGGGTCACGCCAAAGACCCGATCGCGAGCGGCCTTGCGCTCGAAGCCTTCCTCGATCCGAACTACTGGCGCGATACGGGAGCCGAGGTCTTTGTTATCGGCGCCGGAGGGTCGTCCATTGCGGTCACGACCCACTTGATGGAGCAGTGCGCCCCACTGAACCGGCCCGCCAGGATCGTGGTATCCAACCGCAGCGTGCCGCGGCTCGACGAAATGAAGACGATACACGATCGGATCAATCCCGGCATACCGGTCGAGTATGTTCATTGTCCGGCGCCGGAGGACAACGACCGGGTGCTCGCAACGCTGCGGCCTGGTTCACTGGTCATCAACGCCACCGGACTGGGCAAGGACGCGCCGGGATCCCCGTTGACCAACGCCGCGGTTTTCCCCGAAAACGGCATAGCATGGGACTTCAACTACCGCGGCGACCTCGGCTTTCTCGAGCAAGCCAGATGTCAGCGGGAAACGCGGCGTTTACGAATCGAAGACGGGTGGGTCTACTTCATTCACGGCTGGACGCGCGTCATTTCTGAAGTGTTCCACCGGGATATCCCCATCGCGGGACCCGCGTTCGACGAACTCAGCCGCATCGCGGCTTCAATGCGCACTTGACGAAACCGCACAGGAGGTCTCCACATGAACGTTCGCAGGGCCGGCGCGCTAACGGGCCAATAAGGATTCGTCCGCTCAGAGCCAGTGTTGCCATGAATAGACTGCGATCCCTTTGCGTCTTGCCGAGGTCGCTCCCCCGTACAGAAGCGCCGCCGGAGCATCTTCCTGCCCGGGTAGCGATCGCCAGTATTCTAGTCCCTTAAAGAAATCGCTGGCCACCGTTTCTCCCGACTTTGCTTCCACGGGCACCAGGGACTGGCCGCAGTCCAGAATGAAGTCCACTTCGTGGCCGCTGGAGTCTCGCCAGAAGTACACGTCCGGGTCGGCGCCTTGGTTCAGGTACGACTTCAGCAGTTCCGCCAATGCGTACGTTTCGAAAACGGCGCCTCTTGAAGGATGTGTCACCAACTCTTGCGGGGAACGGATCCGCAGGAGATAGCACAAGAGGCCGGGGTCGATGAAATAGAGCTTGGGCGATCTGACGAGCCGTTTACTGAAGTTCTTGTGATGAGGACGAAGAAGATAGACAATGAAACTCGCATCCAACACCGAGAGCCACCGCCTGGCAGTCGCATGACTCACGCCACAGTCAGCACCTAGCGACGAGAGATTAAGCAGTTGTCCCGACCGCCCGGCGCACAGTCGCACAAACCTGTCGAAAGCTTCGATATCTCCCACATTCACGATATTGCGCACATCGCGTTCGACGTATGTCTGGTAGTAGTTCCGCAGCCATCCCTGTGGCTCGAGGTTCTTGTCGTGGATTCGCGGGTAGAACCCAACAAAGAGCATGTTGAAGATGTTGTCCCCCACAGGCTGGTTTCTTGGGATTTTTCTCCCAATGTCCGTCAAGGGCATCGGCTTCCGGCCAGTAAGTTCGCCTCGCGAAAACGGGAGCAGGTGGAGAATCGAGGTGCGCCCGGCGAGACTCTGGCTCACGTGTTCGAGAAGCAGGAGGTTCTGAGAGCCTGTAAGGATGAATCGTCCCGGCAGGTCCTCCTTGTCCACGATGCCTTGGATGTAGGAGAGCAGGTCGGGGGACCGCTGGACTTCGTCCAGTATTACCCCCGCGGGAAACTGGTTCAGGAAGCCGCGCGGATCCTCAAGGGCAAAGGCACGGTCATCAGGGTTTTCCAAAGACACGTAATCGTGCGCGCGAAACAAGCTGCGCACCAGGGTCGTCTTGCCGGACTGCCGAGGCCCCGTCACCGTGACGACCGGATATCTCTTGGCATTGGCCTCCAAGGCTGTTTGAAGGTGCCGTCGGATCATAGTTCTTCTCCAAGCAAGTCCATACATTATGAATAATCAATGTTCAATTTGCAAGAGAGGCCTCGGTCAATTGGCATACCTGGTTGGCATACTTGGTTTGAATGGCCGTCGCGCATTTGCTACTCTCGCCGAATTCCGGGGCGCGGAGCAAAAACATGACGGTGCCGATGATAGATTTGCGGGCGCAGTACCGCTCAATCAAGCCGGAGATCGATGCGGCGGTCGCGGAGGTCTTCGAGTCGCAGGGGTTTGTCGGGGGGCCCAAGGTCGAGCAGTTTGAATCCGCCATCGCACGGTACCTCGGCGTCGACCACGCCCTTTCCGTAGCCTCCGGCACCGACGCCCTATTGTTGGCGCTAAAGGCGGCCGGCGTCAAGGAGGGCGACGAGGTTATCACAACCACGTTCTCGTTCTTCGCGACGGCGGGCGCGATTGCAAACGCAGGCGCCAAGCCGGTGTTCGTCGACATCGATCCGGCGACGTTCAACATCGATGTCGCACGGATCGAGTCGCACGTTGCGGACAGGACCCGCGTGATCGTCCCGGTGCATCTGTACGGCCAATGCGCGGATATGGACCCCATCATGTCGATTGCGGGGCGGGCGCATGATCTACGCGTCATCGAAGACGCGGCACAGTCACTGGGAGCGCGGTACAAGGGTCGGCCCGCCTGTACCCTCGGCGACGCCGCGGCCATAAGCTTCTACCCGACGAAGAACCTCGGCGGCGCGGGAGACGGCGGCGCGGTGGTCACGCGGGACCACGAACTCGGCGGCCTCGTCCGTCTGTTGCGCGCACACGGCGGCGACCGCACCTACTACCATCGCATCGTGGGCACGAACAGCCGGCTCGACGCCATCCAAGCGTCCGTGCTCGACGTCAAGCTGAAGTATCTTGACGCGTGGAACCTTCGGCGCCGTGAACGCGCGGCTTACTACGACGCGCTGTTGGCCGACGTGCCCGAAGTGGTCACTCCCAAAGAAACGCCGGGCAATTTCCACGTATACCACCAATACGTCATCCGCCTGCCCAGGCGCGATGAGGCAAAGACCCTGCTAACAAAAAAGGGGATCGGTTGCGCGGTGTTCTACCCGCTTCCACTTCACCGCCAACAGTGCTTCCAGCACCTCGGATACGCGGACGAAGACTTTCCCGCCGCGTCCCGCGCATGCAAGGAGGTCCTCGCGCTGCCGATGTACGCCGAGTTGACGCCCGAACAGCAGAATGAGGTCGTCGCGGCGGTGAAAGAACACCTGGCCGCCCACGGCGGACTTAGTGGCTGATTACTATGCGGCGCGCGCCGGTTTAGGAGGAGACCGCGGGCTATCTGGATTCCGTCGCCAAGGTGTTGCGCGCTCAGAGCCGCTGCGAAATCAAACCGAGAAGTCCTGCAAGAGAATCCATCGACAACATGCCTGTTGCGCATTCCGTTCCGGCGGACGCGACCGGCGAGGCGCCGTCGCCGGCGTGGAAGTCCAAGGCCGCGGATTGGGCGGGGCGTGAGTCGCGAGCGATAAGGATCGGCTGGATGCCCGCGGCGTGTGCGCCGAGCATGTCCTCGTCGGTGTCGCCAACGTACACGACTTCGTTGGGTTCGAGGCCGGTTCTTTCAAGGGCGATGTGGAAGATCCGGGGATCGGGCTTCTTCACGCCGACCGCGCCCGAGATGACGATGGTTGTGAAGAAGTCCGTCAGCTTCAGGTCGGACAGCAGCCGTTCGGCGTAGGGCGGATGGTCGAAGTTCGAGATCAGCGCGAGCTTGTAACGTTTGCGCAGTTCGCCGAGCACGGCGTGACATTCCGGGTCGACATGGAGGTAGCGGTGCCACGCGGCCGCGGCCGCGTTCGCGATCCCTGGAATGCGCGCTGCGGGGACCTCGAGATCGAGTTCCGCGCAGAGCGCGTTGACCCGCGCCTCGTATGTGGTGAATGCCCCGTCGCTACGCTCCGGCTCGGGTTGGGTGAAGAAGCCGTCGCATTGCAGCGCGAATTCGGCGGGCGGGATCCGCAAGCCGTGCGGGACAAGGGACTCGTGGAAGGCGTGCATCCAGTCCGTCCACGCGGCCTGCATGTCGCCGTAGCAGAGCAAGGTGCCATACAGATCAAAGAATACGCCGCGTAAGGACATCGTCACTCCTCTCCGTCAGATGCAAGGCGCCGCCGGACACACGTCTCCGGCCTGCCAAGACGGGCTCGGCTTCGAGAACGCATGTCGGATGCCGATCAGAACAGCGGACTCGCCCCGAGCAGCATGTCCTCGGCTTCCATTTCTTCGTCGCTTTTGCTTCCTTCGGGGCACTGGCCCGAGCGGAGGAGTTTCTTGGTGTGGCTGAACAACGTGTGCTTTCCGGACAGCAGGTCGAAGCCGAAGAGGCCGAGCTTGTAACCCATAGCGCCGAGGAATTGTGCGTCGGCGGTCTGGCACGGCGGCGTGAAGGTGAAAGTCCCGCCGACTAGAAACGCCGTCTGCGCCCAGGGAACGATGCTGTCTCCGAGGATGCTCAGTTCCACGCGAGGGAATCCGACGCCGAAGTTCATGCCGACGGCGCCCGAGGCGCCGGTCTCGTGCATATCGTCGTCTCCGAAGGTAAGGCCGGCAAGGCTGCCGCCCGCGGAGACCGACGTGCCGTTGAAGCTCAGGCCGAGGTCGCTGTCATAGGTGAAACCCGTCCTCACCCGGGAAGAGCCGTCCACTGGGACTGAACCGTTGATGACGAACTGGATCTTGATGCCCAGCACGACCGGGATAGGACCGACCAGGAACGGGATCTTCATGATCGGCACCGGAAGCTTGTAGTCGATGACATCCCGGCCCGATCCAGCCACGACCAAGTCAAGTGTCACATCGCCGCGCATGCCGGACAGGTTGCTGCCCCACTGTTGCAGTTGCCCGCCGCCGAGTTCGAAGTTGTTCTGGCTGCGGAACCGCGTGATCTTGCCGCTCGCCACGAAGCGTCCTTCGACGGTGGACACAATTCCTTTTGTCACCTTGAATTCATAGGTTGAGGTCTCCGTGTCGAGGGTGGCCTTTATCTCGTACTTGAACTCGCCGATCTCGAATGAGATGTTGATGGGCGTGCCGTCCTTCGGCACAGCGTACTCTTTGCCGGCGATCTCGATGGATTTGATCTTGTCGGGAGTGAACTCGACGCCGTAGTCCCAGGCAATCGTCCCGTCGGTAAAGACCTCATTCAATGGCACGAACTCCGTCTCGACAACGAGGTTTCCGCCTACCGTCGTCACCGAGGAGATCTTGCGCACCGCAATGCCGTGGATGATGAGCGGTTTGCCCACGGCGAGGACGAGTCCGGCGGTTTGCAGGCCCGCCGCATTGAAGGTGTAGACATTGAGTTCCGTATCGGAGTTCATGAGCAGGCCGAGATGGCTCTCGTCGATCTGGACGGTGTTTGGCGCGGTTGTCACGCTGTACGTGAACGAATCCGGCTCCCATTGCGCGTCCCCGGGCATGTATGTGCGCGTCACCGATGAAGTCTGGCCCGCGGTAATCGTGGCCGTATACGTGGCCGGGGCGTACCACCCGGGGGCTTCACTGAACGTGACTCTGTGGTCGCCCGCGGAAAGGCCCGAAACCGTGGCCCCGCTGTTCTGCCACGCGCCGCCGTCCACCTGCCACTGGGCGGCCGCCGCAACGGCTTCGTCGGGCGCGAGGTTGACCGTAAGCGCCCCTGGTTTCTGCGGGCAGCCTATCGAAAGAACCAGCACCGGGACCAGGATTGAACACGCGAGAAGACGTTTCCAGGCCATCTGCCTTACCTCCATGATTGTTAACGTTCCGACTTCTGACGGTACAAGCCGGTTTACTGTCGGGAACAAAACACGAGAAGGCAGGATGCCTCACCGTCCTGGTGGTTTGCCCTGCCACATAGGCATTCTACCACACGCGCTTCCATTCGCAAACACGGGCACTTTCCCGGGACAATGAGGGACAGTAACCACTTGTTGCGCTTGTAGGTGCGTGATCTCCGTCCGATACTTCGGCACGACCCGGACGTGATGCTGGTCGCGGAGATTCGAGACTGAGAGAGCCGAACGCGCTATCCGTTGCGCCTTGACGGGCCATCTCGCGTTCAGTACGCTCCACATCAACGATGCCCCCGGCGCCATACCGCGACTGTTCGACATCGGGATTGAGCCGTATCTCTTGGCCTCCTCGGGGAAGCTGTCATTGCCCAACGGCTCGTGCGGCTTGTGTGTCTTGAATGCGCCGAGCCCTACCATCCTGATCCGGCCATGCTTGCCGAACTCGGGATCTCGCCCGAGAAGGCAGGAAACGGGGCCTTCCGCCGAGGCGCCGGATGCTACGCCTGCGAAACGAAGCGAATATTGCGCGCTTACCCTTGTGGACAATGCGCACGCGACCGTCTTAGGATGCTGGAAGAACGCACGTGGGATGGGAGAGCAGGTAATGGTAGCGATCGTGCTGGTAGCGGTTGCCGGTCTGGGCGCTTTCGAGTATACGGACCGGTTTGACTATCCGGATGGATCCGATGGCGCGCCGGCTTGGTACACCAAGAGTGTGGCGTGGGAGGTCGTCAACGGCGCCATGGCGTATCCGCGCGGTCAGCGATCGTTCGCGATTCTCGAGAGCGCGCCGTACGGGAAGGACCTCTCATTCGAAGCGACCGCCATGGTGAAGCAGCACGCGGGAGACGACTGGGCTGTTGCAGGGATCGCCTTGAGATTGGACGATCTGAACTACTGGCATCTCGCCCTGTCGGAAGCGCCGGTGGCCCGGGGCAAACGCCATTTCGTTGAACTAGCGGAGATGCTCGACGGCGTGTGGTTGTCCGAGAACAACAAGGACTCGCGATTGACGCCCGCCGCCTCCGAGGGCCGGGACTTCAACTGGGAGTACGGCGTACCGTATCGCCTGCGGATGACGCTTTCGCCGGACGCAATTCGCGGCGAACTGATCGAGCAGGACGGTACGCGGCGCGCGCAGATGGGATACGCGCTCGACAACCGCGCAGTGAAATGCGGCCGCCCGGCCCTGGCCTGCGCACACTTCGAGGCGCGATTCGACGATGTTCACGTGGTGGTAAACGAGACCGCCCCTGGCCCGGAAGTGAAACCGCCCTCCTTTCCCGCCTACACACTGCCGGGATACGCGTCCGTTACCGCGCCCGCCACGGGTTTCTTCCATCCCAATAAAGTGGCGGGGCGCTGGTGGATAATCGATCCGAACGGCCAAGCCTTCTACGTCGTGGGAACGGATCACGCAAACTACAATGTGCACTGGTGTCAGAAGCTAGGCTATGCGCCGTATTCGCGGAACTGCGAGGAAAAGTACGGCCGCGAGGCGAAGTGGGCGGACGCAACGATTGAACGCCTCGTGCAATGGAACTTCAACGCCCTGGCCGCCAACCACTCGACAAGCCTGCGATACAAGAAGCTCCCGCACATCGAGACCCTCGGCCTGGGTACGGCGTTTTCGGACTACGACGACTTGTGTCCCAAGACAACATGGACAGGGTTCCCAAACGTGTTCAGTCCGAAGTGGATGCGGTTCTGCGAGAAACGCGCCGAGGCCCTTTGCGCGGCGCACAAGGCTGATCCGTGGCTTATTGGGTATTTCCTCGATCCTGGGTCGATAGTGCCGCCGATGTCGGGGTCGGGTGCTGGTACGCGGATGACGAGGCATTTCAGTGCGCCTATTGGAAAGACCCGGCGGGCGGTCTCCACTCAGATCTACGCCAGGAAATCAACGCTTGGCTTAGCCCTGGAGAGAAGGTCGATGTGAACGGCCCTCCGTCGTTCGTGTTTCCAATGCTGAAGGCATCCTTGTCCGCTTTCTCGGAAACCGTCGATACTATCGAGAGAGCGGTCTTGGTCGACAAATAGGCCGCGGCGGTCCAAGGCGACGCGTCCGGCCACGCGAAGGGAGCTAGATGTCTTCCGGGCTGACACGTGTGCCGCACAAGATTGCACGAGCGTCACAGTTTGTCAAGCCACGACAAACTGTGGCGTATTGCCTGTACCTCGGGCTGACCGCACTCCTGCTCTTGCTTCTCGCGGAACTGGCGCTTCGCGGGTTGTTCGGCCTTCCCAGAGGACTCTTCTACTTCACGCCATTGAAGAACACCAGCTTATACCGTCCCGACGCGAAGATGAACGTCGTCATCATGCCCCTGCCCTACACGATCGAGACGAATGCGATCGGGTTTCGCGGCGGCCCGATCTCGCGCGAGAAACCCGCGGGCATAACGCGAATCATTGCGCTCGGCGATTCGATCACGGACGGCTACATGGTCGACAACCCCGACACCTATCCCCAGCAATTGCAGGACCTGCTTCGGAACGGCGGGCACAACGTGGAAGTCGTGAACGCGGCGCGAGGCGGCGCCACCATTGACCGCGAATACGCCATCCTGCGCAAATTCTGCATGCCACTCGATCCGGACTTGGTCTTGCTGACGTTTTGCGGAAACGACCTTTACGAAATGAGATCGAAGTCGCGCGAGGAACTGGTCAGTCTCAACATTGGAGACATGGAACCAGACGCCGCAAGCGAATGGCTGCTGTTTGGCAGGACGGCCCTCGGCGAGGCGATCCTCGACGCCGTGCTGCGTTACCGGCACGACCGGTATCGCGCGCATCAACGCTACTTCGCCGGCCTTAACGCGGCGAACCGCTACGACGTCCCCGGGTCCGCCGACTACGAACGCAACATCGAACTCACGCGGGAGTTCTCGCGCAGCTACGGGATAGGAGATCCCGAACTTCAACCGGTAATGCGGGCACGCCTCGACGACTACCTATACGCCCTCAGTCACATGAATCGCTTCTGCGCGGAGCGAAGCGTACGCCTCATGTTCGTGTATTTTCCGACGTACGAGCAGATTTACGATCCCGCGGCTTCCATGCAATTGCGCGATGTGCTTCGCACGAAGACGTCCGAGCTCGCTATTCCCTTCATCGATGCCACGCCTGCGTATCGGGCGCGAGGCCGGGCCAAGCCCCTGTTCCTCATGCCTCTCGATTTCCATCCAAATCCCGAAGGCAACCGCGTGCTGGCCGAAGCCATCCGAGACGCTCTCGTCAGCCAGGACTTCGGTATTGGTGATCGGAAATCGCCCCGCCTCCAGTCGCAGGTCACAGTACCTTGACGCGGCCCATTGGACATAGCGCCTGGTAGGCGAGGTGCTGCATGTAGTTGTCGAGGAGGACCATTGCCGTGAAGGCTTCGGCGACGGGCCAGACGCGGGCGACGATAGTCGGATCGCGGCGGGTGACGGCGCTGAGGGTTGCGTTTTCGAGTGAGACCTTGTCGATGGTGCGCTGGTCCTTGGCGATAGTCGGGGTCGGCTTGACGGCGAGCCGGGCGACGATTGGCTGACCCGTTGTCAGGCCGCCTGTGATGCCGCCGGCGTTGTTCGACTCGAAACATACCTTGCCGTCTTTGACGCGGATCGCGTCGTTGCACTCAGAGCCGCGCATGTCCTTCACGGCGTAGCCCGCGCCGATCTCGACGGCCTTGATCGTGCCGATGCTCATCATGCGGCCCAGTTCGCCGTCGAGTTTGCGGAACACCGGCTCGCCCATGCCCGTCGGCAATCCCGTCGCGACGACTTCGACGAGGCCGCCGCTCGAATCGCCTTCGTCGCGGATCTCGAGGATGCGCTTCTCCATCTCGAAGGCGGCGTCGACGTCCGGACAATTCATCGTGGGATGGACGCCGTATTGTTCGCGGATCGCCTTCGGGTTCATCGGTTTCGCGTTGTTCTGAATGGCGATGAGGCCGCGTTCGAGTTCCGCCAGCACGGACATCTTGTCGAGAAGGCGCATGTCCGGCGTGACGCGCCCGGAACGGAAGACCCAGTCGTAGATGGGGTCGTACTCGCGCCGCGCCGCGCGGAACGCATCGACTTTTTGCCGGGCCTCGTCGTGCGGCATGTCGGACGCGCGGATGCCTGCCGCTTCTTTCACATACGCGAAGACCTCGATGCCATGCTGCTTGAGAACTCGCCGCGCGACGGCGCCGGCCGCGACGATGGTCGAGGTGTAACGTCCGCTGAAGAAGCCCGCGCCGATCGCGTCGTCCCACTCGCCGTACTTCTGGTGTGACGCATATGAGGCATGGCCTGGGCGCGGCGTGCGGTTCGTCACCTGGTACTGCTCGATATGTTCGAAATGCCGGTCGAGGTTCGGGATCAGGATGACCATAGGCGTCCCGTTCGTGCAACCCTTGTTCGAGAAACCCGGCATCGTGTCCGCGGCATTGACGCCGCTGTAGATCACCGGCACGTCGGGCTCGCGGCGCGGCGAGGCAAGCTCGCTCTGACCCGGCTTCCGCGTCAACAGCGCCTCGTATATCTCAGCCTCGGTGATGTAAAGTCCAACCGGGACCCCTTGCAGATGGGCCGTCAAACCTTCCTGGTAACTTCCGCCGGCCACGGTGGTCTGAAATAACGTTCCGTATGAACATCCAAGCATGCTTCTATCTCCTTCGTTGTAGTGTCTGTTTTGAATTCATGAATTCAGGGTTCGGCTGATACCATGCCTCCCAGTTTCCTCAGTGCTTCGGCAAAGGTTGGAAAAGTCACCGCAACCGCCTCGGCGTCGTGTATGATCGTGGGTCCGGGGATTAGGCAGCCCGCGATCGCCAGCGCCATAATCACGCGGTGATCGCCGTGACCGCCCACTTCCGCACCGCGGAGTTCGCTTTGCTGGATGACGAGACCGTCGGGAAGCTCCTTGACGCGCGCCCCGAGCCGCTCGAGTTCCTGGCGCATGACGGCGATGCGATCCGTCTCTTTAATGCGCGCCTGCGGCACGTTCACGAGGCGCGTCGCGCCCGCGGCGAAACAACCAGCCACGGCCATCATCGGCAACGCGTCCGGGGTTGCGTTCAGATCGATTTCGCACCCGTGCAGTTCCGCCGCTTGGACGCGTATGCGATCCGGAGCAACGTTGATGCGCGCGCCCATCCGCCGGAGATAGTCGACAACGGCCCGGTCGCCCTGAGTATCGTTCATGTCAAGTCCGAGGCAGGTCACGTCATTCTCTCCGAGCGCGCCGGCCACGAGGAAGAACGTCGCGGACGAGAAGTCGCCGGGAATACGCCGGTCGAATGCGCGGTAGCGTTGCCCGCCGGAGATGCGAAACTCGCGCAGGTCATCGCGCTCGAGCGCGATCCCTTCATGCTTGAGCCAGTCCAGCGTAATCTCGACGTACGGCTGCTCGTTCAACAACGGGACCCGTATATGCGAGTCGCCGTCCGCCAGCGGCGCGTTGATCAGAAGGCTCGTCAGGAACTGGCTGCTTACGGCCTCGATGGACGTCTCGCCGCCGCGCAGCATCCCTTCCACCACAAACGGCGCGCACCCGTTCGCGCGAGTCGAACGGACCGAGGCGCCGAGGTCGTTCAACGCGATCGCCAGCAGGCCCGACGGACGCCGCCGAATCTGCTCGTCACCCGTCAAAACCGCCGCGCCCGAACGAAGCAGAGAGCACGAGCCAAGAGCGATGTTCAGCGTCGTCCCGGAGTTTGCCACGTCAATGACATTGGCGGGCGTCTTCGGCGTCCCGTCGATACCGTTCACACGCCACACATCGGATGGCGCGTCAATCTCTGCGCCGAGCGCCCTGAAAGCCGCCACCGCCGAACGCGCGTCCTGCGAATCCAGCGGGCGGCGAATAACGCTCTCGCCCTCCGCCAGAGACGCAATCGCGACGGCGCGGATCGTGTGCGACTTCGATCCCGGGATATCGACCGATCCTCGAAGTACACTTCGCTCGCAGACAATGTTCATACTCTGTAGAGACCCGTGGTCAGGGGCGTAATGCCGTGCGCCATAGATACGCGCAACCTTTAGCCCGATGAGGTGATGATATTATCTCCCCACTCGTGCTGTCAAAATCCGCGACCCCGGATCGGTTGAGCACAGCGACCCCGTCTGCTACTGTATGACTCAGAATCACAGCGCCTTGAGGAAGACTAATGTTCCACCGATGTCCAGGAAGTTCGGCGCAGGCTGCCGGCGGTGTTCCCCCTTTGAAGGGGGCTAGGGGGATGTTCTTTGTTCTCGCCGGAAGCTTCTGTTGGCCGCCCAACATCCCCCTAGCCCCCTTCAAAGGGGGAACACCGCGAAGATGCCGGCTTTGACATAGGCTACCGGCAGGATGAACTGCCAAACTAATATCTCGCGTAACGCTATAATGAAAGGCTTATTCCATGATGTCTTCGACGGAGCTCCGTGCGTGGTTCGAGAACGTCCGCGATGTAATCGAGACCGCCTATACCTCGCACGTAGAGCCATGGCGGCAGTCCGGTTTCTCGGGTCCCGAGGATCGTTGGGTTTCGTTGCGAAAGCCGGTGGCCGACTGCATCGAACGGAGCGGTTCGTTCCTCGATATCGGCTGCGCTAACGGATACCTCATCGAGTGTTGCATCAAGTGGACTGCGGAGCGCGGTATCGTGATCGATCCGTACGGGGTTGATGTCTCCGAACGTCTGGTTGATCTCGCGCGAAATAGGCTGCCTCAGCTTGCAGAACATCTCTTCGTCGCGAACGCCTTCACTTGGACGCCTCCCATGAGGTTCGATTACGTTCGGACGGAGTTGGTCTATGTACCCACTGAGTTCGAGCGCGAATATGTAACCCGGCTGCTTGAACGGTTCGTCAAGCCCGGCGGCCGCTTGCTTATCGCGAACTACACCGAAGATCACCCCGATCCGTCCGTCGGCGTCCTCCCCGGCGAGAGCGCAATCAGCAATATCCTCGGTCACCTCTCGGCGCTCGGATTCAAAACCGATACTTACAAAGACGGATACGATCCCGTGAAGTCACGCAGAGTAAGGATTGCAGTCCTGACTGCCTGAGAAGGCCGCTCTCACTCCCTGATTGTCGTCTGCTTCCCAATTCCGTTTCTCGCGATCATGTGCTATGCTACCGGCGAGCATCCACGGTACGGAAAAAGCAGAAGGGAAGTGACCATGAGTAAGAACGGCAAAATCTATCTGATCTCTAATGGCGACTATCGCGACTCGGCGGGCGTGGTGTGCTGGCCGAAACAGGAGGAGACCCTTAAGGGCGTCAAGGCGGCTTTCGCGAAACTCGGCGTCACGGCGGAGGTGATGAACAAGTATGACCCGAAACGCAAGCATGGGTTCGTCACCAAGCAGTGCGAAGGGGCGGCGCTCCTCTCGAAGATCGATCCCAAGGCCCCGGTCGTCGTTGTTATGAGCTGCTGGGCGTACGCGCACAACGTGTGCGGACCGCTGCAAACCCACAAAGGCCCGATCCTCATCATCGCCAACTTCGACGGTACCTGGCCGGGGCTCGTCGCGCTGCTGAACCATAGCGGCACCCTCGAACGGCTCAATGTGAAACATTCGCGCCTCTGGAGCGAGAGTTTCGCGAAGGACGACGGTTTCATGAAGAAGCTGGCCCAATGGTGCAAGACCGGAACCGTCACGCACGACACCTCGCACGTGGTCGACGCCGCTAAACTCCGGCTCACGCCGGCAGCAGTGAAGTTCGGCGAGAAGCTCGCCGCGGACATCCTGCACGAGAAGCGGATTATGGGGCAGCTCGATCCCGGATGCATGGGCATGCTGAACGCCTTGATCAACCCGGCCAAGCTCGGCGCGATCGGCATGCCGGTCGAGTATATGAACCAGTCCGATCTCCTCGCGGAGATGAGCCTCGTCAGCGATCAGGAAGCGCAAGAGCACTTGAATTGGCTCATCAAGAAGGGCACGTGGTTCGACTGGGGCACGGACCAGTATGTCGACCTGGTGTATGGGCAGGTCAAGTCGCAGATGAAGATGTACTCGGCGGCCGCGCGCTTGTATCAGCGATTCGGCCTGAGCTCCATGGGCATTCCGTACCAAATCGGACTCGTGCGATGCTGTCCGGCCTCAGACCTCGTCGAAGGCATGCTCAATAATGCCGACAGGCCCGACGTCGTCGATCTCACCACGAATAAAGTGATCGCGAAAGGCCAGTCCATCCCGCATTTCAACGAAGGCGACATGGGTTCTGGCATCCCGCAGGTGCTCATGCACGACATCTACAAACGCAAGGGCATGGCGACGGAAACGACGCTCCACGACGTCCGCTGGGGCCGCGAATACAACGGCAAATATCTGTGGGTGTTTCTCATCAGCGGCGGCGCGCCCCCGGCCCACTTCGGCGGATGGAAACACACAAAGGTCTATCGCCAGCCTCCGATGTACTTCCCGCTCGGCGGCGGCACCTGCTCCGGCGTGTCCAAGCCCGGCGTGATAACCTGGGCGCGCTTCTATGAAAGCTTCGGCGAGATAGGCATGGACTGCGGCGTCGGCGAGGTCATGGACGTGGACAAGGCGGATCTCCAAGATCGTCTCGATAAGACGACGCCCGTCTGGCCCATCGCCAACGTTAACATCCCCGGCTACGGCCGCGACCAACTAATGGCCACCCACAAGTCCAACCACATCACCATCGGCTACGGTGACATTCTGCAGGAACTCATCGCCACCTGCCTGCACTTGGGAATCCCCACGCGCGTCGCGGGAGACGTCAAGGACGCGTTGAAGTAGCTGGCAACCATTCACCAGCCGGAGTCTTCGGGAAAGACGTTGCGATAGAACACGCGCGTGCGCGGTTCGGCCATCATCGGCTCGGCGACTTTGAACCATGCGTTGAAATGGGCCGTCTCCTTGTGCTTCGGTACGTCCGCTTCGGATCGGTAGACTTCGACAAGTTTGAACCGCGTCGGATCTTCGAGTTCTTGAATGACGTCGAAGCGCGCCACGCCGGGTTCCTTTACGCTGCCGCGGGCGTTGGCGAGGGTGGCCTCGATGAAGGCGTCGACGCACTCCGGCTTGACGCGAATGCTGACGTGCATGATGTACATCTCTCTTCCTCCTCCGGTGCTAACCGGTTCCGCCATAGGGCAACGGGTCAACGGCGCCCGCCTGTCGAAACGCATTCAGGCGCTCGACGCATGTCGGGCAGGCGCCGCACGCTTTTTCTCCGCCTCGATAACAACTCCAGGTCAAGGCAAGATCCACGCCCAGGGCAAGCCCCAAGCGCACGATTTCGGACTTCTTCATGCGCACAAACGGCGCGTGAACCGTCACGGGATCGCGCCGGTTCAACGCCAACACGTGGTTGATTCGGTCGAGAAACGCCTCCGTGCAGTCCCAATAGCCGTACTCGTCCTGCGCCTGGGCGCCGTAGTACAGATCGACGACGCCGTGCGCTTCCGCATAGGCCGCGGCCATCGAAAGAAGCATCATGTTGCGATTGGGCACATAGGTCGGCGGCTGCGACAGGTCGTCTTTCCCGAGTGCGGTCAGATCGGGAACGGGCGCCCCGCCCTCGAGCAGCGCGGACCCTTCCTTGAGAAGACCGCCCACGAACGAGATATCGATAACTAGGTGCGTCGCCGCGCCCGACCGTTCCACCTGCGTCCGGGCACAATCCAACTCCTTCGAATGCCGCTGTCCATAGTTGAAACTCAGTACATGAACAAGGCCACGGCGCAGATTGCGCACGACGTGATGCAGGAGTACGCTCGAGTCAAGTCCCCCGCTCACCAGTACGACGGCGGGACCGTTTTCCTGAGGCATACGGCGGTCAGCTCCTTGGTTGTCAATGCGGCGCGGGGCGGCGTTCTTGACGGATTGCACGACTCACAAGGACCTCTGTTTCGTCTCGCGAATCAGACGGCCCAAGTGCTCACGGATCGCGCCCAGCACCATTGGAATGAGGTCCGAAAACCCGCACACAACCGTGATCATAGCGGTCTCGGCCGGCACATGCAATCCTGAAGTCCTCTTGAGCCTGCTCTTTCTCGGTGACGGGCGCCTGCGGGAAGCCGCGGGCAAACGTGCGTCGGTCGCGGAGTTGACAAAACGTAGCCTTCTGGATACACTTAAGACGTGATAGAGGTTTGCAAGACCGATACGTTTGCCAAGTGGCTCGACTGTTTGTCCGACCTCCAGGCGTGGGCTCGTGTTATGGCCCCGCTTACCATGTGTATTATGTACTGCTAGTCTAGTGAGTCACCGTGTTGGCAACTTATAGTAAAGATAGCGGCCATGTTATTTTCCCCCTTTGAAGGGGGTTAGGGGGATGTTCTTGCGCGCTTGCCGATAGCTTGTGCAGGCAATCCAACATCCCCCTAACCCCCTTCAAAGGGGGAAAATGACCCACGGCCTATACTTGTAGTTCTCAAATGCTCCAGAGCCAACGCCTCGTTAAGATCATGCAATTATAACGCAGTACACTAGGACGTGAGTTGATAATCCTCTTGGCCGGCGGCGACAAGGATAGCCAGCCCAAGGATATCAAGACAGCTTTACGTCTTGCACAGAATCTATAGGAGGGCCATTATGGCCAAGACCGTTACAACTCGCTTCGATGTCGCCGAACACCTGCGCACTCCCGAAGAAATGGCTGCCTATTTGGAAGCCTGCATGGAAGAGGCCCACGGCGATGCAGCATTTGTAGCCAGGGCCTTGGGCAATATTGCCCGCGCCAAGGGCATGAGCCAGGTTGCGTGCGATGCCGGCCTTTCGCGAGAAAGTCTTTACAAGGCGCTCTCCGGAGAACGCAACCCCAGCTTCGACACGATCCTCAAGGTCATCGGCGCACTCGGCCTAAGATTACACGCCGAAACAGCCCTAAAGGGCTGACTCAACAAGTAGGATGTCTTCTTGCAGGTTCGGGTATTCGCGTTGGCTTTTTCGCCCCGCCTGGGCGGATTCGATGACGAGTTGCTTCGCGTCTTTCTCGCGGACAAGGGGCGCCAACCCACCCAATTGACTGGCGTCGCCGCGTCGCCTACAATACCTCGCACGGAAAGCCACATGTCCCAGCACCGCAAGACCGCCGCACTATTGCGACGATACCGCAAGAGGAAACCGGATGAAAGCCGCTTTGATCGCTTCTAAGTTCGACGTCGCGGGCCGTCTCGTCACCGTCGAGAACACGGGCGAAGGCAACGTCAACGACACCTTCCTTACCGTGTTTCGCACGACGTTTTCCGAGGAGCGGTTCATCCTCCAGCGGATCAATAAGCGCGTGTTTCCACGGCCCGAATACATCATGGAGAACATGCGGGTGGTCACGGAACACGTCCACCGGCGCCTCGAGGAGGAGGCCGCATCGAGCGACAGGATCTGGCAACTCCCCCGGATCATCCCGGCCAAGGATGGAAAGGATTTCGTCATCGACGGCGGCGGGGACTACTGGCGCGCCATATCGCTAATCGCCTCGGCGCATTCGTACAGCCAGGTCCAGAGCATCGAGCACGCCCACGAGGCCGGCTTCGTACTCGGACAGTTCCAGCGCGTCATCAGCGACATACCCGTCGAGAAGCTCCATGACACGCTCGAGGGTTTTCACGTCACCCCCGGATACATGGCCAAACTCGATACCGCCCTCGCGACGCCCGACGGCCAGGCCCGCCTGAAGAGCTCGCTCGAGGCCGAGCGGTGCCATCACTTCATCGAGCAGCGCCGGGGCTGGTGTTCCATCCTCGAGGACGCCCGAGCCCGCGGCGAACTGATCCTCCGCCCGACCCACGGCGATCCCAAGATCACCAATATCATGATTGACGACGCCACCGGCAAAGGCACGTGCATCGTCGACCTCGACACCGTGAAACCGGGATTGATCCACTACGACTTTGGCGATTGCATGCGGTCCTCGTGCAATCCCGCGGGCGAGGAAGTCCTCGACCTCAGCCGCGTGTTCTTCGACACGGACCTCTTCGACGCCATCGTGCGCGGTTACATGGCCCAGGCACGCAGCTTCCTCACCGACGCCGACCGCCACTACCTCTACGACTCGATCCGGCTAATCGCATTCGAGCTCGGACTCCGCTTCTTCGCCGACTTCGTCGCCGGGGACGTGTATTTTAAAACCCGCTACGACGGACAGAACCTCAATCGCGCCCGCGTCCAGCTCAAACTCGCCGAGAGCATCGAGACCCGCGAGAAGATCATCCGCAAGACCCTTGAGAACTTTTAGCCCCATCTCAACAACCATGGGGCTTGTTTGACCCGAGCAAGAGAGGATTCGAACATGGATCGACGCGATTTCCTGAGGAAATCAGTGGCCGTTTCGGTTGGAACGGCAGCCGCCGTGAGTATTGAGGAACGGATCCTCCTCGCCCATGCCGAACAGCCGGGCGCGAAACCGTCCGCTGCCGGCGCGCCGAAACCGTTCCCAAGAGGGAAGATCGGCGACGTCGAGATAAGCCGGATGATCTGCGGCGGCAACCTGATCAGCGGTTACGCCCACAGCCGCGACCTGATCTACATGTCTTCCGTTCTGAAGCACTATTTCACCGACGAGAAGGTCTTCGAAACCTTCCGTCTTTGCGAAGCCAACGGCATCAACACGGCCATGCTGAAACTCGACGACGACACAATTCGCATCGTCAAGGCCTACTGGCACGAGCAGGGCGGCAACATACAGTGGATCGCACAGATCACGAATTCGGACGACTTGCTCGGCGAAGTCGGACGCGCCCTCGACAACGGCGCCGTCGGCGTCTTTACGACGGGCCAGATGGGCGATGTTCTCGTCCAAACGGGGCGTGTGGACCTGCTCGCGAAGACCGTCGAGACCATCAAGGCGCAGGGCGCCATCGCCGGCGTGAGCTGCCACAACATACAGGCCATCCTCGAGTGCGAGAAGGCCGGCGTCGGGACTGACTTCTACATGAAGACCTTCCACCATCTCGACTACTGGTCCGCCGGTCCCAAGGAACGCAACGACAGCGTTTTCGAGGAGACCCCCGAGAATACAATCGAGGTCATGAAGACGCTCGATAAGCCGTGGGTGGCTTTCAAGGTCCTCGCGGCCGGCGCGATTCCGCCTCGGAACGGCTTCGAGTTCGCAGTCAAGAACGGCGCCGATTTCATGTGCGTCGGCATGTTCGATTTCCAAGTCGAGGAAGATGCCGCCATCGCAAAGGACATCATCGAGAAGCACAAAGATCGTCCCCGCCCCTGGCACGCATAGGGTACCAATCAATCCCGATGAACTATGACCTTCTCTCGATACTGTTTTCCCGGTCTTTCCTCGTAAGCCATTGCCCGTAAATATGTACGGTTGTTGCGTTGGCGGCCAGTAATGTCGGATTATCGGAAAGGACAGCGTTTTCCCGCTTGACATCCTGCTTCTCGGATGTTATAATCATTACAAAACATATCATGTTGATTATGTTTGCGACCCCTTGTTTCCACGGGGTAACACTGCCACGGCTGGTAATTGATCTCCCAGGAGAGTGAATGCCAATGAGACCACGAACACGAGCCATCCATGGCGCGTACACCAGGGACCCGGTTACCGGGGCCTCGGTGGCGCCGATCTACCAATCCACGGCCTTCGCTTATGCCACGGCTGATGACCTTGCGGACGTTTTCGCGGGCCGCGCGGCGGGCGACGTTTACTCGCGGATCTCGAACCCTACGACGAGTATTCTCGAGCGCCGTCTCACCGACCTCGAAAGCGGCCTGCGCGGACCAGCCCTGGGTTGCGTCGCCACGTCGAGCGGCATGGCTGCAATCACCGCTGGTCTGGTCGGCTTGTTGCGCGCCGGCGATCATATCCTGTCGGCGGACGGCATTTTCGGCGGCACCGTTTCGCTGTTCACCAACATCCTGGGCCGGTTCGGCGTCACCACATCATTCGCTCAGGCAAGCAACACCGCGTCGTTCGCGGAATCGATTCGCGACAACACGAAGCTCATTTTCGTGGAAACCATCGGCAACCCGCGTATGGACGTGCCTGACCTGCCGTTGCTGGCCGATCTGGCGCACAAACACAACGTGCCGCTTGTGGTCGACAGCACGCTGACGCCGCCGCCCATCGTTCAGACCGGGCGCTTCGGCGCGGACATTGTCATCCATTCCACGTCCAAATTCATCAATGGCCACGGGACGGCGGTCGGGGGAGCGCTGATCGACACGGGGAATTACGACTGGAGCAGCGGTGTCTTTCCTGACATCAAGCAGCTTTCGCGGCGCGCGGGACAGTTGGCGTTCCTTGCGCACCTTCGACGGATGGTCTACCGCGATCTGGGAGGATGCCCGGCCCCGATGAACTCATTCCTGATGTTGCAGGGACTGGAGACACTCGAGCCTCGGATGGGACTCCACTGCGAAAACGCGCTACGATTGGCGGAGTATCTGGATATACACCCGAAGGTCGCGTGGGTCAACTATCCCGGGCTTCCGCGTTCGAGCCACTACGAGCGGGTGAAACGCCTGTTCGGCGGCCTCGCAGGCGGCGTGCTTACGTTTGGACTCGGCGACAAGGCGCGCGCAATGGCATTCGCCTCGGCGCTGAAGCTCGCCCGGAATATGACCAACCTCGGCGACGCTAAGACGCTCGTACTGCACCCGGCCTCGACCATCTTTCTAGAATATGCGCCTGATGAGAGACAACGCATGGGGGTCCCGGAGGACATGCTTCGCGTGTCGGTCGGTATCGAGGACTTCGAAGACATCAAGGCGGATTTTGACCAGGCCATCGAGGCCGCATCGGTCGCCGCATCGGATAAATGCGCATTGACGACCGCATAGAAAGGAGACATCATGCAACTTACCGTAAACGGGAAATCAGTCGAGGCGGCCGCAACCACCGTGACCAAATTGCTCGTCGAACTCGACGTAAAGAACCCGGATCAAGTGGCCGTCGAGTTGAACGGCGAGATTGTGGACCGCGCGGCTTATGACGACACCCGCGTCAACGAAGGCGACAAACTCGAGTTCCTGTATTTCATGGGAGGCGGCCGTGGAACTCAGTGAATCACAGATCGAGCGATACAGCCGTCACATCATCCTTCAGGAAATCGGCGTGTCCGGCCAGGAGAGACTCCTTTCAGGCAAGGTGCTGATTGTGGGAGCCGGCGGTTTGGGATCCCCGGCAGCGCTGTACCTCGCCGCGGCCGGCGTCGGGACGATCGGCATTGTGGACGCCGACAGGGTTGATTTAACCAACCTCCAGCGGCAGATCGTCCATCATACGGAAGACGTCGGAAAGGAAAAGACGATCTCGGCGGCCGCCAAGATGAAGGCAATCAACCCGGATGTCGAAGTGCGCATTCATTCGTTGTTTCTTCGCGCGGACAACGTCGCCGGGATCATCGCGGACTATGATTTTATCATCGACGGCACCGACAACTTCGGCGCGAAGTTCCTGATAAACGACGCATGTTACTTCGCGGGAAAGCCCTACTCACACGCGGGAATTCTCCGGTTCGACGGCCAACTAATCACGGTGCTGCCCGGCAAGTCGGCCTGCCTTCGCTGCCTCTTCAACGGACCTCCGCCTCCGAACGCGGTCCCGACGTGCTCGCAGGCGGGCGTATTGGGCGTGCTGGCGGGCGTCATCGGATCGCTGCAAGCCACGGAGGCGATCAAGTTCATCCTCGGCGCGGGCGATCTCTTGACGGACAGGCTGCTCACCTACAACGCGCTGAGGTCGGAGTTCCGAACGGTCTCTTTGCGCCGCAATCCCCACTGCCGCCTGTGCGGACAGGATCCCGTGCTGAAGGAACTCGTGGACGAAGCGCAGCCCGTTTGCGACTTAAGGATGCCATAACAATGCCAGGCCTCGTGATTTCTGAAACGATCCTAGACGCCATGATTGCGCAAGCACGTGCGGCTGCGCCGCTCGAGGCGTGCGGCATTCTGTCGGGCCGTGACGGACGCGTCTTGCTGGCCCACGCAATGGCCAATGCGGACCAAAGCGCCGACCATTTCAGCATGGAACCCAAAGAGCAGTTCGCCGTGGCCAAGAAGATCCGCGCCGCGGGCCATGAGACGCTGGCAATCTACCACAGCCACCCGTCGTCTCCGGCGCGGCCGTCCGAGGAGGACATTCGGCTGGCGTATACACCGGACGTTGTACACGTGGTCCTCTCTCTGCAGGACCCGAACCGGCCCGTCGTTCTTGGATTCTACATCCGCGACGCTGGTGTCGAACCGGCGCCTGTCCAGATTGTCCCGGGAACGCCAAGAGAGGGAGACGATGGATACGAACACTGAACTTATGCCGCTCTTGCGCATTCCCGAGACTGTCCGCGAAGACGTACTGGCATACCGTGAGAAGGTCAACGTCCATCTTCGCGGCGAGACGACCGCGGTTGCATTCAAGGCCCAGCGGGTGCCGATGGGAATCTACGAGCAACGCGCCGCGGGCCGGTACATGGTGCGCGTGCGGCTGGGCGCGGGCTTCGCTTTGCCTCGCCAACTGGAGCAGATTGCGGCCCTAAGCAAGAAGTACGGCAACGGCGTGTTGCACGTCACGACCCGGCAAGACATCCAGATTCACGACGTAGCCATCGAGGACACGCCGGACGTTATCGAGGCGCTTTTGACCGTCGGCCTGTCGACTCGAGGCGGCGGCGGCAATACGGTCCGAAACGTATCGGCTTGCCCACGCTCAGGAAGCTGCCCCAAAGAGCGATTCGACGTCGCGCCCTATGCGATAGCGACTGCGGAGTATCTGCTCCAACATCGAAGCTCGTTCAACCTGCCCCGGAAATTCAAGGCTGCGTTCTCCGGATGCGGCCACGACTGCGCCTTGGCTTCGGTCGCCGACGTGGGCTTCTTTGCCAAGGTAAAGGAAGGCGTCAAAGGCTTCCTGGTGTTTGCCGGAGGAGGAATGGGATCCAACGCACGGGGCGGAATTCGGATCGAGGAGTTTGCCCAGCCGGAGCAAGTCTTGGAGATCGCCGAGGCGGTTCGCCGCCTGTTCGATCGGCACGGCGACAGGCTCAACAGACACAAGGCGAGACTCCGGTATGTGCTGAATCGTCTGGGCGATGACGGTTTCCGCCAATCCTACCAGGCCGAGCTTGACGCGGTGCGGGCCGAAGGTCTCCTCGGAGAGATTCCAAGTGTCCGCGACTTAGCGGAACGTTTTCCACGCGAACCGAAGGCGGGCCTTGTCCCTGCACAAGACAACATCGACGCCGAAACGCGCTACCCGGGGCTTGTCCTCGCGGAAAAGGATCCCGATCTAGTCACCGTGCGGTTGGCGTTCCCATTGGGGGACGTTTCCGCTGATGACCTAATCGTAGTTGCCCGAGCGGCCGAAGAATTCGGCAGTGGTTTCGTGCGCGCAACGCAACGCCAGGAACTGTTGATACCCGGATGTAACGGGAATCTGGCTGAAATGCTCGAACGACTCGAGTCGATCAGCGTGTTCAACGAGATTCGCAAGCCGAGGCCGCGCATCGTAGCGTGCGCCGGCGCTTCGACCTGCAAATTGGGACTGTGCCTGTCACGCCGGCTCGCAACGGCCATAACCGAACGCGTTGACGCGTTGGGAATCGAGGCCTCGCCGGAAAGTCCCGTTATCCACATCAGCGGCTGCCCCAATGGCTGCGGCGCGCATTACGTTGCCTCTATCGGACTGGAAGGGCGCGCGGAACGGCACAAGGGACGCCTGATGCCGGCGTACGTGGTGATGGCCGGAGGCAAGCCATCCAAGAACGGTGCGCGAATTGCCGAGCCAATCGGCGCGGTCCCCGCCAAACGGGTCCCGGATATGATTGCCGAGGCGCTGGCCCACAACATAAAGGACGCGGATCGCTTGCGCGCGCTCGTCTCGACGTATGGCGCGATTCCGGAGGATCCCCCCGAGGACTACTTCCGGGATTTCGGCGAAACCACACCGTTTTCGCTGGCGGGGCGAGGCCCGGGCGAATGCGGCGCGGGCGTATTCGACGTGATCCAAGTCGACATCCACGAAGCGGCCCGATCCGTCGAGACAGCCCGGAAGGAGGACGACGCCAACCTGAAGAGCGAGGCGCTCTATCGCGCGCTCTTGGCGGGCGCTCGATCTCTGTTGGTCATCTTCGGCCTCGAGTTGCACAAAGATCGCGAGATCTTCGCAGCATTTGACCGCGAACTGATCGCGCCAGGCTGGGTCGCGAGCGGCGCGCGTGAACTCGTGAACGCGGCGCTCGATTGGAAGATGGGCGATCAGACATCGCTTGCGCCGCTCTCGGAACCCATCGCGGACCTGATTGCGCGCCTCCGCGAACTGTTCGGGTCGCTGGATTCTAATCTGAAGTTTCGCGCCTCACCCCTTGTCGAGGAAGGACCTGCCGCGTCACCGCCCGCATCCGCTCCGGCTTTTCAGCGGGTGGACTTGCGAGGCGTGGCCTGCCCGATGAACTTCGTCAAGGCCAAAGTGGCGCTGGAAAAAGTCCCGGTGGGCGCAGTGTTGGAAGTCGTTCTTGACGACGGCCCCCCCATCAAGAACGTGCCCGCAAGTTTCACGGAGCAGGGGCAGGAAGTACTGGCTATTGAACCTTTCGAAGGCCGGCATTTGCTTCGAATACGGAGATCAAGGTAGGAAGGAGCCACGCGATGAACGCAGGAACCGAAACGGCAAAGCCGGTGCAAGACCGCACCGCGCCCGTATTACCGACCGACATACGGGCCGCGGAACTGGCTTTTCTCGAACAAGCATCTCCCCAGGAGATGCTTCATTGGGCTTGGGAACGCCATCGTGAGCGCGCGGCGATATTCACGGGACTTCAGAACACGGGATGCGTAATGATCGACATGGCGCATCGCGTCGCGCGGGAATTGCGCGTCATCGTCATCGACACTCTCCGGTTGCCGAGTGAAACTTACGAACTCCTCGACGCGCTCCACGATCGCTACGGGGTAACGATTGAACGCTTCGAACCCGATCCGGGCCGGCTCGAAGACATGATCCGCCAACATGGCGAGTATCTCTTCTTCGACGGTCGCGCAGAGCAGGAGTTGTGCTGCCGCGTGCGCAAGGTCGAGCCCAATCAGCGGGCCCTCGAAACGGTAGACGTTTGGATCACGGGTCTGCGCCGCGATCAGTCCAGCGTACGCGCATCAACTCCAAGAGCCGCCAACTATGGCGCGCTCGGCGCACCGCAGACCAAGGTCAAGCTTTGCCCGCTGGCCGACTGGACCGACGAACAGGTGTGGGATTACATCCGGCGTCACGATGTTCCCTACAACCGGCTCTATGATAAAGGATACAAGAGCATCGGCTGCGAGATCTGCTCGACGCCGGCCCTGGCCGGAGAAGACGCCCGCGCTGGACGCTGGAGGTGGATGAACCAGCTCGAAGAGCAGCATCACAAGGAATGCGGGATCCACACTAGAGGCAGCGGAATCTGATTTGGGCTGTAGGCTGAAGGTTGTAAGTGTCCTGTCTTCCTACAGCCTTCAGCCTCTCTGCCCGCCAGCATAGGGAGTCCTACGAAATCGGGCGGACGGGACACCTTTGGCAGGGGTGGTTCTATTCGTGTACGCTCGACGAGAGGCACGAACTTCAGGCCCTGCCGTACATTGAACTGAATCCTGTGGGAGCGAAGGTTACACGCCTCTCGTGGACGTATCGGCGGTCGAGCGCGGCGGCGCAGGCGGGAGCCGGGAGCATATCTGGGTTGCTCGATCAGAAGGCGTGGCGGGAACTTGCCGGCGGCCATTGCAGGAAGGAGGAGCAGACAGCAATGAGACGTTGTCACAACGTGGCCAGCCGTTGATACGATTGCCGAGGTGCGGCCAGTCGTTTCGGAAGCCTCCTTTACCCGCAGCAACTTTTCCTCTACAATACGTTCAACGTAACGTGAGCTGGCAGGTCTTGTTCTCTGGATGCAACAATGTCTCTCGATGACCTTCTGGGTAAATTGGGCTACAGGGACTCTCCCTTTTTCCGGGGCAGCAGTGACCATACCGGCTTGCCCATGCCCCACTTGTTGCGGGATGCGCAACGCGCGAAAGTGCTCGGCGCCTACTTCATTCGCACGATGGGGTGAGACGTGGGCGCGCGCCGCGATCGGCCCGCCGTGTATGTCGCCGAGGCAAAGACGCCCGACGAAGCACGGGTGATTCATCGTCATCTGTGGAATCAGGGAACCACGCCATTCTTGTTGGTTTCTCTCCCTGAGCAGGTTCGCGTCTACACGCCCTTTGCCTACGACGAGTCAGATAAGCGAATCGGCCAAGTCGAGGAACTGGACACCAGCCTCGGCCTTCACGAGGTGGCCCAACGACTCCAGTTTCTGCGGGCAGACTCGAGTAACCATTCAGTGACGAGGGGGATGTCTTGGGAAGAACAAAGTGAATGGATCTTTGGATATATCCTGTGCGAGCGAGTCGAGGGCGGTTTTCAGATGGTCGGTAGGGTCGCGGCCTTGTTTTCTGAGTGTATGGAGCACGGTCATGAGGGTGCTGCGTGTCATTGCGAACGAAGTGAAGCAATCTCGAACGAAGTGAAGCAATCTCGAACCAAGCGAAGCAATCCAATCCAGAAGCTATCCAAAAACCGACGCAGCTGTGGAAATACCCATGCCTGCCACCCACATCGTCATTCCCACCCGGATCGTCATTCCCGCGAAAGCGGGAATCCAGCCGAGAAAGAAACAAGGACCCACACCGTCATTCCCGCGCAAGCGGGAATCCAGAAACACTGTACAAGACTTCATCCCGATGCGCTGGATTCCCGCTTGCGCGGGAATGACGATGTGGGGCGTTGATCCTGACTTCTGACTTCTGTCTCCTGACTCCCGACTCCTGTCTCCCTCATTCAGGTTCCCCAACCGTTCGGTATTCGGCAAAACGGACTGGATTGCTTCACTTCGTTCGCAATGACACGGTGCGCGCTTTGCACTCACCCATGGGGTGATTCCTTTGTCTCCCGAAGAAGGAGACGCGACATATCCTGACACGAAACGCCAGCGGCAACTGCCGTTTCAAGGTTGACAGGCTGGGTCGCGGCGGCTAGACTCATATTGAGTTTGCAGCAAGATGCGAAGACGAGGACATGAAATGGCTCCGTCGGTTCTTCGGTCCGGTCCCTACCGAGGTTATTTCTACAGCCACGAACCCAACGAACTTCCCCATATTCACGTGGACCGAGACACTTTGTCCGCCAAATTCTGGTTGGAGCCCGTGGCGTTGGCGTATAACCTTGGCTTTACGCCACACGAACTGCGCGACATCGAGCGGATACTGAACGAACATGAACGCGAGTTACTGGAGGCATGGCATGAGCGCTTCGGAGCCTAGATGCGGCGAACGAGTGAAGGACGTTCATTGTACTGACGACGTTCTGATCGTAGATCTTCTCGATGGGCGGACGATCTCCGTGCCGCTCACGTGGTATCCAAGGTTAGCGCATGCGACCCCCAATCAACGCGCGAACTGGCAGGTCTGTGGCGGCGGATACGGCATACATTGGCCGGATCTCGACGAGGACTTGAGCACGCAGGGCTTACTTCGTGGAGCCCCCGCCGCCCGTGAACCGGTGGTCGTGTAGTATGCAGCGGAAGCTGCGCGAAGCCGTACATATCGCACGAGGTCGGCATCCGAAAAGCCGTCGGCGCAAAACGCAAAGACATCGGCATGCAATTCCTAATCGAAGCGATAACCCTCAGCGTATGCGGCGGCATGCTCGGGATCCTAATCGCCTGGATGGGCGCCGTAACAATCTCGCTCCTATACCCCTCGCTCCCCGTAAGCCTCTCCATGTGGTCCGTCCTCATGGCCTTCTTCTTCAGCCTAAGCGTAGGTGTATTCTTCGGCGTCTACCTCGCCCTCAAAGCCTCCGGCGTCGATCCAGTCGAAGCCTTGCGCTACGACTGACCCAGCGGCCGCGTCATGTTTCCCCTTATTAACGGGGGGGCGTCCTTAAGGTTGCGGCCAAGGCCACGTGTCGGCTTTCACGGCCTGGTAGTTTGCATCGAGGTTGGGTTGGAGAAGGATCAGGGCGGCAATGCGGCGGACCATCTCGGTAAGGTATTCGGCCTCTTCCAGTTTCAGTCCGCGCCCGAGGAGCGGCTTCTCCCGGTAGCTCAGCCACTTCTTGATCACTTGGTAGCCGCCGATGTGATACTCCCACACCGCCGCGGGCACGTTCGCCCAATAGGCCGTGTTGTTCAGGTAGACGTCCAGGGCCTTCTCGCCGAACACCTTCCGCAGCCCTTCATCCTTCTGCTTTCTGACTTCACACTTCCCCCTCCCCGGCATGCAGACGCCGTCCTTGCCGACGTGGCCCCATCCCGCAGTCGCATCGAGATGGCCCTGGCCGGGATCGAGCGTGCCGCCCCCCACCTTTGAGACGACTGCAAGGGACCTCAAACGCGGATCGATCTTCCCGCATGTGACGCCATGAAGGGGCTTTTCGGGATCGAGCAGCGAGACCACTCGTCGCCCGAGATCGACTGAAGCAAGTAGCGCTTTCTTCGTTGCAGGTAACGGAATGCGCGGCCAGTCCTGCCGAATGCCGTCGGCGTTCTCGCTGAGATAGGCCGGGCTGTAACCGATGGCCAGCCCGTGTATCCAGATCAGCCCCGCCGTGTCGGCGTCGCGCTCCGGATCGCCAATGCCCAAGTGCGCCAGATACTCCCGCGCAGTCTCCGAAAGGTTCGCCCTTGTAACACAGTAGGGTTCGGCCTCCTCAAAGACACACTGGCCATTCAAGACATCACGCGGGACCTCGCAGCCCTGGCGAAGCAAGATGGGAAAGTGGCGAGCATGTCCGGATATTGAATCATAGTCGCAGACACGTGATGAGAAGAAGAAGGGCGGGCCTTCAGGATATTTATCGGCAGTGTCTCTCGTGATGAAATACTTGTTGCCATCGATATTGCTGTGGGCGAGGAGTTGCGGTGAAGGTCGGGAAAAGAGTGGCGCAATCCCTGCCTCAAGATAGGCAATGCGAACATCAAACGGTTTGAATGGATATGGAACAATCCTCTGTTCATCAAATCGGGCACACCCTTTCAGAAGCGATCTGCTTTTTGTCGCATCGAATTCCCCGGAAGATTTCATGAATGCTGGCGCTAGGCGAGCGATCTCCTCATCCGAAACGCTCTTGTCCAGGTACGGGATAAGCAGTCTGAGTTTCTCTATTTCATCAGGAAACACAATCAGAGAGTTGCCGCGCCGCTCTATCGGCCCGTTCAGGGCGTTTTCACCGGAAATCCAAGTGACGAGTGGCCACGACATGTAGTCCCTTGATACCGTTGAGGGCAGGAACGAGTATCGGTTGGCCCGGGAGGGCTTGGCCTTCTCGTATCTTCGGTCGGTGTTCTTCATGCGCAGGCTGTCGAGCACGTCATGTCGCTTGGAGGCACCCCAGTAGTGCTGGAACCTGACGACTGGAGTCTTGTCGCGCATACCCTTTCGCACCATGACACATATGGCCGTGCCGACGCGAATACCGACCGAGCTTTGTTCCGTCGAGAAGACGCTGGGATCCGGGGCGCCGTTAGGCGTGACCTTACCCGTCTCACGGCTGTCGCCGTTCATACAGTCAAACCATAGCTTGTCGAATTCCTCCAAGAACCTCTTGCGCATGGCCACGAACGAGGGATCGCCGAGATAGGAGAAGTTCGAGATATACGATATGACGCCCTTTCCGCTCTTGGCAATGCGACGTTCGGCGATGCGAAAGAAGCGGACGTAAAGATCGTCAAGATTGAACTTCTTGATCCCCCAGCCGCCTTGTTCTATCGGCGCAGTCAGGCCCTCCTTATACACATCAACAAGTCCGCCCTCTTCTTCTGGGCTGGTTCCGGCAAAGGCGTTGTATGGCGGATTGCCGAGGATGACGAGAATGGGGGCCTCCCGCTTTACCTTGTTAGCGGCATCCCGTTCTTCCATCAGTTCAGGGAACGGCAGAAGATCCTTCGGGTCTTCGAGCGGCTCCCAGCCGGTCAGGGCGTTGGTAAGGTAGACTCCTGCGCGCTGGTCGCTGTCATGGTCGAGGGGTGCGCCGAGCAGACGCAGCATCAGGCCCAGTTGCAGGTGGGCGATGACGAACGGCGCGGGCAGAATCTCGAATCCGAAGACGCGCTCGATGGCAGCCTTCTTGAGCTTCTGCGCGGTGAGTGCGCTGGCGCCTTTCTCGTCGAGCGTCCTGTGAATCCGCTTGAGCGTTTCGACGAGGTAGGCACCCGTTCCGCAGCAGGGATCGAGGATGACGACATTGTCGTCGGCCAGCCCATCGACGATGTTCAGCTCTTCGCGCAACACGCGGTCGACGCGCTCGACCTGGTACCGGATGATCTCGGGCGGCGTGTACCATACGCCGAGTTCCTTCCGCAGATCCGGGTCGTAGGCCTTGAGGAAGGGTTCGTAGAAATACTGGACCGCGTGTTCTTCCTCGAACTTCTGGAAGAAGGCCCCGCGATCAACGCGGTTGAGCACCGCAACGGCCCAGTCTAGCACCTCATCGACACCCAGGGGTTTCAGTCTCGTCGGCGTGGCGATCTGATCAAAAAGACTCTTGATCATCGGCACATGAAGCGTCCAGCCCGCGGCATGCCAGTTAAAGCGGTCGCCGGGTGTCGGATGGCTGCGCGACCAAAGCACCCACGAGGAGAAGACGCCATAGAAAAGCGTCTGCACGAGGGTGGCGCGGAAGAAATGCGCCCCCTTATCACCCTCGAACTTCATCCCGAGCGCTTCTTCCAGGCCTTTCTTCAGGCCGTCGAGGGCCGGCAGATCGGCGGCTTCTTCCACGCGATGGCGGGCTTCTCGCGCGTAGGACGCCAGAAACCAAGCGAGGTCTTCGGGGGAAGTCAGCATCGCCGCATGGAGCATGACACGACTGAGAAACTCGACGAGTCGCTCTCCTTGCTCATCGGCGGCCTTCCGGCAGTGGGACAGCATCTCCAGAAACGCCGCCTCAGACTGCGCCATCCGATAGATTTCCAGGCGGACGGGCTTGCCCGCCTCATCCCGGCCGACGAGGACAAAATCGCGGTAGTTGGTCACGAGAACCAGGCCGTACTTATCCCAGTACTTTGAGACTTGCCCGCCCTTCGCCCTCACAAACGAATCGTCGGACCAGCGCTTGACCTCGACGACACCCCGTTCAGGCTGCGTTCCTGACACGGGCTCTTCGTCCTTCGCGCGCTGAAACTGATTCGCCGCATAGAGGCCAAAGTCGGGAGAACCCGCGCCCGTATTCTTCAGTTGCGGCACACACCGGACTTTCGGCTTAAGCTTCCCGCCTATCTCATTGAGCAGGCCTTCCAACGCGCCATAATACGAAGTCTCAGGCACAGCCCCACCGGTGGAGTGGATACGAGCCAGATGGCTGAGATATGTTTCAACAGGATGCACGCATCCTCCAGTCTTCCTACTGCTTCTTGCGTTCCAACATCACGCTTCTTTTTGCGGGAGCCGCTAGGTGAGGGTACAGCAAGGTCAACAGATCGTCACACTTTTTTCAACTCAAGGAGGTGGTACCTAATTGTTTCCTTGTCCGTCGAATAACTGACAGAGGAGGTTTTCCGGACCGTTGCCGAATAGATCCGCGGCAACTCAACAGTATACTCGGCCCCAATGCTTTCCGACATGCTTCCTCGAATCTCGTCCGCTTCCTCGAAGGTCATGTGAAAGGTATGCCTCTCTGTGTCCGCGCCTACAAGAGTCCCTTTGATCTCCAAGACCTTTTCTTCGGTATCGCTAGTCTCCTCGATTGCACGCTGCAAGCTCCGCATGTGCTCGGCATTGGCGCGGATGCCAACAATTTCCTCCTCTTCTCGGAGCCACTTTATATCAGCACCTGTCCCCGCTGCGACGTGGTCACCGACCCATTTGGAAAAAGCGACGACGGATGCGGCGCCGAGTTCATTTGCGAAGTTGTGGACTTGATCGCTGCTCTCGGCTCGCAGCATTTCCACTGTCTTGCGCATCGCCAACTGGAGGTCATTGTCGAGGAGCATTCGCTCGCTAGGAAGAGTGAGGGCCACGCCGACAGATCCAGTAAACGAAAACGCGAAGCTAAGCGTGGAGTCATTGACTATCTCCGGGGCAATATGGGCGCGCCGCTTTGGGCCGCTTTTCAGAGCGTCGTATACCGTTGAAAACCACCTCTGAAAGTCACTAAGGGCGTTCCCGACTGCAAGTACGGCGTAGTCTGCACTGTCCTCCAAAAAAATGCGGTATGAGCAGACATCGAGGTGTTCCCTGTGTGCCTGGCTCAAGAACTGTGTTTCAAGTTCTGCCGCTCGCTTAGAAAGAGATCCGAGAGTGGCCAGGATTGTCGCATCATCAGGATCTTCTATCAGGAACGCCTCTGTTCTTCTTATTATCGCCTGCGTGTCGCTCAGTTTCTGAACTATGTCGAGTAGATCGCTCATCAGTTCATTCCTGTCTTTACCACGGCAATTCCTTTGAAATCGTTGCCTCTGCTGAATCCAAACTGCTTGAGCCAATAGGCATGCCACTCATTGCCGAGGACAGCCCGCCTGTCTCCATCAGGATACACGAAAAAAAAGTAGCTGTCGCAGAGATGCGCGTTCCTCAGATTCTGTCCGATCCAGTGTATAGTGGCCCTTTGCTCATCCGCCCCAGACTCGTAAGCCGCAACGGGTACTCTGAGTACAATATCCGAATCGTTCGGGTTGAGCTTCTCCGTGAGAAAGCTGCCGTCTATCCAGATCTCCACGGCAATCCTTACGTCCTCAATACGTGCAATAATAACCTCCAGCCCCTCCATGATATGCTCACGCGTCTTCGAATGAGGGAAACGATCTACGCAAAGAGCACGGAGTTCAGGTAGCGACATCTCATGAAGCCCGATCGGCAGCAGCGGGGGGTGTTCAGCTTGTGGGCTAACTGGCACTCTTCATTTTCTCCCAGCCTAACAACGACCCCTACAGCGTACAAAACGGGAAAGACTGACTGTTTCCATCACCTCTTCAACTCCCCTCCATGATAACGTATCATGGGGCGTGTGGACTCTCCATCTCTGACTGTGCGGCCATTGCCTGCCTCTGTTTCGTCCGGTGGCGTTAGTCTGCCATAGCGTACCTTAATTCGCAAGGGATCGTTCGAGCACCTCCGGAAGATTGAACTGTTCCGCCTCGGGCTCGCTGTGGTATCCTGAGTTGCCTTTGAACCAAGAAACGGCAGTAGGCGTCAGAAGGAGGGCGAGTTACGTGAAGAGGGCGGCTTAGCATTTGGGTGAAGCATCGAACCGTCTCCCGCAGGACGTAACCTGCGCGCGGCCAACATTCTGACTCCTGTCTCCTGACTCCTGACGGCCTTATTCGGGTTGAACCGGCGGCCCTTGTGAAACGCGGCATTTACGCGAAGGAAGCCCTCACACGCATGTCTTCGAGTGCACGCCATGGCGCGACGCGGAAGCATCTGCACCAGGCCGCGGCCTCCTTAATCCTCTGCGGTCCCGCCGTGCTCTTGTACGCGGGCTTCATTGTCTTTCCAGCGATCCTGGGATTCGCGTACAGTCTGACGGACTGGTCCGGATGGACCACCTCGCCGAATTACACCGGCCTCGATAACTTCCGGGAACTCGCTCAGGACGGGCGATTCTTCGACGCGATCCGGTTCACGTTGTTCGAGACCGTGCTCATCGTCGTGTTCTTCTCGTTCGGCTCGATGCTGCTCGCGGTATTGCTGGACAAGCTGCGGGTCCTCAAGGGGCTGATCCGCGGACTCTTCTTCTATCCGTACGTGCTGAGCATTCTGGTCAGCGCGCTCTTGTTTCAGTACATGGCCAACTACCGCGAGGGGGCCGTCAACACGCTTCTGCGCGCGATGCATCTTGAAGCCCTCGCGCAGGATTGGATGGGAGATACTCGTCTCGTCGCCTATTTCATCTTTGCCCTCGTCGCATGGAACGGCCTCGGCTTCTTCACAACGGTCTACCTCGCTAACCTGCAAACGATCCCGACCGAACTTTACGAGGCCGCGCGGATCGACGGCGCGGGCGCGGTACGCGTGTTTACGCGGATCCAGTTTCCCATGCTCCTGCCGACGCTGACGACAAACTCCGTGCTCGCCCTCATCACGGGCATCAACCTCTTCCCGCAGATCGTCGTCACGACGCAGGGCGGACCGGGGTGGCGCACCTTCACCGTCGGATATTACATCTTCCATCTCGGCGTGCTGAGCAACCGCCAGGGCTATGCCGCCGCCGTGTCGTTCGTGACCTTCGCAGCATTGGTCATCATCGCCGCCGTCCAAGTCTCGCTCTTGCGCAAGAGGGAGGTCAGCCTATGATGGCGCACTCCCGCAAACGCCGCCGCTTTCCCTACCTCGAGATCCTATTGCTGGCCGTGGGACTGCTGTTCGTTTCACCGTGCTTCATCGCGCTCCTGAATTCGTTCAAGACCTTGCGCGAGATCGTGCTGTCGCCGCTCGCCCTGCCGGACAAGCTCGCCTTCGAGAACTACACCTATCTCTTCACCGGCGTGAAGCTCGCGAAACCGATGGCCAACAGTTTCCTGATGTGCATCGCGGTCATTGTGTGCCTCATCACCACCGCCCCGATGGCCGCGTACTCCCTCATGCGACGCAGGATGGCCACCGGCAGATTTCTGCGCGTAGCCTTCCTTGCGGGACTCACCATTCCTTTTCAGATCATCATGGTCCCGCTGCTCCAGGAGTTCCGGATGCTTCATATCCAGTTCAGTTACTTGGCGCTGCTCATCCATTACGTTTCGTGGGGCCTGCCCCTGTGCATCTTCATTTACAGCGGCTTCATGTCGACGATTCCAAAGGAACTCGAGGAATCCGCTGCAATCGACGGCTGCGGCCCCGTCTCGACCTTCTGGCGCATCATCTTCCCTCTCCTGATGCCGTGCACCGTCACGGTGATCATCTTCTGGGGGTTGTGGATTTGGAACGACTTCATGCAGGCGTTTATCATCATGGGCACGTCGAAAGGCCAATTGGTGTTCGTGCAGTTGTGGCGTTTCCTGTCGGACAAGTACGTCAAGAACTGGAACTACATCTTCGCTGGCGTAGTCGTGTTGTCGGCCCCGGTGACGATTTTGTACCTGCTCATGCAGCGCCGTTTCATAAAGGGCCTGACCGCGGGCGCGATCAAATGAAAGGAGAGAGCCGTGATGGGGAAGCCGACCGACGTGTACCCCAAGGGCGCGTCGCTTTATTTCCTGCCCGTCGAGACGCGCGTGCCGTTGAAGTTCGGAACTGAAACGCTCACGCACCTCACCTGCGCGCGGGTTCGCATGCGCGTCGAAGACACGTTCGGACACGCCGCCGAGGGCTGGGGAGAAACCCCGCTGAGCGTGCAATGGGTCTGGCCCGGTTCGCTGACGTATGACGAGCGCCACGAGGCCCTGAAGAATTTCTCCGTGCGCCTTGCCGAAGCATGGTCGTCGTTCAACACCGGCGGCCACCCCATCGAGGCCGGCCACGCCTTCATCAAGAAGCGCCTGACGAAGCTCCTCGACCAGTTCAACCGCGAACGCGGCGCGAAGGAGCCCATGCCGTGGCTCGCGGCCCTCGTGTGTTGTTCCCCATTCGACCTCGCGCTCCACGACGCGTACGGGATACTGCATAATCGCTCCGTTTACGACACATACAACGCGGAGTTCATGTCCCACGACCTCTCGCATTACCTCACGCCCGCCGCCGGCGTCAACGTATCCTTCGCGGGGAAGTATCCCGCCGATTTCCTCGTGTTCCCGCGCCCGAACGCGATACCCGCCTGGCACCTCGTCGGCGGAAAGGACAAGCTCGACGACTCGGAACTCGACGGCTCGGAACCGAGCGACGGTTATCCCTTCTTGCTCGGCGACTGGATAGATCGCGACGGGATCAAGTGCCTCAAGGTCAAACTCCGCGGCGACGACGCCACAGTTTGTCAAACGGAGACAAACTGTGAGTGGGACTATGCGCGACTGGTGCGAGTGGGCGAGATCGGCATCGCCCACGGCGCCGACTGGTTGAGTTCCGACTTCAACAGCACCGTGAAAGACCCGGCGTACGTGAACGCCATTTTGGATCGCCTCGTCAAGGAGCATCCCCGCATCTACGGCATGATCCTCTACGTCGAGCAGCCGTTTCCCTACGAACTCGAAGAACACCGGATCGACGTACACAGCGTTTCCGCGCGTAAGCCGCTGTTCATGGACGAAAGCGCGCACGACTGGGAACTTGTCAAACTCGGCCGCACGCTCGGCTGGACCGGCGTCGCACTCAAGACCTGCAAGACCCAAACCGGCGCGCTCCTCACGCTCTGCTGGGCAAAGGCCCACGGCATGACCCTCATGGTCCAGGATCTGACGAACCCCATGCTCGCGCAGATCCCGCACGTCCTCCTGGCCGCCCACGCCGGCACCATCATGGGCGTCGAGACCAACAGCATGCAGTTCTATCCCGCCGCGTCGCTGATCGAGGCCGCCGTACACCCCGGCATCTATCAACGCCGCAACGGACGGATCGATCTCTCAACGATAAACGGTCCCGGCTTCGGCTACGCTGTCGAGAAGATGAAACGACAACTCCCTGAACCTGCATTCAACTCGATAAGATCCACAACGTGACGCAAATCTCGCGCGTAAGACTCGAGACCGCAGTGCAGAACCTGCGCCGTGTGGTTCCGTGGCTCCGTGGCCGCGGCGTCCTCGCCGCGTTTCTGCGCACACACCTTGCGTCAAGCGGTCCTTGACGAAAACGCGGCGAGGACGCCGCGGCCACGGAGCCACACGAATCGTGGCGGATTTGCCGTGCTTGCCTTCCGCTGAACGGCCCTGATATCATGCGGTGTGGCTAAGAGCGGTCATCACAGTTTGTCAAACGACGACAAACTGTGCGCAACGGGTGACGAGATGTTTTTCTACTACGCCTACATGGTCCTTCTCGTTATAGCCCTCGTCCTGTGGGCCGTCATTGCCGTTCGCGACGACGGCGGCGAGGACGGCGATACCGAGGATCGCCGCTGAACGATGGGGAAGAAACGCTGCGCCGCAAGAAAGGGAGGGCCTGCCGTGTTAAAGCTTTCACCGTGCATTGAAATGATGTGGGGCGACATCGATTTCGCCGCGCGCATTCCGCGCGTGGCCGCGCTCGGCTTCAACGCCTTCGAGTTCTGGGGGTGGTGGAACAAGGACCTCGCCGCCGTGGAGAAGGCTGCAAAGGATGCCGGCCTCGAAACCGCCGTGTGCTGCGTGAAGACGGCCTTCACGGACAAAGTCGCGCCGATGCTTCTGCCCGAGGGAAAGGCGGCGTTTGTCGAAGCGGTCAAGGACTGCATCAAACTCGTGCCGAAATTGAACTGCCACTGCTTCATCGTAACGACGGGAAACGAACTGCCGAACGTGCCCAGCGCCGCGCAACACAAGGCGTGCGTCGAGGCGCTCAAGGCTGCGGCCCCATTCGTCGAGGATGCCGGCGTCACGCTAGTCCTCGAGCCGCTCAATCTGCTTGTGGACCACAAGGGGTATTACCTTTCCACCTCCGCGGAGGGTTTCCAGATCCTCGACGAGGTGGGCAGCCCCGCGGTGACGCTCCTGTTCGACATCTACCACCAGCAGATCACCGAGGGAAACCTGGCCCGGAACATCTGCGACAACATCGGCAAGATCGGACACTTCCACGTGGCAAACAATCCCGGCCGCCATGAGCCCGCCATCGGCGAGATCAACTACGCATATCTCTTCACCCGCATCCGCGAAGCGGGATACAAACACTATCTTGGCCTCGAGTTTTCCCCCAGCGATCCCGCGCGAACGGACGGGATTCTGAAAGACGTCCTAAAGGCCGCGTCCGCCTGCTGACTCTGCGGTAGCATCGGTACGGGCGGACATTTTGCCCTGCGTCATCGTAGTGCTCTTCTTCAATGGGCCGTGGCGTGAGTGGTTGAGAGACGCCAGTGACCATAGCTCGCGCCGGTTCACACGAGGTTGCAGCAGGAATGACGTGATGGCGGATGTTAGGGGATCATGCCTGCGTGTCTTGGGCGCGCGAGTTTTGAAGTGGGGAGTTCGAATAGGCGCTGGACTTGTTCGACCAGGGCCGGAACGCCGAATGGCTTCTTGAGGTAGCCGTCGAATCCGTATTCCTCGAGATTGGCGGCCTCTTCGTCCTCGATGTAGCCTGAGATGGCAAGGATGCGGGTGTTCTTGGTTTCGGGACGGTCTTTCACTCGTTTGCACACCATGCGTCCGTCCGTATCGGAAAGGTGGATATCGAGGATGATGAGCTGGGGGTTGTATTGAACCACCATGGCGCCTGCGTCGAACCCCGTCGACGCGACCAGCACTTCATATTCCTCGTTGCGGGACAACGCCGCGGGGATGACGTCAAGGTAGAAGGGGTCGTCGTCGACCACGAGAATGCGCCGCAGGCCTTCTTCAAACCGGTCCAGGGGAATGCCGTGGCTGATCATGAACTTCCTCAGACTCTCGTAGGGGATGCGGCGGTCGCCACCCGGCCCTAGGCGGTAACCCTCGATCTGTCCGAGGTCAAACCACCGGGAGACGGTGTCGGCGGACACACCGCAGATCTCTGCCACCTCGCCACTCGTGAAAACCTTCTTCTTCATGGTACGGCCCTCAGGACACTTCGCCATGTATAACCGAAAATCCACTTTATCGGGATTTGCGGTGTTTCCTTGTTTGAGTATACATGATTCACGTGTTCTTGTCAAGTACTACCGGACAAACAATCCATGTATCACTCTAGCCCCCAATGCCTTCGGGGGCTCGACTCGGTTGTGAACCGCCGTTGGGCAGCATGCCTGATCAGCGTGCGGCTGGAGGAGTTAGAGATTTAATAGAATCGTCCGTGATTTTCTACATTTCATCTATTACGCGTATATCGTGGTTTTGCATTTGCGGCTTCGGGCGCACCGGTGTTATGCGGGGGTCAAAGTGATTAGCGCGTCGACGGCCACGGGCAGTGCGCCCTCGAAGATCAGAGGGTTCACGTCGACCTGCTCCACACGGGGGTTCTCGATAAGAATCCGTCCCACAGCGATGAGCACGTGGCTTAGCGCGCCGCGATCCACCGCGGGTTCTCCCCGGATCGCGTCGAACAGGCGCTGTGCACGGATTTCGTTGATCATCTCGAGCGCGTCGCGCTCGTCAAGCGGCGCCAGACGAAACGCCACGTCGGCCAGCGCCTCGACCAGGATCCCGCCGAGGCCTAGCATCACGCACGGACCGAAAAGGTTTTCGCGCGTGCCGCCTGCGATGATCTCGCGTTTTCCCCGGAGCATCTTCTGCACGAGATAGCCGTCGAGCGGCGTGTCTCCCGCGCGTTTCGCGACCTCCGCGACGGCGGCCCGCACCGAAGCGGCGTCATCGAGGTTTACTGCCACGAGGCCGCGATCACTCTTGTGCGCCAGGTTCGGCGAGCACGCTTTGAGCACGACGGGATATCCCAGGCGCTCCGCGGCCGCAACGGCCTCGGCCGCTCCCTTGACAAGCTCCTCGTCCACCGTGGCGATACCGTACGTAGCGAGCACCTTCTTTGAGTCGTACTCCGAGAGGGAAAGCGCCCCGTTCCGCACCGTGCGGTCTATCAAGTCAGCGGCTGCCTCGGTTGATGCCGGCATGTTGGCGACTCCTTGTGGTCCTCTTCAGTTCCTGCCGAGATAATAGCACGGAAGCGCGGCTACGCCCCATGTCGAGCGGCGGGGACGCCGCTCCCACGGGATAGCGTGCCGCGGACCTATTTGTTCGGAGGCGGGAAATCGTGTTGGCAATGGCGGGCGAGTTCGTCGCCGGGACCGCTGAGCCAGTAGATCTTGCCGTGGAAGATTCGCTTCGAGTGCGGCGGGACGCCGCCTATGTTCACAATGGTGTGGAGGCAATCCGCGGGGTGGTGATCGGTGAGGTGTGTGGTCCGCTCCCAGTAGATTCCGCATGACCAGTTGCGGTCGGTGCTCGTGCGGAAGATGAGGCCGCCGTCGGCTGTCTCCAGCATACGGGCGTTGTACGGGCCGACGTGCGTCATCGATTCGAGATGTCCGCCGCTCAAGCGCGCATCGATGGCCTCCCCGTAACGTGTCCGGCAACCGACCGTTTCCTTGCATGCCGGGAGTTGCTGCAGGGCGCCGTTCCGCAACACCCAGGTCAAGCTGGGTTTCGCCGCGTCCGGCGCCTTCGCCCACAAGTCGTATTCACTGAACGCGGGAGTCTTCGCGTACTTCTGCCGCCATTCGGCGTTCGTGACGCCGCCCATGCGAAAGCATTGCTGGATGCCGTAGAACTCCGGCAGTCCGGCATCCTCGGTTTCGACGAGCAGGAGCATTTCGATGCCGTCTTGAACCGGCGCGAGATAGAACGTCCACGCTTGCGGGATCCATCCATCTTCCGTCACTCGCTTGCGATGCGTCTTCACCCCCGGACAATTCCGGAACTGCTCGAGTTGCGGCTCGACCGGCTGACCGGCTTGTTGCGTCTCCTGTCCGCTTTGAGGAACCTCCCCGTAGACCAAAGGGGTGTGTTCGTGAAAACGATAGCCGATGCGGTTGCCGGGATGGTCGCGGTTTGTGAACGTGGCGTAATCGCCGATGACCTCGATGGCAATCGGGCTTTCCACGGCGGCGTTCGCGATCGCGCACGCCTGGGCAAACAACATCAATGGGATATGCATGTCGCATTCCTCAACACGCCGCAGTCTCCCAAAGCTTGGGCGGACGCGTCAAGTTCCTCCCGTTGCATCCGTTTTCCTCTATCCAAAGATACCGAGTTGTTTCAGGATCAAGGCCTTCGTTTTCCGCCATTACACGAACGGCGTCCGACAGGGAACGCCGGGTGAATAAGACGCTTGGAATTCTAAGAAGAAGCCGCAGAGGGATGCCGCAGAGCCAAAATCCGCACGTAAGGATTCATCTCGCACGCGGCGCGCCCCTGGTGCACG
>CAZPMT010000017.1:0-63590 GCA_964587655.1 uncultured Nitrospiraceae bacterium
ATCACAATCGCCCCGCCGTACAACACCGGAAACGAGAATTGGACGTAAAAGGACGCCGTCAATAGCCCAGAAATGCGCGACTGGGTCGGCAAGGTGGTCGGAGGAGAAGCGGAAGACCTGTTGCGGCACGACAAGTGGCTGTGCATGATGTTTCCCCGGCTTTGCCTCTTGCGGCAATTCCTCCAAGACGATGGCGCGCTTTTCGTCAGCATCGATGACAACGAAGAAAGCCATCTTCGTTTGCTCTTGGACGAAGTGTTTGGAGCACGCTCTTTCCTTGCAAAACTTGTCTGGAAAGCACGACAGTATATTGACAGTCGTGCTCTTACTGGGATTTCGACAGACCATGAGTACGTCCTTGCCTATGCCAAGGTGCCTGGAAAAGTGCGGATACGAGGGAAGGAGAGAGACAGCTCCAAGTACTCGAATCCTGACAATGATCCACGTGGGCCTTGGATGAGCAGAAGCATGCTGGGGCTTGCAACAAAAGAGCAGCGCCCGAATTTGCACTATGACCTCGTTGACCCCGCGACAGGTGTCAGATACCCTTGCGCAACAAACACAGGTTGGCGATACAGCCAAGAGACGATGGCACAGAAGATTCGGGAAGAGCGCATACTCTTTCCGAAGAAGAAGACCGGGCGACCTCGCGAAAAGGTCTTCCTGGCGGAATTGCAGACGGAGAACACAGGCTTTCCGAGCGTCATTGACGGGATTTTCACAGCCCAAGGTTCCCTGGAAATCCGCCAGATTCTCGGCAGTCAAGTCTTTCCGTTCCCTAAACCATCGGGACTGGTCATGGAACTCGTGAGACAAGCAACGCAGCAAGACTCGATTGTTCTGGACTCGTTTGCTGGAAGTGGCACCACTGCACACGCTGTGCTTCGCCTAAACAAGACGGACGGCGGCTCAAGACGCGTCATTCTCGTGGAAATGGACCAAGAGATCTGCAGAACTGTCACTCGGCCTCGCTTGGAGAAAGTGGTAAAAGGCTACCTGCCCGGGGAAACCAATGAAAACGCAACAGAGGTACCCGGCTTGGGTGGCGGCTTCCGCTTCGTGACACTCGGAGAGACGCTGTTCGACGAGACCGGCAACATCCGTTCGGACGTACGTTTCGCAGACCTCGCGGCGCACGTCTTCTTCGTGGAGACGGGCGTGCCGTTGCCCAAGCGAAAAAACGGCAGGACGCCGCTTCTCGGCGCGCACAACGGCGTCGCCATCTACCTCCTGTTCAACGGCATCCTCGGAGACAAGACGCCCCAGGGCGGCAACGTGCTGACGCGGGCGGTGCTCGAGATGCTGCCGCCGCATGAAGGACCGAAGGTGGTGTATGGCACGAGTTGCCGGATAGGCCCGGAGCGGCTGAGGCGCGAGAACATCACGTTCCGGCAAATACCCTATGAGGTCAAGGTGCACTGATGCTGACGCTGAAGGAATACCAAGAACGCGCGCTGGACGCCTTGCGGGCCTATTTCGCGGAATGCGCTCGAAGCCGCGACGCGGACACGGCGTTCTACGCGGCCACCCGCAAGGAGTTCGGTCAAGGGATCCCTTACAATCCGGTGTCCGAGTTGCCGGGGTTGCCATATGTGTGCATCCGCATTCCCACCGGCGGCGGCAAGACGCTCGTGGCCTGCCATGCAGTCGCGATTGCGGCGCGGGACCTGTCGCACGCCGATGCCGGCCTTGTTCTCTGGCTGGTTCCATCCAACGCCATTCGTCACCAAACCCTGATCGCGCTTAGAGACCGGAGCCATTCGTACCGGCAAGCGCTCGATGCCACCTGCGGCCGCGTCAACGTGTTGGATGTGGCGGAAGCCCTATACGTTACGCGGGCGAGCCTGGATGCTGAAACCACGATCATCGTGGCCACAATGCAAGCGTTTCGTGTCGAGGATACCGAGGGACGGAAGGTCTACGAGGATTCGGGAAGCCTGATGGGTCATTTTACGGGCCTTCCTTTGGCGTGCCTGGAAAAGACGCAGAAGTTCGACGACGGGACTCCCCTTCGCTCCTTGGCAAACATTCTGTGCGTCCGCCGCCCCATCGTGATCGTCGATGAAGCGCACAATTCCAGGACGCAATTGTCCTTTGACACGCTTCGCCGTTTCGACCCGTCTTGCATCATCGAGTTCACCGCGACGCCGGACCGGGAGAAAAACCCCAGCAACGTATTGCACAGCGTTTCGGCGGCGGAACTCAAGGCCGAACAGATGATCAAAATGCCGATCCGACTGGAGGCCCGGCCCGAATGGAAGGACCTGCTCGCCGACGCGATCGCCTGCCTCAATCGCCTTGAAGAGACCGCGCGATTAGAGCGGCAACAAACGGGCGAGTACCTCCGCCCGATAATGCTAATCCAGGCGCAAGCGCACAGCAAGAGCGGGGACACCCTTTCCGTCGAGACCGTGAAGGAAGCCCTGATCCTGGACTACAAGATCCCGGAAGAGGAAATAGCCATAGCGACGGGAGCGAAAAACGAGATCGAGGGTGTGGAGCTTCGCAGTCCACAATGCAAGATTCGCTACATCATCACGATGCAGGCATTGCGCGAAGGGTGGGACTGTCCGTTCGCGTACGTCCTGTGCAGCATCGCGGAGACACGGTCGACAACGTGCGTCGAACAGATTCTCGGCCGTCTAATGCGTTTACCCCAAGCCACTCCAAAACAGAACAACGCACTCAACATGGCCTACGCGTTCGTCAGCTCCCCGCATTTTGGCGAAGCGGCCAAGATGCTCGTCGATGGCCTTGTCCAGAATGGCTTCGAGCGGCAAGAGGCACGAGACTTGATCATCGAAAGCCGGGGGACGCAAGCGGGAGATCTGTTCGAGGACTTCATGGGAACGCTCACCTTGTCGTTACCCGAGGTTCCCCAAACGGAGCGCCTTTCACCCGGAACGACGAACAAGATTGTCGTCCATGTCGCGCCGGACGGCGCGGCCGGCCCCCCCGCCAAACTGACCTTCCAGGGCGTGATGACCACACATGAGCGTGACGAACTCCAGTCGTGCGTGACCACGGATGAGGCCAAAGCGCGCATTGAACTTCTTTACCGGCGAACAAATGGCATGCCGGACATCGACATTGCGACGGCATTCACACCGATTCAGTTCTCAATACCCATACTGGCAATCCGGCAGGGATCGCTGCTGGAGCAATTCGAAGATACCCATCTTATCGATCATCCGTGGGATCTGTCTAAGTGCGATGCCCTTCTCGAACGGGACGAGTACTCCGGCAAACGTTCCGAAGGCGAACAATGGGAGATTGACGTAACCGAGAATGGGAAGGTTACACGGGAGTTCATATCGAGGTTGCAGGGGCAGATGTTGCTTTTCTCCGGTCACGAGGATTGGAGCGTGGCCGACTTGGTGCGTTGGCTTGACAGGAACATACCCCATGGGGATATCCCTCCAACGGAAACCCGCGTCTTCCTCACGCATGCGCTACAATCGCTGATCGAGCAGCGGCGCATGCCATTGGAGCAACTTATCCGGGACAAGTATCGCCTCAAAGAAGCGTTGAAGAACAAGATTGACGCGCACAGAAGCGCCGAACGGGGCAAAGCCTACCAACTCCTGCTTGATCCGAACTGCGAGACCCCGTTGGTCGTTCGCCCTGACCTGAGCCTTACCCTTGACCCCCAGCAGTACGCCCCCAGCACGTTCTATCGTGGAGGGTTCATTTTCAAGAAGCATCTCTTCAGGGAAATAGGCGATCTCAATCCCCAGGGTGAGGAGTTCGAGTGTGCACAGTATATCGATGGCCTTGACGCCGTCGAGGCCTGGGTTCGTAATCTCCAACGCCGGCCAAATTCCTTTTCGCTCCAGACGCGTACCGACAAGTTCTATCCCGATTTTGTGTGCAAGCTGAAGGATGGCCGTTACCTTGTGGTTGAATACAAGGGCGAACACCTCGTGGAGCACGCGAAAGAGAAGGAAGACCTCGGGGAACTCTGGGAGAAGCTCAGTGACGGCCAATGTCTCTTCGTGATGCCAACGGCGCGTAACTTCGATGCTATTGCCAAGAAGATCGCCACCCCTCCAGGATGGAAGACGGCAAGGGGAGCGCCGCCCGTCCAGCCGGATATGCTTTGAAGAAGATTGAACACGGGGAACGCCACCCACGGCGGCTGGCCGGGAGCGTTTACCTCGGAGATGGCCAGAACATAATGGAAGCCGGGAACGGTAACGGCGAGGCGACGCTGCACTATTTCGTGGATGAGGCGGGTGACCCCGTGCTGTTTAAGCGGAAATCGAGATAACATCAAGCACGCCGCACGACACGGGCGGCCTTCAAGCCGTGGATTACTACCTGTGGGATCTGCAACGATTCTACGAACGCGGCGAAGACCGGTATCTGGAGTTCATCTGGCCGCAGGTTGGGGAAGTCCACGATCTGGACGCCGTGCACAAGGGACACCGCGGAGCCATCTATAAGAAAAACCGGCGTTTGCCCCCTCGCACATAAAGAAAAAGTCAGAGATATAGGATTCGTCGCACGTGGCTTCGAATCTCACGGCATGGAGCCGAATTTCGTCCACTGACATAACGATTATACAGCGGTAGGAGCCCGCCGTCAAGAGGCCAAGAAACCCGTGAGTATGACCCAATACGGCAGGTCCCGGGTCGCAGGACCCCACCGACTAGCGGCTGCCGTCCGTAAGGACGACCTACGATTTGCCCCGCGCACGCCTACCTATGGTCAGAATAACACAAGTTATGTCCCTCTGCAACGGTTTTCTTTCGGCAATTCCGGGCCAACCCGGGGATACACGAAGACCGGTATCTAGAGTTCATCTGGGCATCGGTAAAGCAATGACGCCAAGTAGAAACAGGGACCGCTATCAGCTAATTATGCTGTTAATGCGAGTTTATCAGATAATTGTCGATTAAACACCCCTTGTTTCGCAACATTCAAACCGTGAAAGAGTCTATCTGCATAAGTCCAAAGCCGTCAACGTAATATCGTGTTGTGATTCAACTTGTGTTTTGCCGATCCTATCGGCTTTCACTTCGTCACATGCCGTCTAACTGCGTCAAATGCTGTCTCATTTGTCCCAAATCTACACCGCGCATTTTCACCGTCCTGATGCTCTGGCGAGTGCTACCGCTTCCACCGCACGCCGTCTGTCCCCGTTGTCGGGATGGCTATACGTTTGCGCCATTGATAAGGAATGCCCCAAGATCGAAGCGGCCACCGTCAACGAGACTGCGGCATTGTTGTACATCTTAGTCGCGTAGCCATGCCTCAAGGTGTGAAAGCTCACTCCGTCTTCATACCTCAAGCCGTTGGGGTCTTTGACGGTGATCGTTGGGATCTTCAAAGCTCGAACGGCTTCCCGCATTGTGCTAATTGGCTTCCGTGGTGCCGATCCGTCACGTGTCCAGAAGTCAAAGAATCGCGTGTCCGGCCCTATGGTGTTTGCTTGTCCGTTTCGTAACGCCGATTCTTTGATCCGAAGCTCACGTTGACGCAACATCTCAAATACGTGAGCATCCCTTTCAGCGATGGGAATCTCTCTCAGTCCACGGGAAGTCTTGACTTGAAAATCTGCGTTGTTCCTGACTCGGATCGTACTCTCTTTGAAGTCCACATCTGCGAACGTCAAGCAACATCCTTCGTTCAATCTCATTCCTGTGTGTCTAAGCAAGACGAAGAGATCCTTAACGTCGTGCTCGTTGTTCTCAGAAAGCCAGCGTTCAAGTTGATCACATTCTTGATCGTCTAGGACTCGCGTTCTATGCCGCATTCGTGGCCGTGCGTCTTTCACAATATCTGCTTGAAACGGGTTCGCTCTAAGGTATCCCGCTTGAAGCCAGTGGCCGATCATTTTTCGAGTTCCGTTCAATACGGTCGCTGTTGTGGACGGCCCAAGTTGACGATCTTCACGAAGCCATTTCACGAACGAGACAATCACGTCCGGCTTAATATCCCCGACTCGTTTTACCAGAGCGGGATTATCAAGCAGGAAGTCCGCGAAGTTCCGAAGGCCATAAACATTCAAGCTTCGCGTTGCCTTTCTCCGTTTCGGTTGTTCCGCCACATACGCCTGATAGTCCTTCAAGGCAACCTCTATTGCCGGGGATACTGTCGGCGATTCATACGTTCCCCGGAGCAACGACGCCTTGATCTCGGCTTCCCTTGCTCGTGCGGACCTCATTGCGGCTTCGATCTGTTGCGTGTCCGTGAGTGGGTGTTTCATCGGCGAAATTCTTTCCTTGATTCGTCTACCGCCGATCATAATATCAACCCACACGCTCACACCTTGCTTGCCTTTGATCTTTCTAACGCTCATTCCTTCACCCTCCTTGCTGAAAACAAAAAATCGCGCGACTCAAACAGGTTGCTGAAAGGTAAATCCTGTGAAGGAACTACCGCCCGTAAGAATCGCGCGAAATCTGGTTTTCAACATGATCGATTTACCTTTCAGCACTTCGATTATGCGCTCATTCTGTCCAATTGTCAACAAGGTTTAGCCTTCATTTTCAGAAGTTTCGTCAACGTTGCCATCGTTCTCATTTTCATCATCCGGGAACCACTTTACCGGATGATCGTCCGGTTCGTTGTCTTCCTCGGATTCGAGCATATCGGCAAGATCGCCCGTGTCCCCGTCCAACAATGCTTTCACAGTCTGGCGATATAACATCTTCGGAGTGGTGTTGTTTCTGAATTCCGAAGGGATCACTACGTTCCGTTCTCCGGCCACATGATGAAGCGCAAGCCATTCCGTGATTAGTTCTGCTAAGCGTTCCCGAAGGATGTTGAACCAACGCAAACCGGATAACAGTCTTCTTGCCTCAATGCTCGCGAAACAACTCCCATTCTTGGCTAACGTTTCCAGCATTCCCGTATCCGCCGTGAGATCCCCTTTCAGGATAGCTTGTGCAAGGCTCCCCAGTGCTCTGTGGCGCGTTTTCTTTTCCAAACCGTCTAAGGACACGTTCAAACGCATTGCGTTCGGTACAGTTGACTGTACGCACGCCAAGATCGAAACCTGAATGCGTTCAACATCAGTTATGAGGATATTCTTTCTACACGATGACACTCTCGCCTTACTATGCCAATCGCCACTTCCAGAAACGTGAAGGCGCTCCTTGAGCATCGTGTGTTGTTTGCCCGGATGCTTTTTCTTTATTGCCACGATTGAAAACCTCTCCACGTTTTACTCTGACAATCGCAGGACTTCCGTTAACGCTTCCCGTGTTCTGGTATCTGTGCTCTCACGGGATAACATTTCATGGGCTAACGTGACTATCACGTCGTTCTCGGCTTCCCGTTGGACTTCACCACACGGATTCATCAAGGCCGGATGTTGTTTGGCGAACGCTCTGAGCGTGTCCCTAAGATTCCACGTTGTCTCGTTGGTTTGCTCTTCGCGTATGCGATCTAACATTTGAGGTGTGATCTCAATCGGCTTCATACCGTGGTCCTTGTCCCCTGTTATCTTCGCTTAACGTGTGTGCGAAAGCTCCGCCACCTGTTTGACGTTGACTGCGTAGCTTGAAATCTTCAATCGCACTGAGAGCCGACATACTTGTACTCATGATCGCGTCGTTGTGAGACTGTGAATCGTGCTCCACTCTCAGTGTGCCGTTGCTTGAAGTCTCAATGTGCGTGTCTCGTAACTCTTCAAGCAACGTTGACGCTGTCCTCGGAATGTGAATCCGTTTGCTGCGTACATACGCAAGCCACATCTCCGCGATTGCGTTATGGACTGACTGAGTAAACGTAAAGCGTTCTACTCGGACGCCAGAGTGCTGAAGTTTTTGGACAGAAGATTCCAGTTGCCATGCGTCACATTTCACGGCCAGAACACGGCGAAAGCTTTTCAGCAAATCAACAAGTATGGCTTCTACTGCTACGATGCTGACTCGTTTCTCTTGGGATCCTTGAATCACTTTCAGATAATCAAGGATGACTTGTCCCGTCTTGTCGCAATGACAAACCGAAATCGCTGTGCGGTCTTTCACTAAACCAAGATCCACACCGATGAAATATCGTGCGGCTGTGCTCGAAAACGCTTCGTTCAGCAACGTTTCATCGATGCACAATTCAATTTCCTCACTTGTCAGAAACTCTCCGCTTGAATCAACCCACCTGTTCTCATGAAGCCTCTGGTATGAAGCAAGCGGAAGCCTTGCGCGTTGCGTTGCTAAGTATTCTGGCGAGACTTTTGAGAACAAGTTTCGTTCGCTCCAAAATACGTATGACTTGCTATCGAGCATTCCGTTTACGTACTTCTGATAAAGATCCCACAGCGGATATCCCGGTGTCTGCTTCAGTCCCGCGTAACTAATCGCGAATTGAATCGGCTGTTCTCTCACGGGACTTTCCGTTACGGCTTCCAGCAACGAGTAATCCCGAAACGTCCACAATTCATCACAGATCACAAGACTCGGATTGAATCCATGCGCGGACGGTGAATCACTCGAAAGCACGCGGTAGACTCCCATGTCATCGCGTCGTGCAATGGTATCTCGAAAGACAATGAGTTCCTTTTCAAGTTGAGGATTCCGGCGAATAAGACTTGCCGCTTGCTTCAGGATGATTTTGCTTTGATCAAGGTCCGCTGCTACGCCGATCACTTCGGGTTCGGGATCATCGAAGAGTAAGCCCCACACGGTTAGTATTGCAGCCGTCGTGCTCTTCGTGTTTTTCTTCGGAAGCCCGATTAGTGCGTTCGTGATGATCCTTTTTCCGCTTGCGTCAACGTGGTTCAAGATCGGATCTAGGATTCGCGAGACTTGCCACGGTTCCCAGATGATCGGCGCTTTGGATTCCAACAGCCACAAACCGGAAACCTTTTCAGAATGTGGCAAGAAAGTTTCGTTAACGTCCGCGAATCTCTGCCAAGGATACCCGCACGTTTCCGCTTCGCACTTCACGGGCAACAGATTTATTCCGTTTGCCGTCGTGAATACTTTGCCGTTTCTGAGAACGTTCTCTTTTCCACAACGCGGGCAAACAACATTCGGCAACGTCAACGGATCTTCTCTGACTTCCCGCCGTTCTATGTTTGGCACAACGATCCGCACGTCTTTGCGCGGTACAATCACTTGTGGTGTCACCGCTACGATCTTCGTGCGCTTCACCGTTGTGACATTTACGCTCGGCAACGCAGAGACGATCCTATAATTCCTCTTCAGCATCTTCGGCCCTTCCTACATCTTGGCATTCGACTTTCTGACGTTGTGTTTGCCGGAATACATCGATAACGCTTTCTACTTTTCCACGGCCACCACTCCGGGCATGCTGCGTGCGCGCTTCCCTCAGATATCCGTCAAGCTGACTGAGTGCTCTCCGCAAAGCATTTTCGACAGAGAGCAACGTTGTGAACGCCGTTCGTGGTCTGATATGCCCCTCTTGATCTTCAAAAACAGAAGCCACGCCTATGCCTTTCTGCGTGTCAAGAATGCTCCGCAACAATTGGGACTCTTCCCAGAGATCCGTAATTTGTTTCAGCACGATCATCGCCGGAGGTGTAATTGTTACGCCGTCAAACTGACTCAGAAGATCCTGCTTGAGTTGAATGGAACTACGCACGATCACAGACTTGCCGGGAAGATCCGCTCGTATCGCTTTAGTTTCACGGAATGCCTGTACATCGGTCTTCGTTCCCCGTTTCTGATATGGACCTGTCTTGATCTGTCGTGTCGGATGTTGGCCATAAGACGGCAAGGCTTTCTCTCTCTCGATTCTGTCACGCCGGATCTTCCGTGCGTGGTTCAACGATTCTTGGCGCTGCTTCAGTTTCGTTTCCGCGTCTTGTTTAGAAAACATCAAGTCTGATTCCTTTGCTGCCGTTAGAGCCGCGTTCCAGCGAAGTGCACTTAACGCTACGCTCTTTTTCAAGCAGGGGTAGTCTCTTTCCCTGACTAAATGCTGTTAGGGCTTTCTGGGGCATCCTAGAGGTTTCGTGGTTTGCCATATTCAACCCGTCCGATCTTTTCATCTCGTAGTGGCCATGTCCTGATACCGCTGTTTTCTTGGCTTGTTTGTCTCGGACGTGTCCCAAATCGAAAGTATGATCTTCATTTGAATCAATGTTTACGGACTTATTCATGTGATGAAATACTTTGCAGAACAAACTATCAAGCCTTTTAGTGTGTTTTCTCTGAGAAGTTTCAAGAGTGCTACCGTCGTTTCTCTGTGAATGCAGATCAAACAACAGCGAGTTAGTCCGTAAAGCCGTCCGCGTACAGAAAGACAACGGCCTACTCCTAACCGTGGTATGTGGTCTCTTCGTGGTGTTACTACGGTAGTGTCTGCAAATCTTTTCTTTTACTAATGCTTGAATCATGACACTTCCACTACGTTGACACTTCCCTTGTTGCTCTGATAGATGAACGATGAATCTTCCAACACGTCTATGCTGAATCTTCTCTCTTGAAGTCATTCCATGCTGTGTTACTTCATGTTTCTGAATTGCCGTCTCTCTGATATCCTGACTCACTCTCTTTTCATCGTGATTTCTACTCGTGTTTTACCTGTGTTGATTCATTTTCTTGACTCCGCAAAGCAGCAAAAGCAGCAGAAAACAAAACTTTTCCAGCTTTCTTTTCATGAAGGACTTTACTTTCTTGCTGCTTTTGCTGCTTCAAAGAGATCATTAAAGTTCTTCTTCAGTATCGTTTTTGAGCAATGAATCCGGCCTTAAACACACACCATGCCAGACACGAATTCCGCCTGATATTGAATGCTCTGAGAATCCTTCGTTTCTCATGCGTCCGCTGAATTCCTTCGCAGTAAGGTCTTGTCCCCCGGCGTACTGGCAGAAAGCACTGAGCATGCGATCTTTTGCTTCTCTGAGGTGCTTGGCAATCAGGCAACGATCTTCAAGAAATCGTGAGAAGGTATCTTGTTCGCGTTTGTATTCTGACGTTGCTAGCGTGACTGATTTCGGCTGCTCTAGTGCCTGTCCGAGTTTTACGCAGAACACCGCACCGCGAATAAGCCAATTCAAGATCCCCGGCGCTTCGGCCTTCAGCTTGTCTGTGATATGTGGATCTGCGTTCTTGCCTATGAAGGTCTGAGGAAATTGGATAATGCGTAAGCGTTCCCACATGGCCAAGCTAAAATCATGAACGCCTGGCAGGACATTTGTCGTGAGTATCAATTTCCAAGTCGGCGTGATCTCACGTGGAGCTTCGTATAGTTTCCGAATGGGAAGGATATCGCTGCCACAGATTCTCTTGATCAACGGCTCATTAAGTTTGCAGTGCCGTCCTGTCTCGGAAGTAATGACGAGCCTTTTGTTTTCGAGTCGAGCAAGTTCAGGAGACGTGTCGTTGGCATTCCATTTCATCATGAACATCTGAGGATCAAACTGACCGGCGTAATCGTTTCCGAGAACGTGAAGTAGCACGTTGATCAAAGTAGTTTTTCCGTTACGCCCGCTGCCAATGAAGATTGGGAACACGTGGTGACAGACAAGACCCGTTACGCCATAGCCAAGAAGCCAATGAACGTATTTGATTGTCTCTGTGTCCCCGGCGAAGACGGAGTGCAAGAAGGCTTTCCATGTGGTACATTGCGCCTGTGGATCATAGACTGTTGGGCATAGCTGCGTAAGGTGATCATCTGCGTTGTGAGTACGCAGTAGGCCGCTGCGAAGATCGACGGTTCCATTATCGCAATTCAACAAGAATGGATCGGCGTCAAACTTTGACTTATCGGCGTCGATTGGCGGCAACGTTCTCGCAATCTGAAGCGTTGCTTGAATGCCGCCCGTGGATTCTGCTTTGAGAGCGGCACGGTAGAACGCGCCGACCACGGAAGGATCTTCAAGCCCGCGAGTCTTGACTTCTCGGCGGAGCAAAGCACCAACGGCATGACTACAACGTTCAACTGATTTCGCATCATGATTCCAGTACTTCCCATTCCAAAACATCCAGCCGAGTTGTGTGATGTGGCGGAGTCGTGCGCCCGATTCTTTTACCAGGCGTCTGGCATTGGCGAGATCCGAGAGGGTATCGCGCGCTGCTCTGTCATCGTTCTTGCCGCTCATTTGTGAAAGCCCCCGCCGCGTTATCGTTGCGGTTCGACAGGAACGATCCGAACGCGGCGATTTTTCGCTGGAAGGGATCTTCCAGTGCGGCGTTGCGGCTTCGTTGTGGACGGGGTTGCTACGTTGGATTGATCCTGGCGCTGTGCAAGCCAGTCGATCACGACCTTCGTATCGAAGCGGAGAAGGCGTCCGATCCTTATCGTTGGACAGCCTTCACGACGGAGCCGCCAGACCGCACTAAGGCCGATGTTCAGAGACCGCGCCAACTCGTGAGCATCAACCAATGCAGCGCCATTACATAAGGTTGATCTGTAGGCTTCACTTCGCTTGTTCATGTGCTACGCTCCTCAATTTTGCGTCTTGCTTTGAGTAACTGCGAGGAGCATTACACAGAATGCGTCTGATTGATTTGGCAAGATTGCGGTTAGGGTTAGATAGGACGGTTAGCGGACTATCCAGACTGAGGGATTACGCGATCACGCCAGCGCTGCCACTCAGCGATAGCGCGATCAACCCCGGTGACAAAATCAATGTCCGCTGTTTTGGGTTCGGGATCAAGGATATCCGGTCCGGTAACGCGCCCATGAATGCGCGGCTTGTAGATCGTAATCCAGGGTTCCCCAATCACAGCGAGGTAAAGATCAACCTTCGTGAGCATAACGTCGGAACACTTGCAGAGTTCCTGTCCAATGCAGATCAACTCTGCAAGCATTTCAGCGCGGGCTTTGTGGTCTTGACGGAACCAGTCACGGTCTATGCCGGATTGTTTTGGAAGTAGCGGCCCTTTACGCTCAGGTTTGTAATTTGAAAGTAGTGGCCCCTCACGATAGATTTTGTAGTGCGCTTCGCGTCGGGGATCGAGGTCGATATAGTGGCTGTGTGCCATGATCTCAATTGCCGATTTCCGTTTCTCAAAATACAGCATAGCGACTTTGCGGTCCCAATCTGTCCGCGCTCGGCCAACGGCGCGCCGGTACATGCGGGTTGCTTCTTGGAGTTCCCTCAGCAACCTGTCTTGCATTTCATTAAGCGGTACGCCTACATGTGTTTTGTTGGGGCAATAAGTCACTTCGATGATTACTTCTGAATATTTGAGAAGTGCTGCGTCAATGCGCTCACAAGCTTCTGTGAGATGTTCGGAGTCTATCTTAGGGAAAGCACCGCCAAGAAGTTCCCGAAGGGCTTCCAGTCGATTCTGGCGGCCTTGGTGGAAGTATTCATCAAGCTTCATGTCGCGTTGTCCTTTCGCGATCTGTCCATTTTTGTTATAGCGCCGGGGCGATCCGTTGGACAGAACGGCGATTCGGCTCGCGTGGCCTAGCCCCGGCAAAGACTATTCCCCTCGCGGGAGAATCGTCAAGAGTGTCCGTTTTTTTCTATGAATCACGAGTAAGGCGTCTCGCCCATGTATTTTTGTGCGCCAACGTTCGCAAGCCCCGTGCGCTTTCAAGAATATGGCCTTCCGTACTGCGTCAAAGAGCACCGCTCCCATTGCGCCACGGCGAACCCCAAAGCGTTGCGCCAAGCGGTAAATCACATGGCCCGTAACATCGATGATATTCGGCCCCTTTTCGTGCCTTTGCTCAAAGGTCCGAAGTTCTAGCCGATCAGGGCGCGTGGTCTCGGAGATCATCACCGGGTACGCTTTTTCAACGGAGTCGGGATGCTCGGCGGTATGTCGATCTCTTCTTCAATCGCATGATCGCCGGACGCGGCCTCTTCTGTCTCGCACGTTTTGAAGGCGCTCGCGAAGTGCTCACGCGGCAACGCAGTCACGGCGCTTCTCGCACAATGTAAGCGGAAGTGGTTGCTCAGATAGTCAAGAATTTGCTGCGCGGTCACCGGTAGTTTTAGATCGTCTGCGAGGTCTTCAACTACTTCGCCGGATTCAATCAACCCTTGACGCGCACGCCTCCAATTTCCCTGGAATTCCCTTTCGTGTGCGCGGGATAATTCCTGGAGCGGCCCAAGCGCAACTACCAAGCTGTCGAGGGATTCCAATGCCGTTTTGATATGCACCAAGCTCTTCGCGTGTGCGTCGCGTAACACAGTTTCGCTCCGCTGAAGCTGCGATGTTTTCTCGGCAATATCATGCTGCGTGATCTTTTCGCGCAACGTAGAGCACTGGTTTCCCAAGCCCTTCAGTTCGCTTACGAATGTCCCAAGTCTTGCGCCGTCCGTGTCCCTCTCCGCAAGCGGATATTCGTTCTGCGTGCCCGGCACATGACGCGCCACTTTGTCATTGACTATGGACTGGAATGCCTTGCGCCTCTCTTCCGCGTTGCGCCGGGCGTTTTCGAGGTTCTCCAGCTTGCTTTTTGTTTCAAAATATTCGGTAGGTCCCATTGTGGTTTTCGTTTCCATGACCGTTGTCCTTTCGTTCGGTTGAATGTCCAAAAGTTGTTGGTGCTTTTCTATCCAAGACGCCTTGTGACACCTTCGATTCGTTCTGAAAAAGTTCCGCCAGCATCGCGCATCTGCATACTGTGCCCTTGCGGTTTCCGGCCTTGTCCGATTTGTGCGAGAAACCGATCAAGCTCGGCGGCAAACTCTGGATTTACCGTGGACCTGTCAACGAAAATCCGAACGGCTTCCTGCTCACATTTCTCTACGGCACTCGCTCGTTGTCCACAAACGCACGCGGGCACGGCGGTATCAATAATTCTTGCTTGCGCGTATCGCTTGGTCAATTCATCCTTCAGATCGCGGGCGTCTTCATATGCGAGTGGGTGAAGTTCTCTCCGTTTGCTGGCAAGGATCATCGATTCGATCTTGTCCCGGCCTAGCATTAAGTGTGAATTCACGAAACCCATTTTCGATTCCTTTCCTTGCGCCCAACATCGGGCATTACGTTCAACAAAAAACAAAGCGGCAAGTTGTGTGGGGTGCGAATCCCAAACTTGCCGCTTTTCATTGTCATCATACGACGGCCAAACTTCAGCCGCCGTGGTGGTGCTTACTTCAAACTCTTGCGAACGGCCTGCAATGCTTCGAGTGCTAACAAATCCTTGCGCGTGACTTCGCAAACGGACTGTTCACGATCTCGCACGGAAGTTAAGCTCATGCCTAACGCCGTGGCCAACTCCGCTTGAGTCATGCCAAGGCTCTCGCGTGCTTTCTTGAATGCCTTTGCGCATAGCCGCCCCGCTTCCTTTTTGGCAAGGACGTTTAGGAGTTGGACGTTCATGTGCGCGGTCAATTCGCGCTGCCGCTGTGGCGTCCAACTGGTTACTTGAAGTGAATCGTTCATGTCTTGAGTATACCAGAATCCGATAGTTTGTCAATACCCGCGTTCTGAGCATGAAAACACGACGGCGGCTAGCCCGTGAGAAGCCTAGCCGCCGTGTTTTTCCGCTCGTGAGTTAGACCGCTACTGCCGTACTCCGATCCCGTGTGAGGCGTTCTACCACGCGGCCACTTCGATCCTTGACGATACCATGATCCGCGCGAATCGTGTTCATTAGCCCTTCCGCTTCTCGGATGCTGTCGATATCGAATTCCCGGTCATCATCCGGCCACATGGCCGAAGAGACCTTGATCGTGAACATTCCCTTTTGCTTATTGAATCGCATGGTCTCTTTCCTTCCGTTTTCCTTGTTCCGAATTTGTCTCAGATCGGATCTTTCTCAGTGTATCACATTCTTAGAAGTCGTTGACGGCCTGCTACTTAGCGTAGATGCTCTCAATCAATTGGTATCTTGTTTCGCAAAGTTGCACCATGCCTGAAGCCCAAGACCCAAAACCCGAGACCCGAGCCCCGAAACCCGGCCACTATTCGTCCCATTTGTCCCGTTTGTCCGGGTAGCCCGTTCCCTGTAACCCCTTGTTTCGCATACCGTAAACCCGCACACCCAACACCCGACCAGTGGAACGTCGTGGGCTAATATATAGAGGGATTCGATCGCGGGCGCCGTAGCGCGACGTTTCCAACGTCGCGGCGTAGCTGCCAGATCGAACCGAGACGCTGGAAACGTCGCGCTACTCAGTACGATCTATCGAGAAGGATGGGCAGTGAGGTCATTCTTATCGTGGGCACGTTCAGAGAACAGTACCGGGAACGGACCATAGGCATTCTCGTGCCAGAAGTTGCCCCTAAGCCCCGGTTCCGTTCCGTCAATCCCCAGGACGTTCTGAGGATCGACGTCGAGCGTCGGCCAGACGAGTTCGCCTCTCAACTGAGCGTCTTCCTGGGTGTACGAGCCCAGGCGGAGGGAATTGCAGTCGAGCCAGAGAATAATCTGGTGTCGATCTTCGGGGGATACGATCTTGAGATGGGATTCCGCCATCAATGTTTGGCCAATCTTGGATGCGCGCGCGCCGAAACGGCCGGGAATGGTGCGCGAACCGCCGTGGACGCCGCTGTAGGCCGTTGTCATGTCCGTAAACATCGCGCCGGAGAACCAGAAGGTGTAATCCTCTTTCAGCTTTTCATAGCTCACGTCCTGTAAGCCCTTGTTCTTCTCTTTGTGGCAGGGAACGCATTTCTGCTCGAAGATGGGCTTGATCTGGCGGTAGTAGCTGATCGGTTCCACCGGCCCGCACTCCGGCTCGAGTTTTGACGGCGGACGGCGCGCGGCTAGGGGAGGTGTGTTTCGCCGTGGAGCGCGCTGTGTTTGTTCGTGGCACCCATGACAGGAGAGTTGTTCGCCGGGATGGACGAAGGCAACCGATCGCATGGATTGCACGGCCATGAAGTTTTCGTCCAGCGCTTGAAAGATGAGTTGTTTGGCTACCGGCGCTTCGAAATAGGCGCTTCCATCTTCCTCGACGGGCACAATGCCCAGCGGAATGCGCGGGGTGTTTTCGCGTTCATACCCTATCATGGGCTCGCCCATGGTATGGTTGGATTTGGGGATATTCTGCACCACGCGCAGCCATTTGATCCTGGCGCCCTCGGGGAATGGAAGATCGGAGTTGTAAACGTCCATAACGGAGATCGTGGCCCTGGGCGCGGCCTGATTGTCTTTCGTCCGCACCTTGGACGGAATGACCGGCGGGCAGGGACGCGCGCGCAACGGAATGGGGTCGATGATCCGGAGTCGCTCGTCTTGCGGACAAGGCAAAGAACGCAAATCGCAAAGGATTTCCTTGTTCCCATAACGGTCAATCAGGGCGAGGTCCTCCCACACGTTGCAGAGATAGAAATCTTCGCTCAACGGCCACGGCGTACCGTACTTGTAGTGACGTCTGCCCGGCGTCTCGGTTTCCGGGAAAGGCTCATCCGGCGTAATGCGTTTTATCTGTCCCATGTGGTGGTCGTCTTCCTGGCGCAGATCGAGCATGCACAGCGAACCATAGACCGATCCGTGGTGCGGCGCCGCCGTGAAGACGTAGAGCGGCGAATTCGGCACGGCGCGAATGCCCATCTCGACCAGCGGGGCGCCGAAGCGGCTGTCCCATTCGCGTCCATTGGCGACTTTCCACGGTTGATGATCGGGAAACGTATGATAGGGCAGCGGATAGTTCCCATGAGGCGCACGCGGATTCGTGCCGTCGGGATTGCTGATCCAGAAGCGCGTCCCCAAGCAGTTCTCGCGATCCACGTAGTCCCACCGCGTGTAGACGATCTGCCCCTCGTTGTTCACTGTGGGATTCCATTCGCTTGTCTCAAAGTAACTGAGGGGAGAAATGTCGGCGCCGTCGCCGCGCATGGAGAAAAGCGCGTAGCTTGGGACTTTCAGATATGCGGCGAAACAGCGGATGTAGCCGCCGCGCCGTTCCGAAACAAACGCTATCCGGCCATTGGGCAACCAGCACGGATCAAAGTCGTTGAACTCGCCGTCGGTCAACTGCACGAGATCGGAACCGTCCACATTGACCTTGAAGACGTGGAAGCAGGTCTCCTTCGAGGTGATCCATTTGTGTTCGCTGTTCTCCGTCCAGGCAAACACAATGGTCTTTCCGTCAAAGGACAGATCGGGTGTGGCGAACGCCCCATAGTCGAGTTTGCGGCCTTTCAACCGGCCATTTTGAACCGTCGAGTCTGCGATGATATTCGTGACTTCCGGTTTGGCCTTGAAGTTTCTGATGCGAAACAGGCCGCCGCCCGGAAGCGCATTGAACCCAAAATACTGCGTGACAAAATGGCCGCCTTGCGGATCGGCCGTTTCCGGATTGGATCGGACCGACCCCTCAAACGTGCCGCGCGCCACGCACAGGATGGAATCGAAATCCAACAGCGGATTGCTCAATGCGAGTTGGCGCCGTATCGCGCACGCGGCGAGGTAATGCGCCTTGTAGGAATCCGAATCACGTGCGGGCGGGGTGGATGTGCAGGCCGCCTTCAGAGTACGGAAGTCCGCGGTCAAGAGTTCTATTGCTGCGGTGTTGCCTGAGCGGGCCAAGTTGTCAATCAGCGCCTCGGTACGCCGCAATACCGTGCCCAGCGGCCCGCCGTCCGACTCGAGCGTCAGCGCATCTTGATCGTACGTCTCTCTCTTGAGTTTTTCCGCGTCAGGTCCGCCCGGGCGATGCTCCGGGTATTCCTTCTTCCCAAGCCACTGGAAATCCCAACTCCATTCCTGCAGCACGCTGTCGCGGACCTGGTCTGCGGAGATGGTCTTGAGATTCAGACGTCCCGCCAGCTCCGCCAACGCCGCGCGCAACGGTCCCGCATTCTCGGCCGGCGGCAGCGGCTGCAAGTCCGTCGGCATACCGCCGGGGATTTCCAGCCCGTCGTCCGTATACGCCACGTTTGACGGTCGGACTTGGCCGTCACGCGCCAGTCCGGACGAATCCTTTGCTGCGGCCCCTTGGGCAAAATGCCAGAGACCTATCGTTGACTCGTCCGGTACGAACTCTGCGCTCGGCGCCGTTTCAACCGGCCGCACCGCTGCCGAAAGGCGCACTTCGTCGATCAGCCCGTTGCACCCGAAGCCTCCTTCCGCAAGGCCGCCGATAGCCAGCGACCCGGCGATGCTCGCTTGCTTCGACGAGACAAGGGGTTGCAACCCCTTGTCCGGCCCCTTGTCCGCGCCATCCACGAATAAGCGAACCCGGCCTTCCTCCATCACCATCGCAACCCAATGCCACTGGCCATCAACCAGGGGCACGTCCGTGTGCACGTGATCGGAAGTACGGCCCGGCAAGTAGGCATGCAGCGTTCCGTCCCCAGGCGCGGTGAATATTTCCCAATGCGTGGGCGAGGCCTTGGTCTCATTGGCTACAAGGATGTTGTACTGTTCCTTTCCAAGGAGCTTTACCCGGCATTCGACAGTCAAGGGCAACGTACTGTATGCGGGATTCGCCGGCGCCACTATCGCGCCTTTGCGCGCATCCAATGCCTGACCGAAAGCGCCATCTTGCGGATCCGGAGCGCCACGCGCGGACAGCATCGCAAAGCTCAGTCCGAAGCAAAGCATCGAGGCAAGGTTGGTAAGAGCGCTCAATCTCACTGTGCGACAATCCTGTTCACCACCGGCCTGGACATGGAGATCGACTACCGGATAGCTTCCCGAGGTCCGATGAATTAATCCGCCCGTATTATGGACCGAGATACGGGCGGGGTGCATGTCAGCGTGGCAAGATTATCAACCGGCGAGTCGGCATACAGCAAGTACCCGGAGAAAGAACGTTCACGAACGTGGGACTGCGCCCACGCTCGCGCGGAAGGTGTTAAGCTTGTTCTCACGTGCGAATAGCGGTGATTCTTGTCCGGTGCCAGTGGACCGTTCAGCCAGTTGTGGTACACTGCCCTGAGTTGCCTGAGCAGAACTAAGCGCGGGTAGCGGAGGCCGACATTTCAGGGCAAATGCCCACCGTGGGCAATCGACAGTGTATGCATGCCTTGGCCGTGTAAGATGCGCACTCTCGCGACGAGTAAGATCATGATGAAAGACCTCGGCAAAAACAGGGTTGCCATTCAGTCTATATTCCTGATTGGCTTGGTTGTTGCGTTTTCGTCTCTGTCTGTAAGGTTGTGGGGCGCTAAGCCTGAGGAGATCCCCGGTAAACGGGAATGGGTCTTCAGTGAGAGTATGACCGTGGCCGAGTTCGGACAGCGGAACAGCGTGCCTGGACACGTGCTGAAGGATGTGTTTCACCTTGAAACGAAAGAGGGGCTCCAGCAAGCAATCGGCGAATTTGACCTGAACGGTGCCGAGATCTGTGCGCGTGTTGATAAGGCCCTTACCATAAACGCAGAGCGTGAATCCAAGAACTGGGTCAAGATACTGGCTAAGTTTGCGTTGTGGATGACCTTTCTGGCCATCGTGTTTGTTCTGTTGAGGAAGCAACGCGTCACGCCGACAATGAGGAAACGGCTATATCTTGCAGCCGTTGCGCTGTTTGGTGTGATTCTTGGGTCCGACCCAAGCCCGATGGGCACGGTCAAGGACGCGATCATGCTTTTCGGGGCCAAAGGGGTGGTCTTTCCTCCTAGGATGATCGCCTTGGTGGTCTTCCTGGCCATGGTCGTACTGGTAAACAAGTTCATCTGTTCGTGGGGGTGCCAGCTTGGAACGCTTCAGGACCTCATGTTCAGGCTGAACCGGGAGTCCAAAGACCGAACAGGGGTTTTCAGACAATTCAGAATTCCCTTTGTTGTGTCGAATAGTGTGCGCGTACTCTTCCTTGCCCTTTTCACCACGGTAGCGTTTCTGTGGGCTGTCGATATCATAGAACCGATTGACCCGTTCAAGGTGTATAAGCCACAAGCCGTGGGAATCGCAGCGGGCATCTTCATCGGCGTCGTGCTCCTCGTGAGTTTGTTCACGTATCGACCCTGGTGTAGCTTATTTTGCCCTTTTGGGTTGGTCGGATGGCTTTTCGAGAAGATAAGCGTCTTCAAGGTCAACGTTAACTATGACACTTGCACCGCCTGCGAGTCATGCGCAAGGGCCTGCCCATCCACAGTCATGGGCGCCATACTAAAGCGGGACCGGGTTATTCCGGATTGTTTTGCATGCGGCACTTGTATCGACGTTTGTCCAACCAATTCTATTTCCTTCGCCGCGGGAAGATCCTCGAACCCGCCCGTCGGTAAATTCCGCCGCGATGCGTAGTGGGCCTTGCCGAAGAACCACGGAAAGGTATGTTGCTGGCGGATGCGGAAATGTGGCCTGCAGTACCCGATCAGGATGATGACTATCGCGGGCTGGCATTCGACCGATTTCTGCGGTTAGGCTTCGACGGTTGCGATGGTCTTGCCTACCTTGGGAGATCCCTTGGCTCCGCCGGGGAGGCGGCAATAGTTAGTTCTATCAGATGTAGGATTATAACCTAGCCAGAACCTATAGTACATCAACCAATCATTTATCACGTGAGCCGCACGTCGTGTTACGGGACGGGCAGCACGGCCTGGATACGGGATCTTCACATGCCGTAATCACGAAGCTTGTAGATGAAGTTGCGGCGGCTGATGCCGAGCAGCCCCGCGGCCTGGGTCTTGTTGCCGTTCGTTTTTTCCAATGCTTCAAGAATAGCGCGTCGTTGGATTTCGTCCATGTCCCCGACGAGAACACTGTTGGACTTCGGCGTGATGGATGCCTTTTGAAGCTGGGGCGGCAGGTCGTTTGGCAGAATGAGGGATCCATGCGCGAGGATAGCGGCACGCTCCATGGCGTTTCGCAGTTCGCGCACGTTGCCAGGCCACTCATAGGCTCTAAGCAGGCGTTCGGTCGCCGGAGCCAGACGCAGTTTGCGGCTCTTGAGAATGTGATCCGCGAGAGGCAAGATGTCGTCGGGCCGTTCGCGTAACGGTGGAACCTTCAGCGGAAACACATTGAGCCGGTAGAAGAGATCCTCCCGAAACCTTCCTTGGCGCACGTCCTCCTCCAGTTCGCGATTGGTGGCGGCAATCACGCGGACCTCGGTACGAAACTCGCGGCTGCCGCCCACCCTGCGGAAGAGCCCCGTCTCCAGTACGTTGAGAAACTTTGGCTGTACCATCACCGGCAGTTCGCCTATCTCGTCAAGGAACACCGTGCCGCCGTTGGCCACTTCGAACTGCCCTTTGCGCTGGGCATCGGCGCCGGTGAACGCGCCCTTCTCATGCCCGAACAACTCGCTCTCCACGAGATTCTCCGGCAGCGCGCCACAATCCACGCGCACCATGGGCATCGATTTGCGACTGCTGGAATCATGGATGAACCGGGCCACCACTTCTTTGCCTGTGCCGCTTTCGCCCAGTATCAGGACCGTGACATTGGAGTGGGCCACGCGTGCGGCTTGTTCCAAAACCGAACGCATCGAGGTGCTTTCGGCGACAATGTAAGATGGCATCTCAAGAGCCGGCTCGGTTCGGGGAAAGCGGCTCGAGTGGCCGAGCGCATCATCCACGGCAGCAACTAACTCGTCGATGTCAACGGGCTTCTCCAGGTAATCCAGCGCGCCCGCCTTGATCGCGGCGACAGCGTCGCGGACATCGATAAAAGCAGTCAGTAGAATCACAGGGAGAGACGGCCATTCTGTCTTGACGCGTTCCAGAACTTCCAGCCCGTTCAACCCCGGCATGCGGACATCCAGGAGCATCAGGTTGCAGCGCGGTGCGGCCTCGATCGCCTCAAGTCCGTCGGCGCACAGCAGCGATGTGTATCCGGCCGAACGCAGTGCCGTGGCCAGCAACTCGCGTTGGGCCTGCTCGTCATCCACTATCGCAATGCACGAGGAGGGACTTGTCATGATGGCTCCACGATTGAAATGCCTTCGAGCGCCGCCTGAGTGCCCCGCCCCAAGACGGACATGATACGCAGCCGCCATCCATGGGCAGCCGCAATCTGATCCGCCATGGACAATCCCAGCCCGGAACCGCCGGAAAAGCGCGTGAAATACGGTTCGATGACTCGAGGCAGATCATCCGGCGCGATGCCGCAACCCGTGTCTGACACACGCAACGAGAGGGTCGAGTCAGCGTGTTCCGTATCGATTCGGACTACTTGGCCCGGCTTCGACGCACGCAGCGCGTTAAGAATCAAATTCAACAGGGCTCGGCGCAACAGGTCCTCATCAGCCAGGACGCTCAGGTTGCAGGGAGTGTACAACATGTCGACTTCCGCAGCGGAAGCATCCATCTGCACAAGGGGCAGAAAGCCTTCAAAGAAGCGATCCAGATCGACGTGCGTTGGAACAGCCTCTTGGGGGCGGGAAAGAGCGAGAAAAGAGTTTATGACTCCGATAACCCGATCCACCTCATCCACAATGTTCTTGGCCCGATCCTTGATGGGACAACTGTGGTGTGAACAGTCGCCTATGGATTGCGCAAGCCCCCGAACGATGCCGAGCGGATTCTTGGTTTCGTGGGCAAGACCCGCACCCAGCCGGGCGACTTGTTCCTGACGCCGGGCGCGCTCCCGTTCCCGCTCAAGTTCCGCGGCCATCTCTGCACGGTTGAGCAGCAGCACTACGGCCAACGTGCCCACTGCGAGGGCGGCGGAGATTATGCCGATGGAGACCGCAAGATGAAACTGGTGCCGCCGGATTGCGCGGTGAACTTCCGAGGCATCGAGCGTTGCAGTCAGGATGTAGACCCCTTTTGCGAAGGAGGCCCAGTCCTCCATGTCTTCTCGGCCCTGCCGGCCGCGTCCCCCACCGCCATGGCCACATTCCGCCAGAAGATCGACATGGCTGGCCATCACCAGTCTGTTCGAATCCCACCAGGGGTGCTGGGGCGGCGCCTCGGGAATCTCCTCGCGCTGTCCTCCTGAGGCGAGGATCTCACCATCAGGCGCTCGCAGTTCGAGTGCAAGGATGGCTGGGTTTCGTGCTAGTTCCTCAAAGATGACCGCCAGCCGGTCGCCGCGATAACGTCCCATGCGGCCATGCGCCAGAATTCCCGCCTTGAGCGCATCCAGCACCGTCTGGCCTCGGCCTAAGAGCACTCTGCGATGGGATTCGACCTCCGATTGATAGGAGCTAAACAGCGAGTAGACGCTGGCGGTCGCAATGAAAACGACCACCAGCGCCAACCAGAAGATATTTCGGCTACGTTTGCTGCTCACCGGCTGCCTTGTCCGCGTCCTTGACCTTTGCCTTGTCCGTGGCCTCGGCGGCGATGTTGTTCACCGTCGCCTTGATTATCGCAGACGCCGTCGCCGTTTGCATCCACGTAGCCGCGTTGCGCTCGGCCTTGTCCTTTGCCTTGGCCGCGAGCGCCAGCGCCTTGATTATCGCAGACGCCGTCGCCGTTTGCATCCACGTAGCCGCGTTGCGCTCGGCCTTGTCCTTTGCCTTGGCCGCGAGCGCCGTCGCCTTGATTATCGCGGACGCCGTCGCCGTCCGCATCCACGTAGCCGCGTCGCGCTCGGCCTTGTCCTTTGCCTTGGCCGCGAGCGCCAGCGCCTTGATTATCGCGGACGCCGTCGTTGTCTGCATCCACATAGTTTCGCCCTTGGATCGTCCCCGGTTGGACATCCTCCGCGGCGGGATCAGCACTTGGGCTTGTTGTCTCCGCGGCCACGGGGCCGAGGAAAGCGGCTCCCGCCATTGCCAGGGCGACCGCCGCAATCAGGGCCATCGCCAGTCTCTTTGTGGTAATCATACGTCAAGCTCCTTTCTGTTTGGCGGGGTGACCGCCATCTGTTTTCTTGCCATGCACTCAACTACGCGCTTTGTCCGCCACCATGACCATTGCCATTCCCATGTTGCGCATGTGAATGCTGATGGTCGCAGATGCCGTCGCCGTTAGCATCCACGAAGCTGTCGCACACACCGTCGCCGTCGGCATCCTGCCCGCCGCACATGTCGCACTGGCCATCGCCATTCGCATCCCTGAACTGGTATCCGCCGGGACCCCAGCCAAGACGTAGGTGGGACTGCCGGTTGTCGCAGACGCCATCGCTGTCCGCGTCGATGAAGTTGTCGCAAACGCCGTCGCCGTTGCTGTCCTCCCCCTGGCCGCACGTATCGCAGACCGCGTCGCCGTCTTCGTCCACGAATGCGTACGCGGCCTTCGTGATTTCGGCAAGGTTGTCCGGGCATCCGGCCAGGAGAATTGCACTTGCCGCCGCTACCAGCATGATCGTCAATGAGTGTGTTCTTGCCATTGTATCCATCCTTTCTAGGACCGGCCCATGAGCCGCTCCTCGTTTGTTGTCTGCCTCTTGCAGCACGTATGGAATGAGCAATCGCTGTGCCAGCGTTCTTACCCGTCAAACCCCGCGTAAACCTGCAAACTTGGCGCAATCGGGGGGCTGGCTATGCAAAGTCTGCATAGCAGTAAGGATAGGGCGCTTTGGCACTAACGTGGTGTGTTGACGCCATAACCTCCGGTTCTGTTGTTCATGGGAGTGATCAAGGGTCTAACCCAGCGCGCCGGAGGACATTAGCCCGTCCACGGCGCAGGAGTTGCTCAAGAATCCTCGCGTGGCATTCGGATATCATGAGTGCACAACAACAAAAGAAGATGTGACAATGAAAAAGTTGATGACCATTGCGTGTTTCGTATCCCTGGGTTTGGGTCTGTTTGCGACCGAGGCACTCTGCGGGAGCCGAACGGATGATCCCCTCGGCGTAGCCGTGTAGCCACAAAGCTTCATCCTTAGTTTGGACCAAGGCGGCGCGGTTACCGTCCACACGACGATCCGCTATGTGGACGCAGACTGTGCGACACTGAAGTTGAACGGCGTCGCTGTAGCCTGGACCTATGCGGACGGTCGCGGCTACCCCATCGCGGAGTTTAATGAGGCGGCGGTCAAAGCCATTGTCGCCGCACCCGGTGCGACGCTGACAGTGACGTGGAGCAAAAAGACGGGCGAGAGCTTCTCGGGTTCCGATACGGTTCGCGTCATTCCGTGATTACGGGTGAAATGAGGACAATTGCAGCGATTGAAATGAGTTTCTGGGAACCCGAGGGAAGAGGTGATATTATTCGCCATTCGACCATATTGCATGGAATCAAGACAAGACTTATAATCGGCTTGCGCGACGTTGAGGGACGAGACAGTGTTCAAGTCTTTTTTGCCATTGAGGTTCCCTGAAGCCGATCAGGCCACGCTACTGTGGGTTGGCGCCGGTTTGTGCTTATTGTTTCTCGTGGCCGTACTGATCGAGGTGTTGCGCCGGCGCAACAACCAGCGCCGCGTGACCGAAGTTGAATGGGAGACCGTCCGGCGCATCATCGGCGAGAAGGAATTCTCGAAACAGGAAGAGGAACTCTTGATAAGTCTGATCCGGCGCCGCGCGGCGGATGCCCCGCTTCGCATCGTGACCGCCCGGCGCGATTTCGACTCGTGCGTCGAGGCCGAGATGAGCGCCCTGCGCGCTGAAGGAAATGACGAACGCTTTCGGGAAACGGGCATCCTGTTGCGCGAGATCCGGGTCCGGTTCGATCTGGACTACGTGCCGTTCGGCCAGCGAATTCATTCGACGCGCGAACTTCAGGCGGGCCAGGAAGTGTGGCTGGCGCCCGCAACCGCCCGTATATCGGTCCAGAATACGGGCGCCGGAAGCGGACAGTGGACCAGGGGCGGCGTAATCGCGGTCGATGAGGCGTACCTGCACGTGGCGGGCCGCGATGACCGGGGCGTTAACCTCAGCCAAGGGCGCGAACTCCGCTGCCACTTCTGGCGCGAAGATGACGCGCGTTACGAACTCACGACGACGGTCGCCCGCAGTGAGGGCGCTCCGCCGACGTGGTCGCTTTTCCATGTTGACAGTCTCCGCCGGATTCAGGCGCGGGACTACTACCGTATCCGCTGCAACCAGGAAACGACGATCGGCGTGCTCTCCGCGTTTGGCAGTGACACCGAAGACCTGCGCCAGCGGCGCGTCGTCACGCGTCTGCGAGGCCGCATTACCAACCTTAGCGCCGGGGGCCTGGCCGTCGTGACCCAACATGCGGTGCAGGCCCAGACCATGTTGCGCGTCGCCATTGAACTCCCGAACGAAGCCCCCTTTGAAGTCGAGGTGAACACGGTCACGGTGGAGCCCATCGCCGGCGGACGCTCTCTTGTCCGCGGCTCGTTCGTCAATATCCAGGAAGACAAGCGGGATGCGATCGCGCATTACGTCATGCGGCGTCAGCAGCCGCAGTTCACCCCGCGCGAAACCCTCCCCGGTACGCGCGGCGTCGAGAAGCCGGAGTGAGGGGCCTTGGAGATCCTGCAGCGAGCCATCCAGGCCGTACAGCGCAATCTTTCCGCGCTGGGCTTGTACCTTCTTATCACAGTGGGGGCGAGCGCGGCCGGCACGGCAGCGTACGGCGTCCTTGGGTCTCCGGAGGAAAGTGCATACAGTAAGGGAACACTGTTCCTTTGCGGCTTCGCAATCGACGCGTTTCTCACGGTTGCCTATGCGGTCGCACAGACCATCGGATTCGCGAGGTTTGCGAAAGACATGGATCGCCCCTTGTGGAGAATTCGCGATGACCGAGAAGCGCTTCAAGGCTATTTCCTCCTGTGGCTGCTCCTAAATGCGTTCGTCATGGCTCTCAAGCAGTTGTCCTTTGACGTTCCGGCCTTGCTAGGCAACGAGGGCATGGGGATTTTCCCCGGTTGGCTGCTGCTTTTCGCGGCGGCGGTGTGCACACCGCTCGGCACGGCCATGATGTTCCATCGTACGGCTGACTGGCGCAAGATTGGAGAGGTCTTGACCCCCTATCGCCGCCAGTTCCCGAAGATCTTCATGCTCTGCTGCCTCAATGGAATCCTTTTTCTGTTTATGCTCGAACTTGTAGTCAGGACCGCCTCGCAACCGGGGATTCGTTTGGTCATTGACGTCATCTTCGGTTATTTCGACTGCGTTGTGTTTTGCGCCGCGTGGTTCATTTGCATTCTGGATCGCCAGACTCCGGAGGATACGGACTTTGAGTTCTAACGCGCGGTCTATCCGGAAGCAAACGAGGCTTTCATGAAGACCCGGAAAGGCGGTTCGTGAACCTCGCAATTCCTTACGGAGACGATTTCGCAACTGGCGGCCTGGAAGGTGTGCGCTGTGTCGGCGTACTCGATGTCGCGGACGTTTCGCAGCCGCCGGACCTCGACAGCGTCATTCGGGAAGCCATCGAGCATCCCATCGGCCTGAAGAAGAACCTCTACGAGATCGTGTCGCCGGGGAATACCGTGACGATTCTCGTATCGGACGCATTTCGGCACACGGGCGCCGAATACTTCCTGCCCATTCTTGTCGAGGGATTGAATCGCGCCCGAATTCCCGATGACGCCATTTCATTTATCTTCGCGACCGGCGTGCATCGCCCGCCGACGGAGGATGAGAAGGCCCGCATCCTGGGCGCCGCGATATACGAGCGGTTCCGCGCGCGCGCCTACATCCATGACGCCCGAGACGACGCGAACCTGGTCTACGTCGGAACCACTTCGCGCGGCACGCCCCTTCGCATCAACCGCCGCGCGCATGATGCGGACATACTAATCGCCACGGGGGCCGTCGTGTTTCACTACTTCGGCGGGTTCGGCGGCGGACGCAAGTCCGTCCTGCCGGGCATCGCGTCCGTGGACGCCATATCGCACAATCACGCGATGAACCTTGATCCTCTCGAGGATCGCCTCAACCCGGCCGTCCGGATCGGCCTCCTCGACGGAAATCCCGTCGCCGAAGACATGCTCGATGGCGCACGGCTCGCCGGCGTTGACTACACGATCAACACAATTCTCAACCGGCAGTCCCGGATCGCCGCCGTGTTCGCGGGCGAACTCGATGCGGCGCACCGCGCGGCCGCCGCCCGCGCGCGCGAAGTCTTTGCCGTGCGCATCAATGAAAAAGCCGACCTTGTGATCGCTTCGGCGGGAAGCGCGAGAAACTTCGTGCAAAGTCACAAGGCGCTGTACAACGCCTGGCAGGCGGTCAAGCCTGAAGGCCGCATCATCTTCCTGGCCCGGTGCGAGGAAGGACTCGGCGGCGAATCATTCGCGAAATGGGTACGTCTTGGCTCGCGCGAGGCCGTCATTGCCGGACTGCGGCGCCAGTCGGATATCAACGGGCAGACGGCCCTGTCCACGCTCGAAAAAGCCCCCATGACGCTCTTTGTAACGGACATGACGGAAGCCGATGTGCGCATGCTCGGCGGACGCAAGGCCAAGTCGTTGCAGCAAGCCCTCGATCTTGCCCGGCACGACCTCGCCCGCCTCGCCAATCCCACCGTTTACGTCATGCCCTCGGCTTCGTACACCGTCCCCTTCCTTCAGACCTGACAGGTGGTACGACGTTTCCAACGTCGCGGTCTTTCTCCGCCGTTCAACCGCGATGTTGGAAACATCGCGCTACTTTGCGACCGCGATGTTGGGAAATGCCGGGCCGCTTACCGTTGGGAGAGGCCGATGCTGCGCACGAAAGTGACGGGCGGCTCGGGCTCGGGCGCCTCGAATTCGATACCGAGACTATCGAGGACCGTGCCCTCGGCCAAGCGAAGGTCCACGAGCGCCTTCTCATACCCAATCCGCGCCTGCACCTCCTGCGTCTGCGCCGCGAGGAGGTCGGTCTGCATCTGGAGGACGCGGTAGCTTGTGCTCACGCCGAGCCGGAGCCGTTTTTCCTCGGCGGCCACGTTCGTTTCCTGCAGTTTGGAGAGTTGCCGATTGCTCTCGATGAGGATCTGGCTCGTATTCACCGCGCGGTGCGCGAGACGCACCTTGAGCATCAATTCCTGTTTCGTCCGCTCCAACTTTGTCTCGGCCTGCCTTGCAGTGAGGTCCGCGCGTTGGAACGCGCCGCGCGCGGCGCGATTGCCAAGAACCACGCTCCCTTTGACGCCGATCGTGTACATATTGTTATCGCGCGATAACACGCCCTCGAAGACGTCGTTATAAAGGGGGCCCCGCTTGCCCTGAAACAGGATTCCCGTGAGGTCGACCTGCGGCAGCATGGCATTCGAGGAGCGGGATCGGTCAATCTTCGCCGTCTCGATTTCGAGCTTGGCGCTCGTCATCTCCGGACGTTTATCGAGGGCGAGTTCGAAGCTCTGCTTGAGATCTTCGTCGATGTTTCTCAGCTTCTCGATATCCAGTTCCGTGACCTTGGGCCGGTCCGTGGGAACGATGCGTCTTCCGGAAAAGAAGCCGTTTTCGCGCATGTTGAGGACCTGCTTCAGCACGTCCTCCGCATTGGCGACCTGCGATCTCGCCGTGATCAGTTCCGTCTGCCGCGTGGCGACGCCCGCCTTAGCCTGCAGCACTTCAAGCGCCGCGCCCGTGCCGATGTCCAGACGCTTCTGACCGATGTCGAGCAATCGCTCGGCATTCGCCACAGCCTGCTCGCGGACGGCCAGACTGTCCGTCGCGCCGACCAGGTCCCAGTAAGACTTGACCACCTCGGCTATCGTGTTCATAACCGCAAGACGCAACTGCGCCTCGGACATAAGCCGCGCGTTCTTGGCCATGCGGATCCGCGCCGTGTTGACCGCGACGCCGCGCCCTTTCAACAAAGGCTGGCTCAGTGTCAAAGTAAGTCCGCCGCTGTATTGCGGCACAAGGTTGGTCCAGGTGGTGGTCTCTTTGTCGATCTCAAAGGAGGCGTCGTATACGGTCCCTGTTTGCAGCTTCCCGCTGACCGAGGTCTTCTTCGCAACGCGCTCCGCCTCGATGGACGAGACGCCTCCAAACCGCTGGTACTCCGGCGAAGCCACCTCCTCCGTTTTTGTGCGGTTGTAAATCCCGCTCAGGACGGGATCGAACTCGCCTCTAGCCGTGAACACGTCGCTCGCGGATTTCAGCGCTTCATAGCGGACGATTTGGAGGTCAGGATTGTTCTCGACGGCGAGGCGCATGCAATCGTCCAGAGACATGCGCAAAGGTTCGCCGCCCTCTTGTTCCTCGACGAGTTTGCGCAATCGGTCGATGTCGATGCCGCTTACGTCGATCTTCTGGTTCAAGAGTTGCATCTGCTCGTCGGTAAGGGGTGTATCGACCGGCGCAATCACCTCGCCAGGAACGGGCTGGACATTCGGCGCCGGCGCGGCCTCCGTGACGGTCACCTGGGGATCGTCGGCCCAGATCGCGCATCCTGCAAGCAAGACAAGCACCCCGAGAGAACGTGCAATATTCATGTGTTTCTCCAAGTAGCCGGGCCTCAAGACGCCAACGCATTGCGACCCGTGTATATGGACTTCCAACTTGGAACGGAGGTTTCAGAGCCGTTTCACACGTGAGCGCCCATTGGCAATGGCCCCTATTCCCGTGCTGTTCGGCAGTCAGTCTACTGGGCAGTCGCGACGCGCTCAACCATGCATCCTACAATGCGATCACGAGTTTGTCACCAGCTTTCAAGACCAGTTCCTTGCGAAACGTGATGGAGCCGAACTCGTCCGCCTCGGTTTTGATGACACGCCTCCGTGCCCGTAGTTGGACCGGTCCCGGCGACGCGAACCCGGGCAGGTCGATTCGGCTCAGTGCCAGTTTCCCGAAGATCACTGAGAGCGTGGCCTTGCGCCTCTTCTGCGAATACGTGCCCCAGACGCCGTCCAGCGCCCAGAAGGTCCGAAAGCTGTCGGTGTGCACGCGCGGGTCGAAGCCGATCGTGCCGGCGCCCTTGTTGAAGGTGAACCCGGACAACGCGAGCAAGAGACCGTACGACGACATGGCGCGGGCGTAGTGGTGTCCGCACTCGAACTCGTCCCACGGATTCCTCTTTACGCCGTCGTGCCGGTCACGCGCGCCCTTGACGATCGAAAGCCCTTCGATGATCAGGCCCTCCATGATGCAGTGGCTCGCAACCTGATATTCGTAGCCGGTCCACACCTCGTCGGAATAGGGAAACGGCACGGCGGGCCGGCCCCCGCGCGGCCACGTGCAGAGGACAAGACCGGCGTCGTCGTTGAGCGCATAGACGCGCTGAGCGTTGGCGTGCTCGAACATCTCCGATTTCCAGTTGTATCGGACGATGGATTGCAGCGTCTTGCGGATGTGATTCTCATCGAGGACGTAGCCCAGCCCCGACAGGCTCGTGATCCACTGGCCCAGCACCGCGTCCGACAGGCAGCCTTCGCCGAACTGATACTTCGGGGCTTTCTCAGGATCGTAGTTCTGAACGTAGAACGCGCCGTTGAACAAGTGCGCGTCCACCCAGGCGCGGCCCTTCTCGTACACCGCGCGATACGCCTCGGCGCGTTCGGACTCGCCGAGGTGGCCGGCCATCTCCGCGCCGGCCACGAGCGCCCCGAGATAGAAACAGGCGGTCAGCGGATTCGGCCCGAGAAACTCGATGTCGTACGTGTTGTGCTGGACGCCGTCCATCACGCCGTCCTTATCGGCATCCCATTGAACCCAGGCGTATTCGAGGGCCCGTCGCACTTTCGGCCAGAGGCGGCGGAGCCATGCGTCATCGCCGGAGATCTTCCAGTCGCGGTACATCTTGATAATGCCGCCCATCTGGCCGTCGGCGCACGCGTGAAACGTGTTCGGGTCCGACCCGAGCGGCAACTGCAAGCGAAAACACATGCCGCCGTCCTCGCGCATGTTGTGCGTGTAGTCCGCCATGCGCATCGAACGTTCGAGACTCGGAAACAAAAAGGCAAGCGCCTGCTGGTAGTTCCACACGTGCGTGCACGAACCTTCGCAGCACCCCCCCGCGGGCGCGCAGCCTTCGAAACCGTAGAACGTGCCGTCGGCGAGACGAATGCACGTTGCCGTCTTCAGGATCGCCATTGTGCTCGATACCGCATCGAGCACGTACGGGGGAAGCGTGCTCGAGAACAGGGCGTCATGGAATTGCTTTGTGCGCGCGTAGAGCACCCGTTCCTGATCGTGGAGCTTGCGTGCGACGTCCAACGCGTCGGCGAACTGCACGGCGTAGTAATTCTTCCACGCCGGTTTCGCTTGTTTCTCCCCTGATGAACACCCGCAGGACGAATCGCATGCGGTTTGATGCCAATACTTCTCGAAGGTCGGGAAGTGCCACGTGAGGTAGAACGTGATTCGCTTTGATTCTCCCGGTCTCAACGACAGCCGCACTCCAAGCGCTCCGGCGTCGCTCTGCCCGTCGTCGGACGGCCCGTAGTTGTGCTGCGGAAGCCGCCCCGTCGCCGAGAACGTGTCCCAGAACTCGTGCCGCGGCGTGAACCAGCCTTCGCGCAGCCAGTGCGTCATGACATCGACGTTCTTTTCGGGCGTCATGAGCGCCATCGAGCCGAAGCGCGGGTGGCCGGGGCTCCATTTCTTCGAGGTGAACGAGAGGCCGCGCACGCGTCCGAGGTCGACGTACTCGTTCACGTTCTGGCCGAGCCCGTACTCGACTTGGCCAAGGTGGCGATCCCCTTCCGCCACGCCTATCGACCCAATCGGGTTGAAGAGGCTCCAGGCGAGCGTCGCGGTCACAGGATTCCGCGTCGTGTTCTTCAATGTGTAGTGGAAAATCGCCGCGGGAAATCCGGAGTCATCCGGGCAACTCGGGATGAAGGGATTGTACGCCTCGAGCGAGACCGTCACCGGCAATTTCCGGCTCTTCATCTCGATGTATGCGAACGGGTACTCGCCGCGAAACGTGCAATGTTCCATATGCGGGAACCCCTCGCCGTTCGCATGAGGATCGCCGCCCCCACCTCCGGTATGAGGCGGTGGAACAAGCCCCTGGACCACGCGGCACACGGGTTCCTTGCCCCGCTCCTTCGCGAAGAGGATCGGAAATGTGTACGGAAACGAGCCGCCGAAGTTCGGCCGGTTGAAGATCTCCCAGTCACGCAACCCGCCGGTCCCCGTCAGACCGACTGAGCCGGTCCCGATCCCGCCGAGAGGAAAAACGATCTGACTCAGACTCGCGCCGGAGAACGTCCGTTGCGGGCCAAGCCGCAGCAGTTCCTGTTTCGAGTATCCCTTTTTCATGGCAGTACCTCTTGATTCGATCTCAGAACCATATTAGCGAGGAGGAACGTCGGAAGCCACGAATCCAACGCCCTGCATGGGAACGGTCAGCATTTGGTCACGCTGGCCCTCCAGGCTAACGCGGAGCGTAACAGCGTTGTCATCCGCCTTCACCATCTCGGCGCGAACGGGTGGGGTTCGTCCTTTGCCTGGCACGATCACCCAGGCGAAGGTTGTGGTCTGTCTAATATCGGCGGAGTAAATCGCGCACGCGTTCGGCTCTTTGATGTTGTATTCACGGCTCCACCAGCCCTGGATGTCCGGTTCGCCGCGTCCTTTGACGATCTCGACCCGCCATGGAAATGCGGCGACGGGGACGATCCGGACGTTGCCCAGTCCTTCGTCCACGGATTCGACGTCATTGCCGTCCACCGTCACCGTGCATGCGGGATGAAAATGCCACAACGGCTGAATCGTACGGGGACGGTCCGTCGTGATCCGGTCGACGACCACGAAGTATTGTCCGCGCAGGTATGCCACGGCGCGCGTGTGCGTCGCGGTTCCTTCGGTCCCTTCATAACCGCCCGTGTAGTCGCTACGAACGAAATCGTATTGGGGCGCGATCTTGTATGCGCCCTCGATGGGCGCGCTGGCCTCTTTTTCGTACGCGACCTGGCCTTTTCCGTCGACAAGCACGACGTTGTGGCTCAGCGACGACACAAAGTACCGCCGCCAGGGTCCGCCCTGGTACGTGTATCGGCCGCCGTCCACGAGGATGTCGCGCCCGAAGGCCGACACCGATAAATGGAGCTTGTCGTAGTGCCAGTGTCCGATGCCCAGCGGACCGGCGTCGAAGAACGCCCAGTGCGCGTCCGCGTCCCAGCCGCTGCGCATGACGGCCTGTCCCGCCCACGGGAACACTACCGACGGCAGGCCCTGCGGCGCATCGCCCTCTTTGCCGTTTGTGGCGATGTACAGCCAGTCGCGACGATTGAAGGCATCCGCGGCGGAACGCACTTCATCGCGCACGTAATCGAGGTTCGAATCGTTGTTGAGCGGGGCGTATCCGTTCGGCTCCATCGAATACGCGGTGTAGTTGTGCATCCGCTCGATGGCGGCGCGGAATTCCGTGGGAAGAGACCGATTTGCCTGGTTTGCGAGATCGACCATCCCGCTGAAGCTGTGCAACGCGACACGATGGTAATGCGATGTCAGCTCCTTCTGGACGCCGTCGGGATAGACCTGCGCGGTCAACTCCGGGACCAGGCGCGTGGTCGCGTACTGATACCAGTCGTCTGATTCCTTGAACTCGGGCCAGCACGCGGCCATGGTCGCCAGGCCCAGCATCTCCATCGTGATATGGTTCCCTCCGTCCGAGTGGAAATTGCGGGCATAGTGCGCGTGCTCGGGAATGCTCGAGAGCATGAGAATCCGCGTGGCGGGCGTGAACGCATTGACGTCCTGGAGCGAGTAAAACGCCCTCGCCCAACACCAGCGGATCCGCGCGTAGACCTCGAGCCCCCGCCATTGCGGCGTGAAGCTCTTCACGCCCCGATACGGATTTGAGACAATCCAATCGCGCACAAGGCGGTCGAAGCCCGCGGCGTATATTGGATTTCCGGTAGTGAAATACGCGTCGCCAAGGTCGATACCCCAATGATGCCGATTAAGGCCCCAGCCCCACTCGCGGTCGTTCTGCGGCCCGTTGTATGACCAGTCCAGATGGCCGTCGGGTCGGCGCGGGACCTTCGCAGGGATGGTGTATTCCGTAAACGTGTCTTCGAGGATCGCGTCCGCCGCGGCCACGCGGCCGTCTCCCGGTTGAGGCGCGGTGCGCCGCAGCCACGCGCCCGTCTTGCTGTTCCGATAATAGGCGAGCAATTCCTCGCACGCGCGCGCCGGATTCCCGCCCTCGACCTCGCGCTTTACCGACTCGAGTCCCGGACGCCCCAGGTCCAGCGCCGCGAACAAGGCTTTCACGCGCTCCGGATAGTCACTGCACACCGCGCGAGCCGAATCAACGTCCATCGTCCCGGCCAGACAAACAACAACAAACATTCCCACGATCATGATCGCCTCACTTCGCACTGTTCACTCAGAATGGCGTCATTCCCGCGCAGGCGGGAATCCAGAACACGCACGTCGCCGCGCAACCTGCCCACTGGATTCCCGCTTTCGCGGGAATGACGCAATGCTCTAGGCCAATTGCGAGAACGGGCATATTACACGCGCGCGCACGGGCGTTGCGTCCACCACGTCCACCATGTCCACCATGTCCACAAGGCTTCCGCGCGCCCACGGCATTTCCGCGCAAGCTCTCAGCACCTAAACTCAAGCGACTCGGCGGCGGCTATGGAACGGATATGGTTGGCGGCGAGCGTATACTCCTCCTCGGAATTAAGGTGTTCGAGCATCAGCGGCACGTCGGGTTCGAGCTTGTTCAGTTCGCGCAGAAAGACGCGGTAGTCCATGCCGCCGAGGCCGGCGCGGACCTCATCGAGATGCGTCGTCAGCTTTTGCGACAGGGCGATGTCCTTCGCGTGGCAACTGCGGATGTGCGGTCCGAGCTTCGCGAAACACTCGCGGATCAACTCGGCGTTGCCGTAGAAGCGCTGCGGACTGCAAAGCAGATTCGCGGGATCGAGATGGACGGCGAATCCGGATCGATCGATGGCCTTGATAAGCCGCACATAGCTGTCCGGCGAGTCGGGGTACATCCACGGCATGGCTTCGAGCGTGAAGAACGTGCGCTTCGGTTTCACGGAGTCGATGATCTCGCGCGTAGTCGCGACGATCATATCGAAGGCCGCCTCCGTGAGATTGTCCGGATGGTGGCCGTCCCACTGCTCGCCCTGGGATCCGGCGATGTTCACGCAACATCGCGCGCCGATCCGTTCCGCAAGGTCCAACTGCTTCTTGCAGTGTTCGAACGCCTCTTTTCTCTTCTGTTCGTCCGGGTGCATCGGATTGCTCCACGCACCCGTCTCCGCGACCACGATACCCGCCTTCTTCGCGGCCGCCGCATACAAGCCCACCACCTCGTCGCAAGCGGCGTTGTCCACCGGACAGTACGCGGCGCCGTAGCCCGCCTTCTTCACCGCCGCAACCCATTTGTCCGGATCGGAACAGTCAGCAAACAACGGTCCGCCTAATCGCATCGTTTCCTAACCTCCTTGCAGATTCATCTCGCCCTATCGTTCCGGAGCGTATTCTATCAGGAGCGAACCCGGACATTCAGAAATGGCTGCCGCCACGTGCTGCAACGCTTCCCCGGACATCACGCGAGCCTCGCCGCGTTCGCAGTTCGGCGAGAAGGTCACAGTGTAGCGCGCGTCGGTACTGATCTCGCCCAGCTTGCAGTCAAAGGCGCTATAAGGCGACTGATGCCTGCGGAAGGCAATGACCATGCCGTCGGATTGCTCGGGCCGGTGGTACTGCAACACGCACCAGTCCTTCGCGCTCGTAGTCACTTCCGACAACACGTACATATGGCCCGCGTAGTATTTGCGAATCCGTTTTGCCTCCTCGATAGCCTTCTTGAGGACGTCGCGCGGGTAGTTCGGTGGACGGCAGTCCTCACAGAACGAGATGCCCGCGTTGAAACCGCTGCGGAACAGATACGGCGTGGCGCCCATCTGGCCGCTGACGTTGAACGGAACGTACCGGCTCAATCCGGCGGTCATGACCTGGTTCTGAAGCGCGGCCTGGTTGAAATCGCCCTTCATGAGCGGATCGATAGTGGCGTCCGTCCGCCAGAGCGGAATGGATCGCGCACACGTTTCGAGGTCGATCCGCCGTCCTCCGCTTGCGCAGTTGTCGATCATCAACCGCGGAAACGCGGCGCGAAGGTCGTCCCACATCTGATACAACCCTTCAACGTACCGTGTCTCGGCAAGCCCGACACGTTCCGCATCCTTCTCGTTGAGGAACTGCCAGAAGGGAAGCGGATCGATGTTGAAGTCGATGCGGAGCCACGCGAGGTTATACTCCCGGATGACCGTCTTGAGGTATTCCGTCATAAACGCGCGGGCGTCGGGAATGCCAAGGTTGTACAACCCGCTGCCGTCGTTGTTGGGCGAGATTACCCATTCCGGATGTTCCTTCGCGATTGCCGTGCCCGGCGCGACGCGTTCCGGCTCAAACCACATCAGGAACCCCATTCCCGCCGCGCCCGCGGCGTCGGAAATGGGACGCAGCCCGCGCGGGAAGCGGTCCTTCGGCTCGGCGCGATCGATCGGGAGACCATAATGTCCCATGCCGTTCGGAAACCCGTCGCGCGTCCAGTATGCGTCGAGCCAAAAGATCTCGAATCCCAGGTCCTTGATGCTTTCGAGATGAGACAAGACGTTTGCTTCCGTACTCGCGTTCAACTCATAGAACGAAGTGCTCAGATGCGCGATGGGCGGCGTGGCGGGCGCCCCGTCCTGTTGGGGCACGATGCGCCGAAGCATCGTGTCCCGCCACAGGTTGTATGCCCGCTCAGTGTCGTTGCCGAGCCAATAGATCCGCATGATGCGCGGCGTGCGGATTGTCTCGCCGGGACGGAGTCTGAGCCGGAGGTTCTGAACGCCGGCCTGAACGCGGAGCATCCCGTCTTTGCGCTCGACCGCGGCGCTCCACTGGCCGGACCAGCCGATGGCCGTGATCACGCCGCCCGATCCCCAGTCAAGGTTGAAGAAGGGGCAGACGTTCGACGAGCGGCCGCTCGTGGCCGCGAACTCGATCCGTTGGCCTTCCGCAAGGGGCTCGTCAAACGGCAGCCAATCGTCCGCGACGCAGGTGCTGCCTTTCAGCCGGTGCAACGTGGCGTTAACGCCTGTCCCGATCGGAATCGATGCATCCACTGCCCGGACCTGCTCGATCAACTCGCTATCCTTGCCGCCGTTGTTCGTGAAGTGGAGTGTCCAGTCCACGCCTGGCGTGTCGAGGTACGTGCTGCATACGGCACGCACTTCCAAGCCGCTCGCGGGATCGGAAACAGTGACGGTCCGCCGTGTCGTCGCGGGGTCAACCGATTCCTCCCGCTCTTCGCGCTTCCACGTTCCCAGGAACTCAGAGGAAGGCCTTCCCCCCAGCACGAAGGAAAACGGCGGGCCGGAAGGCGCGTCGGAGAATGCCCGGCGCGTCCAGTCGGAGTTCAAAGTCAGTTCGCGCGTTTCGACCATGGAAGCTCCTCGGGCTACTGTGCAGGAGAGCATGACGAAAGATACGAGAACGGCAAGCGGGACATCGACTTCTCTCACGGTTTCATCCTCCGAGGAAGTGGGGACGCGCGCGTGAACAGACGAGATTCCTAGCCCTTGGCTTTCTTCTCACGCACGAAGATCTCGTCGATGATGCCGTAATCTTTAGCCTCGCGTGCGTTCATGTAGAAGTCGCGGTCGCTGTCGCGGCGGATGGCGTCGATCGTCTGTCCGGTGTGCTTCATGAGGATCTCGTCGATGATTTCGCCGATGCGGACGATCTCGCGGGCCTGGATGTCGATGTCGGCGGCCTGGCCTTGGACGCCGGCGGTAAGCTGATGGAGCAGGAAACGGCTGTAAGGCAGGGCGTAGCGTTTCCCCTTCGTGCCAGCGCTCATTAGGACGGCCGCCATGCTGGCCGCCTGCCCGATGCAGATCGTGCAGATGTCGGGTTTAATGAACTGCATGGTGTCGTAGATTGCCAGCCCCGCCGTCACGCTCCCGCCGGGACTATTGATATAGAGGTTGATGTCCTTGTCGGGATCTTCACCCTCGAGGAATATCATCTGGCCGATGACGTAATTGGCGACTTCGTCGCTGATCGGGAATCCCAGAAAGACAATCCGATCCGCAAGCAGGCGGGAGTAAATGTCATACAGGCGCTCGCCGCGGCTCGTCTGCTCGTATACGGTGATGTTCTGGATGTCCATGCCGCAACGGCCCTCAATCGGTCTTCTCGTTTTCATCCTCTTTGTCCAGTTCCTCGCGCGTGACCTCCTTGTCGGTGATCTGCGCGAAACTTATCAGCGCCGCCATTACCTTATTGTGCAGCATGCGCCGCTCATACTTGCTCCGATGCTCTGCGTCACCCATGTACTTCGCCACGACCTCGACGCTCGCGCCGGTCCGCTGCGAAACCGCCGCCGCTTCCATCTCGAAGTCCTCGTCGGTCACCTCAATGCCTTCCGCCTCGGCGATCTCATTTAGCGTTGTCCAACTCTTGATTGCGGCTATGGCCTCTTCCCGCGCTTCGACGCGCAACTGTTCCTCCTTCGCCTGGATCTCGGAGGCCGGGACCCGGCGCTGCTTGAGGTTCTTCACGGTCTCCTCGAAGAACTCGTGCCCCATGGTCTCGATAAGCGATCTCGGAAGCTCGAAGGTGCTTGAATCGATGATGGTTTTCAGGAGACGGGCCTCGGCGATCTCATTACTCTCGCCGGTCGCGCCTTCCTGGAGCCGCGCCGTAACCTTTTCGCGCAGGTCCTGAACGTTTTCGTATCCGGCCTGGTTCGCGAAATCATCCGTGAGTTCCGGCATGTTGCGACGCTTCAACTCGTTCACCTTGATCTCGAAATCAGCGGTCCTGCCGCGAAGGTGCTCGACGGAATAACTGTCCGGAAAGGTGATCTCGCATGTCAGTACGCCGCCCGGGCTCGCGCCCGTCAGCACCTTCTCAAACTCCGGGAAGAACCGCTTCGATCCGAGAATATAGGGATAGTTCTCGGCGGCGCCGCCCGGGAATTCCTCTCCGTTGATCGTGCCGCGGAAGCTGATGATCACCTGGTCTCTGTCCGCCGCGGTTCCTTCAGTGACGGTCTCGAACAGCGAGTAGCGATTCCGAACGCCCTTGATCGCTTCTTCGATATCATGTTCGGAGACCTTGTATGTCGGACGCTCGACGCCCACGTCCCGGTACTTGCCGAGTTCTACCTTGGGATGCACTTCGAACTTCAACGTAAAACTGATCGGCACGCCCGTCTTGCGCTCTTCCGGCTTCTCGAATCCCTCGACCGCCGGCGGCGCCAGGGGATCGATCTTCTTTTCTTTCAGGAGCCTCGAGAAGGCGGCATTGACCAGCCGGCCCTCCACATCGCTCCGAACGGCCTTGGCGAAGCGGCGCTCGATCAGCTTGCGCGGCGCCCGCCCTCGGCGAAACCCCGGCACCTCCGCCTCATGCCGAAGCTCCTCGAACACTTCTTCCGATAGCTTCGCCTCATTGGCCACGGGGATGGTCACCTTGACCTCATAGGCGCAATCGCCTTTGTAGTCAACTTCAAACACCGGGTCCTCGACAAATTCAAACTCCTTTTCGTCGCTCTTTTCCTCGGTGTCCGTCGCGACAGCGGTCGATTCGGGCGCGGCGGGTTCATTCTGTTCAGGCGTTTCTTTGATATCGTCGTCGGCCATCGTTTGCACCTATTCACGGTTGGTGGGCGAGGCGGGAGTTGAACCCGCACATCTTGCGATACTGGATCCTAAGTCCAGCGCGTCTGCCAATTCCGCCACTCGCCCGAGGTTCTGACTGGAACGCGGCAGATCCACAACACAACTCCAGGGGCGATGTCCCATCGCGGCCGCGACGGGACGCAACCCCCTCTGCCGCACCCTAAACTAAACACGGAACACATCTTAGGGTTCCGTTAGGATGCCCTATGGTGGGCCGCGCAGGAGTCGAACCTGCGACCTTGTGATTAAGAGCGACTATACTAGCGCCCTATCTCACCGGCTAACGCGGCCATAACCCGTTAACAAACCGAATGATACACAAAGAATAGCGCCGTTGCAAGCATTGCGCGTCTTGTGCTGAATTGCGCCCGTTTTCGCGCACTTTCGTGTAGTCTACACGGTAACGTGATCGCGGACGCGGCTAGAATGCCCCAGGACGCGCCGTTTCCTAAGCGGCATGATGGATGACACGGCGGGCGCGGCGGGCGTTTGATGGTGGCAAACGTGGGCCACGGGAACGCGGGATCTTCTATGAGACCAAACCCTGTTGCGAAGTAGGTCCTTATGCCCTGTCTTGCTGAATCGCGACGCCATAAGGCCCTGTCTCACCCTTTGCAGAACTTCCGCGCTCACAGGTTGGGTCTGGCTCAATATGCCTCTGCTCAGAAAACTGAGAAGCACCTCTGCCGTGATCTCCCCAACGCCGTGATAGTTGACGTAGGACTTGTGGACGATATGGCGATGGTCACCCGCTTCGAGAATGCAGCTACCATCGGTGTCGCGGCTGATTCCCCATGACGTGACATTCGCTATGAGAACACGGGCCGGGTCTTTCGTAGGGTCAGAAACGATAATCCATAGATGACGACGCGGTATCCCCTTTGTCTCACGATTGAAAAAGGCGTCCCCCTCTTGAAGGTCCAAAGCAGTCAGCGTCCTGCAAAAAGCGAAGAGAAGAAGCGGTCCTCGCGCGCGGCCTGCAAAATGGCCTCAACATCGTCGCCCCTGCCTACAGCCTCAAGAAGGTCTTTCAGATCAATTGGCGCGGAAGATTCGCCCGGATCGTTCTGCCGCCACTCCTCGAATTCGTGCGTCATGTCGGCAAGGGCGAAGCGATCCATCTTTCCATACCGCCGACAGACATCAAGTAGTTTCTGCATTTCATACTCAGAGAGATCACTAACGCCGGGATCATCCAACAGGTACAGATCATTGCCCTCGCGCTCAAAATGCTCAACCCACAACCGCTCTTCCGCGTCGTCTTCCACCGGCGCGGCCATCTTCATCAAATCATAGGTGCGAGACAAGACCGGGCCGTGTTTCATTGCCACGTAGGTGTCGCCCGTGATCGGGAATCCCGTCTCTTTCAGGCTTTCACGATCCGCGACGTAGAGCATTTTGAGCAACGCCATGAAGTTGTGACGTTTCTCGTTCATGCTCTTTAACATGTAGGCTGTCGCCTGTGCGACTTTGTTGGCGTCAAAACGAAAGCTCATATAACCACCCTCCCTCTGAGTAAGTATACCACGTTCTCTCACCTCCACCAAAAGGAATCCAAGCCCTCACCGGGCCGGGACAGAAGAAACGGCCCAGGACGTTTTTGGGTATCGACACCTGAACGGAAAGCGGATCGCTTGTCCCATACATCAAGGGACAAGCGTTCGCCTAAGCCTCTTGAAAACTTGCCTATTTTGGCCTCAGTTCGCCCTAAGAATCCGTCAAGAGTGATCCTATGCGTAACCCCTTGTCTTATGCGCTGGCATTTCTCACCATGCAAGCCCCAAGGTAATTATTGACAACCGGGCGTCGGTGTGCTAGTGCAAGTAGCGGCGTAACCCATTGTGGATGCTACACTTGCTCTTCTTGCGATCACCATTGACGGCGTTCTCGTAAAGAGGGCGGTATGCGCAACCCGCTGTCACTGCGCTATTTATGGACTTACCTATTTGAACATAAACGACATTATCAGACGTTGCTAATATTGCCACTTCATGCCCGGCAAGACCCCCTTGACAACTTGGCTATTTTCACTCGCCAAGTCGGCAATACTCACTTCTTCCTGGGAAGCGGGAACGGGGCGGGCGGCGTTGTGTTTGATTCCGATTCATGATAGGGTTGACACAGTGAGGGAGGGGAAAAACATGGCATTGATTTCGTGTCCAGAGTGCGGGGCACAGGTTTCCAGTAGCGCCTCAGCATGTCCGAACTGTGCTTATCCCATCTGTGAAGGCAAAACCGGGCATGGAAAGGGAAATCACACGTTTGGACACGGCGTAGCCGAAGCTTTTGTATGGCTCGTGATCATTTGCGTGCTAATCATGATCATGAACAACTGCGAATATATACCTGGAATCGGATAGCCAGTGGCCTGCAAGCTCTACTTAAGGGTTCAAACAGCGAAGCCCGCCGGGGGCGCAACGGGCAACGTGGATGGCAGACAGAATAAGCACGGGCGCGCGTTCAAGTACATGGCGTGATGATACGGTGTGCCACTGCCTTCGATTCTGATCCGTGTTATAGTTAATTCAAGGGTTTGTTCCCTAGAGGGAGGGCAAGACATGAAGCCGTTCGCATGTTTGTTCATGGTCTGCCTGTCGGTCTTCTCTTACGGTGATTCCATCAAGGTTGCCGGGAAACAGGTGAGGGGCGTCTATGTCGTTAAGAGCGGCGAGAACTACCTGATCAAAAGCCCTGACGGGTCAACGCAGACGATCAACGTTCGGCGCGTCGATCCCTCAAGCATCATACTCAGTCCCGACAAGGAGCGGCAAGACATACTTGGGCGATGGAAGCAGAATCAGGCGGCAGAACAAAAGACTATAGCGCAAGAAGAGGCTCGTGCAAGAGCTCAAGCGCAGGCAGCGCAAGAAGAGGCTCGTGCAAGAGCTCAAGCGCAGGCAGCGCAAGAAGAGGCAGCGCAAGATGAGGCTCGCGCAAGACCTCAAGCGCAGGCAGCGCAAGAAGAGGCGACGCAAGATGAGACCCGCGCAAGAGCTCAAGCGCAGGCATCCGCCGCCATCGTCGCAACGGAAGGAAGAACAGAGTACCTTGCTGCGACGTTGGCATATCTGGTTACGGTTACCGCGCAGAACGACGAGATCAGAAAGGCGACAGATGGTTTTCGTACGGATAAGAGTGCGGTCACCATGGACGAAAAACGCGCATTCGTTGCTCTAGCACTCCCCATGGTGAAAGTCGCAATCGAAAAAGCCCAGAGCGCTGAGTACGAAGGTTTTCACGAGGTCTACAGCGGATTCAGGGTTCTGCCGGAGTACGCACAGATTGATGCGAAAGTTCAGGAAAGCCACCGTCTTCTTAAGGCAGCCTATGATGAGATTCTTCAGGTTTGGAAGGACTCGAATGCGGCACATTTTGACAGTGGCAGCCTAACATTACAGCGGGCTGCTCTCACCGTCAACGAATGCGCCAGAATAGTGAACATTGAAATTGAGAAGCTTACTCGACCACGCGCACCAGCGCAGCCATCGGGCGCTATCGACGCAACGCAGGGCAGGACCCTGAATAACACCAGAGAGGCAGTCGGCAAGCCTGAGTCTCAGCCTATAGACGACGCTCAGTTCTTCATCTCCAAGTACGGGCTGCCCGATAGCGAAGACTCCACCGAGCACGACGTTCCGCAGCCGCCAAGTGTCACACGATGGCTGACATACGATCCCGAGCATCTTCGATCGCTGTATATCCTCGTAAACGGTAAATGGGAAGACACATTGCAGCTTGCCCGTAGTTACGGCCTGGAATTGAAACCCTTCATAGATGATCGTGGTGACTACACCGTCAAGCGGGAGGTTTCATCACGTCCTTACAAGTGGAAACTGCTAGGTTTCACAGATCCCCGTCCCGTCAAGCCGCCAGAGGGCTTTACTGCTCCGTACTACCGCCCGCTCGATCCCGAAGAAGTCGCGCAGAGAACCGAGAAACTCATGGAGAGGCGTAGACAGTGATGGCGGTGCGCGCTCAGGCAGCCCGAAGCAATCGTACTTACGTTGACCTTGCAGATCGCGTGCGGTCATTGGAAGCCTGAAAGCCGGAGGCGGCTCTCAGAACTAAATGGTAGCGTTCATGGCTCAAATTCCTTTCTCAATTCCAAGAGTCAAGCGTTGTCAAGCATAGGGCCGAAAAAAGTGCGTTAATAAATGCTGAGGGGCAGGCTCGGTCTGGAATAGAATCCGGCCCAAATATCCGCCCCCCCTATGCCGATGACGCGAGTGGGCATCACATCACCCGCACTATGCGCAGACGGTTTGCGAGTTCGGGACCGAAACACGACTTTGACGCCGCGATGTTCTCAAGTCGGACCTGCTCCCGCACAAGAAGCAGTTTCGCCCATCCGCTCTTGGCATCGGCGGACTTGACCGCCGAGACATGGAGTAGTAGATCACCGCAAAACTTGCGGGTGTCGGGGCGCTTTTTACTCTTACCATCACCGCATTTCTTGCGGGTGTTCGGGTGTTTTGTGGCGGGAACACCCTCATTTCTTGCGGTGATAGCACCCTCATTTCTTGCGGGTGTTTTTGTTGCGAGAAACTTTCGCTGGCGATCTTTGTGTTTCGCGATCTGGCTGGTCTTCCGTGTCCGTGCCGCCTCAATCCGTGTCCGCTCTTCCTCAGTTAAGCGGTATTCCCGCCATGCCGCAGAGGGCATGAAGCGCATCGCGCCGCCGATCTTGCGTTCCAGAGGCGACGCAAAAAATCCGAGCCGAAGGATCTCCTTACGCGCTGCAATGAAGGCGTTCTGGCTGATACTCTCTCTACACTGCGACCACGCGAAGTAAAACCCATCACGCGCGATCTGACTTGCGCGCTTTTCCCAACCACTAACACGGAAATACATGTCCAACATCTCAAGCAGGATCACACGCCCAAGTGCTGTCAGCGCGGCCCAGGCTTCGGACTCGCGCATACTCGCAGGAATGCGGAGAGAATGCTCCCCATGAGCGGGCTGATAGAAACCGTCAATGATGCAACGCTTGAAGTTCTGGCGCGCCATGTCAGATTCCCGCCGCGGATAGTTCGCGCTCGGCCTTCGCAATATCCCTCTGACGTTGCGCCTCAGTTCGCTTGCGGGGCGTGGGTGCCGGGAACGCGGGCCTCGTTGGAGGGTCATCGGCGGCGGCTAGGCGCGCTGCGAATTCATTCAAACATCGAGAGGTCGTGACGATCCGTCCGCCTACTTTTGCGTATTCGAGTCGAACGCCACGGATGCCGCGCCGACACCACCGCCATATAGTCGAGGTGTGAGGGCGCTTGCCGTCGATCTTCGGTAGGTTTCGCGCTGCGGCGGTGAGGGAAATCGGATTATCTGCGGTGAGGTCGATCATCTTGCGATCCTTTTCAGTTGTGTTACTGACGAAAGAATCGCAGATGTGTCTTGACGTAACTGGCAGGTAACTAAAGCCCGTGAGAAATGGCGGAAACTCGCGCCTTGAGGTAACTCTCAGGTAACTTAGTCTATGTCTAATGGATTGTAGGAACCTCTCGGACCCGCTTGTCCTTTAACCCATACAAGCGCGTCGCCCTCTTGGATCAACCCGTTCTCATTTGCTCGAAGTTGACTGTGTTTCACCGCTTCACAGACGCGCTTCTTGCCGTTGCCTTTACTCACGCCGCGCATCTGGTGAAGCAGGTCCGCCACGTCAACCTGTCTTAGAAGACGCTGAGATGACGCAGGCGCGGCGTTTTGCTTGGCCACTAGCGCATCGCGGAGAGCATTTCGTTCACGAATGGCCTTTATCGCTTTCAAAGCCATTACCTGCTCGCCTTCGGTAACCTCACGGGGCGGCCCTTTCGAGATCAATTCATCATCGCCTTCAAACAAGCTGAGACTGCTTTTCTTGGCTATCGGCGCGCAGATTTCCTCGGTGTAGCTCGTCGTGTTTCCGGTCCCAAGTTTGACGGTCCGTTTATCGGGATCTTTGTTCGTCATCATGTTGCACCTCCTTGACGATGCCCTTGGTTTGAGAGTGCGCCGGACGGCGGTCCAAGGCAACCGCTTTCGGGTCTAGCTCCCTAGCCCGGCGAAAGACATGATGCTTTCAACTGTGCGGATTGTCAACCGATCTGCTGCGCGATCTGAATGGCCTTGCCCTGGTCCCTTTCGGCGTAAATTTCGGTCACACTAGCGTGAGCATGGCCAAGACGTAGTTGCGCCGATTCTAGCCCTCCATGCTTCCGCGCCTCGGTCGCTGAATTGTGGCGCAACCTGTACGGATTCCAATGAGGGATACCGGCCTTGTCGCACGCTCGGTATATTGCCTTGCGATACGAGTCGCGATCATAGTGGTCGCGGACGATTCGATCCGTCATCTTGACGTTGGGCTTTTGTGTGGGCCTGCGGTGCGTCTTGGCTTGCGCGTGGCGGTCCTCTTCGGCCTCACGTGGATCGAATAGGTAGGACGTTAACGGACGGTCCAGGAAGGCGCGGAGTACTTCCTGCGACTTGGGGCCGAACAGCAGCACGCGCGGTTTCTGACGCCATGATCCCTTGTGGTCTTTGATGGTGGCGGACCAGACTTTGCCTTTCAGATCGATATCAATGAGTCGAAGGAAAAGCAGTTCAGAGGGCCGCGCCCCGGACAATAGCTGTAGTCGAACCAAGGCGGCAACCTGTCTGCTGAGAAACGGCAACGCGGCGTCGATGTGGACCTGTAGCACGGGCTTTACAGGTTCAGTCTCACGCGCTCCGCTCCGGCCATAGCGCAACGCTTCCAAGGTCGTCAGCGCCTGATAGGTCGTCACGGGGATCAACTCGCGGGCCGCGCCCCATTTGAACATGCGCTTGACCGCGCCCGTGTATTTGCGGATGGTGTTCCGGGATAACCCGGCGTCGATCCACGTCTGCCGCAATGCTCGCAGAGCGTTAGGGCCGAATTGTACCGCAAGAAGATCGCCGTACTGCTCGCGTAGCGGTTTCAGGGCGCGTGCGGTGTTATGGCTGCTGCTCGTGGCCTCGCCGTTCGGGGCGCGATAATACTCCTCGGCATAACGCCAGTAGCGGAGGACCAACTCCACGACGGTGATCTCCGCTGGCGCTACCGGCAATTGCTTGCCGTTGGCTAACCATGTAGCGATGGTGCGATGGTAGGCTTGTTTTGTTTCGGGCTTGTCGAACCGGCCCAAGTAGAGGCGTCTACCGGCGAGTTCGACATAGCCTTGCCCCGTGGCTTTGTGGAGTCTGTAGGATGGTGTTCGCTGCGTATTCATTGGCGCGGTCTCCTTCGGTTTTCGGGTAGTACTACCCGATTCTTAACCTTGGGTTATGGCCGCGCCGTCACCGAGACGGGTATGCGCAAAGAGGCATTCAGCCTTGCTTTAACTAATGGTGGGCCGCGCAGGAGTCGAACCTGCGACCTTGTGATTAAGAGTCACCTGCTCTACCAACTGAGCTAGCGGCCCGGACTCAAAGAAAAATGGAGCGGGAGACGGGATTTGAACCCGCGACGTCAACCTTGGCAAGGTTGCACTCTACCACTGAGTTACTCCCGCTCAATGCGCCGCGTATGGTAACACACGAAAATGCCAGTGTCAAGAAAACGACCGATTAACGCGGCAATTCCGTCATTAGATCGCGGGATGCCGGAAATCGCTGCTTTTCTTGCTAATGACGGCTGATAGGCAGATTCGCGCCGTTGAGCGCTGCCGGGGGATATGGTAAAGTGGCCGACTTATGACGGCAAGTGACGCAGAGCATATTCAGACGGCCCGGAGGCGCTCTTGGCCCGCGTTGGCGTGCGTGCTTGTGTTGGCGCTCACGTTACGGCTCGTGCGGCTCGGCACGTTTCCCTATTGGCACGATGAGGTCCACAACCTGATCGCCAGCGAAGACCTTTATGCTCTCGTCGTTCACGGCAATCTGATCTCCAATCATCCGCCGTTGCCTTACATTCTTGTGGCGTTCTGGCGCGCGATTGGACTGGGCGGCAGCGAATGGACGATGCGGCTGTTGCCGGTCATGTTTGGAGTAGGCGGCATCGCCGCGGTATACGCACTGGGCCGCCGGCTGTTTGGCGAGCGCGCTGGGATCTTTGCCGCGTTTCTACTCGCCGTATCGCCGCTGCATCTGCATCATTCGCAGGATTTGAAGGAATACATCTACCTGCCTTTCGTCGCCGCGCTAATGGTGCTGTGGTTCTACCGCGCAATGGACTCGAACCGTATGCGCGATTGGCTTGTCTACGGCGTGCTTGCGGGCCTCGCGTGCTACACGGAAATATTCGTCGGTCCTTTGCTTGTAGCCATCAACTTGTGGGCCATCTTCCTGCTGAGATCGAAGCCCGGTCTCTGGCGGGGATGGCTTGCGGGCAATGCGCTTGGCGTGCTGCTTTTCCTGCCGTGGCTTGGCATCATGTGCCAAAGAGTGGTTGCCACGATAGTAATGCCTGAGAACTGGTGGGTGCCGCCGCCAAGTCTGGCCGGAGCGGGCTTCTACCTCAAGGCCGTCGCGTTTGGTTACACGGACGCTAAGCCCTGGTTCAAGATCGCCTTTCTTCTTTACATCGTGCTCGTCGCGGCGGGCTTTGTCCGGGCCTTTCGCATAAATCGACGCGGCGCATTACTGCTCGCGACGTGGGCGGTCGTTCCTGTTGGAATCGTTTACGGCATCTCGCTGATTACGCAAAGCATCTTCCTAATCAGGGCCATGCTGCCGTACGCGATAGCCCTTTACATTCTCGCCGGTGTTGGCCTTGCCCACCTGCGGCCACGTTGGGTCCAAGCGGGAATGCTTGCCCTTGTCTGTGTCGTCGCGGGTGTGGGACTTTTCCACGAATATGAGCGAGACTATCCTCCTATCGATTTTCCTCACCGGCCGGGCACGCATCCCCCGCGAGATTACTCCGGCGCCGCAAAGTACATCTTGGCTCACTGGCAAGACGGCGACATAGTCGTGCATTGTTCCGCTGCCACGTGGCTGCCTTTCTATTGGTATGGGTTCCGCGGCATGCCGCAGTACTTCGCGGGAGTGGGAGGCGAGTTCATCGCAACGATCAAGATGGGCAATCCACGCAACACGACGGACCCGCTCCTCGACAACTATTGGCCGCAAGAACCTCAGAGAATTGTGCCGGGCGCAAAACGCATCTGGTTCGTGTTCGCGGAATGGGAACGCAAGTACCTTGTCGGTAACGCGACGGATGCGTATCGCTGGATGGACGCGCACTTCACGGAGGTCGAGAACCACCCGTTCCGGGGGATTGATGTCCTCTTGTACATGCCGCCGGAATCCGTTACGCCTTTTGCGCGCGATGAGGACGACGGCGTTTCCGCGCGCGTTAGCACGAAGCTGTTCGAGACATACAACAAGGTTAGACTCGATAACGCCCTCGTTCCGCGTTCCATCGAGCAACGGAAAGGCAACTTGGTCTTGCGGTGGGTGGAACCGAGTCCGACGGCGCCCGCCGACCCGAACTTTTCACAAACGCAGAACACAAAGGCCGTAGCGTTTTCCGTCAGGAATGTCACCGCACGGGCCATCTCCGCGAAGGTCGCTTTTCTCGCGTCCGACGCGATTGTCGACAGTGTAAGTCTGTTCGAACAAACGCCTGAGGACGAAGTCTGGCACGTCAGCACCCATTACAATACTTCACCGCCACCAGCGAACTACGACGAACCGACAGCGTCGGCGCACTTCGCATCGCCTGGTTCAGCCATGCTGGTCGGGACTGTGACGATTCCGCCAGGGCTATACGATGTTTACATGTATGTGCTTGGCGTGCCTGGGGATATCGGCCACCTCCGCGCCAGCCTGGCCGTAACGCTGGGTAAGACACCGGTTTTCGAGGCCTCGACGCAGGTATCGGCGGAGCCCTGGTCGTGGGGATGGCGCAAGGGGAACACAGTAGCGGGGGGCGCCTCGCAGCCTCTGCAAATCACTGCTGAGTGCCTCGACGGGGCCGTACCTGCCTATGCCGATGTTTCTGCGCTGGCCTTTGTTGGCAGACGTGGAAACGGCGAATCCGCTACACTGACGCCATTGGCTTGGCCGGGGGATCTGACGATAGGCCCTGACGATACGCAAGTGTTCACATGTTCCGTGGACGAGCAAATCCCACGTTGCGACGTCTGGGTATATGAATGCGGCGAGGACGGGCGGGCATACCATATCTTGCGGATCGACGAATGACCCTTGCCTGCGTGGAGTTGTTCCCGCGTTTCAGTTCTGGTAGAACGTTGCCGGGAGGTACGGATCATGGAAACGTTTCACGGCACAACGGTGCTCAGTGTGCGCAAGAACGGCCAGGTGGCGCTCGGCGGGGACGGTCAGGTGACAATGGGCGCCACGATTATGAAGGAGAAGGCCAGCAAGATACGGCGGCTCGCGGAGGGGCGGGTCCTTGCCGGTTTCGCGGGAAGCGTGTCGGATGCTTTCGCGTTGTTCGAGCGGTTCGAAGGCAAGCTGAGTCAGTTCAGCAACAATCTTGTCCGCGCGGCCGTGGAACTGGGCAAGGAATGGCGCACGGACAAATACCTGCGGCAACTCGAGGCGCTGCTGGCGGTGAGTGACGTCGAGAAGTCGCTTCTCATCGCGGGCAGCGGCGAGATTATCGAGCCGGACGACGGGATTATCGCGATTGGTTCGGGGGGGGCGTACGCGCTGGCGGCGGCGCGGTCTCTCGTCGCGCATTCGGACCTCGATGCGGAGAACGTCGTAGTGGAAGCGCTGCGGATCGCTGCGGGGATCTGCATCTACACGAATGACAGTATCACGGTGGAGAAGCTTGGATGACGCGGCTTGTAGGCTGAAGGAGACAAGGCATGGCGTTCTGTGTAATGGTTGCGGGTTTGATTGCCGCCGGAGGGCCGAGTGTGTTGTTGCTTTACCCATATGAGATTGAGCAGTCGGGGATTGAGATTGCTCGGGCTGGAACATATCACGTTTGGGTGTGGATCCCCGATGATGCAAAGGCCGTGATGACGTTGGCCGGAAAAGAGCTTAGCGCCGAGTCCCGGATCGAGAAGAAGAAGGGAATGGAGGTGTGGGTCAAAGCGGGGGAAACGGAACTGAAGACGGGGAAGATCGAGGCGCGCCTCGGCGAGAACATCGCAGCGCTGGCGCTGAGCACCGACGGCGCATTTGATCCTTCGCGGGCCGTGGGGAACATGCGAGTGTTCGATCGTCCCGAGGCGGCGCGGGACCTGCGCGCGGAAACCGCCAAGCACACGGACACGGTTTTCACGATGCCTGTTTTCGCCTCCCGCGACGAGTGGGATGCGTATGCGGCGAAACTGCGGAAGCGAATCCTGCTTTCCTGCGGCCTGCTGCCTCTTCCGGAAAGTACTCCGCTGAAGGCCAGGATATCGGGGCGCATTGCACATGATGATTACACCGTCGAGAAGGTCCGGTTCGAGGCGCGCCCCGGGTTCCTTGTGACTGGAAATCTGTATCGTCCGGTTGGGAAAGGGCCGTTTCCAGGGGTTGTCAATCCGCATGGCCACTGGAAGGAAGGTCGATTGGCGAACGAGGAATTGGGGTCGGTGCCGGGGCGGTGCATCACCTTGGCCCGGATGGGGATGGTGGCGTTCAGTTACGACATGATCGGGTACAACGACAGCATGCAGTTTGAACATCGCTTTGGGGGACCGAAAGAGAAGCTCTGGGGGATCAGTCCTTTCGCGATGCAATTGTGGTCGAGCATTCGTGCCGTGGATTTCTTGCAGAGCCTTCCCGACGTGGACCCGGAGCGCATCGGGTGCACGGGCGCCTCGGGCGGGGGTACGCAGACGTTTGCGTTGATGTCAGTGGATCCGCGCGTGAAGGTTGCGGCGCCTGTTAACATGATCTCTCACAGCATGCAGGGCGGATGCCTGTGCGAGAATGCCCCAATCCTTCGCCTTAACAACTCGAATATGGAGATCGGCGCGATGATGGCTCCGCGTCCCCTTCTCATGGTTTCGGCGACGGGCGATTGGACTCGTGAGACGCCTCGTGTGGAGTATCCCGCGATCCGGAGCATCTATGCGCTGTATGGAGCTGAAGACAAGGTCGCGAATGTGCCTGTCGACGCGCCGCACAACTACAACAAACCCAGCCGGGAAGCGATGTATCGATTCTTTGGCAAGTGGTTGTTGGGGGAGCGGGACAAGTGGGCCAACTACTCTGAACCCGCCTTCACCTTGGAGAAGGAACAAGACCTTCGTGTGTTTCCCGACAAGAAGCTCCCGAAAGGGCTGCCCACCGGCGAGGAGATCATAAAGAGGATCGTCGAGTCCACGAAGGAGAAATGGCAAAGCGCCCTGCCGAAGCGGAAAGAGGACTGCGAGGCCTTCCGAAAGGAGTATGGCGATGTGTTGTCGCTTATTCTTGGCGCCGACGTCCCGGAGGTCAACGCGCTCGCGCCTGAGCGAGTGGGATATGAAGAACGAAAGGATCAGGGATACGTAGTCGAACGTTGGGTGTTGCATCGCCGGTGCGTCGGGGATGCCGTGCCTACGCTGTTGTATCGCGCGTACGGCCCGGAAGTCCAGGATGCGGTGCTGGTCGTGCACGGAAAGGGCAAGGCCGCGCTGGCCGACGTTGAGAAGGGGATTCCGGGGCCGTTGATGTCGGGCCTGATCGCTCAAGGCAAGGCCGTGTTGGCGATAGATGCGTTTCTGATCGGCGAGCATAACACGCCGTGGAAGCGCGCCGTGCGAAAGCAGGTCGGGGAATTCATGGATACGTTCCAACCCACGGACACGGGCTATCGAGTTCAGGACGTGCTGACGGCCGTGTCGTACCTGAAGTCACGCAGGGATCTCTCGGGCAGGATTGACGTGGTTGGATTGGAGGAAGCGGGGCCTTGGTGCCTTCTTGCGAGCGCTATGGACGACGGGATCGCGAGGACGGTCATCGACGGGAACCGTTTTGACGTGGAAGACGACGCGGGCTGGGCTGAGAACTACTACGTCCCTTGTATCCGGAGCGTGGGCGACGTCGAGACGGCCGCGGCGCTCATTGCGCCTCGTCCGCTGGTTTGCTTCAATGCGGCAGACTCCTTGGCGGCGCGCATTACAGGGCGGTTCAAGGCCGTTGATGCGGATACGGCGAGCGTAAGTTCCGATCCGATGGCGCCGGAGAAGATCCTGGAGTTGCTTCGGTAAGAGCGTGCATGAAAAGTCCGGCAGACTGACAGCCTGCCGCACAAGTTCCGCGCCCCGGTTGCTTTTCGTACAAGATGGCTGAGCGAGCTTGGGGAGGCAGGGTTGAACCGTCCGCTTGTATGGTTTTCCGCGGCGTTCGCCATCGGGATGTTTGCGGCGGCAAGCGGCGTCGCGTTGGGAATGGCCTTTCCGCTTCTTCTCGTTGCGTTTGGCGGGGGACTGGTCTGGGTCCGATCTCCGGCGATCTTGGGCCGTCTCGTAAGTGTGTTGCTGGTTGCGTTCGGGGCTGGGGCTTTGTTGTGGAATGCGCGCCATCAGGGCCTTGCAGGGGATCCGCTCAGTTGGCATGTGGCCTCACATCCGGAGATCGAGGACTGGACCGTCGAGGGCAAGGTTCGTCTCTCCGGACTGGAGACCGCCGATTCGCAACGCTGCGATTTCTACATTGACGCGGATACCGCGTACGCGGCGGGAGAAACGCTTGATCTGCGCGGCGGCGTATCGGTTCGTTGGGGCAAACGGGACGGCACGCCCGTCTATGCGGGCGACCGTGTCCGGGTGAAGGGAGGCTTGACGGTCCGCCTCGCGGACGTGAACTTCGGCGTGCTCGGATACGAAGACTATCTCCGCAGACAGGGCATACACAGCAGCGTCGCGGTCTGGAATCCGCGGGGCGTCGAGATTGTGTCGCGCGGGGCTTGGTGGTCTCCGGCGAATTGGTCGTCGCGACTTCGGGAGACGTTAACGGAGCGGCTCCGAAACGCGATTCCCGAACCGGCGCAGCCGTTTGTGTTCGCGGTGTGGCTTGGACACCGGACCACCCTTCCCGATGATGAATACGAGCGGTACATCCAGTCCGGAACGGCACATATCCTCTCGATCTCAGGGATTCATATGGCGATGGTCTACGTGACCGTTTCGTTCGCTCTTGGCGTGTTCGTGCCTGATCGCCGCCGCCGGGCCGTGTTGATCATGGCATGCGTCGGATTGTTCGTGCTGATGTCCGGGGTGAGGCTGAGCGCATTGCGCGCGGCATTGATGGTAATCACGTACGTTCTCGCCGATCTCTTCGATCGTGAGCCCGATGCCCCGACGGCGCTGAGCATTTCGGCGCTTCTCTTGCTTGGATGGAACCCCGACATCATGTTTGACACCGGGTTTCAGTTGTCCTTTGCCAGCGTCGCCTCCATTCTGCTGTACCGCGAGGGGTTCAACAGGCTTTTCGTGGAGGGCTTCGAGAGGCTCATAGCGGTCCGCCGGCACTTCCTCATACCTTCCGGGAAGATCTTGGACCGGCCTCGCGATACTTCCTCCGCGTTTCGGGGCCTCGGGAAGGGAGCCATGGTTCTGCGGGGCAGCATTTCGGTATCGTTGGCCGTGCAGGTGTTGCCGACGCCGCTGGCCGTAAACAGCTTTCACGTCTTGCCGCTTCTGGGAATTATCTCAAACCTTGCCGTCATACCGTTGTCGAGCGTTGTATTGTGGCTGTGTATGCTGACCTCCCTTTCGGCTTTGGTCTCGCCCGGTATCGCGTCGTTGTTCGGGCACGCCATCTGGCCCGTGGTCGAGTTGATCCGCATGACGATCCAGACGGTAACGCTGACCGAGTTCAGCCATCTCATCCTGGTGAGTCCGACGGTCGCCGCGATGGTCTGTTATTGCTGCGCGGCCGGCGCGGGATTGGGCGCAATTCACGGATCGCGGCGGAAGGCATGGCTCCTATGCGGGGCCGCAATGCTGGCCTTGACTGTGTTCCTGTGGCGTCCCCTTTTTCCGCAACCCGAGGTGGTCTTTCTGGATGTGGGACACGGAGATTCAGTATTTGTCCGGTCGCGCGAAGGAAAGACGCTGCTCGTGGACGGCGGCGATCGGCGCGGCCGATGGGATGTCGGGCAACGCATCGTGGCGCCCTTCCTTTGGTCCAATCATGTGCGGCGCTTGGACTACGTGGCGGCGAGTCATGGCGACACCGATCACATCGGAGGTCTGGAGTACATCCTGAGGCACTTCGAGGTCGGAACAGTGCTGATGAGCGTTAACGATTGGCAGCGGCCGCACGAGAAGGCGTTCATGCAGTCGTGCGCCGACCTGGGCGTTCCGATACGCCGCCTTCACGCGGGAGAAACATTTGATCTCGGCGGAACGGAGGTCGAGGTATTGCACCCGCCCATCGCCAGCCACGAGTCCGAGGAATTGAATAACAATTCTCTTGTGTTGAGGCTCCGTTGGGAAGGGACAACGGTCCTTCTTCCCGGCGACATTGAAGCGCCTGCCGAGGCAACCGTCAGCCGTTCCGAATGCCGCGCTGCGGTCTTGAAGGCGCCGCATCACGGGTCGAAGACATCGAGTTCGACCCTGTTTCTCGATGCGGTGCTGCCCGTCGAATGCATAGTGTCGACGGGCGGCACGCGCGGACACGAGTCGTGTGATGAAGAAGTGTTGGCGCGCTATGTCGCGCGAGGAATGCGCGTCTGGCGCACGGACGTCATGGGAGGCATTCGCCTGATCCCGCGTCATGGAGCGGTCACGGTTGAAGCGGCGCGTCCCTTGCGAGGTTATCCGCGCTTTCTCAATGCGGAGGACCCATTGCGAGATCAAGCCTCGGCAGCGATCCGTTAGTGTACGGAATCATAATTGCAGGATCTTAACGAAGCGGTTGTTCCGGGCATTTGAGAAGTACAAGCATATACCGTGGGTTATTTTCCCCCTTTGAAGGGGGTTAGGGGGATGTTGGGTTGCTGACACAAACTACCGGCAAGCGCGCAAGAACATCCCCCTAACCCCCTTCAAAGGGGGAAAATAACATAGCCAGCATCTTTACGATAAGTCGCCAACAGGATGACGCACTACACTAGATCTGCGTCAAAGCCGCTCACGCCCCGTTCACGTTGGAAAGTCGCTCGCCTTTCCAACGGGCCGCGTGTTCTTTCCGGCAACGTCCGTCAGCGCGTCGCCGAGATCTTCGCGGGCCTTCTGCGCCAACGCGCGGAGGCGTTCGGCGATATCGGGATGGTCCTTGAGCACGGACTTTTGTTCACCGATATCGACATCGAGGTTATAGAGGGCCTCGGGAATCCTTGCATCCGGCGCTGTTACGTGGGTGTAAATGTCCTCGCCCGCCAGGTTGTTCGCGAGCTTGAGTTTCCAGGCGCCGCTGCGCACGGCGCGCAGGTTGTTGCCTGAGTAATAGTAGAACTCCTCGTACGGACTCTTGGCGCGCGGCCGGCCGGTCATCAGCGTGCGGATGTCTTTCCCGTCGATGATGCGGTCTTGCGGCGGCGTTCCGCCGGCCATTCGCGTGAACGTCGGCAGTATATCCATCGTCGTTGCGAACTCGGTGCAGACTGCGCCCGGAGGTATCAGCCCGGGGCAGCGCATGACGCACGGCACGCGGAGTCCGCCTTCATAGATCGTTCCCTTGCCTGAACGGAGCGGAGTTGCCGAGCCGCCCGCTTCGCCTTGTAAGAGCCACGGACCATTATCCGACGTGAAGATGACAACCGTGTTCCCATCGATGCCGTTGCGCGCAAGCGCTTCGAGGATCTGGCCGACGCCCCAATCGATGCACTCGACCACATCGCCATAGAGTCCGCCGGCGGACTTCCCGCGGAAGCGTTCCGAGACGTGCAGAGGTACGTGAGGCATGTTGTGGGCCAGATAGAGGAAGAACGGGCGATCTCGGTTCTCCTCGATGAACTTGACGGCCTCCTGAGTGTAGCGCTCGGTAAGGGTTTCCTGGGTTGCCGGCTCTTCAACCTTCTCTTCGTTTCGCAGGATATACGACGGGTTCATGTCATTGCTGTAGGGTATGCCGAAATACGAATCGAACCCGTGGCGCGTCGGCAGGAAAGGCGGCAGGTGTCCGAGATGCCACTTCCCCACGCACGCCGTTGCGTAGCCCAGATCCTTGAGGGACTCGGCGACGGTTATCTCGTTCGGATTCAGGCCGACGGTCGACCACGGGAAGAGAACGACTCCAAGCGGCCCCTCGCGACCGCCCTCGCGCGGGAACGAGGCAAGACCGACACGCTGCGCATAGCATCCGGTCATAAGTGCCGCGCGGGAAGGCGTGCAGACGGAGGCCGCAACATGGAAGTCGGTGAACTTGATTCCCTCCCCCGCCATTTGGTCGATTCGCGGCGTCCTTATGCGAGGCGCGCCGAAACAGCCGAGATCGCCATAGCCGAGATCATCGGTGAGGATGAAGACGAAGTTCGGAGGACGGTCGGGGCCCGCGCTTCGCGGTCCGAGTTTTCTGGTTGCGCAGCCTGCGAGGGCAAATCCCACTGTACCTGTCACCGAGCGTATGAGGAATTCCCTTCGGGTTTGACGCTGTCGGTGTTTGTCCATAATTGCCTCCCCGTCTTCCCATCGCAATAGCGAATTCGTCATGCCGCGGCATGATACACCTTCGCAATAGCCAAATGCGCGCTCACGAGGACACACGGAAATCCTGAACTCGTCGGGATCTTGATTATGTGCCCGCCGTTTCGTATAATGTGCTTGCGTCGAGTGCCGTACACATCCGCGTGGGGATGTAGCTCAGTTTGGGAGAGCGCTTGACTGGCAGTCAAGAGGTCGCCAGTTCGATCCTGGTCATCTCCACCATATAAATCTAAGAGCGGCAGGGGTTTACAACAAATTCTTGCCGCTCTTTCTTTTGCTATTGACAAGCCTGTACCCCATTTTGTATCCTGTATTTCGCGGATCAATACGGAGTAATGGGCTATGGCTTACCTCAAGCAACGCGGCGATAAGTGGTACGTGGTTTGGTATCAGGACGGAAAAAAACGCGCGAAGTCTTTGGAGACCACAAAAGAAAATGTCGCGCGTAAGCGTCTGGCCCTCTGGAATTCGGAGCTAGAAAAACGGAAATGGGAGCCGCCGAAACTCGACCCGCCAGTCGATACTTTCTGGTCTGCCCTTGAGCCTTGGCTCAAGACTCACCGTTCCCGCGCACACCACCAGTGGATGACCTATCAATGGGCACATTTCAAGACAGAGTTCAGCAAGGCCCAAACTCTTTCGCAAGTAGCTCGGTCGCACGTTGAAGAACTCAAGATGCGCTGGGTCGAACTCGGTAAGCCGGCGGTAACAATCAACGGCTTCTTGAAGGCGATGCGCAGTGCATACAACCATTCTATAAAGCTTGGGGCATACAACGGAGCCAATCCTTTTTCGCGTTGTGAAATGATTCCTGAGCCAAAGACTGAGAAAGGAGCGCTTACAAAAGCGGAGTTTGGCAAACTCTATGAGACAGCCTGTATTCACGGCAAGGTGCGAGAGAGCAAGGACATTCAGATCGTGTTTGCCCTTGGCTATTACGCAGGCCTACGCAAAGAAGAAATTATCAATGTCCAGTGGTCCTGGATAGATTGGAAAAGAAAGATTCTAGCCGTCCGCCAGGACGCACACTTCACAACTAAGAATAAGAAAGACCGAGAGATTCCTTTAAGTCCCAGTTTGGCGAAGATACTCAAGCCCTTCAAGAGTGAAACGGGTTTCATCTACCGACCTGAAAAGAAAGCCGGTGTAAATAGGCACTATCGAACCGATTTCAAGAAGGCGTTCGCCAACGTTTCAAACAAGGCCGGTCTTCAATGGGTTACGCCGCATATTCTGCGCCATTCATTTGCGACTAACTTGATCAAAACCGGGGCGAGCATTGCCTTGGTGTCCAAGTGGCTGGGCCACCAAAGCATAGATGTAACGGTTGACGTTTACGGCCATTTGCAGGGTTACCACAAGGGGATAGAGGCACTTTGAGATCAATGTCACACCGCCAGATGCTCTAGCAAGGACGTCTGCGCCTGTCACTTGAAAGAGTCGACACGTGGAGGAATCTTTTTTCTCCGGGCCTGCTTCGAGTAAGATGCCGCGTGGGAGACACAATGATGGACCCGACCAACCGCAATGTTGAACAGGAGTGTAAGGACTTCCTGAATCGCTTCTTTGACAGCTACCGCAACGATACTCTGCAGAAGCAAGCTTTGAAGGCACTGCGGTTTATCATGGCCAGCGACAAGCCGCTGTTAGGGAAGCCTGCCGGTTGGGCAGCGGGCATCGTCTATGCATTGGCCAACCGCTACCGCCGCCCCTGTGGCGTGCCAGGTCTACTCAACAAGGAAGGCGAGGAATTCTTCGGGGTCACGATGGGGACGATCCGAGAGCGAGCGGTACGGGTTGACGAGCGACTCGAGATTTGAACTTCGCGTGTGCCTGGCAATGCCCTGACTGGTTCTCAATGTTGACGCGTAGTGTACAAGGCGACCAAGTCACGGAAGGGCAAACTGAACAGCCGGGCCGTCGGGTCGGCCTGTATCCCACAATAGCGGGTATGAAGGGACAAGACGTCAAGGAAGTCTGCACCGTAAGCCTTGTGGCCGACGGCGACCCGTATGGCGAAGCACCTGCGTCCGTACTTGCCTTGGCCAAGAAGCAGGGAACGGCAAAGAAGTAGAACCGTTTAAGGGACGTGGAGATCAGATCCATGTGATCAAGAATCCAAGACTTTCGAACCGCTGGCCCGGGGGCATTGCCCTCGGGGCCAGCAAATAAGGGGTAAGATTATGAACGACAATTGCGCTAGCAAGAGGGCTCGGCACCGTCCTTCGGCCACGGAAATCAGATTCTACGATTCGCGTGAGGATGACGCTAACCCCGTGAAGGTGGTCGACGTCGGTGATTCAACAGAACTGGTATTGTGGGCTGTATGGGCGGGAGATGACATTGAGATCTCACTTAGCTCGACCGCTCAGGAGTGCCAACGGACAGGGATGTATTACGCGTTTTTCGAGAACTACACATATGCGAACAGTTTTTCGAAGAAAATAGATCTGGACGGCCTTGATCAGGCGCAGTGGCTCTTCCAGATGGATGTCGTATTGATCGGTGAAGACCAGATCGAGGAGAGGATCAAGGAACTGGTAATTGGCCACAAAAACGAGATCCTCAGAATCCGAAAAGAGAATATGAAGCAGAGCAAGACGGGTTAGGCATAAGTCAAACCCGTAAGGCTCGGCTGCAATACGCGCAATACGCGCTATCGAAGCCGTCTGCGCAGCCATCGGGATTCTCGATCCGGCAGTATGTGATGGGTTTAGGCATGCAGAAATCCGGGCGATGAGAACAGTTAGCGTCGGCATTCAAGCCAGATAGCACGAAGGTTAGCGGGGGACGGATTCGAACCGCCAACCTTCGGCCTATGACCCCAACGGTCGCGACGGAAAAGGCAATTCCGCCGCAATGAGTTACGTTCCCTGAATAGGCCGATTGCTACTCAAATCGATACTTGCTGGAAAAAGGGTGTGACCGGCGACCGGCCTCCTTTCGCAGAGCCACACGGTCTACGAAACGGCCTTGAGGCGGCGGGATCTGACCCTGACGCTACACGTTCCGTGCCAGAAGCACGTCTATGAACCTTCAGGTTCCTGCCCCAACAAGACCGACGACCCTTGTGGCACTCGCCCAAAGGTACACGCCAGACCACGTTCAATGGTCGGAGAAGGGCGGGAAATCGTCGCAGATTCCAGCGAATTCATCGAGCTATCCCGGGCTTCGTAAGTCATTGGCTGCCAATAAGTACGGTTTTCGGGAGGCACAAGTTCGTTGAGCAATTCTGTATTGTCGATCACTTGCAGCCTCCTTTCCGCGCATCACGGCATACACTGGACCCTCTGGTTCGCAGTCACTTCTTTTTTCCGTTTCCTTGAGCAAGTCGCAGAATCTTCTGCACTGCGAGATCTTCCTCTGCTGTGCGCTCGATGTAGACACGCCGACAGGTGGGGAAATTGGTGCATGCCCACGCGGAGCGGTTGTGGGAAAGCCCGCCGGACATCTGCCCCTTGACCATCTTGTGTCCGCAGTCTGGGCACACCTTCGTTCTCTCGGACGATCCCCGATGCATGCTGTGGTCGCGATCGATGGTCTGTTTTGCCATCATTCAAACTCCTCTCGCGAGACAATTTCTTGTGTCTGGCCATATATACTCGATCCCTGTTGTACACAAGTCCTTATGTGGTTTCAAAACACTCTCGCTTTCCGCACTCACCCGTCGCCTGAATGTGCCGAGAGGGGATGGCTGAGGTCGGTGATTTTATCTCCTCATCCCCCTTCAAGGGCAGCCTTGCGATCCTGAAGGGCCTTCAGCTTCTTCTTGAGATCTGTCATCTCCTTCTTGATCGCACGCAACTCGACCTGATTCTTGACTTTCATCAAGTGGTTGGTGCCGAGTTTCTCAACAATGTATTTCTCAAGTTGACTCCTCAGTACACGGAGATACGGATTTCCCCATATCGCCCCCTCACGATACTCAAGGTGGCCCGACCGAATGCCTTTGACAATGAACTCTCTACTCACGCCGTATTCGGTTTTCGCGGTCACGTCGCTGAGGGTTGCCCCTTTCTGATTCCATTCTCCGTGCTCAGCCATGCATTACTCCTGGCTAACGCTAACCCAAAGCAATCGCCCAATCGCAAAACTTCGCCCTCAATAGCGGGTTCGTCATCCAAGATTGGTCTGGCTCAGGCTCTTGCAAGACATCCTCAACCGTCTTCAGCCGAGCCATCGGTACCGCCCGGATATGGCCCTTCGTGGCAACCCAACGGACCTGTCCGTATTCGGCGATAGCCAGAGCGACCAGATTCGTAAGCTGGCAGTCGCCCAAGACGTAATCCATGACCGCCTGGTAATTCCCGGCTCGCCATTGCTTTGGAGCGTCAGCACCCGTCATCGACTTTTCTTGTTCGATACCCATTGCCTTCGCCACCGCAGCCAAACCCACAAGCATTTTCGTGCTCGTGCTTGTAATCGTGCTCGTGATCGGCAAGCAGGTTCGAGATCGCTGATTGCGGAACGGTGGGGCGGGGTCTGGGTGGGATGCGGGTTTCATTCTGCGGGAAGACGCCTTGGTGAAAAACAGGGTCTCGAATGCAATTCCGCCCCACCCTACGGGACTCCTAATTGCAGGCTCTCCGGGATCTTCAGAGTTTCCCGTAGCCTTCGTCGCCCCAGACGTCGATGCCGCCCGCGGCACTCATCTTCCGGATGCCTTTGAAGGCGTCGTTCGGGGTCGCGAGGTAGCCGGTGATGTTGTTGTCCATGGACACCTTCCAGTCTTTGTCTGAGAAATTCTCAAAGGGGTTTCCGGGAGCGTTGGCGCCGTGCGTGTGGTACCAGCCCGTGGGTCGTGCACACGTGAAAGTCATTGTGCCACCGGCTTCGCCCAATCGCCTCGGCTTAGTGTAGTAGTACTTCTTGCCTTTCTTGCAGATACCGCCCGCGTACTCGCGGTTTTCGGACTTGGACTTCGCGTTGATATCGTTGAGCGCCTGGCGCGCGGCTTCTTTCTGCGTGGGGAACAAGTCGCCGGGCTTCAGGCCGGACGGGT
>CAZPMT010000018.1:0-7730 GCA_964587655.1 uncultured Nitrospiraceae bacterium
TCTATAAATGTCAAGCCTTTTCTCGCGCCGGGCATTTTTTCACAGGCTCTCAGAACACCTTCGGATCATTGGACCCGCTCTCGTTGTTGTAATATCGCCTACTCTGGAGCATTTAGAGAACTTATCATCCGAAGGATTGCCGTTGCCAAAGCCAAGCGAAGGACTCGCCCTCATTGATACAGGCGCAAGCGTCACAATGGTCGATGAAACCATATGCCGGACATTGGGATTACAGCCCACCGGATATGAAAAAGTGGCGCATGCAGGTGGTTCAAGTGAACGTCCTTGTTTTGCCATTCAAATAATGTTTCCCAACACGCCTTTCTCTGCCCCTCTTTTTCATCCGCGCGTAACCTCCGCGGATCTTCGCTTCGGAAGCCCATCATATGCCTTGCTCTTCGGACGCGACTTGCTAATGCGCCTTAAGTTTACCTATAACGGGGTCGCTGGTCGTATCGAGCTTGCCCTCTAGGGATTCTTCATCTTCAAAATGTACCACTACCAAGAAGTGGCCATGAAAGAAAAAAGCGGCCAAGGAGGTTAAACCTCACCAGTCGCACATTCGCGGCTGTCTTGGTCGCAAACGAATTATGACATCTGTTGCGGAAGAGCGCAAAGGGAAAAGGCGGACTTCAATGTGTCGAGGCGGCGGCCGCTTGCGTCCCAATACACGGGGGCGCCCAGCTTTGCCCTGACCGTCTGCCTGCCGGTGGTGACGCTGAAATCGTCTCCGTCGACGGAGATGTCGAATGCGACGCCGCGAATTCGCAGACCGTCGAGCCGCATCTCAGGTGCGAAGGCCGGGGCGTGCGGGTTGAAGACGACGTCACCGTTGAATTCCGCCTTGACGCCGAACATGCCGAAGATGATGCACTGCGCCACCGTCACGCCGTCAATCGTGCATTGGAGCGGCGTGTCTTTGCGGTAATCCACGCTGTTGGCCACGAGCGAGTCGCCCCAGTACGGCATGCGTTCGCCCCACCAGAGGATCCGGCGCAGGATGTCGTCGGCCTCGGGCGAGTGACCCGATTTGTACAGCCGCTCGGCGATCTGCGGCGGGAAACACGCGCAGTTCCCGCCTGAGCGGGCCACTTCAAACGGACGCCAAGTGTAGTGGGCCGTCGGAATCTTCTCGCCGAACAGACGGACTTCGATCAGGAAATCCGAACTGACGTACGGCGGCGACCACATGCCGCGTATCGATCCCACGTCCTTGTAGCTAATCCCGACGGTCGCTTTTCCATTGACGATGCCGAAATTCATTTCCTCCATGACATTCGCGTTTTCATCGCTGTAAAAACTTTTCACTTCACCCCGCCCCCGCAGGACAGGAACGATAAGCAAGAGGAAAGGTATTGCCAAAGTGTCTCTCCCGTATCACTCAAAGGCCGAACATAGAGCGTAACCGTTCACAGCCACGGGGACGGATTTCATAGCAAGGCAAACCCGTCATTCCCGCGAAGGGGAACTTCCAAGAACCGATCTTCCCATAGCGTATCGTTCTCTGCGTCAAGTCGCGGATCGACCGGGTACCGGTTAGGGGTCGCTATGGGCTCACGACGTTTGGAGCGCCATACGGTTTCCGTTCCGTGTTGATGGATCCTAGCCCGTTTTTCGGGCGGGATTGTGGTCCTGCCCTTTGTTCTTCGTCCTCATACTATCCTGCTTCTTGCTGGAACCATGGGTTTCCAGAGCCCAGACAACAGCACCAGGTTGTGCACGAACTGCCGCCACAGTAATTCCGCCTCCGCGCCCGCGCGGTCCCACATTCGGCACCGGCCCCAGTGTAGCAGATTGTTCAGGCGCGCAACCGTTCCCTCGCACACCACCCACCGCGCGTTTTTCTGGCATCGGCCTTCGACGGTATCGAGCCGTTGGGCAATCGTCTCGAGCCTCTCCTTATATAAAGGAACGGTTCACATAACGTCCGCTTTGGCTCTTGGGGCGGCACTGCGGTTTGGCCGGACAGGATTGGCAGGCCTCCGTGGGAGCTTGATATACCGCCGCCGTCTTGCCGTCGTTGAGCTTGCGCCAGTTCATGCACTGTCACTGAGGGCAACGCATCGTATCGGTCGATTCATCGTAGCTAAGCCTATCCGCCTGGTATTCGGGCGATACGCCCTGCGCCATGCGATTGGCAGTACGGTTTTCGGGCACGAAACACTGTATCCCCTTCTTCTCAAGCGCGTCGAGTTGCAGCGTGTCGTGACACGCGCCGTCCGCCGTGATGGACTGCGCCACGTCGCCTCCTTGGGCTATCCCAAGTTCCGCCAGTACCGCTTGCGCCTGCTCACACTGCGGTTGAAGCTGTCCGCCATCACCGCCCGCGTCCACCAGCGACCGGCTGATGATGACCCCAGAATCCAAGTCCGTCACCACCTGCGCGTTGTAACCCGGCGCATACGAACCATCCTTCTGCCGCTTGAGCCCCGCGTCCGGTTCCGTCACCGTCAACCGGTCCGACGCATCGTTAAGTCCGCGCGCCGCCATCTCCGCAAGGGCCTGCTTCACACGTTGCCGCCGGCGCTCCAACGCCTTCAACTCCTCGGACTCCGAATCGGAATCCGCGCGCGCGAGCTTCTCCCGGATGACCTCTTCCAGATGCTGCTCCAGGACTTCCAAGTGCTTGCGCTTCTTCACCCAATGCCGTGAGGACGCCGCCCGTACAATCGTGCCATCCACACCCATGTTCTCCCCGGGCAAAAGGCCGTTGCGCCCCAAGGCCCCAGCACTTGCGTGCTCAGCGAAGCAAGCGCCTCGACATGTTCCTTGCGAAAATCGCACAACTTACTCTTCTCGACGATCCTCCTGCGGGTTTTCCCGCGTTCAGCCAGTGTTCTTGGGCGCAGAACTCTCCGAAATCACGTAAACCATTCCGCGCCGGACCCGGTTCTCCGATTTCCGGAAAAAGGCATTCAATAATGAGATAGTGTATATTAGGTTTCCCAGCTCAGACTGAAACAGTCCTTTCGGCGGTATTGGCGTAAGTCCTTGACATGAAATACTATATGCGCAAACCTAATACTTGGCGCGATTCTTGCTCATGCAAGGGCATGGTTTTTGGGTGATGTGGGCAACTTTAGCAAAAGAGGAGGAATTCGCTAATGAGGATCATGGGGCTCTGTTTGACCGCGGTCGCTATCATGCTTTCTGCGGGAACTGCGGGTGCAACGTTGCTGGATTTTGACTTTGCCGGAAACTTCACATACGACAATGACTTGCTGTTGTTCACATTTACGGTGGATGAACTCAGCAACGTGACGGTCTTCTCGTCGTCGTGGGTCAACGGCGGATTTGACCCGATGCTGGGTATCTGGGACGCCGCGGGCGTCCAGATGGCGTTTCAGGATGACGGGGGCGTCGTGGGAAGCACGGTTTCGAATGGCGTCTCATATAATACAGGGGTTTGGGATTCCTACTACACCGTCTCATTGAATACCGGAGTCTACACCGCTTCGGTCACGCAGTACTCTAACTTCCCAGTCGACGGGATTAACCCGGGCGTCGCCCTGCTTTCGGATGGGTTCCAATACGACGGCGCGTCGCACCAGCATTTCACCCGGGATTTGGGCTATGGGCCGGAGCCGTACTTTAACGGCGTTTGGAGCGACCATGACGCGCGGCAGTCGTTCTGGGCGTTCCATCTGCTGAATGTGGCTGATGTTGAAGCTCCTCCCCCCATCCCTGAGCCGGCGACAATCAGTCTGCTGGGAATGGGCTTGCTGGGGTTTCTGGCGCGTCGGTACCGCCGGGCATAGTTTCTCCGGTTCTTCCGGTTTTCGCGTCGCGTAGTTCAGGGGCACGCATGCTCCCGTCTACGCGACGCGCCGTTCCGTCGGCACCTTCCCATTGAAACACGCTGTAGGCAAACTCCGTGAAACGGCCACACGTGATTTTCGTCGTCACGAAGGTGTCGACGTGGGCCTTCTTCAAGATCTGCGGCAAGGACCACGTGTATCCGAACGCGTTAGGCAGCCACGCCGTGCGCGAATGAATCCCGAATTCCTTCCGGGAATAGCGATTGCCTTACAACAACTACCGCACCAACGCCTCGGCGAACGGCACGTTGGAGTCGCTTTCGACCCACATCGCGCCGAACGGCCCCCAGCGTCCTTCCTTGACGCGTTTTTCAATCCGCGCGTAGGGTTTTCGGGATAGTGCCCCTGCATCCATTCGTACTGGACAGGTTGGCTCGCCGATGATCTCAACATGCCTCTCAACGGCGCCGCGCAACATCCTGTCGTGCAGATACTCGGCGTATGAGCGGCCGGCTACAAACCCTCGTATTGCCTTCGCTGCATCCAGCATATCCCAGAGATAGGCCGCATCGCGGGGTTCAGGCCGCATATATGATCTCCCGCGTGGCAAGGATCTCTTTCTTGCGGAATGGGTTTCGGAGACCGCGCTTGGACGTGAGATCCACGGGGCGTCCGAACATTGCCCCGAGTTCATCCTTCATGTCGATCCATTCATAAAGAGTCCAGTGCGCGTCCTCCGCGAATTCGATCAGGACGTCGATATCGCTCTCCGCATGGAAGTCGTTGCGCAAGACGGATCCGAACAGCGCCATCTCAGCGATCCGCCACTTTCGGCAGAAGGCTTCGATGTCCTCACGAGGAACATCTAGTCGACAAAGGCTCATTTCGTGCTCCTCGTCTAGCGCGCCTGCCAATCGCCGGCGGGAACGCGGACCTCGCCGACGAGTTCCGCGAGAACGTTGCGCGCGGTAACGCGGCGAAGCCGGCTCTCGGGATTCAGGATGAGACGGTGTTCAATGACGGGATGGGCCAGGGCCTTCACGTCGTCTGGGATCACGTAGCCCCGGCCCTGGATGGCGGCGAAGGACTGCGCCATGCGAAACAGCGCCATGGACGCGCGCGGGCTGGCCCCGACCGTCAGGTGAGAGGACGTGCGCGTCCGCGTCACGAGTTGCAGGAGATAGTCGCGGACCTTTTCGTGAACGAAAATCTGCCGCACGGCCGCCTGCATGCGCAGGATCGTTGCCGCATCGGCAACGGGACCGAGGTTGTCGATGGGATGGCCCATGCGTGTACGCTCGAGGATCTCGGATTCCGCGTAGAGGCTCGGATAACCGACGGACAACTTGACCATGAACCTGTCGAGCTGGGCTTCCGGCAGCGGGAATGTCCCTTCGTGTTCGACAGGGTTCTGCGTGGCGAAGACAATGAAGGGCTGCGTCAGTTTGTAGGTCTTGCCGTCGATGGAGACCTGCCCCTCGCTCATGGCTTCGAGCAGAGACGACTGCGTGCGCGGCGTCGCGCGGTTGATTTCGTCGGCAACGACCACTTGCGCGAATACCGGGCCGCGCCGGAACTCGAAGTCCTGCGTTTTTTGGTTGTAGATCGATACGCCGCCGACGTCGGAGGGAAGAAGGTCCGGCGTGCACTGAATGCGCGTGTACGTGCATCCGCTCGAAACAGCCACGGCTCGCGCAAGCATCGTTTTCGCCACACCCGGCACGTCTTCAAGCAGCACGTGGCCGCCCGCCAGAAACGCGGCCAGCGCCGCTTTTACGACCGCCGTCTTGTCCAGAACGACCTTCTCGATATTGCCGATAACATCCTTCAGGACTTGCCGAAACTCCGCCACGGCACGACCCCCGCTTGTACCCGTTTCATGACCACGCCTCAGATCATACAAGCCCGCGCGCGTACAAGTAAAGCGGCCCCAGGTCCAGCGTCACAACGAGGACTATCAGAGGGAAAACAGACGTCTATTGAAAAGCTCACGAACCTGGAGTTCAGTATGAGATGCTGTGTCCTGTGTCCGGATGCGTCTCAGAGCCTGTCGAAAAGGGTCTGCGCTACGGTCCACAGGCCGCTCAAGTAAACCGCGTTGTGACTAGATCCTCCAGGGCTGCGGACAGCTACTGCGCGAATGAAAGTTGTCATTCCTGAATAACCTTCGCCCGTCGCGGTGTAAAGGCAGGAAGCCGAGTCGCGCCCAGTGACTGGAGATCAAACAGGACAGTAGGATTGCCCCGCTAACTTGTCAGACGTTGGATTGGGTTTCCTCAAGCCAGCAAAGCTCTGTAGCTAAATGCTTTATGCTGTTTAGTCCGCCGCAGAAGGTTCCTGTCATATCGTGTCTTGTGAGGAATGCCCGCGGCGGGCGCGCCTCTTTCGCAATGCCGGTAAGTCTCGGCATGCCTCTTGCAGTGATATCGCCAGTGTCATGCGTAGATCAAACTAATAACAGGAGTGACTGAAATGAAGAAAGCTAGGGGAAGCAAGACGTTGCCCATGGCTGTGGCTTGCACGCTGTTGGCGCTTGTGGCGATGTCCGCGGGTGCGGACACAATAACCTTCAGCGGCCCGGTCATGAGCGACTATGATGTACCGTACACCGTGTTCGATGCCATCATCGATTACTCGTATGCGACCGGGGTACTGACCTTGGACATCCAGAACGACACGGCGTCGCCGTATGCGTACACGCTTTCGAACCTGTGCTTCAACGTATCGAGTGACGTTACGGGCATGTCCATTCTGAACGACGGCAGCCTGACCGGCACGAGCCTGACCCCGGATGATCATGGCGATGGTTTTGGCATATTCGACTACGGGTTCGACCTCGGTCAGGGGAACAACGGGATTCTCGCGGGCGGCAACGAGACTGTGACGTTCAACGTCACCGGATCGGGTCTCGACACGTCGGATTTCTTCAACGGCCTTTCCATTAGCCCGAACAATCCCCAGCTTGCGACCATCCATTTCACGCGGGGTCCTGACGGGGACAGCACGTGGGTTACGCCGGGAATCGTGCCGGAGCCTGCCAGCATTTCGCTGCTGGGCATGGCCCTGGTCGGCTTGGTTGTACGTCGCGTTCGCAACCGCGCGGCGTGACTTAACACATTAGAGCAAGGAACGTTTCCGCCTCCCCTGAACCGGGGGGCGGAAACTTTTTTTGTCGCGTTGACCGTTCTGTTTGCGACAAACCGCATCGAAGAGGCGGTCGTGATTTGTACGCTTTTCCGGGTTGTGTTATGATTAGTTGAGAGTCGCCGATCCAAACGCGTGGCGATTTCCCCTGTAAAGCGAGGTTCTTGAAAGTCTTATGAACAGTTTTCTGAAGAATGTGTCGCTCTGGATCGTCCTGTTGATCATAGCGGTGCTCGCGTATACCCAATTCTCAACGACCCAGAAGGCCAAAGAGAAGCTGTCGAACAAAGACTTCGAGCAGGCCTTGGCCGCGGGGAACGTCAAGAAACTCACCTACACGATGCTGGGTGACAACCGCTTCAACTTCAAGGTGGAGTTCGAGCCCCCCTACAAGGGCAACGCCAGCATGAGCTTCCTGTACCACGAATTTCCGACCGAATGGAAGGCCATGCTCGACGAGAAGGGCGTGCCTTACGATGCGAAGCTCGAGGATACCTTGTGGGTCGGCCTTCTTTATCAAGTCGTGCCGATGGTGCTTATCATAGGCGTGTTCTGGTTCTTCATGTTTCGGCAGATGCAGGGCGGCAGTAACAAGGCTCTTTCTTTTGGCAAGAGCCGCGCCCGGCTCGTGAACCAGAGCGACAAGGTCGTAACGTTCAACGACGTCGCCGGAGTTGATGAGGCCAAAGAGGAACTGGAGGAGATCGTCGAATTCCTGAAGGACCCGAAGAAGTTCAGCCGGCTGGGCGGCAAGATTCCAAAAGGCGTTTTACTGGTGGGCCCGCCGGGGTCGGGCAAAACCTTGCTGGCGCGCGCGGTGGCCGGGGA
>CAZPMT010000018.1:7740-38623 GCA_964587655.1 uncultured Nitrospiraceae bacterium
TTTATGGCGTTTCTGAAAGATTCGAGAAAATTTAAGAGGCTGGGTGGAGGTATTCCAAAACGGGTCCTCCTCGTCGGACCTCCTGGTACCGGCAAGACATTGCTGGCCAAGGCCATTGCCGGCGAGGCCGGCGTGCCCTTTTTCAGCATCAGCGGATCGGATTTCGTCGAGATGTTCGTCGGCGTCGGCGCGAGCCGCGTCCGCGACCTGTTCCAGCAGGGCCAGAAGAACGCGCCGTGCATCATTTTCATCGATGAGATCGATGCGGTTGGCCGGCAGCGCGGCGCGGGCCTCGGCGGCGGCCATGACGAGCGCGAGCAAACACTGAACCAGTTGCTGGTCGAGATGGACGGGTTCAACACTAGCGAAGGCGTCATCCTGATGGCGGCGACGAACCGCCCGGACGTCCTGGACCACGCGTTGCTGCGACCGGGCCGTTTTGATCGCCAGGTCGTGGTCAGCCACCCCGATATCAACGGACGTGAGGCGATCCTTCAGGTTCACGTGCGCAACAACAATGTCCCCATGGAATCGGATGTGGAATTGCGAACCCTTGCGCGGGGCACGCCTGGGTTCTCCGGCGCGGACCTGGCGAACATGGTTAACGAGGCGGCTCTGCTGGCGGCGCGGCGCGTGCGAGACAAGGTCACCATGACGGACTTCGAAGACGCGAAGGATCGCGTGCTCATGGGGCCGGAACGCCGCAGCCTCGCGATCAGCGATGAGGAGAAACGGTTGACGGCCTGTCATGAGGCGGGGCACGTTCTTGTGGGCCGCCTCACGCCGAGCACGGACCCGATCCATAAGGCCACAATCATCCCGCGTGGTCCCTCGTTGGGATTGACGAGTTGGCTGCCGGAAGAGGACCGGCACAACGTTTCTACGTCGTACTGTCTCGCGACGCTCCGCATGGCGATGGGCGGACGCGCCGCGGAAGAGGTCGTGTTCAAGGAGTTCTCGAGCGGGGCGGCGGGCGATCTTCGCGGCGCCACGGAACGCGCGCATGCGATGGTATGCCAATGGGGCATGAGCGACTTGGGCCCGATATCGTTCGGAACGAACGCGGAGGTCTTCCTCGGGCGCGACTTCGTCCGGGAACGCAACTTCAGCGAGGAGACCGCCTCGGCCGTTGACAACGAGATCCACCGGCTGCTCAAGGAGGCCTACGACGACGCCAAGGCGATCGTCATCAAGCACCGGAGTGTACTCGACGCGCTGACAAACGAGCTTGTCGAGCGCGAGACCCTCGAAGCGAACGAGATCGACGATATCATCCGGGCACATGGTTCCGGTGAATCGCTTCCGCCGAAACGCGTGAAGGAAAAGAAGAAGGAGCCGCGCGAACCGATTCCCGTGGTCGTTCCTACACCCATCCCCGGACTGACGCCCGAGAAGGGCAAAGTGCAAACGCAACCCGGCGACGTAGTGCCGGGCACCATCTGAGTACACCTTTTCTCGTGCTCGTGCTCGTAATCGAGAACGCGCCGAAACTCCGATCTGCCGCATTACGAACTCGAGCAGGAGGGGCTTACCATCATGCTTTCGACCGATCTGCTTGATCGAGATCGCCATCGAACCCTCGTAATGGGGGTCCTCAACGTCACCCCCGATTCCTTCTACGACGGCGGCGCCGTAACCACTCCCGCTCTAGCGCTGGCGCGCGCCACGGAAATGAAAACGGACGGCGCACATATTCTTGACGTCGGTGGAGAGTCGTCGCGACCCGGCGCGGAGCCCGTCCCGGTGGAACTCGAATGCGAGCGCGTGCTGCCCGTCGTGGAGGCGTTGCTGCCGCTGGGCCTCCCGGTCTCCGTGGACACCTATCATGCGGCCACCGCGCGCGAGGCCCTCAAACTCGGCGCGATCATGATCAATGACGTTTCCGCGCTTCGTTTCGATCGCGAAATGGTCCATGTGGTTGCCGAAACCGGCTGCGACTGCGTGCTGATGCACATGCTCGGCACGCCGCGCACGATGCAGCGGGATCCCCGGTACGACGACGTTGTGAATGATATCCGAGCCTTCTTTGAAGAGCGCATCGAGTACGCCATGAGAAACGGAATTTCCGAAGAAGCAATCTGGATCGATCCCGGATTCGGATTCGGCAAGACCGTCGAGCACAACCTGACGCTGCTCCGGCGGCTGGGCGAGTTCAAGGTGCTCGGACGCCCGGTTGTGATCGGCACGTCGAACAAATCGACAATCGGCGCCGTGCTTGATGCGCCCGTGCACGACCGCCTCGAAGGCACCGCGGCAACGGTTGCTATCGCGATCGCCAACGGCGCCGATTGCGTCCGCGTGCACGACGTCAAGGCCATGGCACGCGTGGCCAGAATGACCGACGCCATCCTGAACGCCTAACCGCCTGCATCTGTGGACGAGCAGGGGATGATGATATAATGGCTTTATGAGGCAACAGCGATGAGGTTTAGCGAATTGGTGCGCTTGTTGGAGAAGCACGGCTTCGCAATCGTCAAGGAGAAAGGTTCCATTCGCTACTATGCAAAGCCTGGACATGAGCGATTGGTCCGTCTTGATTTTCACGGGTCGAAAGAGGTGCCGCATGGCACATGCGAGGCCATTTTGAAGGCCGCAGGCATACGGAGGACACCATGATAGATCTTCCCTATTCACTGGTCATCGAGGCGACTCAGGAGGAGGATTTCTGGGGTTTCTATTCGCCCGAACTCGAAGGTTTCACCGGCATTGGCCATTCCATCGAGGACTGCGTCTACCAAGCGCGCCACGGAATGAGAGAGCACGCGCGGCTGCTAATGGAAAACGGACTGCCTGTCCCCCAACCGTCGTCCAATCCCACCATTACCGTTCAGAACCAGGTCGTTGCCGTCGCCGTGACTGCCTACGAGGAAACGAATGCCTGAACGTCTGTTTGGAACCGATGGCATTCGCGGAGTCGCTAATGCGTATCCGATAACCGCCGAAATGGCGCTCAAGGTCGGTCGCGCGGCGGGCTATATCTTCCAGCGCGAGGAGCGCCCGCATACAATCCTAATCGGAAAGGACACGCGTCTTTCCGGATACATGCTGGAGAACGCATTGACAGCCGGCCTGTGTTCGATGGGTGTGCATGTGCTCCTCGTGGGACCGCTGCCGACGCCTGGCGTATCGTACATCATGCGAAGTCTTCGCGCCGATGGCGCGATCATGATCTCGGCCTCGCACAATCCGTTTCAGGACAACGGCATCAAGTTCTTCGGGCGCGACGGCTTCAAGATCGCCGACGAGGTCGAGGACGAGATCGAACGTCTCGTGACCACGCCCGCCGTGGATGACATCCGGCCTACCGCCGAGCGGATCGGCACGGCGCGGCGGATCGACGACGCCGTGGGACGGTACATCGAGTTCGTGAAGGCCTCGTTCCCGAAGGGCATGCGGCTCGATGGCCTCAAGATCGTGTGCGACTGCGCCAACGGGGCCACGTACAAGGTCGGTCCGTTCACGTTCGCGGAACTGGGCGCGGAGGTCATCGCAATCGAAAACCGGCCCGACGGGCGCAACATCAACCGCAATTGTGGCTCCGTCCATCCCGCCGAGATGCGAGCGACGGTGATCCGGGAGCAGGCCGACCTCGGCATCGCCTTCGACGGGGACGGCGACCGCATCGTCATGGCCGATGAGAACGGCCGGCTGCTTGACGGCAACGCGCTTCTGGCAATCCTCGGCACGGATATGCTCGAGCGCGACGAGTTGCCGCAGAAGACGGTTGTGGCGACGGTCATGTCCAACGCCGGCCTCGAACGCGCGCTGCGTCCGTACGGAGGAAAGGTCCTGCGCACCAAGGTCGGCGACCGCCACGTGATGGAACCGATGCGCGAGCAAGGGCTGACGCTCGGCGGCGAACCGTCGGGACACATCGTCATGCTCGAGCACAACACGACCGGCGACGCGGTGATCGCTGCGTTGCACGTTCTCGCGACGTTAATCCGCCGCGACCAGCCCATGTCAGCGCTGGCGGACGTCTATCAGCCGCTTCCGGAAGCGCACGCGAAGGCGCCGCTCAACTCAAGACGGCCTCCCACCGACGAGCAACTCGAAGCTATCCAGCGCGAAGGCGAGGCGGAACTCAACGGAAACGGATGTGTGCTGGTGCGGCGTTCAGGCACCGAGCCTATCATCCGCGTCATGGTGCAGCACGAGTCTATCCGTAAGGCGGAGCAGCTCGCAAAGGAACTGGCAAAGCGGGTGGGTTCATTGACATAATACAGATCAAGAGCGGGATTGATTCCCCCGCGGAAAATATTCGTTTATACTGTAGCGGTCTGGATGATTTTGGGGTGCTTTGGGCTCTGGGCGCCGGATTTTTCCAGATCCAAGGGACAATACCGTGAGGGACAAGAAACCATGCCGGATATCTCTAAAGGGATGACATCTCTTGACAATATCCTGAGCGGCAAACAGGAACGACTCGTGGCGCTGTGCTTACAGTATCACGTGCGTCGCCTGGACCTCTTCGGGTCTGCGGCGGGTGGCGGTTTTAATCCCGCTGCAAGCGACCTGGATTTCCTGGTGGAGTTCGACACGGCGGAAGGCCTCAACCGCGCGGACCAGTATTTTGGGTTCCTGGAAGCGCTGGAAACGTTGTTTGGGTGTGCCGTCGACTTGGTGCAGCGCTCCGCGATACGGAACCCGTATTTCGCCCAACAGATCCAAGCGACCCGAGTCTTGCTCTATGCAGCTTGAGATTAAGAAATACAGCTCATCCGGTTTTTGCGTACTTCGTTTCCGCCCCGTAGTGCTCGTGCTCGTAATCGTTTCTTCGATTACGAGTACGATAACGAGCACGAGCACGAAAAAGAAAATGCGCGAGAACCAGAAAAGCCAGAAATAGCTTGTTTCCAGCGGGAAAGGATGACAGAGAATGATCAAACTCGGCGTAAATATTGATCACGTCGCGACGTTGCGTGAGGCGCGCAAGGGCTTGTGGCCGGATGTCATTGCCGCGGCCAAGGTCTGCGAGATGGCGGGCGCGCATCAGATCACCGTGCATCTGCGCGAAGACCGGCGGCATATCCAGGACCGGGACGTGGAATTGCTGCGGCAGGTGCTGAACATCCGGCTCAACCTCGAGATGGGCGCGTCGGACGAGATCATAGGTATTGCCCACCGGATCAGGCCGGACGTGATCTGCCTCGTACCGGAACGCCGGCAGGAAGTCACTACGGAAGGCGGACTCGACGTGGCGGGCCAACAGAAGCGGCTCACGGAGGTCGTTGGCGGGTTCAACGCGGACGGTATCGAAGTGAGTATGTTCATCGACCCGGACCGCAAGCAGGTGGATGCGAGCAAGGCCGTTGGCGCGAAGTACATCGAGTTGCACACAGGGGCCTACGCCAACGCCAGGGGCGCGCGGGTCGACGCTGAGTTCGGCCGAATCGAGGAAGCCGGGCTGTACGCGCAGGAGATCGGGCTCATTTTCAACGCGGGCCACGGCCTCACTATCCGCAACCTTGCGCCCATAGCCGCGATTCCGGGCCTGCACGAGGTCAACATCGGCCACGACATCATCGCCCGCGCGATCTTCATCGGCCTCGAAAATGCCGTCCACGAGATCCTAGACATCCTCGAAGCATATTCCATGTAGAAGTCGCAAAGACGATCACGAGCGCCGGAATTGATCCGCAATCAATCTAATGCGACAATAACCTCTTGACCTTCAACACACTATCTTGGCGGAGAAAACGCACGGGCCGCTGAGCATGACGCTGAGCGGCCCGCAAAACGCAATCGTCCGTTGTGTCGAGGGAAACCTACTTCCTCTTGCGGATGACGAAACGGCCACCTACGGCGAACGCGCCGACGAGCAAGCCGAGACCTAGCAGACCGGCGACCGGCAAGTCGTCCGCGGCGACCACGATGACTGGGACCGGAGCCGTCCATGTCGTGCCCTTGCCAGTGCTATCATCGGTCACCAGGCAATAATACACGCCATTATTCGCACCCGAAACATTTTCCAAGGTTAACGTCGCACTAGTTTCGCCGACAAGCTTGTGGTTCTCATCTTGCCCGTCCTTGTACCACTGATACCAGGGGCAGTCGGGGTCCACGCAGGTCGTCCCGGTGACGGATGCCGTCAACACAATCGTGATGTCTTCTATATACCAGGGACCCGTGCCGCTGGAGTCTACGTCGGCGTGTAGGGTCTCTCCTTCACCTTCACCCTCGCCTTCTCCCTCTCCCTCGCCTTCACCTTCACCTTCTCCTTCTCCTTCACCTTCTCCTTCTCCCTCGCCTTCACCTTCGCCCTCACCGCTGGGCAGGACGACAGTGTAACCAATATCCTGCAGCGCTCCAATCTCAAACGGCGCGTACTCGCGGACAACTTCGCCATTACCGAAAGCCCACTCCATCACCGGGGGCCCCGCCAAGTCCCTGGGCCAATGGCCGATACTGCTGCCGCCTTGCCACGGATTGGGCGCATAAATGGGCGGCTTCGAGCCATAAATCGACATCGCGTTTGCGCCTGTAAAACGCACGCCGTTGTCGCTGCCAAGCAAGTCGCTCGCCACGCCCAAGAAGATTGGGGGGGTTCCGCCGAACAGGTCCTGGCCATTTCCCGTTTCTAGCAGGTCGTCCCATTTGGCGTAGACGTTGGAGTCGATGCTGGAGGTACCGTTGCTCTCCGTTAGACTCAAGAGACCCAGGCCATGCGTCACTTCATGCAACAACACGGACTTGAGATCAATTTGGCTCAAGGACGGCGTCCCCGTGCCCTGATACCACGGCCAGCCAAAATGAACCACCACATGAACATCAGGTAACGAACCGTAAGGGTCAGTGCCGGTCGTAATATGATCGAAGGCGAAGCCGTTGGTGAAACCGGGCGTCATCCAGTAGTAGGATCCCCCCGTGGCCAGAGTCCCGCCGCCCCCGCCGCCCCCTGCGTTATCGGAGACCGTAAAGGCCACGTCGCACACGCCCGTGTGATCCAGCACGGTGTCGAAGTACGTGAAGATCTCGCCGACGCGCGCCCGGCGCGCCGCGCCGTAGGTCGGATCGTCAAAACCAATGTTATTATTGAGCGTCACGTCCGCGTACGAGACGTTGAACGTAATCCCGCCCGCCTTCCCGTACATTTCCCACGGCCCCGCCGGCATCGCATGTGCGCCGGGGTTCTCGGTGTCAACCAACTCCGTCTTGCCCGTTGAATCGTGGAACGCAACGATATCCGCGAACGCCGAGGTCGTCGCGAACGAAAATACCAGTACCGCAGTCAAAATGGACATGTGGAAGAAGAAACGCCTTGATTTCATGCCAACTCCCTCCCTATGGATCGGCGCGAGGCCATCCACGTTTGCCACTGCCTCTGCTCTCAAGCCAACGAAGGAAAACAACTCATGTTACTGCAAGTGTCTTCGCGCGTCAAGTCCCGCGAAGCCCCGCAATAGCGCCAAATGGCCGCGATGCCGGGCGTTCGGTGGAGGCAAATCAAGAAACAAGCGGAAGTATGGAAGCTATGCGGCTATCCGTTTGTCTTCGCGAAAGAAGAGGGCCATCGCGACGGCTACGGCGAGGCCGATGGCGGCGGGGACGAGCCAGAAGTGGGCATAGTTGATGACCGATGCGCCGGGCGTGGTGAAGATCTGGCCCGTGAGGCCCGAGGCGAGAGAACCCGACATGACGCCAAGCCCGGAGATCATGATGGTGAATAGTTGCTGGGCGCCGGCGCGGGTTTCCGGGGTGCTGTGCTGGTCTATGTAAAGGTAGCCGGCGGTGAAGAAGAAGGCGTAGCAGATGCCGTGGAGCGCGATGCCGCCGAGGATGAGCGCGGGAGACCCGGCTGCGAAGGCGACGTATCGGGCGGCTTGCGCGAGCGCGCCGATGATCATGGCCTGCTTGATGGTGAGCCGGGTGAGACTGTATCCCAGAAACCCGAGGACGATCACTTCCGAGATCTGTCCGACGCTCATCGCGGGCATGATGTATTTGCTCTGGAACCCAATCTGGCTGAGAAAGGGGCTCATGCCAAAGTAGTAGAACTGATGGACCATGCTGTTGACGAAGGTCAGCACGCACAGTAGCAGCAGGCCCGGCCGCGCGAAGACCTTAATCGCCTTCCAGTACATGAGAGTCGAACGGTCCGTGGCGCGGACGTGCGAGCGGGGCAACGTCATCGAGTATGCCGCGAGGACGCTTGAAGCGAGCGCGGAGACGTACAACGCGTGCGGAAGACGGTCCGTCGCGGTGAGACCGCCCCGCAGCCAGAGGTAGCCGAATACCCACGCGACGACGACCCACCCGGCCGTCCCCCACATGCGGACGCCGCCGAAATCACGCTTTGCATCCTCGACGTGGTGCAGGGTGATCGCGTTCGTGAGGCCAAACGTGGGCGTGAAGAGAAGGCCATAGATGAGATAGAGGATCAGAAAGGGCGCGAACCGGGTCTGTTGCGCGAGGGCGACCATGATGACGGCCGCAAGCAGGTGGCACAACCCGAGCAGCCGTTCGGAACTGATCCATCGATCCGCGATGTGCGACATGATGAACGGCGCGAACAGTCCGGCTAGAGCGGGCATGGCCAGGATCTCGCCGACGGCGTAAGGCTGGAAACCTAGGTAATTCTTGAGATACAGGCTGAGAATGGGGATGGTCGCACCGGGCACGAAGTACTCGAGGAACATCATCACGGACAGACGGAACTTCACGGATGAAGACACAGATTCCTTTCTTCTTTGACCAAGCATGTTGCGCGGATGCGGCGCGCGCTTGCGGATATCCAAGAGTGCAGCATCACTGGGCGGGAACGGCGTCGGCTTCGCACTGGGCGCGGAGTTTCACGGCCTCTTCATGCAGCGGGCCCGACGTGACCCGGGCGAGATATGCATCCAACTGGCGGATAGCCTCCGGGATCCGGCCCAGCTTATGCAGGATGTTGGCCATCCGGATGGACCCATCGCCATCGGGCGCGACAACGGTCGTCATGCGATAGTAATTGAAGGCATCATCGAGTTTCCCAAGCTGCTCCGCGGTCTGCCCCATGGTCGCGCTTGCCCAAAGGACCTGCTGTTGATCCTTGGCGGCCTGCGCCTTCCCGAGCCACTCGATGCCAAGGCGTTCCGCTTGTTCATACTGGCCCGCGCGAAACAGAGCGGTCACATATCCTGTCCAGTGCCCGGGCAACGTGAAAGCCTCAGGCGCCAGGGAGCGATAGGCATCGACCGCCTCTTCGTAACGGCCGAGGCGCAGCAGCACTTCACCGATCGATCGTCCGCACTCGTACTCGCGCGCCTTATCGTCGAAGCGGCCCTCCAGGGCCTGATGGTAGCGTTGAATGGCAAGTTCGTAATTACCTTGACCTTCCGCTTCCTTGCCGCCCTGAAACGCCGCCTCGGCACACGCCCGGTCGATTCCGGACGTCAGTTCGTCGCCGTACAGACCAAAGGCGAACACGAAGAAGAGCATACCCACGTACGCCACCGCCGCGGCGATCAGGAAAGTCGTGAAGGCGTCCGGGGGATTAAGGCGGGCATTCAGATCTTCCGCGAGAGGTTCCTCGCGCGGGGGCTCGTTCGTTTCAACGACGGATTCAGTCATGGCTATGGCCTCATTGTGGTTCACGAGGTGTTTCCGCAGAGTGTAGCACATCTTTCCGGCGCCGTGCATTCAGGTTTTGATTGCGGCTTCAGTTCGGCTAATATGCACGCCGGTAATCGCTTTTTCCTGTCACCAGGTGGAACTTGATGCGGATTCTGCTCTCAGGATACGTGCTCGGGGAAGGCCGGATGAGCATGGTCCGGTTCGGCCGGACTTTGCGAGACTATCTCGTCCGCGTTCTCGATGCGAAGGACCGTGTACTGCTCGATGAGAATTCCGGAAACCTTCCGGAAGCCGCCTTGCGTCCTCAAGGGATCTCCGTCAAACTCGAGAAGCGGCTGTGGATACCGCTTCGGCTCCGCCTGAGACCGTATGACGTGCTGCATATCCTGGACAGCGACTACGCGGCTGCGATCCCGAAGCCGAGGCTCCGGCGTACGGTGGTAACGTGTCACGATATGATGCCGTTTCTTCAGCGGGAATACGGTTTCCCCGACACGTTCAGCCGCTTCGGGCGTCACTTCTTCGAGCAGAACCTTCGCAAAATGGCCGCGTGCGGACGCATTGCAGCGGATTCGCGGTTCACGCGCGATTGCGTCATAAAATACACCGGCTGTCCTCTTGAACGCGTCGAGGTGATCCCGCTGGCAGTTGAACATCATCGTTTCCAGCCCATGGCCAGGGACCCTGACGTCGAGGCGTTCCGCCGCAGGCACGGGCTCGAGGGAAAGGAAGTCCTGCTTCACGTCGGCGCCGGCGTGTGGTACAAGAACGTCGAGATCGTACTCGAAGTGCTGAGCGAACTGGTCCGGCAAGGCCACTCAAGCGTTGTCCTTCTCAAGATCGGACGGATCACGCGGGCACAGGCGGATCTCGCCGCGCGGCTCAAGATTCAAGACCGAATCATCCTGCTCGAGCGCGTTTCGGACGACGAAATGCCGCTTGTCTACGCCGCGTCCGATGTCCTGTTGTGGCCGTCGTTATGCGAAGGGTTCGGTTTGCCCGTGCTCGAGGCCATGGCCTGCGGGATGCCCGTGGTTTGCTCGAACGGCGGATCGCTGCCGGAAGTCGCGGGTCGGGCGGCCGCTATACACGAACCGCGCGACGTACCCGGGTTGGCCGCCGCGTGCCGCCGACTGCTCGAAGACCCGTCCTTCGCGGATGAGATGCGTACTGCCGGGCTGACCCATGCCGCGACCTATCGCTGGGAAAAGACCGCCGCGGCGTACTATCGGCTCTACGCGGAGCTAAACAGTTAGAACGCAAGGAATCGGGGTGTCGCGGCATACCTTCTTCATCAATCCGGCCCCAACAGCCGAACCTGCTGCAGGCACATCGCGTAGCGAACGTCCGGCGGATCGGGCTTGGTCTGTTTGAGCACATCCGCCATGAAATTGGCGGCAAAGCATAGCCACAGCGTCCGGCCGTCGCTCTCGATGAACTTGGACGGGAAATTCACGAAATAGGCTTGGGGACCGAACTTGTGCATGAAGGTCACGAGGCGCCAAGGCCCGGTAAGAGCGTCCGATTCGAGGATCCAGGTGTTGAACGTGCCGACTGTGTTGCCGCCGTCGGTTACGCACATCAGGTATTTCTTGAGGGGCGGATTGTAGGTCATCGTGACGCAGCCGCACCGATTGTTCCAGTCGATGAGCGGCTTCATGGCCTCAAAATCGTGCGTCCAGACCGGTTTTCCTGCCGTGTCCGTTCCGGCATAGAACTCATATTTTGAGGCATCGTCAATGTTGTCCGGCGTCGGTTCAACGCGCAAGAGAAAGATCTGATCGCCCGTGATCCAACTGGCGTTCGCTATGCGGGGTTGGGGATCGGGATCGACCGCGCCATGGGCCACCAGGTAGGCTTTGCCGTCCGGCGAATGTTGCATGTCTTTTCCGAAATCGACGAAATGGGGCGACCCAATCTTGACGGGACCGCCGAATTTCTTGGGTTCAGGGAACAGCGCGTGGGCGGGCGTGTGCTTGGTCTCGATCCAGGTCTTGCCGAAGTCTTTCGAGTGGCGGAACCCGACGAATGGCCCGAGCACGCCCCAGTTGATGTCGCCTTGGGACGTCTTTACCAGCGCTTCGAGGCTGCCGTTCTCGTTCATGAGGCAGTAGGTCCCGTAATACCAGACGCCGCGGTAGACGAGTGTGCCGCAGGGGTACCGGCCGCCGTACGGGGCCGCCGACGCCTTGACCGTGGCCACGTCGACGATTCTCTCGAGATGCAGCGGGTCATCGCCGATGATCTTGGCGTGGCCCGTGCAGGGGTCTTTGCCGCCCGAGAACGCGGACGTCTTGTCAACCTTGCCGTCTGTCCAGGGCGAATAGAGGTTGCCGTCCGCGGCCCAGGACGGATACCACGTGTCCGCGTTGGTGTATTCGGCGTGACGGCCCGTAAAGGCAAGGCCTTTGAGGGACGGCGAAGGCTGGAAGGGGCAGTCCTGGGGCGGCTGTGAGGGCCAGATGCGATAGTCCCGCGCGTCTTCCTTGGGCGCGCCGGATTCCTGGCCCGCGGAGGCAAGCCCGGCTAGAATTAAGAGAGTGGCGGCGATTGTCAGTGGACATTTCATGGGCGTCTCCCAGTGGGTGAATTTGTGCGCATTGTCGGTGATAGTAGCGGAAGTTGTCAAGCATTTCGGAACAACACTTCTTCCGGAGAGAGAGCCCTCGAAATGTTCTGAGCGATTTTATTTGATTTGTGGATGGGAATGTTGTACAATGACCTCAACATAAAGCACTGCTGATAGGTAGCAGGCGGGCTTTTGTTGCCCGCGATTCCTACTCTACACTCACCTCCGAGTTCGGTGACTCACCTATGTGTTGTTTCCTACTTTGCCGGTGTTCAGCAGGCAAAACCCGCTCCTGATCGGGTACGCCCGGCGGGGCAGAAGGAAACAATAATGACGTTTGATGATCTACCCATTGATCCAAGGTGTCTCAAGTTGCTGAAGTCGCAGGGAATTGTCGAGCCGACACCCATCCAGGAGCAAACCATCCCCGTTGCGGCCGCTGGTCGCGACGTCGTCGCCATCGCCCAGACCGGCACGGGCAAGACGCTGGCCTTTGCGTTGCCGGCGGTGACGCGCCTCTGTACGCGTACGTCCGGTCGTAACCGAATGCTCGTGATTGCCCCCACGCGCGAACTGGCCCTGCAAGTCCGGTCCGTCATCGAACCCCTGGCAAGCGCATTTGGCCTTCGCTCCGCATGTATTTATGGCGGAGTTGGTTATGAACCGCAGACGCAGGCGTTGCGGAAGGGGTGCGCCATTATCGTGGCCACGCCGGGCCGGCTACTCGACCACATGCAGCGCAGGAACGTATCTTTCGAGGACCTGGAAATCCTGGTGTTGGATGAGGCGGACCGGATGTTGGACATGGGTTTTCTGCCTGATATCCGGCGCATCCTCGCGAAGGTGCCGTCTGACCGTCAGACGATGATGTTCTCGGCGACGTTTCCGCAGCCGATCGAGAGGTTCGCCGCCGACCTGCAGCGCAACCCTGTCCGGGTCGAGGTGGGGCCTGCCTCCACGCCGGTCGACAGTGTTAGCCAAGGCATCTACACGGTTGACCAGAGCGCAAAGATGTCGCTCCTTTCCAAGCTTCTGAATGAGCCCAAGGTCGAATCGGCGCTCGTTTTCCTTCGCACGAAACATCGGACGGATCGGGTAGCCAAGACCCTCCACAAGGAGGGGTTCCAGGTGCAGGCCATCCACGGAGATCGTTCGCAAAGCCAGCGGCAGCAAGCACTTGACGGTTTCCGTCGGGGCCGCTATACGGTCCTGGTCGCTACGGACATCGCGGCGCGCGGCCTGGATATCAAAGGCATCAGCCACGTAATCAACTTCGATATCCCCAACAACTCCGAAGAGTATATCCACCGTATCGGCCGGACGGCCCGCGCCAGCGCCAAAGGCGATGCCATCACCTTCGTCTGTCCCGGCGAGCACTTGGAACTGAGGAATATCGAGGCCGCCCTCGGCCAGAACCTGCCCAGAATGCAATGGGAAGGGGCCGTGCCCGTTCTGTCGCTTTTCCAAACAGAAGCGGAACGCGCCGGCGGAGACAAGCGGACGGGCGCGCGCCGGAAACGCCGCCTGCTGCAGCGGCGATAGAGGTCAGGATTGACGGAGTTACCCGGTCGAGCCGCATGTTTTCGCACTGCAAAATTCTCGTTGGCATCCCCGATTCATTGTGCTATAATGCGTCATGAGTAAGCGATCGTCACATCCGCCGGCAATTCGAGCCCACTCACGCAGTGAGCGGCGCGAGCAGGCTTTGTGCATCGAGGCGCTGGAGTCCGGAAAGTTCGATACGTTGACTGACGAAGCGTGGGTCCAGCTATGTGAGACGGTGTCGAAGGACGGTCGTTTGATTCCGCCCGACGACGGGACGGAAAGACAATCTCAATCCGTGAAGAGTCCCTCCCATGCTGAGTACTCAGTGCAGACAGAGTAGGTCCCGCCCCTTGCCGGAGAGCATCCGGCTTTGAGCGAGAGGACCCGTGCAAGACGAAGGAGAGGTACACGCCGGACGGCAGTTTAGTGCGGCCGGATTCGGCGTGGATGACGTGGTGGCTACGGTAGTCACTGTCCCCGATGGTGGTGTGAAGGTCGATGCAGACCATCCTCTTACGGGACAGGATCTGTACATTAAGGTGATGCTCGTTGAAGTTCAACTCAGATGAGGAAAGGTGACGGCAAATGAACATCTATGTGGGCAACTTGGCCCATCAGACCACGGAAGCGGAACTGCGGCAGGCGTTTGAAGCCTACGGAAAAGTTGACTCGGTCTCCCTCATAAAAGACAAGTTCACCGGTGATTCCCGGGGATTTGGCTTTGTGGAAATGCCGACCAAAGAGGAAGCCACGGCGGCGATTGCCGGCTTGAACGGGCAAAACCTCGGGGGTAGGGATCTGAACGTGAACGAAGCTCGTCCGCGCGAAGACGGTGGCGGACGCGGCGGCGGCGGTAGCCGAGGCGGCGGCGGCGGACGCGGCAGCGGCGGTAGCCGAGGCGGTGGCGGCGTCGGTGGTGGCGGGCGCGGCGGCGGCCGAGGTGGCGGCGGCGGCGGTGGAAACTGGCGCGGCGGCTGGTAACTCCTAACCCATACATTACGAATCGCATCCGACGATGGGTCGGCGAGCAATCGTCCGGCCCTCGGCGGTAGCTTTGAACACGGGGAGAAGTAGCGGTAAAGAGATCGCCGCCACTGCTCGCAAGGGGAGGAGTCGCGCCCTATCGTGTGCGTGCATTTCCTGCCCGGCGCCTTTCCAAGGCGGGGAGACGCAATGTGGCAACTCGCCGCTATTCTGAATTCTGTACTCTGAATTCTGTATTCTGTTGCCTGGCTCTGGCTGCGGCCCTATCCGTATCGGCGCTTTGGATGGGCTTGTTCGTCGACGACTATTTCCACGTCGCGATTATCGAGAAGCTTATCCCCTTCGGGAGCGCATGGAACCTGTTCGATTTTGCCCCGGGAAATCCCGAAGTGCTCTGGCCCCGCGTGTGCAGCGGCCCCCTGCCATGGTTCACCTTGCCGGAAATGAAAGCGACTTTCTTTCGTCCGCTTTCCTCTTTGCTAACCATTGCGGACCACGCCGTCTTTGGCCGCCATTTCGTGTGGTGGCACCTGCAATCGATGCTCTGGTACTTGCTCCTCGTCTCGGCCTGGGGCCTGATTCTCCGCAAGACCGTCCCCGGCGCCGTCGGTGCACTCGCCCTGCTGATCTTCACCATCGATGAAGCGCACTGGTTCCCCGTGGCCTGGCTGGCCAATCGAAACGCGCTCGTGGCGACGGCGCCGGCTTTGTGGGGCCTGTATGCCCACATCCGGTGGCGGGAAGACGGCTGGAAGTGGGGACTGCCCCTGTCGCTGGCCGGATACGTAACGGGGCTTCTCGGTGGCGAATCGGCGCTGGGCGTGTTGGCGTACGTTGCCGCCTATGAGGCGTTCGCCGGACCCGGTTCCCTTTCCACCCGTGTTCGTTCGCTCCTACCGGCGGCCGCCATTGGAACCGTCTACATCGTTGTTTACAAGGCCTGCGGATATGGAGCGTTCGGATCGGGAAGCTACATTGATCCCATCCAAGAACCCTTCGACTATCTCGCGATTGCTCCATCGAGGATCCTGACGCTGATCGCGGGCGCGCTTATCGGAGTTCCCGCGGACCTTTCGGTTATTGTGGAATGGTTGCGCCCGATCCAGGCGGTTGCGGGACTGGGCGCGTTGCTGCTCTTTGCCGTGCTGCTTCGCATGGCGTGGCCCGTTCTCGACGCCCCACAGCGGCGCGCGTTGACCTGGATGATCCCTGGGGCGCTGTTCTCGTTGCTGCCCGTCGCCGCCACGTTTCCCAGCAGCCGGCTCTTGCTGGCGGCCTCCTTGGGCGCGAGCTTCGTCCTCGCTTCCGTCTTGACTTACTGGTGGACCCACCGCACAGTTTGTCAACAGTTTGTCTCCGTTCGACAAACTGTGACCCCGGCCAACTGTGGGCAGGGTCGCGCGAGACGGTCGTTCGTGGCGTTCGGGTGGTTCCTGGTCGTGGTGCACTTGATCGCTCCGCCCATCGTCTGGGTGGCGCAGTCCGCCGTGGTGACTGTATTCGGAAAGAAGGTCGTGCAGACCTCTTTGAAAGCGGAGATGGGCGAACCCGTATCAACAAACGGACACCATTACATTCTGCTGGTGGGCCCGGATCCCTTGACGAGCATTTACACACCACTGATTCGCGTGGTCGAAGAGAAGCGCCCGTTCCCGAAAGATGATTCCTGGCAGGCGATCTCTCAGGCCCTTTGCGCCCACCGGGTAACGCGAACGCATGCGAACCGCCTCGAGCTCGAAGTCATCGGCGGCAGCATGCTGGGAACGGAATTCGAGCGCCTGTTCCGGTCGCCGCGTTACCCATTCCACCCCGGCCAGCAAGTCAGCCTGGGCTACATGACCATCACCATTCTTGAATTGGGCGAAACCGGGCCATCGAAAGTCGCTCTCGAGTTCGACCGCTCTCTCGAAGACGATGCATCTCTCTGGTTCTTGATTTGGAAGGACGGCCACCTCCGAAGATTCCAGCCGCCCCCCGTGGGCGCCAGCATAGTACTGCCACGCGAACGCGGATTGTTATAGCCGACGACGAGGGCGGCACGAGAAGGTCCATCTTGCAGGTGTTTTCCAAGCATCAAGATACAATCGAGAAATGCTCAGGTGTTAACCATTTGGAATTATTATACTTATAACCTGACAGCAACGGCTTGACATAATCGACGCGCTGGAGTATCATTGTGCCCGGGTAAGGATCTAGTAGGTGTAACAAATCGGACTAATCATGGCGATTGTCCGCTGGGTTCTACCACTGGCTGGCAAGTTTGACTACAGAATTGAGTCAAATAGAGCCGGAATCGGCCTTGCACATCATCTTCGCGTCTTCCGCGCGCGAGGTTGTCCTTCGCGTTTTCATGCTGGACCCGTACAGGGCCTACTACCAGCGCCAGATTGAGGCCGCCACCGGCCAACCCCTCCGCGCCATCCAGCGCGAGCTCGACCGGCTCACGTCCGTCGGACTTCTGTACCGCCGCGCTGAAGGCAATCGAACCTATCACCAGGTGGACATGCAGTTCCCCCTCTTTCCGGAACTCCAAAGCATGGTGCTGAAGACCGCGGAGCCCGAAGATCGCCTGCGCGGGTTGCTCGCGTGCGATGAGGCCGTGCGGCAGGCGTTTCTTTGCGGTTCCGAGGCGCGGGTGCTTGTCGTGACCCTGGGAGGGAGCCGGCCGGCCGTCGCCGTGCCGGGACCGTTCTCGATAGAGGTGATTTCCACGGAGGATTTCCACCGCGCCTTGGTAGAGAATCGCGCCTCCCTCGAACCGTTCCTGGTGCGCGGCGTCGATCTGCTTGGACGAAGGGATGATGTCATTTGGCGCCGCATTGAAGCGGCCGGTTATGCCGTCGAGAAAAAGAAAGGTGTGCCATAATGGAAGCAGCGCACGAGATAACCAGGCTTTGCGAATCTTGGTGGGGCAAGCTCGCCGATAACACAAAGATCGATCAGAGCCGCTTCGCCGAACAGCTCCTGAAACTCCTCGGCTGGTCCGATGTCGCGCCGATCGAATCCAAGCCCGTGCTGGCCCATCTTGGCTCGGTCTCATACGTGTTGCGCGCGGCACAGACCGCCGTCGCGTCGCACTTCGTCATGCCCGGTTCCGTCGACCCGCCCTCATCGCTCATCAAGCGCGGCCTCGACTTCTGTGAAACGACGCGCCTGCTGGTCAACGAGACGCGCGCTCTCAATCTGGACTATGCCTTCATCAGCGACCTCTACCGTTCCTATCTCTACGACGCGCGGACCGATGAACTCCTGCTGCACGCCGACACGCCCGCGGAATTCCGGCGCGGACTCATCGACGTGCTCAGCCAGGCCGGCGTCGATCACGGTTCCCTCGAAGAGATCCGCCGGCCGCCGCGCAGCGAGGTCGCGCGACACCTCCGCGAATGGTGCCATCAATGGTGCGAGACAATCGTGACCGAAGGCCGGCTGCCGGAAGAAGCGGGCGTGCTCGCGATCGACCGGTTGCTCGTCCTCCGGTACCTCTTCGAGCACGATATTCTCAAGCGCACCGGCTGGCGGCTGCGCAAACGTTTCAGCGATCTGGTGGGCAAGGCGTTCAGCCCCGACCCGCGCGGCTGCGGCAAACAACTCTGCGTGCTCTTCCATGACATCTGGTTCGACTGGAAAGCCGGCCTGTTCGCCGCGATGCCCAACCTGGACGCCGCACTCGAAAAGGACCGCATCGCAGTTCCCCTGCTCAAGGAATCCGCGCTGCATTCGCGCACAAAGTTCAGCATCGCGACGATCCTCGAAAGCTTCAACTACGGCGACGCCGCCGAGAAAGCGCGCGTCCGCATGGTCCCAGACGCGAACGAGGATCGCGAGAGTCATCTGGCGAAACAGACCGTTGCCACGATCGACGATCTCCACATGGAAATCGATCTCGCCGACGAGGGTTATCGCGCGCTCTTCTTCTGGTTCGACAAGTTGGTAAACCTGTACCAGCGAATGGCCGCCGATTTCGACGCGCAAGCCGGCCGCACCGTAGCGAAAGAGGAAGAGATAGACCTCTTCGCATGGTCTGAAATCGCCGCCAAACGGCCACAAGCCCTCGGCGACAAACTCCAGTTCGCCGTCGAAAACGGCCTCGCCATTTACTATTCGACGCCGCGTCAGTTGCGCACAGCCCGGCTAGTGCTTTACCTCCACCTCATCAGCCGCTACCATCAGACCAAGCAGCGGTTCACCCAGTTCCCCAGCATGGATAACCTCTTCAAGCCCCGCCCCCGCGTCCTCGAAACGGACCGGAAATGGATCTACAGTCCCCCGCCGCCCGAAACCGACGAATGGGAGATATAGAAGGAAAAGCAGGCTGCAGACTGTAGGCTGTAGGAAGAGGGGAAAAGGGAAAAAGGGGAAAAGGGGGAACACCCGAAAGGCGGTAGTTGGAATCTCACGTACACTTGACAAAGCTGGCGTCGTGCCCCATTATATGTACGCTTAGATGTACATGTTTCGCGGAGACGCAAGTGACCACACTGACTGCGACAGAAGCAAGACGGGAGTTCTTCAACCTCGTGAAGAGGACGTCGAAAGGCCACAGAGTCTACCGAATTCGCCATCGTAACGGATCGGCGGTTCTCATGTCGGAAGAGGACTACGAGAGTCTCATGGAGTCTCTGGAATTGCTCGCGATTCCCGGGTTTCGGGCGAGCATGAAGCGTTCCGTGGCGCAGATGAAGCGCGGACAGACTCTTTCCTTTGAGGAGGTGCTCGGAGACACCGTGTGAAGCCCTACGCCATCCGTTTCACGAACGAGGCGGCTAAGGACATCAAGAAACTCCCGCCTCGCCTCAGGAGGAAGCTGCGAGAGATACTCCTCGCGGATATCGCAGTGGACCCGTTCTCCGGGAAAAGACTTGTGGGAGACCTCCAGGGTTTTTATTCGGTTCGTCTCACGTACAAAGACCGAATCGTCTACTCCATCGATGAAGACAGCGGTACGGTGTTCGTCCACCGGGCGCGGACGCATTATGGAGAGTAAGGCGGGAAAATGGGTACCGCTCTTGGTGGCGCTTCAAAGATGCGCTGGCCAACGCCGGCCCAAAGGGAGGCACGGGACGATAAGGGTGCGTTACACCCGCAGGAAGATCTTCCTGTTGTACAGAAAGCGCGCCAGGAGCAACACCAGTCCGAGAGTGACGGCCGCCAGCGCGAGGTCTCCGAACGAGCCCAGGGCGTCGTGGAGATCGCCGCCCGCGAAGCGTTTCGCTACATCCTCGAATTCCAATACGTTAACCGCGAGGTAAATGGTCAAAGCGTTGCTGCCGATCCAGAAGAAAGGCAGCGCCCAGCGGCGGCACTTCCAGACGTCCACGATCTGATAGAACACAGCAAGCAGGATGCAACTGTACCCGCCCGCCACAAGCACATAGGAAGAGGTCCAGATCTTCTTGATGACGGGGAATTGGAGTCCCCACAGGAAGCCCAGCGCCACGCCTGCGACGCCGACGGCCAGGAGATAGAGAACCTTTCGCCGCTCGCTGACGGAACTCATGAGAAACTGTCCCGCGAACACGCCCAGCAGGCAACTGGCCACCGCCGGCAACGTGCTCAGGATGCCTTCCGGATCCCAAGTCCCATCGCCGTAGATCCTCTTGCCCGGAAGCAGGATGTTGTCCACGTAGCAGGCCCAGTTCTCGCCCATGGCGAAGGTGGTTGCCCCAACGCCGGGGACCGGAATGAACGTCAGCCATGCCCAATACGTGACGAGCAACGCGATGCAAGCAATAACCATCCCGCGTGTACGAAGGTGGCAGAAGAGCAAGCCGGCAAAGAGATAGCAGAGCGCGAGCCGAGGCAGAACGCCGACCAGCCGGATGTCCGGCCAGTGATTGGAAAGACCGCCATAGTAGAAGAGGCCCAGCAGATACATGAGTGCGAACCGGCGAAACAGGCGTTTGTGCGCCGCCCACTGCCCTTCCTTCTCGATCAGTTTTCCAAGCGAGAAGACCAGGGAGTGCATCCACGGAAAGCAGGCGTCCTGATGAAGGTTCTCGCGAGGTAAGGGTAGAAGCCGCGTCATGGGCGTTGGTCATGGCAGTCTACTTGTGTGCGGAGGAAGGATGGTAATCGTGGAACCCCGGACCGTTCAAGTCTGACCTTGTCGGAGGAAATTTTCTTTGTATCTCCATGGCGCTTCCGGTATATTCATGCGTTTGTATCCTGGCAACTCTTAACCGAGTCGGAGAAACATGCCACGAGAAGCCAATAACAAAACGTCCAAGGGATCGTCCGCGGTGAAAGCCGGCCTGCCGGCTTTGATCCTCGGATTGCTCGCCGCGACGGCCGGCGCCTTCGGGCGCGGCGGAAGCCTCGAATGGGTCAAGAGCCTCCTCATCGCCATCGGGATCGCGCTGGTGATACGCTGGGTCCTGGCCGAGCCTTTCCGGATCCCTTCCGGCTCGATGGAGCCCACGCTTCACGGCGATGAGCGCATGTTTCACGGCGACCGTGTTTTCGTGAACAAGTTCGTGTACGGACTTCGCTTCCCGCTGAACGATTGCGGCATTCCGTTCACAAGCAAACGCATCAAGTATGCTTCTGAACGAATCTGGCGCCGAGCCGAGCCACAGCGGTGGGACATCGTCGTGTTCAAATCCGCCGAGGAGGGCGCCGTGCACACCACGCTTGTCAAGCGGCTCGTGGGTTTGCCCGGTGAACGTATCCACATCGCGGACGGCAAAGTGTACGTGAACGGCAAACCCCTCGATATGCCCCCTGATCTGCGCGACATCTACTACACCTCGCCGAACAACTCCTTCAGCGATATGAAATACGGGATTCTCCTCGAAGATCAGTATTCCGTCGTTCCAAAGGACTGCTATCTGCTGCTCGGCGACAACAGCGCACACAGTCGCGACGGACGTTACTTCGGCTGGATGCCCAACGAGAACATCCTCGGCCGGGTCTCGTGCATATGGTGGCCGATGTCCAGTTGGCGGGACTTCACGGGTTTCTCGCGGACGTTGTGGTGGCGCTCGATCCTGGCATGCTTAAGCGCGCTCCTCGTAATCAGGATCTTGTTTGCTCGATCCTGGTATCTCCATCGGGAAGACGCGCGCGGCAAGCTCAAGGCCGACCACTTCTACATCAATCGCTGGGCCTTCGGCATTCCGATTCCCTTCACGTCCTACCGGCTGTACAAGGGTCGCGACCCGAAGCGCGGCGAGCTCATCTTGTACCGACGCAAGGAACGGGGCAAGAATGAGCCGCCCCTGCTGCTAGGGCGCGTGGCGGGGCTCCCCGGAGAGCGGGTTTATATCGACGGCGGCAAGCTCACAATCGACGGACGCCCAGTATCGGCGCCGCCCGTGCTGGTCAATCGGGAATTCCCGGCGGTCGAGGGCGTCGGACCCTACGGACGGTCCAAAGGCAAGGAGCACTCCCTCGTGCCGGAAGGTCATTTCTTCATCCTCGCCGAAAGCACACTCGCCGAGGATCATTACGACAGCCGGACCTTCGGTTGGGTGTCGCATGAGAGCCTGGTAGGTTCCGCTTCGTTCGTGTGGTGGCCGCCGTCTCGGTGGCGCCGCACCACAGACTGAGAACACAACCTCGCTTGTGTTCCCTTCCATCAGGTATCTTGAATGGCATCGAGGGAGGTGTTGCTATGAGAAGACTCCATGTTCAGGCGGAAGGCCGGCGCACGATTGTTCCGCTGCTGATATTGCTGGTTGGGACAATTACGGTCGCGGCGTCCGCACACGCGGTCGAGTTCTATGTGTCCGTCAACGGTCAGGACAACAATCCCGGGAGTCTGGAGAGGCCGTTCGCTTCTCTCGAGCGCGCCCGCGACGCGATTCGGGATCTCAAACGACACCAGGGGCTGCCTTCTGAAGGCGCTGCCGTGTTGATCCGCGGAGGCGTCCACCAGCGCGCGAAGACATTCGAATTGAATGATCAACACTCCGGCACGGAAAGCGCCCCGATCGTGTATCGCGCCTACGCCGAAGAGAAACCCCGGTTATTGGGCGGGCGCGTTGTGGCCACGTCGGCCGTCGTGCCCGTGTCAGACCCGGCGATACGAGAACGGATCATCGAGCCCTCCGCCCACGATCAGATCCGCGAGATCGATCTCAAGGCACTCGGCATTACGGACTATGGCCAGGTGCGCGCGCGCGGTTTCCGCAGGCCCTATGCTCCGGCGCCGCTCGAATTGTTCATAAACGGCGAGGCGATGCGTCTTGCGCGCTGGCCCAATGACGGCACGGTTCCCATCCGCGAAGTCATCGATCCCGGCTCTGTCCCTCGCGACGGCGACTTCACAAACCGCGGCGGAAAGTTCCGCTACAACTACGACCGGCCCGAACATTGGAAATCCGCCCGCGACATCTTCCTCTCCGGCCTGTTCGGATACGGATACGCCGACGACACGATCCCCGTTGCGGCAATCGACGTCGCGGACCGCGTCATCACAATGGCCCAGCCGCACATCTACGGAATCAAGACCGGCCAGCCTTGGCACGCTTACTACGCACTCAACCTGCTCGAAGAGATCGACGCGCCCGGCGAGTACTACGTGGATCGCGAAACGGGGAAGCTCTATTTCTACCCGCCCGGACCGATCGAAAACGCGGATATCACCGTCTCGTTGCTCGAGGAGCCGATGGTTGCCGTCGAGAACGCAAGCTTCGTTCGTTTCGAGGGACTGATCTTCGAGGTCACGCGCGGCATGGGCGTCTATATCGAACGCGGAACGGGAAACCAGATCGCTGGATGCACCTTGCGCAACATGGGCATCGTCGCTGTATGCATCGGAAAGGGGATCGAACCCGACCCGATCTACCGCCACGAGACGACTGGCAAACCCATCTCGCGCCAGTTGGGAAGCTGGCACGAACATCTCTATGCGAACTCGACGTTCGACCGCGAAGCAGGCACAAACAACGGCGTCGTCGGATGCGACTTGTATAACCTCGGCGCGGGCGGCGTCAGCCTCGGCGGCGGCAACCGCAAGACGCTCTCGCCCGCCTGCAACTACGTCCGCAACTGCCATATCCATCACTTCAACCGCCTAGATCGCTCCTATAAGTCCGCGGTCAACGTGGACGGCGTCGGCAATCGCGTCGAACACTGTCTGATCCACGATTGCCCCAACAACGCGATCTATCTGAACGGAAACGACCACGTCATCGAGTACAACGAGATCTACCGCTCTTGCCTCGACGCGGACGACATGGGCGTGTTCTACATGGGCCGCGACCCGAGCATGCAAGGCAACATCATCCGCTGGAATTTCTTCCACGACAACGGCAACGACCGCGGATCGACCAGCATCCTCTACTTCGACGACGATGCCTGCGGCACGCTCGTGTTCGGCAACATCATCGCCCGCAACAAAGGAGCCGCCGTCTGGGTAAACCACGGCTGCGACCACGTCCTCGCGAACAATATCTTCTACCAGAATCGCGGCGCGATCCCGGAAGGATTCGATACCCGTGCTTACGACTGGAAGACCGACGAGTTGCAGCATAAGCGCCTCCTCGAGGACCTCGACATCACCAAGCCCCCCTATTCGACCCGCTATCCCCGCCTCCTCGAAAGCTTCAACACCCCGATGGGCAAAGGCCGGGGTAACGAGATCTCCCGAAACATATCCGTTCAATCCGGACCGTTCGGCGGCGGCTCCAACACACTCAAAGACAACCTCGTGCTCGACACCGACCCCGGTTTCACGGACCCCGCCTCCCTCGACCTAACCCTCCGCGATGATTCCGTTGTGTACCGCGATATCCCGAGCTTCGAGAAGATCCCAGTCCAAAAGATCGGACTCTACACGGACAAATACCGCCGCCACACCGCGGAGAAATGATCTCGCCTTCCGTGTACGGTGTGGGTGGTGGTATGATGAGGGAGTACGTGAAAAATGAAGTAAAGGAGATCCCGTGGAAGGCATTCAGTACATCGTAAACCGAAAAGGCGAGAAGACGGCAGTGCTCATGGACATCCGGAAGTATGCGGACCTCTGGGAGGATGTTTACGATGCCCTGTTGGCTGAAAAACGGAAAGACGAGCCGCGTGAATCGCTGGAATCTGTAAGGAATCGTTTGCAGAAGCAGGGCAAACTGAAGAAGCATGCCTAAGGGATTGCGCATAAGTAACCTGAGAATATCTAGTGTAGTGAATCGTAATTGCAGGACCTTAACGAAGCAGTGGTTCCAGAGCACTTGAGAAGTACAATCACAGACCGTGAATCATTTTCCCCCTTTTGAAGATAGTGGGGGGGATGTTCTTCCGCGCTTGCCGGTAGCTTGTGTCGGTGATCCAACATCCCCCTAACCCCTTGTAAAGGGGGAATAGGTATGTTTGACTCCAAGATCATAAGTTGCCAACAGCATGAGTCGCTACACTAGTTTCTGTCCGACACGGCGTAAGCCACTGTAAATAAAGGCGTTGCAGTGCGATTTTCCTTGACAAAATGTGGGGTTTCGGATATGCTCGTATTATCATAAGAGGTTAGTCTTTAACGAGTTAAATCCGAAACCACCACAAAAGGAATCGCCGCCATGCGCATCATTTCGGACCGTCAACGTTCGCTTGCATTCTACCAGAGTCCCCCATCCGTCACGCAAGAATGGAATATGATCGCTTCGATCCTTGAGGCGAATCCAGCGGTGAGCGAACGGGTGTGGGAGGACTTGACGGCAAGTCGGGACGGGGGACCGAAGAAGTCGGCGGGCGCGAAGGGGATTACGGCGGAACAGGTGTTGCGGTTCGCCGTCGTGAAGATGAAAGAGCAGTTGAGCTATCGGGACCTGAGGGATCGTGTGGCGGATTCCATAGCGTTGCGGGCGTTTTGCTTGATGGGGCCGGAGGAGGTCCCTGCGTTCACGACGCTGCAGGAAAACATCAAACGGATTCGGCCTGAAACATGGGAAGCCGTCAACAGGACCATCGTCGAATATGCGTGCGGGAAGGGCGTCGAGAACGGCCGCCGAGTTCGCATCGACACGACCGGCGTTGAAACCAACATCCACCATCCGACTGACTCGCATCAATTGTGGGACAGCGTCCGGGTCCTTGCGCGAATCCTGCAAGGTGTTGAAACCGACATCGCCCGGTTGCGCGGGCGGTTTCACGACCATCGGCGCGCGGCCAAGAAGGCGTTCTTTCGCATCCACAACGCGCGCGGGCAGGACAAGAAGAAACCTCTGTACAGGAAGTTGATCCACGTGGCCAAGCGCACCGTGGCCAAGCGCACCGTGGCCTACGGACGCCAGGCGCTCGAGGAACTCGCGCGGGATCGCTGCGCTTCGTTCGAGGAAGAACTCGTGGCGGCGCAGTATGCCGCCCAACTGGAGCAATTCCTGCCGCTCGCGGAAGGCGTCATCAATCAGAGCCGTCGCCGCGTCCTTCTCGGCGAGGACGTCCCCGCGCAGGAGAAGGTGCTATCCATTTTCGAGCCTCACACCGACATCATCAAGAAAGGACAACGCGAAATCGTCTACGGCCACAAAGTCCTGTTCACCGGCGGTAAGAGCAATCTCATCCTCGATTCCGCGATCGAGCGCGGCAATCCCGCCGCCGCCGCCCGATTTATCCCCGCCCTCGACCGGCAAGAAGAACAGTACGGCCGCATGCCCGAGCAAGTCGCCACCGACGCCGGATTCGCCAGCAAGCCCAACGCCCGCGAAGCCCTCGCACGGGGAGTGAAAGATCTGGTCTTCGTAGCGCCCAAACATAAATCTCTGCCTGAGTCGATCAAAGAAACGCGAGTCTACAAACAACTGCGCAAATGGCGGGCCGGGATCGAGGGCATCATCTCCGCGGGCAAACGCGCCTTTGGATTGGACCGCTGCACCTGGTCGGGCTTTCAATCCTTCAAGGCCTACGTGCAACTCGCCGTGCTCGCCTTCAATCTCCAGACGCCCGCTCGCCATTTGCTTGCTTGAACCCTTCCTTCATCTATATCATGAAAGACAGGTCGCGCGGCTTCTGTGTCCAAATGACCCTTGAGCCCCGTCGGCAAACGCAAGAAGAGCGCAGAACGGGCGACAATACGGCCCTAAACATATACATGTAATACAGCTAGGATTCAAGAAGCACCTTTTTCGGACAGAAACTACACTAGATCGTGTGCGAACCGGCAAAGAAAGTCCCCGGACAACAGGGGCAAGGGAATGGGAAGATGAGTGCCGTGGTGCAAGAGAACCTTGGTGATGCCATCGAGCGGGTCAGAGACCGCGGGGAGCGCGTTGTCCTGCATGAGAACGGCACAGAGATTGCCGTGCTTCTGCCGATTGGCGACTTGGCCCTCCTGGAACAGGTGGAAGATCTGCTTGATAATACAGAGGCCGACGAGGCGTTGGCTGAGATGAAGGCATCGGGCGAGCAACCCATACCCATCGAAGTGATCAAGAAGAAGCTGGGACTGGCTTCGAGAGTGTACGGAAAGCCCATGTAGGTCCGGTTTGTAACCGGACCCCGGACCAACTCACGCGCAACGCATTGGGAACGCCGCTGAGGTGGCCCGGTTACAAACCGGACCTACATGGCCAGCGCTTCCAGATAGGTTGCGATTCTCCATGTGAACGGCGCGGACACTTTCCGTACACGCTCTTAGCGATCGATGGATTACACCGTCCAGTTCGTCCCTCGCGCAGAACGCCAACTGTCGCGGCTTCCCGTTACGGCGCAACGTGATCTTGTCGCAAGCGCCGAGAGCCTCGCCGGGGAGGACCTCGACCCTACCCGCGAGACAAGCCGTCGAGACGTTCGCCGACTAGCGGCGGTGAAGCGCTGTAGCATTCGGTGAGATCTACAATACCCACGCCGAGCGAGACGCCGCGGTATATGCCTTTGACCTGATACGCAACGGGATCGCTGGTCAGAATTGACGCGGCCACCATGCTTCCAGGCGCGATGTCGTTCTTGCGCGCGAGGAACAGCGGATCTCCGAACAGCAACCGGTTCGATCCGGCGGGCAGACACGCGGCGGTGGCAAACGTGGCCGGGTATCCTTTCTCATCGACGTGGGCTACGGCGCGGACCGCGGAAGAGCGTCCGAACTTCTCCATGACGGGACGCGGCATGACCGGCGGGCGGTGGTTGCCGCGCAACAACAAGCTGATGGAAGCGGTGTAGATGAAATCGCAAAGGTACCGGGCCTTGCTCAAGGAAGTCCTCGGCGATACCGATTCGATGCGTATGATCCCGGCTGCGCGGATGCTGGTGTACGCGTTGTATCGGAAGAGCGGGGACTGGTTGATGAAGTCTACGTGGTCTCCTGCGGTCTCGAACCCGAGGAACGCGCCCCGGATGCTCCACGTGTCGAACGACTTGGTGATCACCGCGACGCCCACTTTAGCGCATTCGAGTAAGTTCCTGCGCGTCTTGTTCATCAGGAACTCGCCGAAGACCAGCGTCTGCGCGTCGTACAATGTGGTCGTCGTAACGGGCACGCAGTTTGGGACGCCGCGGGCGTCAAGTGTGCCCATGAACTTTGGGACCATCTCGCCGGCAAGGGCCTGCTCGAGTTGCGCGTCGGGAATCATGCGATGGCCTCCTCGATGCGCGTCGGCCCGCTCCAGTGGACGTTGGGCGAGCCTTCCTGTCGCGCGGCTTCGCTCAGGCGTTTCATCGTATCCGCGCTGACCAGGGGTGCGCCGGCAAGGGCGAAGGGCCGTCCCAGTTGCTCGTATTTCGACCGGCAGAGGTTTGAGAAAGCGAGAAGGTCATGCCGTTCGCAGCGATCGAACGTGTCTCGAACAAATCGGGCCAACGCGCGAAGCCCCTCTTCGTCGTCGGTGTAGCCGGGTATGACAGGCGTGCGGACCCACACGGGCACGCGTGCGCGATTGACGATATGGGCGGAAGCCGCCACACGCTGGAACGGCGTCCCCGTGAATCGCTCGTGCTTGGCGAGGTCGACGGTCTTGATGTCGAACAGGACGAGGTCCACGGCCTCGAGCGCCTCTTCCAATACGCGTTCCGAGGCGGCGCCGCATGTATCGAGGGCGGTATGAAGGGCCGCGTCTTTCAAGAGGCGCAACAATGCTATCGCGGCCTCGGGTTGCGCTAGGGGTTCACCTCCGGAAAGAGTGACGCCGCCACCGGAGACCTCATAGAAAGCGGCATCTCGCTGCACGCGTTCGAGGATGGCCGTGACCGGCATCTTCCGTCCGTGGAGTTCGAGCGCTTCCGAAGGGCAGTAGTCGGCGCAGGCGCCACATCCGGTGCAAAGGCCGCGGTCGACGACAATTCCCTGGCCGTTCGCGGAAATGGCGCTTGCGGCGCAAACCTGTACACAGCGATGGTCGCCCAGACACCGTCCGCGATGCCATACGGCTTCTGGTTCGAAGCGCATGGCCTCCGGGTTATGGCACCAGGGACAGCGCATGGGACACCCTTTGAAGAAGACCGTACTGCGAATGCCGGGTCCGTCCTCCGTCGAGAAGCGCTGTATGTTCACTAGGGTCGCGGCGGAATGGGGCATCACTGTTGTCCATGAACGGTGCGCGCGATGATCTCGTTTTGCAGTTCGCGCCCGAGGTTGACGAAGTAAGCGTTGTAGCCCGTCACGCGCACAAGGAGATTGCGGTACGCGTCGGGGTTCTTCTGCGCTTCGCGAAGCGTTCCTGCGTCGATCATGTTTATCTGCAAAGCGGTGCCGCCTTCTTTGAGATAGCCGCGCAAGAACGCCGCGAGCTTGTCCAGATGCTCTTCGTCGCGCACGAGCGACGGCGACAGCGTAATCGTGTGCGAATCGCCGTTCGGCACTACCTCGAGACCGAGGCTGCCCACGGATCGCGCGGCGGCCGTGGGCCCGGCGAGGTCCGCGCCCTGGACGGCGGCGACGCCGTTCGCGAGGAATGCCCCGCGTTTCCGTCCGTCTGGCGTTGCTGCGGTTCGCGGCGCGTAGGCGACGCCATAGTTCCACGAGAGATAGCCCGCGCGGTAGCGCTTGCCCGTAAGCGGCGTGACGCGGCTCGACGCCTCCTCCGCCCACCACCGCGTTACATCGCGCGCCATGTTGTCGGCTCCGGGCTCATCATTGCCGTACTTAGGCGCCTTGTTGATGAGCACCTGGCGCAAGTATTCCGCGCCCTCGAAGTTCTTCCGAATCGCGGCGATCAACTCCAGCATCGTCACGCGCTTCTTCTCGAATACGAGGTGCTTCACCGCCGTCAGAGAGTCCGCCGCCGTGGCCATGGCGACGCCCTCGACGGTGATGAAATTGTGCCGCGCGCCGCCCATGGTGACGTCGACCCCCTTCTCGATGCATCCGCCGACAATGCTCGAAAGATACGGAGTCGGCTGGAACATGGCCCGGATCGTATCGGCCTCGTTGTTGAGATCGATGAGCCGGCGGAGACAGAACGAGAGTTGCTGCCGGAACGCCGTTTCAAACTCCCGCCATTCGGTCATCGCTAGCGGGTCCCGCGTGCGCGGGCCCACCTGGAGGCCGGTCTCGAGGTCCCGCCCCTGGAACAGCGTCAACTCGACGGGCTTGGCGAGGTTGAAGTTCACGTCCACGGTGCCGGACCGGTCATCTCCCTGGCGAGTATTCTCGAGGCAGCCGACCGGGGCGTAATCCCAGAGGTCTTTCTTGGGCAATCCCTGCCATGCCAGACCTCGCATCGCATTCTCGTCGAAGTTCAGGAGGAACGGAGCGCCCTGCGCCTTCGCGAGTATCTCGCACACGCGGCGAAGCAGCCGGTCCGGGGTGCGCGCGTGCAGCCGGATATTCGGTTTCGGCTCGAGCAGGTTCATTTCCTCGATGACATCGAGACAGAGATACGTCAGGTCGTTCGATCGATCCTCGCCATCGGGCCCGCAACCTCCCAGCGTGATCAGTTGGCCGAAGGACGAGTTGATGCCCTGGTTCCTTCCCACGCGGCCCTGAAAGTCATAGGCATAGTTCGGCTTGACCCAGAAGCACTCGAGCAGTTCGCGGGCATGCTCCCTCGTCATGCGTCCCGTTTCCAGGTCGCGCCGATAGAACGGATACAGATACTGGTCGAACCGCCCGAAGGAGACGCCCGGCCCAGGATAGGATTCGCTGACCATCACGAGCATGTGCGTGAACCACAGCGACTGGAGCGCCTCATGAAAGGACTCCGCCGGCTCCCACGGAACGCGGCGGCAGATCCGCGCAATCTCTGCCAGCTCCACGGCGCGGTCCGCCTCCGCTGAGGCCGCCAACCGCTCTGCTTCCGCGGCGTAACGCATCGAGAAGTCGCGCACGGCCCGGCACGCAATGAAAAAGTGGGGACAGTAACCCATTTT
>CAZPMT010000018.1:38723-62145 GCA_964587655.1 uncultured Nitrospiraceae bacterium
GATCAAGTGTCCAGGTACGGCGCCGCAGTTCCCGATGCCTATGCGGGACGCTTCCTTGACAGACGCAAGGAAGGCGTTTGTCATCTTCCTTCTGCGGCGCGCCTCCCGTTTGTTCAGGCAAAGAGAAAGCGCAACGTTGAAATGTCCGCCGACGATGAGTTCGCCATCGAGGACTGCCACCGGTAGGAATGAACGAAGCACCTCGGCAAAGAAAAGGGCGACTCGGACTTGCAGGGGTTTGTTCCAGAAACCTTCGGGAAGAGGCACAACGCGCGCGGCCGACAGCAGCGAATCCTCGTATGCCCTGAGGAACGGCATCACTTCGGGGACATTCGTCCAACTCGCGCACGCATAGACGGTATCCCACGGGACGCCCGTCGTGAACGGCAACACCTCGTTCCGGAATTGGCGCGTATCGAATGCGAAGTATTCATCTCGGAGTCGTTTCACGCGATCCGAGAGCCAGGTTGACGGATTCCACAAGCGGTCCGTCGCGGATCGGGACGATGCGTATGTAGTTGTTCGCTCCACAGTCATTTCTGCGCCATTACGGCGGCGACTCTCCGAAAACAAACCAAGAAAACCACGCCGACAAATCAACACTCAGAGGCGGTTCCATCATTCCTACAGTCCGCAACGCGTCAGCTTCCCAAGAAGGCTTATCAGTCGCAAACTATTTTCTAGCAATACCTTAGGTAATTCATGATACACTGCCGTGTTTGTTTCGTCAAGGGTGTGAAGAGCTTGTATTCGGGTTGTGGGCTCTGACCGACGTCGGCTATGGGACCATCGTACGTAGTATCCCCACGGTCGAGACTGGCATCAAGGATTCATTTCACTCTATCATGAATATGTGCGACGTGTTGGGCGACCTGCGGTTGGCGGCCACTCACGACGGAGAAGGGCAGGCGGAACGTGACAACCTACACTGGCGGCGCGCCACGATGGCAACATCCATTCGAAACACTAACGCCGGGACGTTTCCGGATGTGTTTCTGGTCGCTTCTCGGAGCGACGCTAGTGCTGCTTGCGGTGGAACTGGCGCTGGGCGGACCTTTGCAGGAATCGCGTACAGCAAAAGGCCACAGGTGCGATATTGTCTCCTTTGAGATTGCGGGGACGCCGGAACGCTCCGGCGAGATCATGGATGCGTGGCGCGCACGCGGAGTCGTGGTGTTCGCAAAGTGGAGTACATGGCTGGACTACCTCTTCTTGCTGTGTTATCCGAACCTCACGGCGCTGGGGATCACGGGTTTATTGAGCCTGCCCATGTCAAACGCTTGGCGGAGCATCGGCCGCGGGCTGGCTTGGTCGCAGTGGCTGGTGCTTGTGTCCGATGCAACCGAAAACGCCGCCCTGCTGCGAATCCTCTACGGGACCGCAACCGCCCCTTGGCCGCAGATGGCGTTGGTGTGCGCCACGATCAAATTCGGCTTTCTGGCGGCAGGGCTTGCCTACCTTCTGCTCACGTTCATACGAACGCGTCCCCTGTTTGTGGGAAGACGCCGGACAGCGTACGGCACGGGGCAGATCGATGGAGTGGAGAAGAAATGAGAATGAACCTCTTACTGGCGTTTCTGGTTGTTTTCGCAAGCTCGTTCGCCGTCGTTCACGGGGATCACAATCTTCTGTCTTTCGAGCGGATGGGCGCGGGCGCTCCGGGGGGATGGAAGGTCGACGGGAACGGTTACTCCTGGATCGCGGAGATCGCGGATGGTCCTTTGGGCGCGGGCGCGGCTCACGTCGAGTTCAAGGGGCCGGGGGAGGTGACGCTGTGTTCTCCGGCTCGAGCTATGCGCGCGGAGGTATCGCACGTGGCCGCCCTCTGGCTGCGTTCGGAACCGGCGGGGGCCATAGTTGGCATCGAGGTCATCGACAATGACAACGGCGTTGCGATCAAAGAGACCTTCACGGCCGAATCCGGCTGGCGGCTGTTTCACGCGCAAGGCGTCTTGCAGAAGGCCGTGAAAGGCCGCTACTACCTCAAGTTGCGCGCGCGGGCGTCCGATTGCACGCTCTGGCTCGACGGGCTGTGGCTCGGCGAGCATGACGGAAACGTGGATGCCAACTGGCGGCCTGCGTTGCACGCGGCGGGCGTTGCTCTTGAACCCGAAGCCGGTTGGGGCGTGGTGGCTGGCGACGCGCCGTTCAAGGTCAATGCGCGCGTTGCCGGCGGTATCGAGGGCTGCCAACTCCGGCTTCACGCTGTAAACACGTTGGGGGCGACAGCAGACCTTCCTCCGATCCCACTCGACAAGAAAGGTGTTTGGAGCGGGGCGTTTGAGGTCTGCGGCGGCATAGCGAAATCGTTCGGGATGATCCGCGTCGAAGGGACGGTGGTCGATTCACAGGGCCAGGCGGTTTCGCCGATATCGGAGACGCTGTTGGCCCGCGTTCCGGAACCGATACCCGGACCATTGCCCGAATCCTACTTCGGCATTCACGTGGCCTTGCGCGAGCCGGACGTGGCCGCCGTGGCGAAACTCGGGTACAAGTGGTGCCGTATGCACGATGCGTCGGGCATCACAAAATGGGGTCGCATCGAGCCCGAACCGGGCAAGTGGGTGTGGCACGACGACGAAGTGGCGCTCGCGCGCCGTTACGGGTTGAGCATAGTGGGGCTGCTGGACACTGCGCCTCCGTGGCATACGGGCGCCGATCCGGATAGCGGCTATTTCAGCGTCTGCCATGCGCCGAAGGACATCGGTTTGTGGCGCAATTACGTCCGCCGGATCGTCAGCCACTACGCCGGATCGATTGACGAATGGGAAGTGTGGAACGAACCGTGGGACATGAAGCGCTTTTTCCAGGAAGGATCGCCCCAACTCTACGTCGAACTGCTGAAAGCCGCCTACGAAGAGGCAAAGGCGGCGAATCCGAAATCGACGATCATCGGCGTCGACACGTATCCGCCAATGTGGGAAATGGCCGTGTTGGCGATGGGCGCTTACCCGTATTATGACATGCTGTCGTGGCACCGCTACGACCCGACGCTCCAGGGGCGGCCGAACGACGCGATTGCGCGCGTCGCGTCGCGCCTGCGTAAGGCGCAGGAGAGCTACGGCACGCCAAGACCGATCCTGTGCACGGAAGGCGGACCGGATACGACCGTGTTTCACGGGTCGTTCTTCTCCTTTGCCGACCCCGTGATCATGGGAGATTGGTCTGAGGGAGCGGACCGCTATTCGCGCCTGTTCCTGAGCGCGATCGCCGCGGGGAACCGGCGTTTCATCGCATACTCGGTGCACAACAACTCGTACCACGGCTGGCTGACGCATATGATGGCCGAGCCCGGCTTCTTGTTGCGCCCGATGCACGCGGCATTGGCCGCGCTGGCCCATTTCGTCGACGGCGCGAAATACGAGGGCCGCCTCTCCCCCGCTCCGGATATCAGCGCGCACGTGTTTAACCAACCTAATCCCCGCTCGTATGCACAGGCCCCCAGCACGATCGTCGTTCTCGCGGCCGACGGCGCGGAACCGGAAAATCTGCCGCGTTTGTTGCCACCTGATATCGCTTGTTTCGATCGCTGGGGCAATCCGATTGCCGCGCCCACGCAGGCAACGCGATCACTCACATATCTCGTGGCCTCCGGAAATGCGAGAGAGGAACTGCTTAGATCTCTGCAACCAAAAAGTGCAAAAAGTGGGGACAGTAACCAGTTTTCTGTCGGACGCCACCCTGATGTACTGGGGATCTCTGGCTCAGAAAACGGGTTACTGTCCCCACTTTTTAAACCGGACATTGCGGCGCTTGTGGATGCCGCGCTCGGATCGCTGACTGCGGGCGCGCCGTCTCTGTGGACGTTGTTCAGCACGCAGGGATCTCTTGCCGTTATGGGCGGCGGGACGAAGGCGGTGACGGCAACGCGGACCGAACTGCGCACGCAATCCGATCTGGCGGACAAGTTCCGTCTACCGGCGGGAACGCAAGTGACGGGCCGCGTCGTGCAACCCGCGGGACCGTTTACCGTGGGTTCATTCGACCTCGCGAACGGCGACAATAAATGGACCGCGACGTTTGCCGCTGTTCCGGATGGTCCCGGCGGAAATTGGCGATTCACCTCGTTGACGATCCTGTCCGGCGACGGGCAGCCGTCCGCTGAAAAGGCCGAGCGCGTCACGGGTGTGCTCAAGATCTGGGAGAACGCCCTGCGTGAGGCGTCCACCGCAAACCTTCTCGAGACGCTTTCCACGGGGCCGTGCTGTCTGATGGCGGCCACGCTGAACGGCGAGTATTTCATGCTCGCGAATCCGATCTATCTCATCACCATGATGAACACGGCGGTCCTCTGGGGTCCGGCCGCGACGTCCAAGATGGAGCTGTCGAGGGTTGTGATAAGCGAGAACGTCGCCACGGTCCTCGGGCAATGGGAGGTTTCCTCGCTCGCGTTCGGCACGGCGCCCTACGCGATCACGGCCACCTTATTCGAGGACAACGGAGCGTGGAAGATAGCGTCGATGTGCGCCAGCGCGGGCGAGTAAGCGCGCACGTATTACGCTTGATTTGGCAGTCAAGATTCCCGAAATGGTGGACGACGTGGACTTTGTGGACGATGTGGACGATGAGGACGCCGAAAAGGGCCACCTGCATGGTTGCGTCCACATCGTCCACCTTGTCCACTGCTTGGACAAACCCAACTGGCTTCAATTGCCGAATTTAGGATTACGCGCCCTTTGCGAGCAGCATGGCGCCGATCAAAACCACCGATTCTCTCAACTCGCATTGGACGATCTCGAAACGATCCTGGAACGGCCCGAATGCGTAATGATTGGCCCAATGGCGGATGGGATCAAGGAGCACGTCGCCGAGAAGGGAGACGCCTCCTCCGAGTGCGATGCGCTCGGGATGAAACAGCGTAATCGCGTTCGCGAGCGCGAGCCCGATCGTCCGGCCGACGCGGTCGATTTCCTCGCTCGCGCGGACATCGCCCAGGCGCGCCGCTTCACCCAACATCGCGCACGTGATCGCTTGAGCGTGGCCGCCGCTGAGAGATCCCAACGGCGTGCCCGGCGAGGGGTCCGCCCACGCGCGAACGCGCCGTTCGATTGCCCAACCCGAGCATAGGTCCTCGAGCTTGCGCGCACCTCCAGGCTCGCCCGTCCAATCGCCCGTATTATGGTCCGACATACGGGCGGGAACGTAGGTATGACCCATCTCAGAAGCGCCACGGCCTTGTCCGTCGTGCAGTTTGCCGTCGATGACAAGCGCGCCCCCGATCCCGCTTCCGATGTTCGAGTACATGAAGTGCCGCGTTCCGCGCCCGGCGCCGAGACAGTACTCGGCCCACCCTGCCGCGTTGGAGTCATTGAAGACCTTGGTTTCGATGCCGAAGCGTTCCTCGAACCACGACTTGAGTTTGAATCCGCTCCAACCCTCGACTTGGTGAGAAACCAGAACCGTGCCAGTGGCAGTCTCGACCGGTCCGCCGAAACCTACCCCGATGCGCGCTATCTTGCTTGCGCGCGCCTCGCCCAATTGAAGCAGTGCGGGGATCTCTTGTGCGAACCATTCGAGGATCGCGAGCGCGCCGCCCTCGGGCGCAACGCCCCGGCGGGAGGCGATGATGTTGCCGTCCGCATCGCCCAGGGCCGATTGTAGCTTCGTGCCGCCGATTTCGACGCCGACGACCAGGCTGTTCATTGGCCCGCTCCAACTTCCGCGAATCGTTGCATGAGGCATTCCGTCAGGTAGTGGAACACGACGTCGTGCGCGGCTTCGACCATGCCCATGTTGTCACACCGTATCCACAGGCAATCCTGCGCAATTTGGCGAAGCTTCCCGCCGTCATATCCCGTGACGCCGAACGACCGCAGGCCCGCGCCATTGGCATACTCGACGGCCCGAAGGATGTTCGGACTATTGCCCGATCCGCTGATCGCGATCAGCAGGTCGCCCGGCCCGGCAAGGTTCTTGAGCTGTTCGACAAAGACCCGCTCGAAGCTCGTGTCGTTGCCCCAGGCCAGCAGATACGGAGCGTTGTCCGTAAGGCTGATCACCTTCAGCCGCTTCTGATGATCGAAGTCGCGCAAAGTCCCCTTGCCCAAGTCCTCGCACAGGTGCGACGCATTCGCCGCGCTGCCGCCGTTGCCGATGATGAAGACGCATAGCCCCGTGTCATACGCGGAGACGATTGCATCCGCCAACTGCTCGACCTCCGCCTTGTCAATGCCCTCGATGACCGATTCGAACGCGTCCAGATAGCCCTTGAGATCCATGCAAACGTCCTTCCATAAGATTCCGCGGTAGAGCATAAGCAGCCGCGGCGGTTGCGATCAAACACGGCGAGGCGCGGCATTCTCTTGAGATGACGGCGGCTGGGTTTCGCGTTCGAGTTCGCGCAGAAAGGTCTTGCACTGTTCGAACAGCGCCTGAGATATATTGCTTGCCGCTTGCAAGAGCAGCGTGGCTTGATCGACGTGGTTCTCGTTGAGCAGCAGATAGAGTTTGGATCGATACCGCTCCGCGAGCGCGTCGGGATCGCATGCGGCCCACACTTCCGCGGGCGCGATCGTCTTGTGCTCGAGGATGAAGTCGATGCATCGCGCGATGGCGGGGCCATAGTCTGGTTTGCAGCGCAAGCACTGACGGTAATAGTCGCAGGCGCCGGGCATGTCATGTTCCGCTTCGCGCAGCAGCCCGAGATGATACAGACTGCCGAAACTCCCCGTGCCAAGGACCTGCTCGCATCGAGGGTCGAACCGTAGAGATGTCTCGTAGGCCCGCCGGGACCGCGCAACGTCCCCGGCCATCAGATAGACATACCCGACCGCGTGGTAGAAATCCGGGCTTTGCACGCCTGCGTGCCCCAATGCCTCGTGTTTGGTTAGGAGTGAGGCGGCTTCGCCGGTCTGATTCGTGTTGACGTAGGCATACGCCAGTGAGACGATGAGGTCCGTGAGCACCTCCGGCGCGACCGGACCGGTGCGCCCACGCGCCTCCTGCGCGTCAAAGCGGATGCGTTCCAGCGCGCGCTCGAGAGCCGTGCACGCCTCGGCGTTCTCGCTCAGCGCGACGTGGGCTTTGCCGAGCTGATACCAGAAGTACTCGTCGTCGGGATGTTTCTCGATCGCCGCTTGCAGAAGACGCTTGTTCCGGTGAGACTTGTGTCCCGGCGAAGACGGACCATGTGCGTAGCCGGAGTGGGAGAACCGGAGGCCCGTAGGGGCTGCCGTTTTCGTACCGCTGACAGGAACCAGTTGCTCGTGGATGGCCCCCTCGAAGCGGAAACGGTCGCGCCGGAAAAAACGTTGGACGACCGTGCGGACTTCCTGCGCGTCGCCGCCCGATCCGATGGCGCTAATGATATCGACCGTTCCGACAACATCCGGAGTATAGCGGTGGATGAAGGACTCTATCAGACTGAGCGCACTCTCGCGGTCAAGAAGGTGCTCGTCCGCATCCACCGAAAGAACGTAATCGCCGGTGGCGCGCCCGATGGCAAAGTTTCGCGCCGCGGCGAAATCATCACACCACGCGAAAAAATGCACATGCTCCGTGAACGCCCGCGCAATCTCGACGGTCCCGTCGTCCGAGCCCGTATCCACAACGACGATCTCGTGAACGAGCCCCTGCAACGCCTGCAGGCAACGATAGAGGTTCGCCTCCTCGTTCTTCACAATAAGTGTTGCACTGCACGTGGTCATGATGTCCTTAGCGCGCCGGCGCCGCCGGTTACAGCATGGAAGAGCCCATGGCGAAGATCGTTGCGCACTCGGGCGTCACCGGGAACTCCGTGCTCGGATACCTCACGAACTGCACGTGGCCGTCCATGTACAGCACGTTGCACCCGCCGGGCACATGATTGAATGCCGTGGGACTCGTTGAGACCTCATCCCAGAAGACGGCGAGTTCCGACTGAGCCGTGGCGGAGGCGGCGGGATTGTTGATATCCGTGATAAAAAACCGCTCGATGCCTTCCCGCAACCGGTACAAGGTTACATCACCGAGCGCCGGATTCGGGTGCGCAAATGTGTGATCGTCATCAGCCCCGGCCTCTCCTCCCAAAAGCCCCAGGACCTGGCCGAATACCACCAGAACAGGCGTGACGTCCCCTGACGCGTCAGTGAGCCAAGAGTTGTTCTGAATGGCCCATCCGATGTACACGTACGACGCATCGCCCTCGCGTTCCATTAGTGATACCTGGAGGACGCCGTTCACGTCCACGAACGAGTCGTTATGCCCGTCCCCGTCATACGTCATCACGTCCGGTTCGGTGGAATCGGACGGACACATGAAGATGTTGGGGTCGGTGAGGTACTCCGGATAGATGCACCGGCCCGCGGGCGAAAACGAACCGTCCGGCTCGGTGGATCCCGGATTTATGAGATTAGGAAGCAGGAATGCCACCGGAGGAAACTTGCCTCCTTTGGATTCGCCGGAATACATCTTGAAAATCAACCCAAATTGCTTCAGGTTGTTCGCGCACGAGGCCCGGCGTGCCGACTCACGGGCTCGGGCCAGCGCCGGGAGCAAAATTGCCGCCAGGATGCCTATGATGGCGATTACGACCAACAACTCGATAAGGGTAAATCCTTTGTTGCGGAACTTCGTAGGCATGATACGTACTCCTTCTGAAACACGTGCCCCGTTTCGTCAACTTCTCTGCTAAGAAACTTCACCTTGGCCCCAGTATATCATGGGGCAGCACGGCCGAAACAGATTGGGACCGGCAGCGAGAGACGGGCTGAAGCCTGTACTACGAACTGCTTGCCTTCAGATGCCGCGCTGACGCTCGTAGGCTGCGATCTTGTCCTCGTGCAGGAGCGTGAGGCCAATCTGGTCCCAGCCGTTGACGAGGCACTCCTTCTTGAACTGATGGACGTCGAAGGGAATCTTCGAACCATTTGGGCAGGCGATGGTTTGCGCCGTGAGGTCAATCGTCAGGGTGTAACCCTCCTTGACGCGGACTTCTTTGAATAGCCGTTCGATAGTGTCGGGCAGCAGCACGATTGGCAGGATGCCGTTGTTGAAACAGTTGTTGAAGAAGATGTCCGCAAAGGACGTGGCGAGGATGCATCGGAAGCCGTAGTTGTCCAGAGCCCACGGTGCGTGTTCGCGCGACGAGCCGCATCCGAAATTGTCCTTGGTGAGCAGGATCGAGGCGCCCCGGTAGCGCGGGGCGTTCATTTCGAAGGCCGGGTTCTGCGAACCGTCATCGAGGAACCTCCAATCGAAGAACAGGAAGTTTTCATATCCCGTCCGCTCGATCCTCTTGAGGAACTGCTTCGGGATGATCTGGTCCGTGTCCACGTTCAACGCTTCGAGTGGCGCCACGATTCCGGTGAGCGTCGTAAACGGCTTCATATTATTTGAACTCCCATTCGCGAATGTCCGTGAAATGTCCAGTGACGGCGGCCGCGGCGGCCATAGCGGGACTGACCAGATGCGTGCGCCCACCCTTGCCTTGGCGGCCCTCGAAGTTGCGGTTTGACGTGGCGGCGCAACGGTCGCCTGGATTCAGCACGTCGGCGTTCATGGCGAGACACATGGAACACCCGGCCTCGCGCCACTCGAACCCGGCCTTCTTGAAAATCTTGTCCAGTCCTTCCAACTCGGCCTGGCGCTTTACCCGGGTCGAACCCGGCACGACGAGAGCCTGCTCGATGCCCTTATGAAGCTTGTACCCTTTGACGACCTTTGCGGCCGCGCGGAGATCTTCGATGCGGCCGTTGGTGCACGATCCGATGAAGATCTTGTTGGGCTTTATGTCGCGTATGGCCACGCCTTCGCCCAGCCCCATGTATTCGAGGGCCTTCTGCGCGGCCAGGCGTTCGTTCGCGCCGGCGATCCGCGACAGGACAGGCGTGGTCCCGTTCACGGATGTCACCATGCCTGGCGACGTGCCCCACGTGACTTGCGGTTCGATCTTGGAAGCGTCGAGCACGACAACACTGTCGTAAGAACAACCGGGATCGGATGCCCATGCGGACCATTCCGCCACAAGCGTATCCCACGACTCGTCCTTGGGGATGTAGTCGCGCCCCTTGAGGTACGCGAACGTCGCCGCGTCCGGCGAGACGAGCCCCGCGCGGGCGCCGGCCTCGATCGTCATGTTGCAGACCGTCAAGCGTTCCTCAATGGTCATGTTCCGGATGGCGTCGCCGGTGTACTCGATGACGTATCCCGTACCGCCGGCCGTGCCGATCTTGCCGATAATGGCGAGAATGACGTCCTTCGCCGTGACGCCCGGCGGCAGCGCGCCTTCGACGCGCACCTCCATCGTCTTCGACTTCTTCTGCGTCAGCGTCTGCGTTGCGAGGACGTGTTCGACTTCGCTCGTGCCGATGCCGAAGGCCAAAGCTCCGAGCGCGCCGTGAGTCGCCGTGTGCGAGTCGCCGCACACGATTGTCATGCCCGGCTGCGTGAGGCCCAGTTCCGGCCCAATCACGTGGATGATGCCGTTACGCGGATCGTCCATGCCGAAACACGTGACTCCGAACTCCTTGCAGTTTGCCGCCAGCGTGTCCACTTGCTGCTTAGAAAGCGGGTCTTCAATAGGCTTCGACCGGTCCGTCGTCGGGATATTGTGATCCATAGTCGCGAACGTCAACTCCGGGCGGCGCACCTTCCGCCCCGCAATGCGCAAACCTTCAAACGCCTGCGCCGACGTCACTTCATGAACATAGTGCCGGTCAATGTAAAGGATCGCGTCCTTACCCGGCTCCTCATGGACAACGTGTGCTTCCCAAATCTTCTCGTAGATGTTTCTTGCCATTCGTCTGTACCTTCCTTACGTCTGTCTTTGCTCTGGCTACAAAGGATCGGTCGACTCTCTTGAAGTGAATACTCGCTTCAGGATTGGGATGTCGCGTTCAACGATATCCCAGATCTGCCTAGCGTCCAAGCCGAGGTAGTCATGAACGATCACGTTCCGAAAGGCAGCCACAGCCCGCCAGTCGACTTCCGGAAACCTACTGAGAAACTCCTTTGAGAGTCGAGTTGTAGATTCCGCCAATGTGTGCAAGTTGCGTAGTACCGCGTCCTGAATCATCGTATTCGCGAAAAACGCATCCTTGCCGCCGCTCGTATACTGGCCGATACGGTCGATGCATTCGCGGATATGAATCAAGTAAACCTGTTCGCTCTTCATAGTCTAATGGCTTCTTTCAGAACCCTCGTGCGCATCGACCAATGCAAGGCGTCCTCGGTTACAACGTGAACATTGTGTCCAAGGAGTTCCTCCAGGTCGGCAACCAGACCTCCCGGAAAAAACGAACTGTGCTCCGGCTGCATATCGACCAGCAGGTCTATGTCGCTTTCGGCATCGTCTTCGCCACGAGCAAGGGAGCCAAACACGCGCACATTTGCTGCTCCATGACGCGTCGCCATACGGAGAATCTCCTCGCGTTCACTCAATACAAGACTCGCTAAACCTGTCGCCACTTGCAACACACCTCCGTTTGATCTCAATTCGGTGGGTTGGTTCCGCGACGCTTCGCCCACTCTATGCTGCTGATCGTCATTCACAGCACCTCAAATGCCCGCACAGATACAGTATATAGTCTATATGAAACGGAGTCATACCGATGGAATCCGCTATCTCTTGCGACAAGATGAAGCTCTCTTTCTGCCCAAGCCTGCAACCAACCAGGCCGTCTAGCTGTTTCTTGAAGTGATGGTCGATCTTGACATATCGCGCGAATCCGATCTCCTTCAGGAAATCGCAGACCAGGATAGGCCCCACATGAGAGATGTGCTCAGAAAGCCTGTTTGCCAGCTTCCACATTTCGCTAGGCTCGGAAACGCACTCTACCTTCTTGTAGAAAGCATCGAGTCCGTCCTTGAGTTCTTCTCTGAGTTTGCGGCTTCCTGTGTCCAATACCCTGATGATTCGCGGCTTGAATCTCCTCGAAGAAAGATCAAATCGATGCCTCTTTTGGATTCTCGCTGCCAAATCGCCGAGGCGTTTCGGTACCCAGCAGGAGTCATTCCGAAATCTGTGTTCGTCGAATACCCGGAACAATACATCCGCGATGCTTTCCCGTGTCGGTAGCCCCTCAGCCTTCTGCTTAAGGTAGTTCCTCAGAGGCGCGTAACTAAAGGCGCTAACACAGAACTGTTTCATCAAAGTGGGAATATCTTCGGGCCTTGTTGGGGATTCCCCGCGTTCGAGATACGCTCGGATGCGTTGCCGCTCAATGGGATCCATATGGAAGGCGTCGTCACGTGAACAGTCAATAAGCTTGGCTTGGTATCCCTGGAGTTTGCTGGAGACTTCTGTCCATGATTTACTCATGATGCTTTCCGCCTTTTCAATGGCGTTACAGACACTATCTTCGTCGTTGTCCCACGCCTTGGCGAAGGATTCCTCTTGGAGCATCATCCACTCCACCGTCTCATGATCGACATCTCATGACGCGTCAGAGATTGCTTTCACTTCATTCAATGTGTAGTCCTTTAGTGACGCAAACGTCACTTATTGAATTCTTCCCATTCCAAGCCTGCTTGCTGAAGAATTCGTCCCAACACAGAAATCGCGATATCTCTGCTGTGCATCGGAACAACCGTTGTATAGAGCTTCCCATTTCGCTCTTGCCGCAACTTCAGGTGGCTTCCCCGCTGAGAGACTCTTATGAACCCAATCCGCTCCAGGCGCTTCACCACCTCTCGAGCCGGCATAGGCTTAGGAGGCAAGTGCCACCTCGATCTCTCGCGCATGAAGGTCGCCGCACGACGGCGGTTGCATGCCTGGTGCATCCTCAAAGTACAACTCTATCGCTTCTTTGAGGTTATCCAGCGCTTCTTGTTCCGTCTCGCCTTGGCTGGCAATTCGTACAGCCGGGCAATCCGCGACGTACACATCGCCTTCCTTCCACGTAAGTACGGGTAGTTTGGACATGTGCTGCATCTTTGTCCTCCTCATTGGTACGCAACGTTGTTTATCACCACATCAGGTTGAACCCTTCGCACGGTGTTGTTTCAGCGTATCAGATTCAGTGCGGCGCCGGCCTTGAACCATTCAATCTGGGCCTCATTGTAGGAGTGGCTTGCTTTGATCCTGTCGACGCTGCCGTCCTTGTGGTGCAACACGACCGTCAGCGGGACTTCCGGCGCAAACGACTCAAGGCCGAGTATATCTACCGAGTCGTCTTCCTGCACGAGGTCGTAGTCGTTCTTGTTTGCGAACGTCAGCGCAAGCATGCCCTGTTTCTTCAAATTCGTCTCGTGTATGCGCGCGAAGGACTTGACCAGGATGACACGCACGCCGAGATGGCGCGGTTCCATCGCCGCGTGTTCGCGCGAGGATCCCTCGCCGTAGTTCTCGTCTCCTACCACTATCGTTCCTATGCCTACCTTCTTGTACGCGCGCTGCGTCGCCGGGACGGGACCGTACTCGCCGGTGATCTGACTCTTCACGCGGTTCGTCTGGTCGTTGAACGCGTTGACGGCGCCGATGAAGCAGTTGTCCGAGATGCGATCCAGATGTCCGCGGAACCGGAGCCAAGGCCCGGCCATCGAGATGTGGTCCGTGGTGCACTTGCCCTTGATCTTGATGAGAAGCTTGAGCCCTCTCAGATCCGCGCCCTCCCATGCCGGGAAAGGATCGAGGCGCTGCAGCCGCTCCGAGTTCGGATCGATAGTGACCTCGATCCCGGCGCCGTCCGCAGCCGGCGCTTGATACCCGGCGTCCTCGACGTCAAAGCCTTTCGGTGGAAGCTCGTGACCGACCGGAGGATCCAATCGAACCTTTTCGCCGTCGTCGTTCGTGAGCGTGTCGGTCATCGGATTGAACGTGAGATCGCCCGCGAGGACCATCGCCGTCACGATCTCGGGCGACGTGACGAACGCGTGCGTCATTGGATTGCCGTCGTTGCGTTTGGCGAAGTTCCGGTTGAACGAAGTGACGATCGAGTTCGGCTGTGTCGCATCCGCGCCTTCGCGCTTCCATTGGCCGATGCAGGGGCCGCAGGCGTTTGCCAGAACGACGCCGCCGATAGCTTCGAACGCGGCGAGCTGCCCGTCCCGCTCGACCGTATACCTCACTTGCTCGGAGCCCGGGGTGATAATGAAATGAGACTTTGTCTTGAGCTTCTTGCCGACCGCTTGACGGGCAACCGAGGCGGCCCTGTCCAGATCCTCATACGATGAGTTGGTGCACGAACCAATTAGCCCCGCGCGAAATTGCCGTGGCCAGCCTTTCTCTTTAACGGCCTGTGCGAATTTCGACAGCGGCCACGCCAGGTCGGGCGTGAAGGGGCCGTTAATATGGGGTTCCAAGGCCGACAGATCGATCTCGATGACCTGATCATAGTACTTCGCGGGTTCCGCGTAGACCTCGGAATCGGCCCGCAGGTGTTTCGCGACGGCATTCGCGGCGGTGGCCACGTCGGCGCGGCCGGTCGCCTCCAGGTAAGCCGCCATATGCGCGTCGTACGGGAAGATCGATGCCGTTGCGCCCACCTCGGCGCCCATGTTGCATATGGTGCCCTTTCCGGTGCACGAGATGTTGTCCGCGCCCTCCCCGAAGTACTCGATGATCGCGCCCGTCCCGCCGTCGACGGTCAGAATCCCGGCGACCTTCAGTATCACGTCTTTCGACGAGGTCCATCCGCCGAGCTTTCCGGTCAGCTTGATGCCAATCAGTTTCGGAAACCGGAGTTCCCACGCCATGCCGGCCATCACGTCGACCGCGTCCGCGCCGCCGACGCCTATAGCGACCATGCCCAAGCCGCCGGCATTCGGCGTGTGCGAATCAGTGCCGATCATCATGCCGCCCGGAAAGGCATAGTTCTCGAGGACGACCTGGTGGATGATCCCGGCGCCCGGCCTGTAGAAGCCGATACCGTACTTGTTGGATACGGACGCTAAGAAATCAAAAACCTCCTTGTTAGACGTCAGCGCGTCCAGCAAGTCCTTCTTCGCGCCGACCCTGGCAAGGATCAGGTGGTCGCAATGGACGGTCGTCGGTACGGCCACATTGGCCTTGCCCGCCTGCATGAACTGAAGCAGCGCCATCTGGGCCGTGGCGTCCTGCATTGCCACGCGATCCGGGGCAAAATCGACATAGGACTGTCCCCGAACGCACGCGACCGGCGGCAGCCCGCCGTACAGATGCGCGTAAAGGATCTTCTCGGAAAGCGTCAGCGCACGGCCGGCCACCTTTCGGGCCGCCGGCAACCGCTCGGCCATACGCGCGTAACACCGTTGAATCACGTCATAATCGAAAGCCATAATGTATCCTCATGTGAAACTTGGCCGTGTGGTTGCGACATTCCACCCGGTCTCCGCCGGATTTCCGCAGGCAAGAGCTTCATATACTATAACAATCAGCCCGAGACAGACAATCCCAGGAATCGCGCCTTGTCCCTCCTCGTTAGCTTGACAGGAGCCGGGGCGGTCTTGGACAATAAGCGACCCGATCTCCTCACGATGCTTCAGGCGAGAACTCAACCCATGGCGGATTCCGGCAAGGACGAAGGACTGAACGTTTCGACCGGCGGCGGCGGGCAAACGTTGCCGCGTGCACGATCTCAACCAATCGGCTCGATATCTGGGATCATGCGGCCGTGCCTGCGAGTGGTCATCGCACCGCACGTTTGGGCGGCGATGGCTCTCGCGACTGGACTTCTTCTGTCTTTCCGGTACTATTCGGAGGCGCCTCGGTGGACCAAGAACTTCGGGTTGTGTGACAGCCGCTACTTCTTTGGGCCCAACGCCTTCTTCCTTGACGTGTCGCTGAAGAACGGCGAGTTCCCGTTGTGGAACCCGCTTTCCTATTGCGGCACGCCCTTCTCCGCGGACCCGCAATCTAATGCCTGCTACCCGTTTCATCTCCTGAGAAGCCTGGTCACTCCCGCCTGCGACCCATACGCTACCGCCGTCAGCATCGAGATCTTGCTGCTCCTTCATCTGCTCCTAGGCGGACTCGGCGTGTTCTGCCTGACGCGCGATTACGGGGTCAGTTTCTGGGCCGGCCTGGCGGGCGCCTTTGTCTTCACGTTGAGCCCATTCAGCATCATCAATTCGATCGAGTTCTACGTGTTCCCGCTGGTCACGTCGTGGGCGCCTTGGTTGGTGTGGCTAGCGCGCCGGGCATTTCGCTCTCCGCGCGTCTCGGGCTGGCTTTTCTACACCGCGTCGGCCGCGCTGTTCATGGGAATCAGCACGCTCGGCGGGTTCCCCCAATTGACGCTGTACATGGGCCTGACCCTGGCCGTCTTTGCCCTCCTGGACGGCGTCCTGCATGTCGAGTGGCGCGGCCTATCCCAGCTTCCTCGGCAGATCCTGCCGATCATAGCCGCGAGGGGGCTGTTCCTTGTCCTCGCAGCCGTCTTCGGGGCGCTCGTGGCCGCGTTACTGCTTGTCCCCGCCTACGAATTCGGCCAGTACAGCCTGCGAGTCCCCTCAGCGGGGCTTGCCATAGGTTCTTGGAGCCAGAACATCGAATGGTCTCACTTACTGAAGTGCCTCGTGGTTTTTCCTGGAAACACGTGGCTGCCTCAGGGCTGCCGGGCGGCGGGCATCGGCTCGCTGCTGGCGCTCCTGGCCGCCTTGTTGGGGCGGCGAGACAGGCGTGATGCCTTGGTCTTCGCGGGGGCGTACCTTCTCTTGACTGATTGCACGCTGGGACCTGCCTTTCCTGTGGGCGCCTTGCTGGACTCGCTGGACTTCCTGAACATCATCGTGTCGCCGTGGCGGGCAGGGATCTTCTCGAGCTTCGCTTTGGCAGCGGTCGTCGCCTTCGGAGTTGACGCCGCTGGGCGCGCCTCACACGTACGCTGGGGGGCCGTCGGGCGATCGATAGTGCTCTTGGCCGCAGGCGCCGGCATGCTTCTCCTTTTGGGCCAGTGGCTGCGCGACAAGCCCCTCTACGTGCCGGGGACGCTCGTCTGGCTACTGCCGGCCCTGACGCTGTTGGCCATGCTCGTCTTCGCGTGGATCCGAATGCCTCGCCTGGGCGCGGCCCTCATCGCGGCCCTGGTTGTCGGCGAGATACTCGCCTGGACGGTCCAAATGGTCCCGGAGTACGTGTCCAAGCGTCTCGCGAGCGGGCGGACCGACCGCTTTGGAACAGTGACCCAGATCTCGCAGGACAATCGGCGCACGGCGGTCGCGCGGGCGAATTGGCATATGTGGACCCTCGACATGGCCGCATATGGGTATGGGCCGCTGTACGTGGGATGTACCCGCCAGGTGTTGTGCAAGCCTTCCAGGGAGAAGGACTACTACATCGGTGTCAAACCGGACGAGGTATTCATCGAAAATCAGCGAGGCCACCTCTTCCTCAAACGCGGTTTCTGGCTGGCGCGGCAATGGGTTTCAGGGCCATTGCCCGGCAAAGGCGAGGTGTTTCCCGCCGCTACCACCGTCTTCCTGCCGGACATGCCCGCAGGGACTGCGCTCTCCGTGCCGCAAGTCCGGCGCGAGCTCCTGCCGAACAGCGCGGCGTCCGAGCGCGTCGAGCGCGTGGACCTCGGTGCGGGTCCGTCACTTCGCGGCATGATGCGCAAGTCCGGAAGAACGGACATGGCCTTGGCGTTACCCGCATTCGAACAGGGCTTCGTGCACAGCGTCCTCTGCGTCGGCTACACGGCGAGCACAGCGGTCGATTTCTACCCGGTCTGTGTAGACGAGAATGGCACGGTGCGCAGCCTCAAGCGCAGCCGAGCCACGCCCACGAAAGGGCAGATGCGCGTCGTCGAATTCCCTCTGCCCGACTGCAGGACGAACAAGATCACGCTGAAGTGGCCTCAGAACGTGAACTCGGGCGCACACATCGAACAGATCTTCGTCAAGAAGGACATGGAGGATGAGAATCCGCACATCGTCATCGAGCGCCGCCGGGCCAATTCCGTCGAACTCATGCTCAACGACCTGCCCGGCAATAGGATCCTGACCTTTGTCGATTCCGCGTATCCCGGATGGCGGGCATGGGTGGACGACCACGAAGTCCCGATCTGGCGGGCCAACGACGCCTTCAAGGCCGTCGCGGTGCCCGCGGGGACCCATCATGTCTGTTTTACTTTCCAACCGTGGACGACCTACGCGGGCCTCGCAGTATCGTCAGTCACGGTACTCTTCCTGTTGGCCGTCATTGCCGGGACAGCGGTCGTGGGCCGCACCCGCCGTACCGCTTGCCCTCGTGTTTCCACATGGCGACCGCTGGACAATCGATGACGTCCGCCGTCCAGTCAATCCAGCTCACCACTCGATAGGGACCTCCCAGCCGCCGCACCACAGCCCGCCCACGAATTTCATGCGCATCGTGATCGGTTCGCCGATGAGGCCGTCCTCGATCATCCGCTTCGCCAGCGCAATGGGCGGGTAGAAAAGGTAATTATCCGTCACCTTGTACGTGATGCCCGCTTGGGCGGTCTCGGCGATCATGCGATCGGCCGCATCGAGACTGACGGTCATGGGCTTCTGACAAGCGATATGCTTGCCGGCCCGCGCCGCGTCGATCACGACAGGCTCGTGAATCGTTTGCGGCGTGAGCACCTCGACCGCGTCAATATCTTTGTCCGCCAGCAGGTCGCGGTAGTCAATGTACCGCTTCGGCGTGCCCCATTCCCGCTGCCGCCTTGCCGCGGCCTCCGGGTTCGAGTCGCACACCGCCGCGAGACGCGCGTCAGGATTGTTCACATAACCCTGATAGTGCAGATCGGCTATGCGCCCGCAACCGATCATCCCGACGTTTATCATGGGACAAGGCCTCCGCTGTTGAAGATTGGCGTTTTCACTGAAGAGGACTTCTAGTGCCTGCTGGCTGCTTAGGGCGCATCGCGAGTCCGCACGTTCCCATTTCGCACGATATGTACTTCCGCGACGTGGAACTGAACGGTTGCGTCATGCGGAGTTCAGGATGATCGCCGGACAACTCGAAGCCGCAACCCTCGTCAAGGATCGCCACTAATGCATATGACTTCACCGGGATGAGTCCGCGCAGCCGGATCCGATAATAGCCGTCTTCCCACGGCAATTCGTCGAACGGAAAGCTCCAGATGACTTCGACCAGGCTGTTTCGCAGTGCCGGGCCGGGCGTGTTCAGGGCTATGTAAAGACCCGGTTCGCATTCGAGACCTGCGGGCATGTTCGTGTACTCTACCGGCCTGCCGTCCAGCAAGGCCGCTTCGATCTTCCCTGACTCATACGGCAGCACGATGGGCATCAAGGTCGCATTTGCCCAACACTTGGACACACTGATGCGTGAATGAACGCGCACCCGGCCCTCGGCCGTGATGTGCCATTCGGCCACTTCGTGTCCTCCAAAACGGGGTTCGGATCGGCCCAAACGCGCGGGCAGTCCACGCGCGAGCAGTTCGGGCATGTCGCCGAATATAAAGGCGAAGGCGATTACGCCCGACAACGCGAGGAAAACAACGATGATCCGGTACAGCGTGGTAACCGAGATGCGATCGAGCAGACGATCATACATGCTGTTCATGCCTGTCCCTCCCCGGCGTCGCGCCCATTCGTTCGGGCGTGCTGACGCTCGATATGATCCATAAGCGTCAGGTGGACCTCCTTGATCATCTCGAGCACGCGAAGCAACGAGAACATGCTCCCATAGGCCAGTTTGATGAGCACGGTGGTTTCAAACCCGATGATGACCAGCAGACTGCCGAAGAACATCTGGCGCACCTCCTCGGCGTTCTTCAACATGAGCCCTCCGCAGGCCATTGTCCCGAGCCCGATCAGAAGATACAGGAAGCAGCTTATGAGCCACCTCTTGCGTTTCCGCTCGCTCTCCCGGTGCAGGTCCGACCGCAACCGATCCGTCCGTTCGAGATCGAACGGCCCGTCTTTCTCGAGGTCCCACAGGAGCTTGTCCTTATCCTTCATGACGCAATTCCTCCATATGCCGCCGCAATTCCTGCCGCGCACGATATAGCCGCGATTTCACTGAACCTTCCGGACTTGCCACAATCTCGCCGATCTCGCGCACCGTGAACGACTCCTCGTAGTACAGTGCGACCAGGAGCCGCAGTTCGGGATCGAGCCTAGCCAATGCTACTTCGAGATGGTCGTCCGCCGCTTCCGGAGGTGCGGGCGCGGGGACAACGTGTTCTTCATAGGCCGACAACGTCCGATTCTGCCGTTGCGCACGCCGCATCGAGTCGCGGCACTTGTTCGTGACCACCTCGAAGGCCCACTTCGGAAACGCCGCCGGGTCCTCCAGGCGATGCAAATGCCGCACGATCGCGCACCACGCCTCCTGAACGACGTCCCAGGCCGATTCCCGATCCTGCGTCATCCGAAAAGCGTGCCGCCAAAGCGCCGGCTGCCAGCGCTTCACGAGGGCCTCGAAACCCTCCTCGCCTGCCTGGGCGCGGAGAACGAGGATCTCATCCCGAATCTGCTCCGATCTATTCATGCCGTCACATTATAGGACGCCGGCCAACGCGAAACGGTTCTCGCCCTTCAACAACGGGGGACGGCTGTTCCATAGGTTTACTTCGGCAGGTAATCTTCCCTCAGCGACTCAAGGCCGCTGCATATCACGCGGTTTAGGCCGCCACCCGAACCAGGAAAGGAGGCGGTAGCGGAGGACCATGCCGATCATGTCGAGACCCAGGAACGCGGCGCGGAGTTTGTTGCCGGTGACGGAGGATTCGCCGACGCGCTGTCCGTAGTTGACGGCGATCTCGGCGAAGGGGATCTTGTTGAGGATGGTCAACAACATGATCTGGGGGCCGAACGCGGAGCCGCCTACGGTGAAGTACGGCGCGATGCGTTCGTAGGCGTTGCGGCTCAGCAGGCGCATCGAGCAGCCGACGTCGGTAAGGATGGTCGTGTTGAAGAGGAACTCGATCATCTTTCCGACGGCCCAGTTTCCGAACTTGAGAAAGAAACCCATGTTGGCGCCTTCCCACACGAACTCGCGGCTCGTGCGCGTGCCGAAGACCGCCGGGACGTCGTCGGAATAGGCCAGCATCTTGATCACGTCGTGACCGGAGAACGTGCCGTCCGGTTCGGCGATGATGAGTAGGTCGCCCGTGGCCTCGGCCAGGCCTTTCCAGATGGCGTAGCCATAGCCTTGCCGCGTTTCGTATACCAAGCGCGCGCGCGTCGCCTTCACTTCCTCGTCGGTGCCCTCGGCGGCGTTGTTGTTGACGACGACGATTTCATCGACGAGACCGTCGTCGAAGAAATCCTCGATGGCGGCGCGGATCGATTCCTTTTCGTTGTATGTTGGAAAGATGACGGATACTTTCTTGTTTCTCCACATGAGATCTTCACCAAAACGTGTATAGGACCGACTCGATGGCCCAGCATTGGAGACCCAAGAATGCCGCAGTTGCGGCCAGCGGCGCAAATGACCGGGTCGTGCAGCCCATCTGGTCGAGCAAGTGCGCGGCGGGCAGGACCAGGAAGGGCAGGACGTACATGGCCGACCGTTCGCCTTCGCCGCGGCCGAGATACATGAAACTCAGGACGAGAAACGTCAACGCACAGATCGCGAAGAGGGCCGGCGAATCCCCCCCGAAACCCGAAACCCGAAACCCGAAACCCGGCAACGTTGCGGTGCGCCAAATGAACAGCACCGACACGGGAACACCTGCAAAGAAGAAGAAGCAGGCCGGATTGGCGAACTTCCAGAACCAGGAGGAATAGCGCGGCGTCATGAGATCGAGATTCGCTTGGTCTGTTTCAAACTGGGCCTTTGAGGCATGAAAGCACGCCAGCATGTCGAAGCCGGACCACCAGCGCACTGCGAGATGGAACAGCACGAACGCCAGGATCATGAGTGCGGCGGTTTGTATCACGGCGCGCCGCCATTTGGGGTCCATCAACCGCCACATGCCCACGAAGGCGAAGTACGCGCCGAGCGAGAGCAATGAGAACGACAGGAGCGACATCAGGCCGTAACACACGCCCGCCGCGAGTGCGTACGTGATCGAGCGGCGGTGTAGCGCGCGCCAGAAAAGAAACAGCGTGGCGAGTACCAACGGCATGAACATGATGTCGGCGCTGGTGGCCGTGAACAGGACGATCGAGGGCATGAGACAGTACAAGACGCAACAGGTGAGAGCCACGCGGCGGCTAGCCAGGTCGGCCGCCCAGAGATACAGCGGCACGACCCCGAGCGCGCCGATGAACATGGTCGCCACGGACAGCGGCAAGGGGTCTTGGCCGACCCCGTACGACATCAGCCACAACAGTGCGATGGGCCCCGGAGGGTGGACCTTCGCGTGCATCGAGAGATACGGCTGCAGCCTGGCGTAGTCATGGAACAAGGTCCGGATCGAACGCGTTACGCCGATATCGCTGATGTACTCGTAACCGTGCCGCTCGTAGGCCTGCGCGATGCCGTGGGCGCCATCACGAAGCATCGCGACGACGCCCGGAAACAGAAACGCGAACGCGACCGACCCTACGAGGAACCACCCGGCGAACCGGCGTGAAGGTTCCGCGTCAAACCACGGCACGCGATGTGTTGCCGTGAACAGGGCGCCGAAGGACACGACGAAGACGGCCAGTGCCAGAAAATGCCAGCGCAGCATCAACCACTGGCCGGAAAGGAACGATGACAAGCCGCCGTCTGACATTCCCGCCGCTATGCTTCGCGCGGCCAGTAGCGCGAGGGCGATCCAGCAGACGTGGAACCTGAGGCCGACGGGCGCAGTTCCTGGAAAGAAGCGGCGCAACAAAGCAAAGACCGCGCAACAAAGCAGCAGCAGGACGCAGGGCACGAAGAGCGAGTCGAACGCCGGGTATAACAGTGCGTAGAACGGCGTGGGACTGCCGTAGATGGCCTCGACGCCGAGAGCCCAAAGGACCGCCACGACGAAGAGGTAAGCCAATGTCGTGCGGGTGTAGATACGGTTCAGCCGGCCGGCCAGCCGATCTTCACCGTTGGGAAAAGAGCCTTCCAGAGACATGGCGGCATTCTAGCGGAACCCCGTTCGCTCGATCTACAGTGCGATTTGTTCGAGCGGTTCCTTTCCGGGCGACGGTAACGGCGGCAACGGGGCACAGTTACCGTTCATTGAGACGCTTGTAATGAGTTCCATAGGTGACACGGCTGGAACCGTCGATCCTGAGAAGTCGGGCGAGTTTCGGGTCACGACATGCGCGCAGCCGACTCGCGCGGCAGATAGCGCAACGACGGCATCTCCGGGGAAGTTCTCGTTAGCGTGAATCCTCACCGGTTACACTCCCACGGGATAGAGCTTCTCGGAATGCAGCACGTCGCTGGCATACCGCAAGCACGCGAGAATGTCATCCAGATCCAGGCCAGGATAATTACGCAGAATGTCATCGTACGCCCAGCTTTGCGCGAGAAGGTCTATGATGAATTCCACGGCGAGACGCGTGCCCCGGATCACGGACTTTCCCACCAATACCTCAGGATTCACTGTGATGCGTTCTTCCAACGTCATCGGATAGCCTCCAACGGTTCACCTGCCGTCCTTCATTATGCCGATCTCCTATCCCACCCTCACCTCACTCGGGATCATCGGGCGGTATGCCTAGC
>CAZPMT010000019.1:0-60802 GCA_964587655.1 uncultured Nitrospiraceae bacterium
ATTTAGTGGCCGCGCCCCGCCGTATCCGATGGCCTACTCGCGCCGAAATATGCAAATGGATTGTTCGATGAAATAGCTCCGGGCCGTGCGGCGCCATGGGTGAGGATAGGCCACACGTACAGCCATTCCGATGCGGCCTCGTCCAGGGGCATGCTTCGGTTTCCCAGGAGCCTGTTGCGCGATGCGGCTTCCCCGTGCTCCGGCGTTGCTGAGAATTGTCCCCAGCCGCCGTCCGGCAATCGAATGATGGCCACGCGCGGGTCGTAATCCCGCCACGAGATCGACCGCGTGTGATTCGGCACGTACTCTTTGGCGAACTCGCGAAATACGCGACCGTAATTGGTCAATGTGTAATGCTGCGGATCGGTCCAGGCGATAAGCGAACCTTTCGGGTCTGCAAGCGGATGCCGCTTGAAATCGCCCTGGAAATCCAAGTTTTCCACGTAGATGATTTCCGCGCCAAGCCAATACGCCATTTGCAGCGCGGAACAAAGCGCCTCCGGCGAGTGTCCGGGATACTTGTCGAAATTCCAGAGATCGGGCGAACACCAAAAACCTCCGCAAACATCCTTGTACTGCATCGCGGCGCCTAAGGCGCAGGACATGACCACGGAACTCAGGTGTTCCTTGAGAAGCTTGGGCGCAATGATCCAGCCTGCTCGCGCAAAGATGTGGAACAGGTCGGGCCATACCTGTTCGGTCTGCGGTAGAACACGTCCTTGGTAGTGTTCCACGCGGACCTTGCGGGCGATCGCGACGAGCCGGTCGTATGCTTCCGTGAGCGGCATTCCGTCCGTGTTGAGCCAGTAGGGCTTGTCGTAATCGTCTTTCGGAGAATTGGAGAACTTGTTGTTGGACAAGATCATGTGTTCTATCTCGTCGTACGTGATTGCGAGCAGGGCTGGCTTGCCCGGCTTTGTCGGCGGCAAGACGCCATCGAGCCATTCCATGCGTGGGTCCCAATGGTGAGTGCCATCCGGATGGTCGAGTTCGTTCATGCCGGGTGTAATCTCCAGCCGCGGGGCGAAATTGCTGAGTTCCACGTCAAGCATGTACTCGAGTCCATGCGCGCGCATCGCCGAATCGATCGCTTCCACCTGTTTGCGTGTCTCTTCGGAATTGTGTTCACCCGCGTTGGTTACCGGTCGCAGGAAGTAGCACACAACGCTTGCGCCCAGGTCACCGAGCGCCTCGAAAAAGGGCAGATGAGTCAGCGGATCGATGTGAGCTTGCTCCAGAAGATAGGAGCCTGCCGGCGCCACGCCAAGCCGTACCGGAACTGTTTCTTTGGCATTAACGCCCAAGATCAGGCAGACACTCGCTAACAATCCTGTTATCACGCTGTTCATAGACCTCAAGTTGGGCAACGTCCGTTACGGCAAGTATAGCAACAAATCTTCCGTTGTGGAGACATCCGTATCGCATGCCCAATTCACGTGGAACTGCGGCCCCATTGGGAAAAGAGAAACTGTTAGCTGGCAGGATAACGAGAGCATATAATGCGTCTGGTTCAGGAGGTTCCCCTATGGTTCGAGCAGCGTTCTGTCCTCGAATATGTGCGCTCCTCTTGGTGTCGTTGCTGCTCGTGGTTGGCCATCAAGCACTGGCGGTGGAGAAGAAGCAATCCACCGGCTATGTGGGCATTGCGAACGACCTGCTCGAGATCGGGTTCAATGCCGAAACAGGAGCCTTGGTCCGTTTCCACAATCGGGCGACGGATGACGAGTATCTCAAGGAAATTCTAAGTGATGGCAATCCCTTCCGGGTGTACCTGGACCCGATCGAACTCCCAGCGCCGCTGAAGGACCCGAACTGGTGGTCGGGGAAGATCGAAGGCGCCATGGGCGGCCAACTGATCGAGGCTAACCAGTGCAAGGTAGTCGTTTCGGATTTCACCCAACAGGCCGGCAGGACCGCGCTTACATTGACGATGGCTCACACGGCTTCGGCACTTCAATTCCACATCGAGGTATCGCTCGCCGATGGCGATTGCGGTGCGGACTGGAGTCTCACGGTACGCAACACGGGATCGCAATCGCATGCGTTGATGACGGCTTTCCCGCACATTTCGGGTCTTCAGTTGGGCGCTTCACGCGAGACGAACCGTTCGCTGATGCTGGCGAGCTTCGGCACCCCCGACGTGAAGGCATGGACCGATGGCGGCGGCTTCTACGGACGCGAGACAAGCATGCAATGGGAAGCTGTTTACGATCCCCCTCGCAACGAAGGGCTTGGGTTTATCGTAATGGACCCAGACCTTCGTCCGAAATTGATCCGGCGTGCGGCGCCTTCGACGATGTCCGTCTTGTATGTTCCAGCGCAACGGCTGGCGTCGGGCGAGGAATTCAAGTATCCCAGCACGCGCATTATCGTGCATAAAGGCAACTGGCGCGTCGTGGCGCGCCGCTATCATGAATGGTTCGAAAAGACGTTTGCAGTGCGGCGGCATCCCGCGTGGTTATCTGACCTGGACCTCTTCGTCGGCCCGTGGATTCCGAACGCGGACGCCGTGACCAAGAGCAAGGCGCAGCTCGAGGATGCCCGCAGAGCCGGGCAGCCGATTCCGGCGTTGTTTACCTCGTTCCGGGACCTGCCGTTCATGTATCTAGACGATTGCTACGATGCCAAGGAATGGGCGCAGTACAACGAAGGCGTGGCCGTTCATCCCGAGACGTATGGCGCCTACATGTCTGACGGTACCTTTGAGTTCCGGACCGATCTGGGTGGCGCGGCGGCGATGCGCGAGGGCGTCGAACGCGCGCACCGGATTGGGCGGCGCGTGATCTTTTACGTCGCGGGTTACAGTGTGCTCAAGGACAGCGCCATATTTGCCGGCTCCAACATTGACGACTGGAAGTTGATGGATACGCCCGGTCACATGTGGGATATCGGCTATCCCAATGGAATCAGCGTGTGTCCCGGATATCTGCCCCGTCAGGAGCAGTTGGCGCAGACCTGCAAACGGATCCTGGCTGAGAGTGACGCAGATGGCATTCGCCTGGACGAATTGGGCACGTTCGTACCTTGCCACAATCCCGCCCATCATCATGCAAGCCCGTATGATTCGTTGCGGTGGCACCGGGAACTGCTGCGTAAAGTCCGCGCGGCCATGGACGAAGTTAATCCCGACACCATTCTTGGAACAGAAGGCCCGATCGACTTCTTTCGCGAATCCTGCGACTACGCCCTCCAAATGTTCCAGTCCGGCTTCGACATCGATGCGATGCGCGTCGCGGTCCCTGATTACGTCGGATTTGCGTATCATCCCGGCGCAGTCGAGTCGGCGCTAAACGGCTGGGTTGGCGGCAAGATCACGGCACGGCGTATCGAGTGGCCATGGGCGCACCGCGGGCTCTCTGGCCGGCCGGAGTGGTACCAGGAAGGTCCAGGACCTGAGTTGCGCTGGCACGAATTGCGAGCATCGTTCCGTGATGCGATTGCTAAGGGCGATGTGACGCTGGAAGACCCCGTTGCGCCAGATGATTCGCACTGGGTAGGTCGCTTATGGCGAGCAAAAGAGTACTGGCTTCTCGTGGGAGGTCATCTCGACGCGACAGCATTGAACGGCCCCACGCGCGTTCGCCTGCCGGAACTGCCCGAATCGGTCACCTGCGCGTTCGAGATCGACGCTGCCACGTTGGAGATGGGCGACGCGCAACTTGCGCGGACATCCAACGGCGTATTCGTTACAGTCTCGAAAGGTCTTAGCGCAGTCCTTCTGCCAATGCCAAAGTGTCCTCCGCTGCTCAAACTCGATCCACAGCCAATTTCGCTTCGGCCGGGAGAGGAGAAGACACTACATGTGGATGTCTTTTGTCCGTGGAACCCGGACTTGAAAACGGTCAAAGTATTTATCTTGGCGCCTGGACTCGAAGTGACGTCTGAATGCGGGACGCTTCCGGGCTCCGTAACGCTCAAGGCGTTTTCAACCACCCAAGCCGGCCTCTATCCGGTCACCGTCACGGGCAACTGTCTGCCATTAAAGCGCTGGGTGCGTGTTGTGCGTTCAACCGGATGAGCAGGCAATTGCTATGGCACTTAGGTTTGTCCACATCCCAGACTGGGCAAGGGGGGAGTATACTGCGCTGCGAAAAGCGCGAAGGGACAAATGAGGCCCGTCTGCTAACACTCCTGCGGCGGGGTAACAAAGGTTTATAAGCCCCGGCTTATTCCCAAGGACCATGCTCCCTGACCTTGACGCCATCCTGCGCACAGCAGACAAACCAGCCTTCAAATCCCAAGGCGAACGACGTATCGCGGAGTTTCTAGACCAGTGCGGTGTCCGATACATGTACGAGGCACCCGTTGCCGTCGAGCGCATGGGGAAGCTTCGACTGCAATATCCGGACTTCTACGCCCCAGATCTCGGGGTGTATATCGAGTACTTCGGCGCACAATCCGACCCCGCATATGAACACGGCATCACGGAAAACATGACCGCATATTCAGCCTCGGGAATCACCGTCATCCCCGTATACCCCTGCCACCTGCAGCACCTGCCACAGTACCTGACTCGCGAAATTCAGGAACACGCAAACTATCAGCAGCACCTCGCCAACACCATGTTATCACGCAGCCAAGCCGGCTATACGTCAGGCGGTTATCGTGGCTAATCCATTGCCTCCTAGAATCCGATCCTCCTATGAAACGAACGGATGTTTCAGTCTGCGGCAGAGGCAGATGGCGATGAAGTGAGAACAGCAGTCACTTCCTTCCATTCCGGGCGCACCCAAGCACAGATGTTGGCCGTTTCCATTAAAATTTCCACCGACAGTCCTTTCTGACAACGTTCGATCGCCGGTAGTACTACCGAGATGCACGTGGCTAACGCCAGATTGGGAGTCGTGCTCGAAAGTACTTCCAGTGCTAACCGATATTGATTGCATCTTACAATTGCCTTGACCATTTCAATAAGATGCTCCTCCCCGCCGCCTGAAAGGCAGATACCGGGCGGAATCTCCTGGAACGCCTTTCTTGCTTCTGCCAGTAACCCAAGTTGCACATACTGCTGAATCAAATCCATCCGGCATCGCAAAGCAAGGTCATATTTCTCTTGAACCCTAAAGCCTACGGCTATTATGTTAGTCCAGTAAGAACCAACCTGGCATTCAGATATTACTCGGTGAGCGTCACACAGCAACCTTACGACCTTGTCGTGCCTTACAACACCGCTCATAGCACGTGTAAGGAGCAACATGGTTTCCACCTTATCGTCTCGTTCACACTCAAGCGTACACTTCCACGCCTCATCCCAGAACTTCTCCGCTCTCCGGGGGTCTTTGCGGGCGGCCTCAACACCAAGGCGTGTATATGCTTCAACCTTCTTTCGTTTCGGATCATGTCGAAGCTGTGTAAGCACGTGAGACTCCTCCTCACCGAACTCCACGGAACGCCAGACTTGCTCGTGGATGATACCCTCTTCAGCGTTGATCTGCTTGTGATTTCGTTCGAAGATAACGCCGACTTGGTTCAAAAGCGTCTGCGAATTACGGCTGCGGTCACAACGAGCAACAACATCCGCCGCCTGCGTGAACAAATCTAAGAGTTCCAAGGGAAGATCTTCTGGGTCATCGAGTCCTGGAATCATACATGCCCTGGTCGATTGCCAGTCGCGAGGTATATTCATCTCATGCTCCAATTCGTCGATAGCACGAACAGCAGCACGCAGATGTTTCTTGGCCTTCTCGTGTCTCCTCTCACTCATGGCCATCAGTGCTATGCGCAGGTGTACTTCCGCCACACCGCATTCATGCCCTGTTCTTCTTCCTAACTGCAAGGCATCCTCCTCAAATCCAGCCTCCAGAAGAGTAGATAGCGTGCGCATCGTAAGGGCTGACAGGTGTTGAAAAGAATTCGATGTCCCAATTATCCGAGCAAATTCAGTCTGTGTCTTGTCCACTCGCTCACGGTCGCCACAATCACCACGGTCCAACAGGGCCGCCGATAGTTCAATGAGAGCAATCGCTCGTTCGTTGGTAACAGCTTTCGACCATCCCAATAGATTGAATGCCTCGTCCAGACGCCCGATCCGTGTCAAGCAATGAGGAACGGCAACACGACTGTCATAAAGGTCAGAGCCCCGTCGCGTCGCACAAAAGAGGGGCTCGAGGTCGTTGACAATGTGGCACGCCTGGTCAACCAGATTCGCCTCAATTAGAATCCTGGCACATTTTGCAATAGCTCCTAAACGCCTGGAATCGTCCTGCTCTAGTGCGACCTCGTCTCGCATTGAAGCCAGGTACCCCTCGCTTATGTCCATCCGGCCCAGATATCGAAACGAAGCGCCTAGCCAGGTAAGAGCCTCGGCTCTTTCAGGTGCACAATAAAAGTGGATCGAACGCGCCAGAATATGTTCGTTATAGTAGGCAGCAGCTTTCTCAGCATGTTTCGTTGCCTTGTCAGATTCTCCGGCAAGACCTAGCCATATCGATGCCCTTGATAAAGCACTTACAGAGTCAGAGGATGACTCAGAGGACACCCTGGCTATAACAGACTCAATTCGTGCGACACTTGGATTCGGCAGCATTAAGTAGTGTCTGAGGAAGCTTAGCCAGAAAGGCGGGAACATACGCCGCAAGCGAACCTTCTTCGCGGTCGTGTAGATTACTTTCAGTAAGCGCCGGGCCTCTTCAGGATCATATCTCATGATGGTGTCACTAAGGGGCAAGTAGTACTGAAATAAGTAGTCATCATCTTTGAGAATAGTATTCCTTAAGTCTCGCAACTTGGCGAGGAAGTGCTCCTGCAGTGGGTCATTATATTCCAGCGCGGGCTTAAGAACTGCCCTAAGAAAATGCGGGCAGAAGTCGCTATGGGGATCAATTGCGTCCAGTCGCTTTCGGGCTTCCACCAGCATAGCGTGGCCAAGCGCGCTTTCGTTTAGACGATAGTACGTCAATGCAAAGTCCGGCAGATGGCAAGTCTCCGTAAACAAGTGGTTCAGTCTTTCTATATCTCCCTTCGCTCTGGACAATAAACACTCCGACGCGCCTTTGAAGCCACATCGTCCCAGAATTTCCCCCGTAGATATCAGTAGGTTGATACTCACATCTGGCTTAACACGAAGGTTCAATCGTCTCTCGAGGTCAGCAACGGCATTAAGAAGTGTGCGGGGTGGATCGTTGGCAACAACAGAGTAGATTTTGATCAGCGATGTAAGTGTGGACAGGCTATCTTCTCGTGAGCGTACGATTGCGAGGGCGTCTTTCGTCTGGCCCAGGCGCGCCATTACTTCTAGGATTTCGTCAGATAGGTGTTCAGAGTGTTCGGTCACCATTTTCGCCGTCCAAAGCTTTGTTAAAGCCATAAGGTTGGCAGGCGAGTCATCCTCTGGTATGGACGACATCGCTCTCATAACATCACTTCGGAAGGACGCGTCGCTTCCGCAGACATCTCGCTGAGCCAACATCCACTTAGGCGAGTTTATGAGCAGGTCAACACAGTCGAGGTGTCTGGAACATCCAAGCATGTGTCTCGCTATATTCTTGAAGAAATAGCCGTCATCCTTCGGGCCATCCGCCCATCGCTGGGGTTCTGTTATCGGGTGGCTGGTTTGATGTGTGATCTCTTCCCAGTAGGAATCTACGAGACGTCCGTGCGCGACGGCTATTTCCGCTTTCGGCCTGCCTCGACAGTAATCAAGGAAGAGATCATGCAACGATATTGCTTCTTCGTCCCGATAGTACTCAATTAGGGACCGTCCCTCGAGTTCGAGGATGACTACTTCGGCCTCTTCTGGAAGGAGTCCGGCCTTTATCCAAACGCGTTGTACGACACTGACCGGAATGTGGGTGTCTTCCGGGAAGATCGCGAGGTCCAGGAATCGTGCAAGATAGTCGATACCTTCTCTTGGAATATCGTCTACACTGGCCTGAAGAACCTTTAGCAGATTAGGGAACTCCTTGTACTGAGGCATTCGTTGAGCGATCGCTCTGAGATTTGCATTCTTGAGGATGTCGTTGAGCTTCTCCCAGCTCATGCCTTTGCGAGCGAGCGAGCCGCACATCGCCAGCGCCAAGGGAAGGTTTCCACATTCTTTGGCCACGGCCTTTGCGGCTGGAGGTAGGTCTTCAGAAGCGCATTTGGACCAATAACGAAGAATCTGCCAAGCTGTCTCCTTGTCGGGAAGTAGAAGCGGGAACGAGGCAGCATTTAGTTCAAAAACGAGTTCCTTTTTTTGTGTCGTTACAAGGATGATTCCGTGGGGACCTGGAGTACAAATGGATTCCACATCCTTCTCTTCCCACGCATCGTCAAATACAAGTAGGCATTTTGTCTGCTCGAGCAAACTGTTCAACTCTCCTCGATTTGCGTCAACGCTGGATGGTTGCCTGAAAGGCTTAAGCCTCAAGCCTCTTGCTATCTCGCCTTGCTTTTCAGAAAGCTGAGACTCTCCAAGGCCCTTGCCCAGGGTTACCCACACGATCTTCCCTTTGAAGGTCTTTCGAACGTCAGAGTCATTGCACAGAGCAACGGCCAGGACAGTCTTTCCCGCACCGGGCATCCCATGCAGACAAATGTGCCGTGAAGGAGAGGAGGGTTCGCCGCTTGTCAAAGGGGCGACCTCAGAAAGAACCTTTGCTTTCAGTTCTTCGAGTTTGTCACGCCGTTCGACTGGTTTATACGTAAGCGGCGGGATGCCCCAAGGCTTTTCACGCGAAGAACTATGCGCTCCTTTGTTCCGACGGATTGGGTGCTTTTTGGAAACCGTGGATTTGTGAGCCGCCTTTGCGGCTGCTTTCTCGAGCATGCCGGCGATTTGGAGGTCAGAGGGACTTGTACTTAATTCGCGGAGCGTCTCCGCTAACTCCCCGCGAAGCGATTTATGCGGCTCTTGCCCCTTTTCTTTTTTGTCCGTTGTCTTCTTCCATTTTGGGAAGAAGGCTTTCACGACATTGTCAGTGAAAATGAAAAAGACGTAATAGTCATTCTTGCGTGGATTTTTCTTGTTCGGAATACCGTCTATGAACAAGAACGGTACCGGCATTTTTCCATACCAATCACCCCCAATGCCGTTAAGGTTTCTTACATTACTGTCAAGTCTTCTCCGCCTTAGCCCTTCCTTCCTGTTTTGTGACGCGGCTTCTAACCTTTTGATTCTCTTTCGAACGGCTTCCCGATATACCGCTTTGAACGTGTCCGGCCAAGACAATACGGGGCCGACGAGGCTTTCGAGGTGTTGGCGTTTTTCTTCGGTGCAGAACTCTTCTCCTTCATCTAGCAACTCCTTGTCCAAGGTGTCAAGAGCTTCCAGGATCTTGTCAATCGGTATGGCTACAGACTCGGTTGGCCAGCCAGGTCCAGCGTGGCCAAACCTCAAAACGCATCGAGACTTCCACGGCTGATTACCTGGGACGCTCCCGCCCGTCGTGTCTTTGACAGGGAGTGGAAGAAGAAACTCCATAAACTCGTCGTAATTCAGTTCCACCACCAATCCAATCCTTCTGTATGAACGGCTGAGGGTTTCTTTCACAGCCCCTAATTCAGGTCGATTCCGGTCGGGTAGGCTTGTAGTAGAGCCGCTAACGAGATTATGGCTCAAAAGGCCCACGCAAGGTCAAGAAAAGGCGGCGTTAGACGGGCCAATCAGTAAGCGCGGAACCTTGCAGACGTAAGCGAGAGGCGTTAGCGGACGTGGCCAGCATGGAAGAAACGGCGATGGCGCGCGCTTGGAAGAAGTTCTGACAATGGGACGCAAAGAAAACAGGGCGGCTCGTATTTCGGGGCCTTCAGTGAGAAGGCTCACGGATGCGTACTTGATCGAGCACCTGCCTGCGAGAATCAGGGCGCAGATCATCGACCTTCTCGGGCCGTACTGTCCTGTGGATCAAGGATTCTTGGCCGCTCATACGCTGGGGAATGTAGTTCTTTCGTTCAACGAGATAGCACCTGTGGACGAGGTCGATGTTTTGTCTGGCGCAGCATTGCCGCAGTCGTTGCCGCACATCTCGCAATTCGGAACGGCTTGGCGAGTGATACTCGAGCGGCTGCGGGATGTCCCGCTCTATTTCAACCGCAAGCGTGTGGGACGCCTGATTATTACGCCCGATGGCGGCTTTCCGCCGGTCGTCATTCCTCTTACGGCGCCGCGCTTTATTTGTGCATACACGATGGTTATGCGCGCGAAAGATGCATGCCAGGGCAATGTGTCGGAGCTTAGTCCTGCCAACGTCATGTGTGCTCTGGAGCAGTTCGAGTGGGCTTTTCAAGCTTTCGCCGAGGCAAAGGAGAAGTCGGGTGCAAGTATTGTCACGGCGGCCACGAATAGATCTGAGGAGAGAAGAAAGATGGGATCTTGTGACGACATCTTCGATACGGGGATTAGCAATTACCTGTTTCGGATGCATCAAGCACTAAAACAAAAGGGCGTCGGCGCCATCCTCGCCGGCATGTTTCCGGCCGGGTATTACTGGAATACCAACCCAGCCAATGTGGATTACCGTGATCTTCGGGGGAACAGGATTCATGTCGCAAAGTGACCAAGCATTTGCCCTCAGAATTCAATGCGTTATGAGTGCAATGGCAATGCGTTTGCACTGCAATCCGCTCAATGTGGGTGTGTCGTACAATTTCTGCATCGAGAGAAAAAAGCGCCAGGAATTGGAGTAGTTGAGCATGAACGCAATATCGATGACAACGATTGACTGGGTGCCGAATGATTCACCTCAAGGTATCGCAAACAAGCTGCGCAGTTTGTACGAAGCCAGGTATCAAGTGGCGTGCCCGCCCGTTTCCGTCACCCTTACAGGGAAAGCTCCCGGGCGTCGTCTGGGCTGGTACGACGTAAAGAGAAACCATATATATATTAATGATAAGGGGCAAAGCGGGCGCAGCATTATCGCAACGCTTGTTCACGAAATAGCGCACGAGATTCAGTTCACATGCGATCTTACGGAAGGCACAAATCGGCTGCTTGGACCGGGCTCGTCGCATGGGCCGAATTTCCGTATTCAGCATTGGAGGCTGCGGGCATTGGCTGTCGAAGCCGGCATCATGTGTCCCATAGAAGAGCTTGATGCCCAGTTGGCCAGTTCAGCACAGACGATTCGTGGGCTGCGTCCCCGGGGTGGGCAGTACGTGCTTGATGTCGGCAAGGAACTGGCTGCGGCCCGGAAACGTTGCTGGTCGATCAACGAGAGTTTCGAGTGTTTCTTGCAGGAGTGCGTTTCGATGCATCGTTCGACCGCGTTCGAGTACATCCGTGCGTTTGAATTGAACCTCCCTCCGGCACTCAATTTTACTACCTCGCGCTTCCTGATGCGCCTTAAGGACGACCTGGTTAGGCAGCGTGCCATTAAGGACGCGTTAGCGGGTGTTCCACTGGATGTGCTTCGGATTCGCTACGGCACTTTACGCAAGAAACCGGTCCCGGATGACGAACTGGCGCGTTTACTTGCGGAACGCGCCGAATTGCTGCGCCGCCTCGAGGTGGTCGAGGCGCGCATCAAAACGATTATGAACGGCGCTACTCAAGAAGCAGCCAGCACCGTTCGACAGTCGGATAATCCGACACCAAGCCTTGCCACTGATAGAGGCACAGAAACGGCCGGCAGTTCCGTTGCCCGGAAACATACATGCCTTAACCTCTGCATCGCATCAAGACTGTCCGTCCCAATACGGGCGGTAGCCACTCCGCGAGATCTTGAGATCTCTAACGAGTCGAGCGATCCCATAGGCATTGACCCGCTACCGGAGGCCCGTGAGCAAGTCGTAGTGCGTCGCGCACGAATCCACCATCCTACGCTCACAGACGCAACGGCGTTTGCTCAAGCCAGTGAACGCCTACTGAAGCGTGTTCGCAAAGTCTTACAGTACAAGAACCGGCGCTGGCGTTTGCCCGCAAACGAATTGGAGGACGTCGCGGGCGAGGTGTTGCTCAGGATGTCCGAAAAATGGGACGCGGTACCTGTAGACAAGGGTTTACATGCTTTCTGCAGGACCCTTAGCGAGCATGCTTTCTGGGGATATTTGCGTTTCAAGAATCGTCAAACTGTCATCGATCCCATGGCGGTCAGCGAGGCCAAGACGCGAACCAAGGCCAAGCGGCTGACCTCTACGCTCATGAGCTTGGCGGGGCAGCGGCCGTCGAGCCAGGCTGGTGTCGAGTTGGCGGTCATTGGTTCGGACCTCGAAACGGACCAAGGCCGTGGCCTGCGCATCATGATGCGCCATTGGCAGGACAGTTTTCCGATGAAAGAGGTTTCGCGCATGGAAGGGGCTTCTATCGGGACATGCTACCAGGAAGCGCGGCAAACCCGCGAAACCATTCGAGCGCGTTATCGTGAATTGGCGGAGTACTGATATGCCACGCACGCCCAGCGAATCTCTCTTGCAAAATGCCGTTACTCAGCGAACCGGAGAAGAAGCAACCTTTTCACCTTGCGGTACCGTTAACCGTCCGATTCACAGGAACAGGAAAGGAATTGCCCCATGACAGACAAGCCTGATTCAGCCATTTTCGGTCGTCGTGTGATGAGCGAGGAGTGTGTTGAGCTAACTCGGAACGCGCGCACGGGTGAGGAGTTTATCGCGCGAAACAGTCGTGAGGTGAAGGAAGGTTGGGATGGTACCGAAGAGAAGGTTGTTTCAAGGGAAGTCGAGGTGAATGCATGTGGTCACCTGCATAGTCTGGGGCAGCCGCGGGCTGTCTGCGAGGAATGTAGCCGCCAAGCGGGGAAGCATAAAACCGTGTTCGTTTGCGGCGATTGCTCAGTCCAGTGCGAACAGTGTGGCCGTCTACTATGTAAGCAGCATACACGCCCGGGCCCGGATGGGCATAGGTACTGTTCGAGGCGCTGCCTCAAGAAAGCCATGAAACTGTACGTGCCTGCTGCACCGCTTTGCACTCCGTCCTGTCCCGGAGCCGGTCCTTCGATGCCGGTTGGCGCTTCGTCCCCGAACAGCAATGTCTCCCCGCGACAAAGCATCTTGTCGCGAATCTTGAATTGGTGGTGAGAAATGGACGCCCCATCATATAGACAGCGCATCAAGCTAGTGGCGGAGCAGGATCGCCTCGCTCGCGAACGATACGGCCTTCCAGACAAACACCCGATCCGCCGGCGCCTGGCTTCCCTCGAAACATACTGGGACCCGTTTGTGTTCTCACGGGTCCAGCGGGCGTTGGAGCATCTTGAGGCGGTTCGGTCGCGAATGCACCGCATAGGTGAGCGCGTGCCGCCTCCCGACGCCTTCGAAGGTAGACTTGTTCTTGGATCTGCGCCAACGCCGCATGAAGAGGCCACGGACGTCGCGCCTGATCCAAACCGCCTCATCCTCGGCACGCTCGCGACGGGTCTGATCGGCACGGGCAAGACCCACCTGATTAGGCTCATCGCCGCTCTCGTTTGTACGTTGCTTCCGCACGTCAGGGTGATGATCTTTGATCCCAACCGGAGCTACCTCTCGTTATGTGCGGACACGCGTTTCTGGAGCACCGTGGATTGGCGGGACTTGCGCCTGAATCCGTTCTGCGCGCCGGTCGGATATCCTTACGCCCTGTGGCGCGCCGAAACACTTCAAGTCCTCTTCGGCGAAGAACTGCTTCATTCAAGATACTTCCTCGAACACCGCTTGGATGATCTTTTCAAAGAACGCGGTGTTCCCGACGTGGATGACGGTACATGCCACCCTCCCTCACTGGAAGACCTCAGAGACAATCTGGAATCCCATCCATGCAAGCCCGGAAGCAAGTTCGAACAGTATCGGCAATCGGCTCTGAACTTGGTCGACGGCCGCCTGCGCACAACACCAGGTGTGTACTCCTCCTGCTCGAGGGGTATGGAATTCCTGCTGGCGCGTTCACGCGTTCGCGTAAGCACCGAAGGGCTTTCCCCCGTCGAATCGTACCGCGCTCTCGTCACTCACCTCATCCATTACTCCTTTCGGCAACGCTCTATTGAGCCGATCGAAGATCCGCCCCAGACCCGCGCCCTGCTCCTGGTCGAAGAATCCCAGACGCTCTTGGCGAATCGAGAGGGAAGCGCCATCGCGCTATACCAGGAGATGCTGCTGCGCAGCAGAGCGCTCGGACTGGGATACATCTTCGTAACACAACACATCAGCAGGATCGACCCCATCGTTCTGGCCGCCATCAGTAACATATTCGCGTTCGGGCATTCAGACGTCCCGGACAAGCGCCTCGTTCAACACATGTTGGACTTGACGCCTCGCGAGACAGCGCTTCTCGGGGAACTCCCGACCGGCGAATGCTTCGCCAAGCTGACCGGCCACCCGTCGTGGCCTCACCCGTTTCTGATGAGGGTTTCATCATGAGTGACGAATCCAATCGCGACGCTGCGCTCTCTCCTTCGCTCGAAGAACTGCAACGAAGCGTCGTGCCCAGACTGGTCACGGAACGCCATGAAACGACCGCACCTTACGGGGAAATACGGTTCGGCTCCTCTGACCCTGCACGGCGTTCCCGCCTGTCTCGCGAGGCAGACGCTTTCCTGCGCCACGTGGTCCATCCAGGGAACGAATCACTCATGCTGGAACATCACTGGGCCGCGCTCAAGATCACGTCAGGCTCCACGAAAGGACGCATCCTGGACGAACTGCGGGGTTTCGGGTTCATCCATCTGGAAAGCCGTGGTAAGGCCCAGGTGGTGCGCCTCTATGAAAGCGCATGGGACTACCTCGGCTTGCGGCCTCCCAAAGTCCACGGCCGTGGCGGCGCCATGCATCGCGGTATCGCGAAACGGCTCGCGCGGCATTTCAAGAGCCAGGGACACGACGTCCGTGTCGAATGCGAGATCGGACCACGCCGGAAAAGGGTCGATCTGATCGCCTTCAGTAAGGGGAAGCGGATCGGCGTGGAGATCGCCCTGACCGACGTAGACCAGGAATTGCGAAATCTCAAGGAGGACCTCGATTCCGGCGCCCTGGACATTGTCCTGATCGTATCGGTCGTCGAGTCCATTCTACAGCGCATCAAGGCGCGCGCGGCATCCGATCCAACCTTGGCGCCACGGCTGGGCCAAGTACATTTTCACCTGATCGAACCGGAGGATTTAGAACGATGAATAAGAGCGGGTGTATCCGAAATAGCATTCTCATCATTGCGATCGTATGGGGGTTTGTCCATTTCCTGCTTCCAGACAGTCTATCGATACGGAATACGCACCTGCGCACCCTCAATACATGGGGCCCAGTGGCCTTGGCTGCGTTGGGCGTGATTACGCTCATTCAACAGAGGATGCCCAAGAAATGAGGAATACGAAGTTTCGCAGGCAATATGTACGCCAAGCTCCGGTACAACCGGACCTCGACCCGACTGGCGCCCCGCCATCAGGTGAAGAATCCGGAGTGCGGCATTGGCTGTTCATGCCGGTTTCAGATGTGGCCCGGCACATGGCCAACGGTATGGTGAACCTTGCCGTACGATCCTTTGCCGGCACACACCACCGGCCTGATGCTGAACCGATCTTCACCAGCGGCCTCCCCGGCGCGCTAACACCTCACACACCACGCGAGATCCAGCCGTCCATGGCGCTCCTGACGTCTCGCTCCTTGTGCGGGCGGCGCGAGACCAATCAGGACCGCGCTATCGCCGTCCAACTTCAGTTCGGCTACGACACCAGCGTTTTCGTTATCGCCGTGGCTGACGGCATGGGCGGTTACGAAGGGGGAGCACTTGCCGCCACGCTCGCCGTTACGCACTTCATGGCGGCCCTTGTGCGCATGGCGGTCCAGTGCATTCAGGATGGCACAACTTTTGATCCAACCGGCTGGCTTCGAGACGCGTTCGCAGCGGCCAACGCCGCCATCCAAGAATGCGCGCAGGCGCGTACCGAACTCGCGGAAATGGGATGCACCCTCACCGCATGCATCGTCACAGGCGCCACCGCGCATGTAGCCTCCATCGGGGACAGCCGGGCCTGCCTGTGTCGCGACGGACGACTCGAACATCTCACCCGTGACGACTCCCTGGTACAACGCATGGTGGACGAGGGCCTGATCAGCGCCGAGGACGCAGAAAACCATCCCTTGTCCAACGTCATCACCCGATCGCTGGGCGCGCAGGAAAAAGTGGACGACCTCACTGTGTCGCGCCACGCGCTACAACCCAACGACTGTCTCCTGCTGTGTTCAGATGGGTTGTGGAAGGCCGCCGAAGGCGCGGCTGCGCCCGTCCTCGATGCCTTCATTCATGGCGCACCGGACGTTAAGACGCTCGAACATGCGGCCGTGGAACTGGTGGACATGGCCTGGCGGCAAGGTTCTGACGACAACATCAGCATCGCTCTCATGTGGTACGGCAAAGAATATCCCTGCATCTTTTCACGGCAAACCCAACGGTACTAAGAAAGGAGATCCAAATCATGGCTACGATGTTCTGTGGCGACTGCGGCGCAAGCAATTCCAAGACCGCGACTGAATGTAAGAAGTGCAAGAGCACCAATCTGCGATCAAAAACCGCAGATCCCTCGAACCCTCCCCCGGGCGCCATAGCCCCCTCTGAAGGAGACCTCTTTGATCCCAAGGGAGACTCGGAACCCTCCGAAGAGACCTCGCTTCCCGGCAAACCCCTTGTCCCCCCGGACAAGACGGACCGTGAGCCCGGCGAAGCGCACGACTTCTTTGCCCCGCTGCCGTCGGACGGCACGTTCCGCGTGGAAGTCATCGCCGGCCCGTGCACAGGAAAGGTCGTAGAGTTGAAGGAGGACTCTCCCGTCACGCTGGGCGCAGCCCCGTCGAACGATGTTGATCTCAGTGGCGATCCCTACGCTTCCAAGAAGCACGCATCCGTGACGCTCAAAGGCGGCCGGGTTTTGCTCGCGGACGAGGGGTCCACGAACGGCACCTATTTGCGCGTTTCCGACCACTGGGAGATCGAAAACGGCGCCGAAATCCTCATTGGTAAGACGCTGTTGCGCGTAAAGAAGACGGAGTAGGTCATGACTGCGATGCATTCTCCGGGAAAGGTTATCAGGGGTTACCGCATTCTGGAATCGTGTGGAGGCGGCGGCGAAGGGTGGGTATACAAGGCCGCCGCCCCCACGGGGGGGCGTATCCTGGCCCTCAAGCAACTCGCCGAGGGCCCCGGAGACCCGTTGTTCGACGAGGTCATCGAGCGCGCCCGCCGGCTGTCCAGCTTCATCGGGAAGAAGCATCCCCATTTCGCGGAGATCATCGAGATCTTCGAGGAAGCGTACGCCTGCTACATCGTCACCGAGTGGGCGGAAGGCACAACCTTCCGGGACATGCTGAACAAGAAGGGACGCATCTCCGTGACCGAGGCCGTCCAGGTCGCTGGGCAGGTGCTCTCTGCCCTCAGGTTCATCAATGAGCACAAGTGGGTGCACAGGGACATTAAACCGGAGAACATCATGGTGGCGATAGGCGCGGGCGGGCGGTTCGTCGTCAAGGTCATCGATCTCGGTATCGCGCTGCCGTTGGACCTGCCCCGTATTACAGTCAAGGGCGACGCCCTCGGCACATTGCTGTACGCGGCCCCGGAAGCACTGTCCGGAGGGGCAATCCCCATCGGCGAGTATTCGGACTTGTTCCCTCTTGGCGTCGTGCTGTGCGAAGCACTCACGGGAAGGTATCCGTTTCCCATGACTCCTCCGGCCGCGTTGTTTGGGGCGATGCTCTCGCCGGAAAGACCCAGGATTCGCGAGCATGCTCCCGATGTCCCGGCCGAAATCGAGGCGTTCGTCTTGAAACTGATGGAGCCGGATATAGGGAAGCGCTTTGTATCGCCGGCACAGGCGCTGGAGGCCCTGGAGATAATCTTATCCGGTCTCGGCATGGGGGCAATGTCCATCCCAAAGACGAGCACAGCGCCGACTGGCCGAGAGTCCAAGACCGTTACTCCGGCTGGTCCCGTCACTCCGGCGCTCACAATTCTCTCCGGTCCTAACGCTGGCCGGCGCGTGTCCGTACCGGAAAGGGGCGTGTGCATCGGACGCGGAGCGGTTAACCCGGATGACGATCTCATATCCCGGTTTCATGTTTTTGTTACGCCAGTTCGCGGAACGTTGCGGCTGCGCGATTTGGGCAGCAGGAATGGTCTTGTCTACGCGTACAAGAGACGGCGCAAGGTCGTGCTTCGTCCCGGTGACGAGTTGCGGTTGGGCGCCACGCTCTTGGCTTATTCAACAACGAAGGGAGGTGAATCATGATGGGTGAAAGTATTCAAGCTGGTTCGTCGTCGACGCAACGGTACGATGGGACCTCGAGCCAGCAAGTGTTCAGTCCAATCTCGGCCATGATGAAGGTGGCGATCGTTGTCTTGCTTGACGCAACAAGCAGTATGGGCTTTTGCATAGAGGGCGTTAAGCGCGGAATCCTGGGCATGATCGACATCCTGCTGAAAGGCGGGATGAAAGTGGACCTCGGACTGGTGATCTTCCGTGATGAACTCATCGGCGAGATGCCGGAATGTCATGACGTAGGGACCTCGCCGGAACGTCTTAAGGCGATACTGGCGGCGACCAGGGCTATGGGCGGCGGTGATATCCCGGAGTCTTCGTTGCCGGCAATCCACCGCGCCCTGAATCTCCAGGGTTATACGCCAGGCGCAAAGAAGGTGCTCTTCCTTTTGACGGACGCGCCGCCGCATAATCCGGAGGGGGGAATATCGTCCCAGCAGATTCTGGCCATGCTTAAGGAACAACAGGTGTTGTTCTTCGCCTGCGCGCCGGAGATCGAACCGTATAAGCGGTTCGTCGCGGAAACGCAGGGACATTTGTTTCCGATGAGAGCGGGTTTGGGCCCGGATTCGTTCAAGGACATCGTGCATCAGTTTGGTGCAAAGACCGCGCGGACGCTGCGCATGGCCGGTGGAGTCGATCTGGTGGCGACCATGCAGGCGGAACTCCGTAAGACGCTTCGGATCAGTTGAGGAAATTGGAGCGAGACGATGAAGGCGATGCTAGTCTGCGTTTCCTGTGGTAAACCGTGTGCGGCGACCGCAACGCGCTGTGCGGGGTGTGGTAATCCCATCTTGCACAGGGTCACCGAACGGTTTGCAGTCGACGCTGTGCTGGCCGTCAGTCCGGATGTCGTCACGTACAAGACGGTGGATCGCGTACTGCACCGTGCAGCCGTGGTCTATCTGGCTCGTCCGAAAGCGGGTGAGGCCGCCAAGGATCGCTTGGCCACGGAAGCCCGGCTCCTTCGCAAACACGAAGGGGCCGGGCTGTTCCCCTCTTTCCTTTCCGCGGGCAAGCTGCCCGATACCGGAGCCGTATTCATCGCCGTAGAGTTCGTAGAAGGCATGACGCTGGCGGAAGCGTGCGCAAAGGCGCGCTCCGCCGAGATGCTCGACCTTTACCTGCAAGCCGCGGAGCTGATTGCACGCGCACACGCCCTTGGCATCATTCTTCTAAACATAAAGCCCGAGCATTTTCGCCTAACGCCTGAAGGAGAGATGCGGCTCGTTGACCTGAAATGCGCCCGGGAGCCCGGCGCGCCGTGTCATGGTCTCGGGGCCAAGGGACTCAGGGCGCCTGAATCGTATATCAAGCTGGAGCCTGCTACGACGGCCATGGATGCGTTTGCTCTGGCCGCCATGCTGTATGTTCTTTTGACGAGCAGGTTGCCGTATTTCGCGAAGAAATCGTCACGTGAACCGGCCTTTGACAAACCCCTGACGCCGGCCTCCACGCTGAATCCCGTGGTGCCTCCCGAACTGGACGAGATCATCGTTCATGGTTTGGCTGTTCATCCTGAGCGGAGGTTTTCCAACGCGGCTGCGTTACGTGACGCGTTGTTCACGCACTACGCGCGAAGAACCCGCTTGGACGTAGCACCCTTGACCACGGTTACAGATCGTGCTGTAAAGTCCAAACCGCGTGATGCAGGCAAGGACGCTGGTAAGCGTACTACTGCTACCGGCGGTGGTGCGGCGGCTCCTATGGGGGGCGCTTGGCGCATGCCCTATGCCGTACCGCCGTATGTCCCGCCGATATCCGCTCCTGGAACTTTTTGGGATTTCGTTAGCTGGGTGCTGGGCATCGCGGCCTGTCTGGTCATCACAGTGCTATGTGTTGACTCATGCCGAGAGCGCCGCGAGGCAAGCGCGGCATATACCCCTGCGTCCGTGGCAAGAGACGTGGGAGAGAGCATCGTGCGGTTTCTTAGCTACCCGGCAGCTAAGGTGTTCGTGAATGGCAAGCTGCTTTCCGAAGCGCCTTCCCTGGACGACGTCGCATGTCCTAGCGGCTCCGCATCGTTCCGGATCATTTCGAACACGGGCAAGGAGCACTCATTCTCCACGTGGCTTGCCCCAGGAAGAACGTACGAGGTACGAACCGACGTGGATGATGCCACGCACTCTGTTCAGGAGGTCGGACGATGAAGATCCCTCCGTTGAATCATGCAATCTCCGTGGTGTCGCTGGTTTGCTTTGGCGCTGGTTGCGCGACGGGCATTTATGATTCCGTATTGGATGGTTTGAACAAGATCGCCGAGGTGCACTTCAAGCCGGATAGGCCTGTTTCGGCATATGCCGGGCCTTGGCGAAGCCGGGAGCCGGGAAACACGTACGGGCATGAGACGCCGCCAAAATCCGCACAGATAGCTTCCAGAGGCAGCGCACAACCTCCCACATCGACTTCAATGGCGCCGCCCAGCACCGGTTATGTGCCCCCGAGCCAAGATAGACCGCATGAAGAAAACGCAGCGACGATTCCTGCCGCCCCGCCGCCCGTTCCGTTGTCTGCGAATACGCAAACTGCGGGCGCCGAAGTGGATGCTCTTGAACGTGAAATCTGGCAGCACTACAAACGATTCGAGTTTCCAGAAGTCTTCACCACAGGCACGAAGCTGGCCTACCTGCCCGCTGCCGCTCCTAGTCAGCGCGCGATGGCCTTCATTTTGATGGGAAGCGTGGCCTGCATCCAAAACCATGGGCAGGAAGCGAGGGAACATTTCCTGCACGCCATCCAGGCCGACCCGACACGTTTACCTGATAAGGCCGTGTTTTCTTCTCGCGTATGCAGGCTATATCGCGAAGTGGCTGATGGATGTACACAAAACCCGTAAGGTGAGTCTATAGGGATGAGCAGGAACCGAATGTACTGACCGGATAGGAAGAAGGTTGGAGAGGATTGCCATGGCGCCAGAAGGATCATCGTCGCCGTTCCCGCTGGACCCAATGCGGTACGCGCCAAAGTTCACGGAAGAAGACGAAGAGAAGGCAAAGGCCGAAGGGTGTTGTTCTGCCGCGGAGGCATACGAATGGAAGATCAATTCCGAGCTTTTCATGTATGCCCACGAAGATATGCACCGGAAAAGTCGCGCCGCTTTCCGAAGGGACCTCGAGAGTGTAGGCGTGGCGCCGGAAAACCTGGGCGCTATTTCGGCGGCCGCCCGCGAACTACCTGGTTCTCCGAACTATGAGCCGCCCACGGAATTCCACCCGCCAAGCGATCCTGTAAAACGTGAAGCGGCCCTCTTGGGCATCCGGGACCGGCTGGTGCGATTGCACAAGACGCTCGAAGACAAAGGAATACCGCACGACACCGGGCCCGACAGCGACGACTATCCCTGGGAACGCCATGGAGAGGTGGACCACCTGTACCGGGAACGCGAGGAAATCCGCAACAAGCTGGCGGCCTACGGAGTGGATATACAGGCAGTGGAGGCCACGATCGCATCTGGCGAGGAGCCGAGGAGCGAGTTTTGGGTCCCTGAGAAGACTGGTGCAAAGGCAAGTCCTGAATTGCAGCGCGTACTCGACGAATGGGAAGCGGACAAGGCCCGGTACTATGCCGAACACGATGACGACGAAGTAGTGTCGCGCGAGACAACGGAAGAGGATGACGAGTGAACATGAACTGAAGGAGGTTATACAAAATGTCCAACATTGTGAGGTTCCCGCAGAATATGAGGACGGCGCCGGCCCAAGCCAAGAACGTGCCGCCGGGCGAGTATGGCGTGCGCGTAAAGAAGATGTCGTTCCAGCCGCCAAGCCGTATCACCGCATTGTATGAGGTAATAGACGCGGGAGAGTTTCGTGGAGCCATGCTCTGGGATAGTTTCAATCTAGAGTACGAGAGAGGCCAGGAGATGATGAGTGAGTTCCTGGCCGCGATCGAGGTCGTTAGCGAAGGAGGGGAGTTGGACCTCGACATGTGTGAAGGGAAAACGCTTTGCGTGAGCGTGAAAGAAAAGGGTCAGTGGCTGAACGTCATATCTCATAGACCGGACTTCTGATGAAGGGATTTGCAGGAAGGCGAGTCGGGCCAAAGCGCCACGAGGCATGCCTCGTGCAGAGAATCTAACAGGGAACGTGAGCATGTCTACGCTTTGTGAAGCCATTTCGCATAGTGAGGCCAGGAAGAGAAGAAAGGTTGACCAGCAAGACCGAGAACGGAGGTGTGATCATGCATGAGTTCAAAGTCCCCGAGTATCTGATACCCAGTGTTCCTATTGACGCCGGGTCCCTGAGAGGTGACGAACTGCCACCTCCCGGCGCGCCAAAGGGATTCTTTCCAAATCAGAAGGAATTTGAGATTGCCGTAATGGTTAGGGAGTTGGATTGGGCTAATCGGCGAATCGAGGCGTTCTGGCCGTCGAGCAGTCGATTCAATCCTACGCGCGGCCGGCTCGAGGACTTGGTTGAGCAGAGAAGTTACGATCTTGAACAACTTGGAAGACTTGGGTTGGATGCGGCCGCTATCGACAAGCGACTCGCCGAATTGCATGCGCCACATATGGCACCCGAACCCGTCGCACCGCATATTCCCGTACCGAGTCCTGACGACCCGGCTGCACTCCTCGGATACCACGGTTTTGGCCCATACAACACAGGCCCCCTGCCTGAACCGGAGCCAGACGCGCCGTTTGGATTCCCGGAATGAAGCCAAAAGCTTCCAGCGGCGGAAGTCTTAAATGCTGGAACAAAGCGGAAGACCGGCCGCTGAGGAATGGAAAGATGAACAACGTAAATGAGGACATCAATATGCTGCAGCGCTTTGGCGCCATCCGCGAACACGACGATCAGACGGTGATCACACTGTGCAGCGAAACGACGCCGATACGCCGCCTGCTGGATGACGTGGTGGACACGACAGCATGCGACTGTCTGCCGTGATGGTGCACATTTTGCGCGTTGAAGACCTCTATACAGGTGAGGATACGTTGACTGGAGAGTAGTTCATATGGGCGAATGGTTGGCACGTCGAGAAACGAGCGCACGACATATGATCGGTTCGCGTCGTGATCGGCGTGCCCATAATGGAGGACGTTACAATGCACAAGATGCACACGTGGTTTGAGGTTTTCTATGTGAAGTCCGGCTTGGAGGACGTGCCCGAAGTCCGGGCGTTTCTCGACACCCATCCCGAAACACCGGTCAGAATTTTTCGGTCCGTGTCCGAGGTCAAGGTTCCGGGCGCGTCGATGGCGGAGAAGATCAACAACGGCAAACATGTCCTTGTCATTGATAAGCGTTCGGGATCTTTGTTGGACAGGTTCGTGAATCACGATGAAGGTTCGATCTGTCCGACTTTCCCCAAATTGGTGCCTTCGACAAACTGTGTTTACGGGTGCCAGTATTGTTTTCTCGCCGCCACTTACCGGGCATGCCGGCCCTTTGTTTGTACGTACGTGGTGGATGTCTCGATGCTGGACAAGGTTCTGCGGCGCGCGTTTCCCAATGACGGTCGCATGCATGTCGTCAGCGCCGGGGAAATGTCCGATCCGCTGGGTTGCGATTTCCTCGGCTACATGCCGCGGATCGTCGAGATGTTTGGTAGAATCGACAATGTAAAGCTCCTACTACTCACGAAGTCGGGTCGCGATGAAATCCAGCCGTTACTGAACACCGACCACCGTAGTCACACGATTACTTCTTGGAGCATCACGTGTGACGAAGTTATCGCGCGGTACGAAACCGGAAACATTTCGTTGGACAGCCGTTTGGATGCTGCCAAGGCAGCGCAAGACGCTGGCTACGAGGTGCGGTTCAGGCTTGACCCAATTTTGTTGCTCATTGAGGGTTGGCAAGAAGCATACGGCCGCACTATCGATGCCGTTTACGCCAAGGACATCCGGCCTTCACGATTCACGCTCGGGTCTTTCCGGCTTTTGGGCAATCTCCGGGGAATCATCAAGGCGCGGTTTCCTGAGAGTGACCTTCTCCAACAACCGCTGGTTAAAGAAGCAGGCAAGCGCTGGCGCTACCCGCACGAAATGCGCGAGACATTCTATCGCCACGCCATCACCCGAATCCGCGAACACGACAACCAAACAGCAATCGCACTGTGCAAAGAAACGCCTGAAATGCACCGGACTTTCGACGGATTTGTGGATGCAACAAAATGCAACTGCCTACCGTGAACACACACTTGTGGTAATCGGAAGGTCTATGTAAGTGAGGATCTCAATATGCTCAGTAGAAAGAAAGCCGCCGGACCGTCCCGGTTCGAGTCGAGGTGAAAGACATGCTTTACACGAGAGTTGAGGCGGCGAAGTACCTGAGGTTGTCAGTTCCGCAGTTAGACAATCTCGCTCGGCGCGGAGAGATCGTCCGAGTGAAGATGGGAGAGGGACCGCGAGCACGAGTCCTTTACCGCCAGCAGGACCTGGACGGCTTCGTAGAAGCGCATCTCGTAACCGGGGTTGACGCCTAGCAAGAAAAGGACATCTCGTCAACACGAATTACGTGGGGCATTCGTGGGGCATAAAACGGCAAATAGTAACTCTTACTCAGTCATACGCAATTTACAGAAGCCAATGTTTATAACGTCTTATGAGTATATAGGATTGAGTAAGAATTGCCGAAAGTAACTGGCAGTCAAGAGGTCGACGGTTCGATCCCGTTCATCTCCACCATATAGAACCCTATAGAGAGCCGCTTACGAACAAGAGTAAGCGGCTCTCTCTCTTTCTTATCATGACTTGTGGCCCAAACCGTGTCACCATAGTTGCGCCAATATGCAGTATGAAGCAACTTCAGAAAAGCGTCTAACTGACAGAAGGTTTCAATCATGGTCAGCATCTACAGACGAAATGGAATCTACTACGTCAAGTTTTGCGAAGGCGGAAGGCGCATACGTAGATCTGAGGCAGTTTCCGCCGCCGCAACGTTCCCATAGCTGGTTTATCCTTAGAGAGTGTGTGGAAAGCCCATGTAGGTCCGGTTTGTAACCGCCCCCTTCGAAGTCCAGCCCATGCCCGCAGCGCAAACGCATCCCGACCGCGACCCATATCCGCTAACTTTCCCTGCACAACCCACGCAATCCCAGCACCACGCGGGAAATGCGCGTCAAATCCTCGCTCTTACCCGGTCTCCAATCCGTCCCATTCGTCCGGCAAGCCGCTTCAAACCTCATCCAAGTCAGCGCCTATGCCCCGCCACCCTACCCAACCCACGCGCGGATTCCGCAGCCTACAAACACGATTGACTCCTGCGTCACTGTCCAGTAGAGTAGGCAAATGAGTTGACTGGGGAGACCTGCTATTGCCGAGTTTCTGAACCCTCTCGCATAGTGCTCATAGCCGAGAGTTGCACATACCAAGATAGGGATTGCTTACGTAGGTCCGATTTCCGAATCGGACCCACGCAAAACCGTCTGTCTCTCTATTGCGAACTTCAGCAACTAAGCGCCAGTGCGCAGCGGCGCGGTGCGTGGATCGCAACCCGATTCCCACGGAACGCACCGGCGACCGCCGAAGGATAGCCGATGAAAAAAAAGGCGATGAAAAAAACAAGGCGGGCTTCTGCGGCAGCGTATTCATCCAAGGAAATCGCGAGAAGGGTTGCCCAAGCCAGGAGCAACGGCTGGAAAGAATTGGCCGTGCTCGGCTGGGGAGTGCAAGACAACGACCTCCGCAAGCTTCTGGGTGAGCCAGGTGTGGAACAGCTTCGCACCCTGGACCTCGGCGGGAATCAGCTTTGCACGCTTCCGCCGGAGATCGGCAAGCTCAGCGCACTGACAACGCTGGACCTGCATCTGAATCATCTTTCCACGCTTCCGCCGGAGATCGGCAAGCTCACCGCGCTGACGAAGCTGTCCCTCTGGGGTAATCAGCTTTCCACGCTTCCGCTGGAGATTTGCCAGCTCGCCGCGCTGACGACGCTGGACCTCTCCCACAATCAGCTTTCCACGCTTCCGCCGGAGATCGGCAAGCTCACCGGACTGACGAGGCTGCACCTCGGCGTGAATGATCTTTTCACGCTTCCGCCGGAGATCGGCAAGCTCACCGCACTGACGACGCTGGACCTCACCGCAAATAAGCTTTCCACGCTGCCGCCGGAGATCGGCCAGCTCACCGCACTGACGGCGCTGGAGCTCGGCCAAAACCAGCTTTCCACGCTTCCGCCGGAGATCGGCCAACTCACCGCACTGACGACGCTATATCTCTCCGGGAATCAGCTTTCTGAGCTTCCAACAGCGCTTGCAGGGCTCCACCGTTTGGAGGGACTAGAGATCGATAACAACCCGCTTCCTGCTGAGGTTACCCGACTTGCCAAGGAAGGGAAGCTGATCGAGTACCTTCGAGAACTGGCGGCCAAGGGGGCGGAAGCCCGTCCGTTCAACGAGGCCAAGCTCCTGCTGATTGGCCCGGGAGAGGTTGGCAAGACCTGGCTTCTCCGAGCCTTGCAGGGGGAGTTACCTCAGCCCACGGAATCCACCAAAGGGATCGAGATCGCGCGCCAACCACTGGATGTCCCACACCCGACGGAACGCGGTAGAGTCGTCCATTTCAACTGCTGGGACTTCGGGGGACAGGACCACTACCAGATCACACACCAGATTTTCTTCAGCCCCAAGGCCGTTTATTTGCTGGTGTGGAAACCGCGCCCTGGATTGGATCCGGATCTGTTTGCCCGTCTTGAACGGATCGAACTGAGCGCCGGACGCACCGCTAAAGTGTTTGTAGTGTCGACTCACGCTGACGAGAATGTACCGGCCGTCGTGGGAGAGCAGGCCATTTGCGAGCGCTTCGGAGACCTGATTGGCGGGTTCTTCGAGGTCGACAGCGCCGCGGGACCAGCAGGCACAGGGATCGCCGATCTGAAACGCGCTATCGCCGAGGCGGCCGCTGAGTTGGAAGGCATGGACACGCCATTTCCTGAGTCCTGGCATAAATCCAGCGCAGCCATCCGAAAGACGGGAGCGACCACACTGCCGTTCGGCCAGTTCGTCGAGATCTGTCAAGCCGAGGGCATGAAGGCCGAATCCGCCGAATCCCTGGCGATCGTCATGGATGTGCAGGGACATGCGGTCTACTTTGCCGAGGCCGCGGCCAGTGGAAAGGCGGGCGTAACCGGGGCGGACAACCTCGTGGTGCTCGACCCGGAGTGGCTGGCCAAAGCGGTGGTGATGGTTCTCGAGGACGATCCCACGCGCGAACATTCCGGAGTGCTCCAGCACGCGCGACTGCCGGTCATCTGGAAGAAAGAGGCGCGGCACTCGGCGGGATCCGAGACCTGCCTGTGCGGCTATCTCCTGTGGCTGATGTGGCAGTTCGACATCGCCTATAGGCTCAATGAGGACACCAGCCTGATGCCGGAGTTGATTCAGCGCAACCGGCCCGATGGCCTGCGATGGACCCCGGCGGTCCGCAGCAGTGAACGGCAGGCTACGTTGATCGGCCGTATTCCACAAAACCCGCCTCCGGGATTGATTGCCGTCTTCACGGCGGCCGTGCACCCGCTGCGCCGAATGAGCAGGCCCGTCGAAGAGCAAGAGGACCAATGGGACCGAAACTGGCGCAATGGGTTTTTCCTGGACACCTTGCGCCGCGGCACGGCGTTCGTCGAACTCTCGGATCGCGACCTCCGCATGACGGTGAGAGACGCTTATCCTGCCCACCTGCTGCACGACCTGCACTGCACCTTGGAAAAGGTGATCGAGGGCCGCTGGCGAAACCTTAAGACGGACTACCGCATCCCGTGTTCGGGACGTGTGGACGACAGGGCGTGCCCTGGGAGCTTCCGGCTCTCCTTCCTGGAGCCCCGCAGGGGCAAGGCCGTCTCCTGCGAGCAGTGTAACAGCGACCAGGTTCAAGTCGACCACCTGCTAGATGGTTACGACGTTCGCGAGCAGCAATTGATGGCCATACTCCGGGAAATCGGTGATGGCCAGCAGGACCTCATGGCCGTAGCCTTGAGGTTGTACCACGATGTTTTGGACCCTGCGCGACCGGAGCTTGAACGGGCGCCGTGCATGATCAGTATCCTCCCCGATCAGGCGGCTTCATGGGATTTCTTGGGCAAGGCCACGAAGCAGTTCTACCGCGTCACCTGTTGGTGCGAGCATCCCGACGGCCCACACCCCGGTGCGACGATCTTCAGCGGCGACCCGCCCGACTACCGATTCGAGATGCTGCGAGATTGGGTCATCAAGAGCGCCCCATACATATCGTGGTTTGTCATGCTTGCCAAGACTTTCGTGCCCGTAGTGGGCAAGATGGTGGACGTCCAAATGGGAGACGTTCTGGACAAAACGCTCAAGAAGAAGATCGAGTTGATGGGTGAATTTGCCAAGGCATTGCCGCCTGGCAAGCTCGAAGTGGGCCGTCATGACGAGTTGGAGACCGGCTCGATACATAGGCAACGCCCGGAGATCGTGGCGCTTCGACATATCCACGATGAGATGCTGAAAAATGTGCCCGAGGTGAAGCGCTGGGGCGACTTGCGGCCTGTACTCACCAAGGCGCACGGTCTCTTGTGGCTCTGCGCCAAACACGCGGCCATTCAGGATCCGCCCGTTCAAAGGATCACCGGAGAGCACCCCGCAGAGTGAAGAAATGCCGTGCGCGAGCGCAGGTTCCGTCCATCGCGTCCACCATGTCCACTATGTCCACAAGGCTTTCTTGCGCGAGCCAACGTCGCGCGGCGGCAGAGAAGGCAAAGGTGAAACTGCGCCGGAGCCCACACCCTGACATGCCCCGTTGACCTCCTTCCTCTTCACCCTCCTTGCTCACCCGATGCCCAGCCCGAGAACCCCGCCACCCCTCACTCGCATAACACTTCCCCGCCGCCAATTCCCCCCTCTTCACCCGGAAGCTAGTGCTCCCTTGCTATTTGCCCCGACCCCGGCCCAAAATAGCGCCCGGCCTCTTCACAGTTTGTCAGACCACGACAAACTGTGGGATCAATCTGAAGTCCGCAGGGCATTGAATCCATGCGCGCATATCTTCTACGCCGGGCGATGCTGATTGTGCCGACCTTTATCGGCATCAGCCTTATCACGTTCCTCGTGGTGCAACTGGCGCCTGGGAGCCCCGTGTACCTGAAGCTGCGCAAGGGCGACGCGGCGCTGGCCTCGGACAGCGTCTCTCAGAACGTCATCGAGCAGACCAAGAAACTCTACGGTCTCGATAAACCCATCGCGGTGCGGTACGTACTCTGGCTCGGCAAGCTCGCGCGCCTCGATTTCGGCAACTCGTACAAGGACCAGCGGCCCGTTCGCGACAAGATCATCGAGACGATTCCAATCACGCTTCAGATCGAGATCATCGTCATTCTGCTCGTATACCTGATCGCGATTCCCATCGGCGTGTATTCCGCAACGCACCAGCATTCCTGGGGAGACTATGCGGTTACGATTGTGTTGTTCGTGCTCTACAGCCTCCCGAGTTTCTGGGTCGCCATGCTCATGATCGTCTTCCTCGGCGGCGGACAGTTCGTCAATTGGTTTCCGATAAACGGCCTGAGCTCGTTCGGCGCGGAGTCGCTGCCGTGGGGCAAGTGGCTGCTCGATCGGGGCTGGCACCTTGTGCTGCCGGTATGTTGTCTGACATATGGCGGGTTGGCGGGACTTTCGCGTTACGCCCGCGCGGGGATGATCGAGGTAATACGGCAGGATTACATCCGCACCGCGCGCGCATACGGGTTCTCGGAAAAGGTCGTGATCTTCAGATACGCGCTCCGCAATTCCTTGATCCCGATCGTCACATTGCTTGCGACGCTCCTTCCGGACCTCATCGCGGGCAGCTTCATCATCGAGAGCATTTTCTCGATCCCTGGAATGGGACGGCTGGGATTCGAGGCTCTGGTCTCGCGCGACTATCCGTTGATCATGGGCATCCTATCCGTCTCAGCCTTCCTCACCCTGGTGGGCCTGATCCTTTCCGACCTCATGTACGCAATCGTGGACCCGAGGATAAAGTTCGAATGAGGAAGCCGAAACGGCAGAGCTACTGGAGGCTGGTTGCGCGGCAGTTCCGGAGGAACCGGCTGTCCGTGCCGGCGCTGTGTCTCGTGCTGTTTCTGTTCGCCGTGGCCCTCGCGGCCCCGTTCCTCGCCGGAGACAAGCCCGTCCATATGGTCATGAACGGACGGACCTTCTTCCTCCCGAACGTGATCGACTACCCCGAGCTTGTGGACGTGGACTTCGCCGCGTGGAAGCCGGGCGACGGAGAGTATGCCCTGCGTCCTCCGGTTCCCTACTCGCCGGAACGCTCGAACCTGCGCGAGCGGCTCCAGGGGCCTACCGCGCAACATTGGCTGGGCACGGACGATCGCGGGCGCGACGTGCTCGCACGGCTCATCTGGGGCACGCGGATCTCGATGTCGGTGGGATTCATCGCCGTGGGCATAGCCGTTTTCATCGGCATCATCGCCGGGGCAATCGCCGGGTATTACGGCGGGATCATCGACTTGACGCTTCAACGGATCATCGAGATCGTGATGTGCTTTCCGACCTTCATCCTCATCCTCTCGCTGATTGCGTTCCTACCGCCGAGCATTTACAACATCATGGTCGTCATCGGCATTACGGGATGGACGGGCGTCGCGCGGCTCATCCGCGGCGAGTTCCTCCGCCTCCGCGAGAGCGACTTCGCCGTCGCGGCCCGCGCCACAGGACTTCGAGATGCCCGCGTCATGTTCCGGCACCTGCTTCCGAACGCGCTCTCGCCGGTACTGGTAAGCGCCACCTTCGGCGTCGCAGGGGCCATACTCACCGAATCGGCGCTGAGCTTCCTGGGATTCGGGGTACCGCCGCCGACGCCAAGCTGGGGCGAACTCCTATCGCAGTCGCAACGCTTCCTGGATCGCGCCTGGTGGCTCGTAACGTTCCCCGGTCTGGCTATTTTCATTACGGTCACCGCGTTCAACTTGGTCGGCGAAGGACTCCGCGACGCCATGGACCCGCGATTGCGACAGTGATTCAGACAAGGACGGACAGGGTGTTCATTTTGGAGACTTCATCGTAAGCATCCTGCTATAATTGAGCTCGTACGGAAGATCTGGCCCATGGTTTCCAAGAACGATATATCGAGAGATCCGATTCTGGTGGAAATGGTGCGTCGTCTGGTCGACGCGTACGATCCGGACAGTATCTATCTCTTTGGCTCCAGGGCGCGTGACGAGGCCCCGCGTGGGAGTGACTACGACCTGATGGTCGTCGTGCGCTCGTCCGAGTTGCCCTTTACCGCGCGCTGTCAACAAGCCTTCTTGCCTTGACCTCATCACTCTCCTCCGCAAGGAAATGGACGAGTTCCCCGAAATGCTCGTCCCGCTCGGCATAAACAACTCTCTGAAAGGATTGGCGGCCTCGGCCGCAGCATGATAATGTAGAAACTCCAGGGTCCGGTTTGTAACCTGACCTACATGGGCTTTCCGTACACGCTCTTACACGCGCGCGCAAGATCAGGAGCGTTGCGAAGCGGCAAGACACATCGCTAAAATATTCGCAAGCGGGCGGCAACGGAAATGCACGCGAGGGAGGACTCATGGAATTCATTGCCAAGAGAATGGGCAAGATCGATGCGAGCGGCATACGTAAGGTGTTTGCGCTGGCCGTCAAGATGAAGGACCCCATCAACCTGAGCATAGGACAGCCGGACTATGACGTGGACGAGGTCGTCAAGGACGTGGCTATCCGGGAGATCCGGGCCGGCTTCAACAAGTACACTCAGACGTGGGGCATCGATGAGCTGCGTCAGGAATGCTCGGCGTACTACCAGCGCCGGTTCGGCGTGCCGCTGCGGAACGTGATGATCACGTGCGGAGTGAGCGGGGGACTTTTGCTGTCATTCATGACGGTGATCGATCCCGGCGACGAGATCCTGTGCGCCGATCCTTACTTCGTCATCTATAAGCATCTCGTGAATCTGCTGGGCGGCGTGTGCAAACCGATTGACACGTATCCGGATTTCAAGTTGCGCCCCGATGCCGTCGAGGCCGCCATCACGGACAAAACGAAGATGCTCATCGTCAACTCGCCGGGCAATCCTACCGGCGTGACGCTGAACAAACACGAGATGGCCGCGCTCGCGGCCGTCGCAAAGAAACACAACATCCTCGTCTTGAGCGACGAGATTTACGAGCAACTCCGTTACGATGACGAGCCCTGCACATTCGCCGGACTGTACGACAACGTCATTCTCTTGAACGGCCTCTCGAAGATGGGGGGGATGCCGGGCTGGCGCATCGGTTTTGCCGCCGGGCCGGAGCAGATCATACAGCAGATGAACACGCTCCAGCAGTACACGTTCGTCTGCGCGCCATCGTTCGCGCAAAAGGCCGCCGTGCAAGCGCTCAGAACCGATATCAGCGACAAAGTCGCGGCCTATCGAACGAAGCGGGATATTGTGTACGAGGGACTAAAGGACAGGTTCAAAGTCACAAGACCCGGCGGGGCCTTCTACATCTTCCCGGAAGCGCCCGGGCTCGATGGCGATAAGTTTGTAACGAAGGCCATCGAGAACAACGTGCTGATCATTCCTGGTGGAGTTTTCAGCGAGCGCAAGACCCACTTTCGCATCAGTTTCGCTACGCCGGACGATACCCTCTATCGAGGCGTCGAGGTGCTAAACAAACTGGCGGGCGAGTTCGCGTAGGCGGGTGTAGTCAGCCTTTCCAGTACCACACAGCGATCTCGGCAGCTAAGATACACGTGTTGCCCAACGCGTGCAGCGCTATCGGGACGGCCAGTGAGCCGCTCTTGAGGAAGGCCCACGCCAGGAACACGCCGGCGACGACGTTGTCCGGCGACGCGACGCCTGTCGCGAAATGGAGTCCCGCGAACGTGACGGTGCTCAGGGCAATCGCACACCACGGGCCGCAGATCGCCACGAGCGGAACGCAAAGAATGAAACGGTACACAACCTCCTCGATAATCGGCGCGTTAATGCAAGCGAAGTAGAACCAGGCCAGTGCTTCAGAAGGGGCGCGCTCCGGCAGGGAAAAACTTTTCCTGAACGCCGTCAACACAAGCAACGAAACTACGATGAAGGCCAGCATCATGACGCCGATAAGAACGGCCGCTTTGATCCAATACCTGTAGCTTTGGACGGGCCGGAGGGTGAGTCCTAGCGAGGGCGAGTCCCAACGCGTCACGGACCCGTATAGTCCCAGCGCGACGATGAGGAACCCCAGACGATAGGGGGTCATGTATTGCCCATTCCATGCAAGTAAGAGATCCGCCGCCACGATGAGCGCGGCGACGGCGGCCAACAGGGCGCGCTGCGGCAATGCGCTCGGAACGGCTTTCCCTATCGGCGTCTCCATGGATTCCATCCTTCACGATTCGCATGTAAGAGCAGAGCGAACGCTTCTTAGCACTCGATTGGCTCCGTGGCCGCGGCGTCCTCGCCGCGTTTCGGCGCACGTGCTTCACCTCAAGCGGTTCTTGACGAAGACGCGGCGAGGACGCCGCGGCCACGGAGCCAATCGACGCGAGTTCTCTGCTGCGGTCTCAAATCTTAGGTGCGGATCCTTCACCCGTCTTGACGAGAGGGTTTTGTTCTACTTCGACTCGGCTTCCGGGACGGGCAGTGGTATCTCGAAAGCGAACTCGGCCCATTGTCCAAGCTCCGATTCGGCCCAGATGCGCCCTCCGTGGAGCCGAATGATGCGCCACGAGGTGTACAGGCCGACGCCGGTCCCTTTGCGCTTGATCAGTTCCGGCGATTGCAGACGGGAGAACTTTCGGAACAGCTTCGCGCGCTCCTCTGCCGGAAATCCCGGTCCCCGGTTCCAAACGGAAACGCGAAGATGCTCGGGGCTGTGTTCCAGCCGCAGGCGAATGTCGCCGCATTCCTCGCCGTATTTCACAGCATTTGAAATGAGGTTCAATACCGATACGACAAGCAACGAAGGGTCCACGCGCAGGAGGATGGTTTCTTCCGGGACTTGCAGATCCAGGGTGGCGCGTTGCTGGTCCATCAGGTTCTGGACGAGTTCGATCGCGGGGCGGACGACCTCGTCCAGCACATTGACGTCGTCCTGGAGATTCAGACGCAGTTCCGTGTTCTCGACTTTGGCAAGATTGAGGTAGTCGCTCACAAGGGTGAGGAGGTACTGCGCCTTGGCCGTCATCTTGTCGAGTCGTGCGCCCTGTTCGGGAGGGACCGGGCCGAAGTGTCCGTTCAACAGGCCCTCGATATCCATGACCAGCGACGCCAAAGGGCTCTTGAGTTCGTGCGCGACAAATCCGAGCATCTCGAAGTAGGCCCGGTTGGCGGTCGCGAGCTGTTCGATCCGCCACGCCTTTTCGACGGCCTGGCTGAGCCGTTCCGTCATAGCGAGGTGCAGGCGGACCTGATGGCGGTCGTAGGCGTTGGCCTTGCGCGAACTGCGAAACAGAAAGCCGACGGGACGGCCATCCACGATCAGCGGGCACGTCATGCTCGAACGCAAACCCTCGCGCACGATGATGCGCGTCGAGATGCTGTCCGGGTGTTCCTGGAGGTACTGCTCGAGATCGCCTATGATGCGAGGCCGGTTCGTGTCCAGGATTTCCTTCAAGGTGCTTCCCTTGAGGTCCTGAGCGAAGCCTTTCTGCAGCAGGATTGGCTCGTAGAGGGCTTTCGCCCAATGTGACACGACCCTCTGGCTCCCTTCCTCCAAGAAGGCGAGGCTAACGCGGTCGCACGGGCAGATGCCGCGCGTCGTATCGAAGAGGAAGTCCAACACCTCCTCGATGCTCTGGGCCGCGGCGACACGGCGGTTGATGGCGACAAGGGCGTGCCGCTCCTCTGGTGAAAACTCCTCGCTGTCAATCTCGGGGGTCGAGACTTCAGGGAAGCGCACGGTATCTCTCGAAGCAGCTATGATGCTCGCGGGATGCAACGTTATGTCCTTATTGGCCGAATGGCGCCTTACTGAGACTTAACACAGTCCTCACGAAGGGAATTCCCCCTCGTGCCGTGGGGAAGATACACCCTCCGGGCGTCGCGTGTCCAGACCAGGCCTTCTGACTCTTGAATCCGGACAAGTGCTTCTTGCAGATCCCCGGACCTTCAGAGCATAATCGGCGCGTTGCGGGAACTAACCGGAAAGGGGACTTCGTATGAAAGGCGTCGTGTTGGCGGGTGGGTTGGGGACGCGTCTTAGTCCGCTCACGCGGGTAACGAACAAACATTTGCTCCCCGTCTATGACAAACCAATGATCTTCTATCCGATCCAGACACTAGTGGATGCGGGGATCACGGATATCATGCTGGTCTCGGGCGGGAACAACGCGGGCGAGTTCCTCCGCCTCATCGGTAACGGCGAGGAGTTCGGCCTGCGTCATATGAACTACGCCTATCAGAAGAGCGAGGGAGGCATTGCCGACGCTCTGAGGCTCGCGCGATACTTTGTGGGCGCCGACAAGGTGGCGGTCATACTCGGCGACAATTTCGTGCAGGGGAGCATCCGCCGGGCTGTCGACGATTTTAGGGCGCAGCCGCGCGGCGCGAAGATCTTTCTTAAAGAGGTTCCGAATCCGAAGGAATTCGGCGTGGCCGTCCTCGAAGGCGACAAGGTGACCCGGATCATCGAGAAACCCAAACAGCCGCCCACGAACCTCGCCGTCATCGGCATTTACCTCTACGACAGCGACGTCTTCGAGATCTGCGAGACGTTGGTCCCCAGCGACCGCGGCGAGCTCGAGATCACGGACGTGAACAACGAGTATATCCGGTGCGGCACGATGACCTACGAGGTTATCGAAGGCTGGTGGGCCGACTGCGGCAGTTTCGAGGCACTGCTGCGATCCAACCTCCTGGTCGCGCGCGACCAAGGCGTTGACATCTGAGTTCCGAACGCCACGGCTGCCAATCCTGGCCCACCCGGGTCACTGACGGCGCGGCCTGGAACGCTATCGACGCAATGACTTCGTACTACTATCCGTCAGAATCCTGTTTCCCTACGAAGATTCTCTTTGAGTTCTCTGTGTTCTTTGCGGTTAAGATCATATGGATTTGTCCGTTTAGTTGCCGCTGTGAATCTCCGCGTTTTCCCCGCCCTCTGCGTTGATCATCAAGCGATTCACTCGGACAAGACCGGCTTCGTGAAACAAAACGCTTGCCATTTCCCACCATTGGCGCTATCATCAAGACTAGCATTGGAGGTATTGCAGATGGCCAGAATTCCGAATATCGTTCCAATCACCGACCTTCGCCAGGATGCCACGACAATCGTAAAGCGCGTAGCCGCGTCGCACGAACCCCTGGTTATCACACAGCGGGGCCGTGCCGCCGTTGTAATGGTCAGTGTCGAGGACTATGAGCATTCTCAGCGTGAGCTTGAGCTCCTGCGGCTCCTTGCCCGGGGGCAGAAAGAAATCGAAACAGGCAAAGGTTACGACCTTGACGTCGTTCTCGCGGAAGCCGATATCCTATTGAAAGAGCTGCGGGGATGAAAGTCCGTTTTACACCGTCAGCTCGCAGCCAGTTCCTTGCCGCCATCGCGTACATCTATCGAGAGAACCCTACGGCAGCTATGGCATTCCGGCATAAGGCGGAGAAAGCCTTGTTGCGACTTCAGAAGTTCCCGCAATCCGGCAGAATCTTGCCCGAATTTCCCGACCTTCCCTTTCGAGAAGTAGTTGTCGCGCCCTACCGATTTTTCTACTATCCAAAGGGGAAAGTCGTTTGGATTGTGGCTGTATGGCATAGCGCTTAACTTCCGAAAGAACCTGATCAAGACGAAAGCGCCAAAGGTGTATGACAGGCGCAGAGCCTGTGGGAAGGGCGCAGACGAGAAGGAAGCAATCCAATGGCTGAGCAGAAATCCGAAGAGGCCTGGCGCCGGGGTTGTGGAACAAGGGCCGGCTACTGTGGGTTGTTCATGAGGCCAAACAGCATCTCGGCCTCCGCGACGATGGCGCCGTCGACGCGGGCGACGGCCTTTACCTTGCAGGCGTTGTCGCGGGCTTCGACGAGTTCCGCCTCGACGACGATCTGGTCGCCGGGGACCACGCCTCGGCGCAGCCTGGCCCGGTCAATGCCCATGAGAAAGGCCACTTGAGAGGGTCCGCCGTTATCGAGGCCCGAATCGCCGTCGAATAGCACGACGGAACTCACTTGGGCCATGACCTCGATAAGCAGAACGCCGGGCATGACCGGCACCCTTGGCCAATGTCCCTGGAAGAATGGTTCGTTGACCGTCACGTTCTTGATGCCCACCGCGCGCTGACGAGGCACAAAGGAAAGCACTCGGTCCACGAGCAGCAGCGGGAAGCGGTGCGGCAGGATCCTCATGATCTTGCCGACGTCGAGTCCGGGCTGTCTCGGTGGCGCAAACGCGCCGTCATCGGGAACGGCGTGACCGTTCAGATAGGCCTTCTTGATCTGCTTGGAGAACATGACGTTCTTGGCATGGCCCGACTTGACGCTGATGACGTGGCCTTTGATGCGCCGCCCGAGCAGGTACATGTCGCCGAGGAGATCGAGCATCTTGTGCCGGACAAACTCGTCGGCGAACCGCAAGTTGTCGTTAAGGATGGACTCGTCGCCGATGACAACGGCGCTCTCGAGGCTTCCGCCCTTGATCAGGCCCTGTTCCTGGAGCATCTTCACCTCACGCAGGAAGCAGAAGGTGCGGGCGGGCGCCAATTCCCGCTCGAAGATCTCAGGGGTGATGGTCAACGAGGCGTACTGCGTCCCGATGGCTAGGTGGTCATAAGCGATGGTCATGGTGATGCGGAGGTCGTCCGCGGGAAGAATGCTCAGGGTAACGTCATCGAGGCGGTAGTACACGGGCTCGGTGATCTTGATGTACTTCCGCTCGGCATCCTGCTCGACTAGGCCGGCCTTCTTCAAGGTTTGCATGAAGGGATGGGCGCTGCCGTCGCCGTTGGGAATCTCGGGCCCGTCGAGTTCGATGCCGATGTTGTCGATGTCGAGCCCGTAAATGGCCGCCAGGACGTGCTCGACGGTGTGGACCTTGGCGCCGTTGAAACCGATAGTCGTGCCGCGCGAAACGTCCACCACGTGGTCTATATCGGCCTGAATGGCCGGCTTCTGCGGCAGGTCCACCCGGTAGAAAGTCACACCGGTGTCCGGGGCCGCCGGTTTGAAGGTCATCGTCGTCAGGCTGCCGGTGTGGAGGCCGATGCCCGAGAATGAGACCTCATTCGCTATGGTTTTCTGGTTTTCCACTCAGTTGCTTTTCCAGTGTCTGAACGCGCTGTTCCAGGTCGCGGATTCGACGCGGCCACTCCGGGATATGCCGCATTGCGGCCATGATGCGCAATTCCTGTTTATGCTCCATCAGCGGATAGCCGGACATAACCCGGCCGGGCTCGACCTCCCCCAGGACTCCCGAACGTCCGGCAATCGTGGCTCCGTCTCCTATCCGCGCGTGGTCGCCGACGCCGACCTGCGCTGCTATGGTCACGTGATTCCCGATGGTCGCGCTTCCCGCCACCCCGGTCATCCCGGAGATTACACAATCCTCACCAATCTCGACATTATGGCCGATCTGGACCAAATTATCAATCTTTGTTCCACGGCCCACGACCGTGCTTCCGAAGGTGGCCCGGTCAATGGCGGTATTGGCGCCGATCTCGACGTCGTCGCCTATGATGACCGTCCCGGTTTGGGGGACCTTGAACCAAGCCCCCTTCACGGGGGCAAAGCCGAATCCGTCGCTGCCGATGGCCACGCCGGCGTGGAGAATGCACCGGGCGCCGACTGTTACGCCCTCTCGCAACGTTACGTTCGGGTACACAACCGTGTGGCCGCCAATCCGGCACCCGTGTCCTACGTAGACTCCGGCATATAGAACGACGCCGTCGCCTATGGCTGCGTCGTCCGCGATGCGCACGTGGGCGTCAATCGCCACGTCCCGGCCCAGCTTGACGTTTCGTCCGATAACGGCTGTGGGATGAATGCCGGACGGATAGAACGCTTCCGGTCGTACCGCGTGCTCCTGAATGACCTGGATGAAGGCCATATAGGGATTCTTGACCCGGATAAGCGCCCTTTCCTTCTGGGCCGGTTCGTCCGGATCGAAGTCCGGGGCCACGAGAATGGCAGAAGCGCCGGTGGATTTGAAGTAGACGAGGTATTTGTGGTCGCCGAGGAAAGTAAGGTCGCCCGCTTGGGCCTGTTTGATCCCGTTCAGGCCGGTGATTTTCAACGCCGGCTCGCCCGTGACGGTGCCACCGACGAGCGCCGCTATCTCACCAACGGATGTGTCCATAGTGAAATCCGACTCCCTTCCGCCGGGAAAGGGATTCGGCTTTTCCGTCTCGACCTTTCGTGCTATTGCTTGCTGTTCAGGGCGTCCACGACCCTCTGCGTAATGTCGATGGTCGGGCTGTAGAAGATGACGCCGCTGCGACCGCTCCCTTCAAGCACCAGATGGAACCCTTGGTCCGTGGCAATCTTTGATACGACTTGGTCGATCTCCGAAAGCACGGTCCTCATCAGCAGTTGCTCGTCCGCGTCGATCTCGCGCTGCTTCTTATCGAGCAGGGATTTGTACTCGCCGTACTCTTTCTGGACATCAGCTTCCTTGGTGGCCCGCTGTTCGGGCGTCATGGTGCCCTTCTGGGCGTCGTAGTCCGTTTTCATGCCCTCGATTTTCTTAGAGAGCTTGTCAATGTCGCCCTGCTCGCCATCCACCTTCGCCTGGAGCTTCTTGTATTCGTCCTTTACCTTGTTGTACTTGTCGAGGACCTGTTTCCGGTTCACGACCCCAATGCGGTACTGGACGCCGGAACCGGATGCGGACGGCGCCGGAACGGCGGCAGGCGCGCCTTCAGCAGGCTTCGCCTCAGCGGGGGCGGCCTCGGTTGTCTCCGCGGAAGCCGCCGGCTTTGCCTTCGCGCCTTGCGCGAGCGCCGGCATTGCGGAAGCGGCAATACAAACAACGGCAGCTATCCATAACACCACAATTCTCGTCGTTCTCACGTTTAGAGGTCCTCGTATCCTTGGTTTCCCAGGGCCACGTTTCGGGTCCAGGGCAAGACGAAATGTTTCTTGGTTCTGTGTTCGCCAAGCGCCCGGCATCCGCCGCCCAAGCGCACTTGGCTCCAAGATGAACGGCAACTATACCACCTGGCCACTGCCGATTCAAATCCCAAATACACAAAGGGCTAGTAGCGCGTTCTCGAAATAGCGTTACAGGTTCGGTATGACATCCCGAAGGGATGCAATGTGAATAGCCGTGGGTGAAACCCACGGAACCCGTATCCGTGATACACAAGGGGTTGAACACGCAACAATATTGACGCCCGTTTCCATGCGGTTCGACCCCTTCGGGGTACTGCAACGTTATTTCGGAAACGTTCCACTAGTTGCTGATTGTCCCGCAACTAGCCGCAAGCCGGCGGTTTCGATACTTGATAGCGCCTATCAGAAGCTGAATCCCGTCATGAGGTGCAGGCGTCCGCTGCCCTGGTATTTGTCTGGGTTGAGGGGGATGCCGTAGTCGATCCGAACGGGACCCATCCTGGGAATGTCCACGCCAAGCCCGATACCGGCGCTGAATTTCATGTCGCCAAGGTCGAAATCGCCCACGTCGCTCCATACGCCGCCGACGTCCACGAACCCGTAAAGCCGCACGATATCCGTGACCTTATACTTCATTTCGATATTCTCGACCAGTCGAAGCTTGCCGCCAATGGGCTCCTTCTTATCCGAGAGCCAAAACTGGGGTGCTCTCGGCCCGATGTCCCGGTAATCGTAGCCGCGGACGGTCGTCGTGCCGCCTGCGAAGAACCGCTCCGAAAGGGGCACGTAATCCGAAGAGCCGTACTCATTCATCCAGCCTTCGCGCGTCCGCAGCGACAGGACCCATTTCTTCTTCTCGTCGAGGGAGAAGAACCAGGAGGAATCATGTTCGAGCCGGTAGAAGTAGTTGTCGCCGCCCGGACCGGCGATCGTGCCGACCACCTCGTGTTTGCTGCCCTTGGTGGCGTCGCGCTTGATGTCCCGCGTGTCGCGCTCGATGGACCAGCTATTGCTCATCGTAGTGGTTTCTTTGAGCGCCTGGCGCCATTCCGGTGTGTATAAGAAGTAGTTGTCAATATCGCTGTAGCCGACGTCCGCGTAGCGCAATGCCGTGCGCACCGTGACGAACGGCGAGAGGGACTTGCCGAAGCGGATCTGCCCTCCGGTGATTTCCTCCGTGTACTTCGAGTTGCGGCGATACCGGTACGACTCGTTGAAAGCGTCAACCCCGAACGCGATCGGATAGCCCCCGATCTCCGGGTCCGTGAAGCTCAGATTGTACTGTTGGCGGACCGTGCCGACGTTCAGGCGCACCGAGAACATCTGGCCGCCGCCCGAGAACTTCGGCCAGTTCGTAATGTCGAAGTTGCTGAGGCGCAGTTCGCCGAAGCCGCCTATCTGCTCTTCCGAACTGTAGCCCACGCCGAAGAGGAAATTGCCCGTATCAGCCTCTTCGACGTCCACCAGCAGGTTCGTCCAGAGGTCTTCATCCTCGATGTCGTGCAGCGTCAACCGCGTTTTCTCGAAGAAACGCGTGTTTTCGAGATTCTGCTGGCTCCGCTTTACGAGCGTGCCGTCGAAGCGGTCTCCCGGCGCAACCATGATCTGCCGGCGGACGACTTCGTCCCGCGTGACAGTGTTGCCGGTAATATCGACCTCCTTGATGTACTTGAGGTCTCCTTCTTTGACGTCATGGACCACGTGCGTGGTCTTGCCCTCGCGGTCCAGCGTGACTTGAGGCGCGACATCGGCGTTGACATAGCCGCTGTCCTGATACTGCTTCGCGACCGTCGCGCTGTCCTTGGCTACCTGGCCTTTGTTATGCACGTCGCCGGCCTTGACCTTGACCTGTTTCATGATCTCGTCGTCATCGAAAACCTTGTTGTTCGCGGTCTCGATCTCGCCGACCTTATACTGCGCACCCTCTGCTAGCCTTATCTTCACGTCCATCTTCTTGCCGTTGGGCGAGTACGCGATGTCGGTGCCGGCAATGGCGGCCTCGAGGTGGCCCACATTGCCGTACTTGTCAAGGACCGACTTCAAATCGGTCTCGAACTTTTCTTCATTGTACTTGCCGCCTAGGAACCACCTCGCGCGCTTGATCTTCATCCCCTTTCGGAGCTGCCGGGCCGTAAGGACCTGGTTGCCTTCGAACGTTAGGCTTCGGATGCGGGCCTTCTTGCCTTCCGTAATCGCGTACGTCACCCTGACGCGCGACGGGCCGACCTCCTCGACGCTGATGTCAACCGAGGTGTTGGCAAATCCCTTTTCCTCATAGAGCTTCAGGATCGCGTTGCGTTCTTCATCGTAGGCGTCCGCCGCAAAGGAGTCTCCCTCCTTCCAGGACAGGACCCCACGGACCTTGCTGGCGCGGATCTTGTCGCTTCCGACGATCTTGACCGAATCGATGATCCGCTTTTCCTGAACGATATAGGTGAGCGTTATGCCTTCCGCGGCCTCGGCCGCATCGGCCTTGATCGAGTCAAAATGCCCGAGGCTGTATAGACGGCGTATGTCTCGAGCGACGGCGCTGGGGTTATAGGCTTGGCCGGGCTGCACCTCGAGCTGCGAGCGGACCACTTGGTCGCTGATGCTCTTCAACCCTTGGATCTCGACAGCTTTGACAAGGCGTTCCTTTGCTTGCTCCTGGGCGGCGGCCGCTGCAACAACGGCAAGACTCAGGATCGCCGCTGTCAGCGCGAGCCAAGCGCCGCTCCGTCCGGATTCCCGCCGAGACACAGCTTGCCGTGGTTTGACAAACTGTGATGCGAGAATTTCCTTCTCGGATGGTTCCGGCGAGAAGTCAGGCCAGTGGCTTTGAGATTTTAGGTATCCTTGTGTTTCTTTCAAGGCGTCACACCTTCCGCCACCGGCACCGCCCGCTCGAACACCAGCTTCTTCTCATCCGGAGAAGGCTGTAATTCGAGACAGGCGCCGGGTTGATATTCGCCGCCCAACACCAACTCCGCCAACAGATCCTCGACGTATTTCTGCACCGCGCGCCGCAGTGGGCGGGCGCCGTACTCATCATCGCTGCCCACCCGAACAAGAAACTCCTTCGCCGCGGGAGTCATTACCAGCCGCAGGTCCTTCTCGGCAAGACGTTGTATCACTTCGCCGACTTGGATGTCAACAATGTCGACCAACTGCGCGTGAGTCAGCCGGTGGAAGACAAGCACTTCGTCGACGCGGTTGAGAAACTCCGGATTGAAGACCTTCTTCACCTCCTCCATCACCCGGTCCTTCATCCGGGCATACTCGTCGTCCGTAGTGTCGCGCTGGAACCCCACGGTGACGTTCTTTCCGATCCGGCGGGCGCCAACGTTGCTGGTCATCACGATGACGGTGTTTCTGAAATCAATGCGCCGGCCCGTCGCGTCGTTCATGAAGCCCTCTTCCAGGATCTGTAGCAGCGCGTTGAACACATCCGGGTGGGCCTTTTCGATCTCGTCGAACAACACCACTGAATAAGGTCTGCGGCGCACCTGCTCGGTCAACTGGCCGCCTTCGTTATATCCCACGTAGCCGGGCGGCGCGCCCGCAAGCCGCGACACCGAAAACTTCTCCATGTATTCGGCCATGTCAAGGGACACGAGCGCATCCTCGCTCCCGAAAAGAAACACCGCGAGCGCTTTCGCCAGAAGCGTCTTCCCGACGCCCGTCGGCCCGAGGAACATGAATGAGCCCACGGGCCGCTTCGCGTTTTTCAGTCCCGCCCGGGACCGCTGGACAGCGCGCGCGATCGAGTCAATCGCCTGCTCCTGGCCCACAACGGTCTTGTGAAGCTCCTCGCGCATCCGCAGCAGACGCGCCGATTCCTTTTCCTCGAGTTTGGTGAGCGGGATGCCCGTCCACTTCGATACGATGTAGGCAATATCCTCCCCAGTGACCACGGTCTCGGCGGAATCCCTCTGTTTTTCCCACAGCCGTTTGCGTTCTTCAAGCTTGCCGATGAGCGTCCGCTCCCGGTCGCGCATGCCCGCCGCCTTCTCATATTCCTGCTGCCGGATCGCCGTTTCCTTCTCCACGGTCACCCGTTCGATCTCCGCCTCGATCTCGCGCAGGTCCGCCGGCCGCGTCGTGATCTGGAGCCGCGCGCGGCTTCCCGCTTCGTCGATAACGTCCACGGCCTTGTCCGGGAGATAACGGTCCGTGATGTACTGGTTCGACAACCGGGCCGCCGCAACAACCGCGTCCTTGGAAAACTTCACCCGGTGGTGGACTTCATAGCGGTCGCGAAGCCCGTCGATGATCAAGACCGTCTGCTCGACGGTCGGAGGTTCGACGATGATCGTCTGGAACCGCCGCGCCAACGCGGCGTCTTTCTCGATATGCTTGCGGTACTCATTCATCGTCGTGGCCCCGATGCACTGAAGCTCGCCCCGCGCGAGCGATGGCTTCAACATATTCGCGGCGTCCACGGCGCCTTCCGCGGCGCCCGCGCCGACTATAGTGTGCAGCTCATCAATGAAAAGAATGACGTTGTCGGCCCTGCGGATCTCCTTCATGACGGACTTCAGGCGTTCTTCGAACTGGCCGCGGTACTTGGTTCCGGCCACAATCCCCGCCAGATCGAGCGAGAGTACACGCCGTTTCAGCAACAGGTCCGGAACGTCCCCGTTCACGATCGCCTGGGCAAGCCCCTCGACGATCGCCGTCTTGCCCACCCCCGCCTCGCCGATCAGCACCGGATTGTTCTTTGTCCGCCGGCTGAGGATCTGTATCACGCGTTCAATCTCGGCTTCACGCCCGATCACGGGGTCGAGTTTGTTCTCCCTCGCCAGTTCCGTGAGGTCGCGGCCGAACGTGTCCAGCGCCGGCGTCGACGATTTCTTCCCGGCGGCGGCTTGGCCCGCTGGCCGGCCCTGGTCTCCGAGCAGCCGCATGATCTCGGCCTGCGCCCGCCCCGTGTCGATCTTCATGTCCTGAAGGACCGTCGCGGCGATGCCCTCCCCCTCCTTGAGCAACCCCAGAAGGATGTGCTCGGTGCCAATGTAGCTGTGGCTGAAGCGCATGGCCTCTTCGGCCGCCAACTGAAGCACCTTCTTTGCGCGGGGCGTAAACGAGATCTCTTCGCTCGAAACGCGGCCCGTGCCCGGAGGCATCCGCTGCTCGATCTCCGTGGCGATGGCTTCCACGTCGGCGCCAAGGTTCTCGAGCGCGCGCGCGGCAATGCCCTCTGATTCGCGGCAAAGCCCAAGGAGAATATGCTCGGTCCTCACATATTCACTATTGAGCCGCGCCGCCTCTTCGCGGGCGGAGCTTACGACGTGTTTTGCGCGTTCGGTAAATCGGTCCCACATGGCTCACTAACCCTCTCTATGCGGCGCGAAACGGTCCCGGAAAAGGTCCGCCCGCTCGATGCTCAACAACCATTCGTCGCAATCGCGGCCCGTCTTCATTCGGATATGGCCGCTCTGCGAGGCAAACAACAGTTCATTAACATGATGCAACGAGTGCCCGGAAAGCAATCCGGTCTCGATCCCAAGCCGAAGCGAAGACCACAACGCTGCACCCTCGGTGAAACCGAGGACTCGCGCGCTCCGCGCAATCCCGAGCGCTCGGTACACGCGGTCCTCGAGACGGCGCTGATCCTTGCCGAGGAGAGCATTCCGCGCCGCCTGCTCCTGGGCGATAATCTCGGAAGCCGCATGCCGCAAATGGAAAAGGATCTCCTCCTCCGACACGCCCAGCGTGGCAAGGTTCGTCAACAGGAACAAGTCGCCTTCCGCTTCGGTCACGTCGCCGTAAAGCGCACCCGTGAGATCCATGTAGAAGGCCTCTCCCAAGTCCGTGATCCGTGGATTCTCAGGCTGAGTCTTCCGCGCCACGGAACTCGATGCCGCCGACGCCACGGCCGCGGGACTGACCGTCGACTTGAGGCCGTGGACGGCCTGACGCCGCTGACGCGCGCCCTGAACCAGATTGGCCATACCGTTCGACATGACCAATCCCGGAAGGTGCAGCACCACGCCGGCCCTCAACCCGGTCCCGGTATGCCCAAGTGAAGTGGTGAGAAAACCAAGCCGCTTGTCAAACGCGTAATCCAGCGATCCGGACAGGCGGTCGTCCAGCACCGCTAGGCGCGCCCACACATCCTGAAATTGCAGACCGGACGCCAGCATAGTGATGCACAAATGGTCCGACCCGTTGATCGCGATGCTGGTTGACTGATCTTCACTAACATACACGCCCGTACCCGGTCTTCCGTTCAGCGCAAGCTCAAAGGGGATCAGCCGGCATTCCGCGAGGGAAAGGACTTCGGCCCTGGCGAGCCCCTGCATGCCGCGGTACTGTCCTTCACCGAGCAAATGCAGGACTTCAAGCGCCACCAGGACCCGTTCCTCGATCGAGCGTTTCTCTTCATCCGAACAGGCCGCCGGAAAAGCGAAATCGGCAAGATTTCGCAACAGACTGCATTGGCACCAGACCGCAACCGAAGCCTCCGGCCCCTCGCCGGCCACCCAGCAGGGAGGCCTATCGAAACACGTCTCGACCATAGTCTAGCCCTCCACCGGAGACGAGGCGCCCAAGGCGGTTTCGAGTTGCCGGATGCCGTCCCGGAGCGCCGCCGCCTCCTCGTATCGCTCCGTCTCGAGGGCGCTCCGCAGCAACGTGCGCTTGGTCTGCAAGTCCGAACACAACCGCGTCCGAACGTCACCCATCTTCGATGTTTTCCCTTTATGCTGCGCGCTACCGTGCAGCGCCACGAGCATCGGCTCGACGTCCGCCGAGAAATGCTCGTAGCACTTCGTGCAACCCACTTTGCCGCTCTCGAGAACCATGAGAAGCTTCGCGCCGCAAGATTTGCACGTCCGCGGGATCCTTGGACGGGGCCTCAACAACTGCGGGCGCGAACCCGTCTTCGCCGCAGGGACCGGTCCCGACAACTCAAAGCCGGAAGCCGAAGTGTCCTGCTGCCGCGAGAGACACTCCGCGCACAAATGGATGTCCGTAACTCTGCCGTCAACCACCTCCGCGTAGCGGACCGTAGCCAGGTTCTTGCTGCACTTCTGGCACAACATGATATAGCCCTCGCCCTGAGTATACCATCCCGGAAACTTTCAGTCCATGTCCCGAACGAGCTTGAATCAAGCTTCCATGCAATTTCCTCTGTGCTCTGCTATCATCACCGAATAACCCGACCCGCGGGAGATACCCAATGGCGCAGGATGCACGAAGCCCTTACATCAACACCCGCACTTTCGTCCAGACGGCCGGCGCGGCCATCCCCGAGCTCGACCGCTGGCGGCAGATCACCGAGGAAGAGGTGGCCATGGCCGCCGAGATGACCCTTCGCAACGAACTCTCAGGCGGCACCCCTGTCGTACGCGAGTTCGAGAAGGAATGGCGAGAGTGGATTGGAACCAAGTTCGCCGTCAGCGTCGTCAACGGCGCCTCCGCCCTGTACTCCGCCTACTTCGGTCTCGGCGTGGGGCCAGGCGACGAGGTGATCTGTCCCATCAACACGTGGATCTGCACCATCGCGCCCGCCCTGTTGCTCGGAGCCAAACCCGTGTTTTGCGACGTCGATCCCGAAACACTCACGATCGATCCCGTAGATATGTGCGCGAAGATTACGGACAAGACCCGGTGCATCTGCGCAGTTCACCTCTGGGGAAACATCTGCGACATGGACGCCGTCATGGCCGTATCCAGGGAGCACGGTATCCCGGTAGTCGAAGACTGCTCGCACGCCCACGGCGCAAAGTACGGCGGCAAGATGTGCGGCGCAATCGGCCACGCCGGAGCGTGGAGCCTTCAAGGCTCGAAGGCCGTCAGCGCTGGCGAGGGCGGAATGCTGGCCACGGACGACATCGACGTCTTCGAGCGCGCCTGTCTCGTCGGCCAGGTGAATCGCATCGCCGGCATCGACCTCGTCGGCGCGCGCTACGAGGAGCTTCAACCACTCGGCCTGGGCATGAAATTCCGCGCACACCCCCTCGGAATCGGCATCGCCGCCGTGCAACTCCGCAAGCTCCCGGAACTCAACCGGAAACGCGGCGCATACTTCAAGGAAGTCGAAGAGGGACTAGCCGGCATTCCCGGGCTGCGCCCCCTCAAGGTTTACGAGAAAGCGGAACGTGCCGGCTTCTACGGATTTCCCGTCATACACGAGCCCGGCAAAATGGGCGGCATGTCCACGGACGATTTCGTCAAAGCGGTGAACGAAAAGGGCCTCGCGGTGAAGAGGGTCGCGTATCCGAACCTTCACGACCTGCCCCTGTTCGCCAAAGGGTTCGACATTTTCACCCGCAACCGCGGGCCCCTTTGCGCCAGCGAAGGCTACAAGGGCTACAAACAGGGTGATTTCCCGAAGGCCGAACTCGCCAAGGAAAGGACCGTATACCTTCCCGTCCTAAGCGATCCCGTGCCCGAAGCGGCCCGCGTCGTGCTGCAAATCCTCGGCGACGCCGCCGTCTCCGCGGGAAAGTAGATCACGTGCTGCGGTATAGTCTCCCCATATGACCCGGAACTGGAAGAAACTCAGCGACGTCTCGGAAGCGCGTCTGACGCCCATGCTCCGCCAATACCTTCAGGCCAAGGCGGAGTGCCCCGACTCGCTACTCTTCTTCCGCATGGGCGATTTCTATGAGATGTTCTTCGAGGACGCCCTCGAAGCGTCGCGAATCCTCGGCCTCGCCCTGACATCACGCGACGGCATCGACAAGGCGGACCGCGTCCCCATGTGCGGCGTGCCATACCGCACCGTTGATGCTTACGTCGCCAAGGCGATCAAGGCCGGCCGCACCGTCACGATCTGCGACCAGATCGAGGACCCCAAAGAAGCAAAGGGGATCGTCAAGCGCGCCGTCATCAGAACCATCACCCCCGGCACCGTCATCGAGCCAAACCTCCTCGAGGAGACCTCCAACAACTATCTCGGCGCACTCACGTGCCACGAAGGTAAAGCGGGCCTCGCCTTTGTCGACGTCAGCACGGGCGAGTTCCTCGCCGCTCAGATCGACTGCGATATCGAACGAACGCTGTTCGATGAACTGACGCGCATGGCCCCCGCCGAGATGCTGATCTCCGAGGAATTCGTCGCACCTGCTGAAACCGAGGGGGAAAAGGGGAAAAGGGGAAAGGGGGAAAAGGAACGGGCGGATAGTCTCGTCGATCCGGCGGCGCTTATCGCCCGGTTGCGAAAACGCTTCGATGGAATCTCTTTTACCAACCGTCCCGGCGATGACTTCGATCCGCGTGCCGCGCGCGATGGCCTCCTCGATCAATTCGGCCTGACCACGCTCAAGGGCCTTGGTCTCGAAGATACTCCGGAAGCCACGGCATGCGCCGGCGCCGTCCTTGCCTACGTCAAGGGAACGCAACGCGAGACCGCCCCCCACCTCCGCTTCCCGCGATGCTACAGCCCCTCGAGCTTTGTCGTCCTCGACGGGAACACACAGCGCAACCTCGAACTGGTCGAGTCGCTCGCGGACAAACGCCGCCAGGGAACGCTGCTCAACGTGCTGGATCGCACCTTGACCAGCATGGGCGGACGCAAACTCCGACACTGGATCCTGCACCCGCTGGTCGAAGTCGCCGCCATCCGCGCGCGACTGGACGCCGTCGAGGAGCTTTTCCAGAACGCCGAGGTCCGACTCGAACTCAAAGAGATCCTCAGGGATGTCGCCGACCTCGAGCGGCTCCTTGGCAGGCTCACGTCGAAGACCGGCAATGCTCGCGACGTGAAAGCGCTCGGCCGTTCGCTCGAACAAGTCCCGCGCCTCCGCGCCACTCTCCGCGAAGCGGCGACGCAGCTTCTCGCCGGACTTCGGGACGGAATGGACGAGTTGACCGACGTCGCCGCATGGATCGAGGCGGCCATAGTCGACGAACCGCCGCTACCCATCACCGACGGCGGCCTCTTCAAAGACGGTTATAGCGAGGAACTCGATCACCTGCGTTCCCTCGTCCGCGGCGGACGCGACTGGATCGCCACGCTCCAACGTGAGGAAATTGCGAGAACCGGCATCCCGAATCTCAAGGTCGGCTACAACAAAATCTTCGGATACTACATCGAGGTCTCACGCGGGAACACGAATCTCGTGCCGTCCGACTACGAGCGCAAGCAGACCCTCGTCAACGCCGAGCGCTACGTAACGCCGACCCTCAAGTCCCGCGAAGAGGAGATCGTCACCGCGCAGGAGCGCATGCAAAAGATCGAATACGACCTTTTCGCCGCCCTTCGCAATCGCATCTCCGATCAGGCCCGGCGCATACAGGAAACCGCGGATGCCGTCGCAATGATCGACGCCCTCCTTTCGCTCGCCGACACCGCCGCGGCCAAGAACTACTGCAAACCGGATGTTAACGACTCGAACGTGATCCATGTGCGCGACGGACGCCATCCCGTCGTCGAAGACCTGATGTCGCGCGGCGAGTTCGTGCCCAACGATACGCTCCTCGATCCCTCGGTGGCGTTTCTGCAGATCGTCACCGGACCGAACATGGCCGGCAAGTCAACCTACCTCCGGCAGGTGGCGCTGATCACGCTCATGGCGCAAGTCGGCGGGTTCGTGCCCGCCGCCGAAGCCCATATCGGCGTGGTCGACCGCATCTTCACCCGCGTCGGCGCTTCCGACAATCTCGTTCGCGGCGAGAGCACCTTCATGGTCGAGATGATCGAAACGGCCAGCATCCTCAACACCGCCACCGAACGGAGCCTGCTGGTCCTCGATGAGATCGGCCGCGGCACGAGCACCTTCGACGGCATCAGCATTGCCTGGTCCGTCGCGGAACACATTCACGACCACATCCGCGCAAAGACGCTCTTCGCCACGCACTACCACGAGCTCACCGATCTCGCCAACAAACTCGAACGCGCAAGGAACCTCAATGTCGCCGTCCGCGAGTGGAACGACAAGGTCGTGTTCCTCTATCGCATAGTCGAGGGCGGCGCCGACCACAGCTACGGCATCCAGGTCGCAAAACTCGCCGGCCTTCCACCCAAGGTCCTCGAACGCGCCCGCACCATCCTCGAAAGTCTCGAAGCCGGCAATCAGGCGTCCGTCGGTCTGCCCCAGCAGATGTACCTGTTCGGTTCTCAAGCCCCCGCCGAACCGAACCCCCTCGAGAAAGAACTCGAATCCGTCGAGGTCGACACACTCAGCCCCCGCGACGCACTCGACCTCCTATACCATCTCAAGCACCTGATGAACCGCCCACGGCACTAGGGCGCTAGTGTAGTGAATCATAATTGCAGGATCTTAACGAAGCGGTGATTCCGGACGATTGAGAAGTGCAAGCATTTATCGTCGGCTATTTTCCCCCTTTGAAGGGGGTTAGGGGGATGTTCTTGCGCGCTTGACGGTAGTTTGTGTCGGCAATCCAACATCCCCCTAACCCCCTTCAAAGGGGGAAAATAACATAACTACCATCTTTACGATAAGTGGCCAACATGATGACTCACTACACTAGGAATATCACAACAACACCCGCGACAGGAATTCCGGCGTCCCCGCGATATCGCCTCGAATGCGGAACAGCGCCCCCGCCCCGTCCCCGTCCGTCTCCTTGTTCTGACCGCCAGCCGTGGTGATATAAAGGTCTTTATAGTCGTCGCCCCCGAAGATCACACTCGAGACCTTCTTGGCCGGAAACACTATGCGCCGGTCTTCGGAGCCGTCCGGCGCGAGACGAATGAGACAACTCCCGTCCCATATCGCCGCCCACACGAAGCCCTCATCATCCACAGTCATCCCGTCCGGGCAACCCTTCTCCTTGGGCAGGCGAAAGAACAACCGCTGCTTCGATAGGATGCCCGTGGCGACGTCATAGTCAAATAGGTAGACCTCGCCTTTGCCGGAATCCGTGTAATACATCTGCCTGCGGTCCGGCGTGAAACCCAGACCGTTCGAGCACTCGATGCCGTCCAACACCATCGTCACCGCCCCGTCCACGTCGAGCCGATACAGCCGGCCCGAACGGTCGCCGGTCGGCATCGTCCCGCAGAAGACCCGGCCCGCCGGATCGGCGATGACGTCGTTGAAGCGCGAGGCCCGCTCGTCCGGGATCTCGTCGACAACCGTCGTGAGCGCCCCGTCCTGCCAGCGCTTTACCGCGCCCCGGGCGAGAAACAGCAACAAAGCCCCGTCCGCCTGAACGGTGAAACCGCCGAGCGCTTCCTGATCGCGGTAGCACAGCGCGCTGCGCTCCGCATTCGGGTCATAGCGAAACAGCCGGCCCGTCGGGATATCAACCCAATAAACGCACCGCTCAAACGGATGCCACAACGGATTCTCACCGCACTCGCAGGCAAAATCAGCCACCAGTTCCGGTTGCATTCGTTTCCTCCATGTCGTCAGACCCGCCAATGTTCAGCCCGAATGATACCAACATCCTCTCCGCAGTCAAAACGGCGCTCGCAGCCGCCACCGATGCAGTGCCGAGCTTCCCTTGATAGCTTGTCAATAAATCCAGCGAGGTATGTCACTTCCGCCGGAAGTGACATGCAGAATCCCAATCTTTCACAAGCTCTTAGTCCCGCGGCAGGTGTGAAGAACCCCGGAGCCGTGTAGCGGGGATTTCCTCTAGCCCTTCAGCGCTTTCGAGGGCTTCCGATGGGAGTGCTGAGTATCCTTCTCGTCTCCGGTAATACCGGACAGAACAACGGGGTCGCGGTCGGCGAACTTAGCAACAAGAGACAGGTTTCCACCCATGGCCTCGATGGTTTTCCGGAGAGTGGAAAGCAGGAGATTGCTGCGCTTTTCGAGGCGAGAAACACTATCTTGACTAATACCAAGTTTCTTGGCCATGCGCGTCTGCGTAAGCTTCCGAGCGCACCGGAGCTCGCGCAACGTCATTTCCTCGGCAATTAGTTGGGCGGCGCGGACCTCGACCTTCTTGCGTAGGGCGGGACTAAGGTTCCTGATTTTGTCATTCACGTTCGTGGGCATGGTTATTTCCTTTGCCGTTGCTTTTTCAGCCGGACAAGATGAGCGTCGAAACGGTCATCGGCTTTGCGGATCAATTCGCGGTAGAACTGTTTCTTGCTGCTGCCTGATTTATCTCCCGCCACAAGCAAGATAGCCCTACGCTTCGTATCGAAAGCAAATGCCACTCTCCACTCACCGTCGGCGGCGCCGAAGCGGAGCTCCTTCATATTTGCGTGGCGAGAGTTTTTGAGGGTATCAGCGCGAGGCCGCTTCAATTGCGGCCCGAATTGCTCAAGAAGGCGAGCCAACGCCAGAATCTCTGTCCGCACGTCTTCGTGCAGCTCATCGAACTCCGGCTCGAACTCATCGCCAATCTCAACGACCCAGCTCACGTGCACATTATGGCACGCAAGACATATGATGTCAACTCCATATAGACGCCGCTCGCGGCGTTTGCCGGCCTGCAAAAGGGACGTGCCGTTCGGTCGGCGGCGTTCCCCGTGATAACGATCTGTCCGAGTGAAAACTTCGGAGATTCGCGGAGGACCGGAAGAAACACCCTTCGTGGGCAAGAAGAAGGACCTTGGATGCTCAGGAAATCACTTCACAACAAGTTCTCCGCGCGGCTCTGCGGTCTCTGCGGCTCTGCGTTGAAATGCCCCATGTTGGTTGATCCCTATTCCACGAAAGGTTCGCCGTGCGACGATGGACTCATGTCTTGCACCGCGAGATTCCTGAACCACAGTCTCACCGAAACACGCCAAGCGCGCAACACTTTCCAGCCCTCACCCTCCGTACTACTATCCGTCAGAATCTTGTTCTCTTGCGAAGATTTTCTTTGCGTTCTCTGCGTTCTTTGCGGTTAAGATCATAATGAGGGGAATAATTGAACCGAGCTTCCATTTTGGGTTGCTAGTAGCGTATACTGGCCGCGCGTTGTAGGGTATCCGGGAGCATTCGGGACTATTCTCAGTTGAGGCGCAGGGCATATGTGTGGCGCCCAGATAGGCATAGATGGGCTGAGTCAGTGGCTGTTCGCATGGATGGGAGACAGGACAAGTCCCGTGGAAATCGAACTGCTCAAGAGAATCATGGACGGTCAGGCAACTTGTCTAGTTTACCCGCTCCTCGCCGCTGGGATCATCTTTGTCGGCAAGTTTATCCAAGCGCGTGCTGAAGCTGTGGCCAAGCATGAAGGCTGGATCGTTCTCGATTGGAAAGAACCCATCGACGGCGGCGCGGTCGCATCCTACAAAATCAAACGCCGCCTACGCCCCGCAGGCGATTGGGCGCTGATCTCCGTCGCTCTCGAATCCGAAGCCACACTCAACAACCAAGAACGCAACAAGGATTGGGAATACCGCATCATCGCTGTGAACAAAGCCGGTGAAGGCGCGCCAAGCAATACGGCTGCAGCGGTGGTGTAAGGTTTCGTCATGTCGAAGAACGAACTGGCCGCCGGGGGTGCCCGGGTGCGATCACTTGGCGGCTACGGCATCAAGAATCCGGCAGATACCCCTTTGAGGAAAGAAGGCGTGCGCGTTATGCGGAAACCATATAAGACGCCAGAGAGTCACAAAACTCCTCGTGGCATCTTGGGCGTTGATGACTTACGCGGATTTGCGCTTTGCGTGTTATCTGGAAGTAAGACCCGAAAGGGGGTTTATCTGGAAACCATCTAAACAGTAGTTAGGCGCTCGCGGTCGCCGTCGTTTGACGTGAGCGAAGCCGTGAGGGCATACTGGCGAAGTCGGACCCCGTTCTGAGGTTCTCGAGGAGACGTTAGCGATGGACACGATGCCGTATCACGAGTACGTTCGCGGAGCCGAATCCGCGTTGGCACCGTACGCTCAGAGGAGTTTCACGGAGGAAACGCAGGTGTTCCTTGATGGCACGCCGCTGCTGAAGCACTTCCAGGACCTCTGGCAAACGCCGACCGGCCAACTAAAACTCGCAAATCGAACGCCCCTGCAGCTGGAACGCGACCGGATTCTGTATTCGGGCGCTCTGCGGAAGCAGACAGAGAAGTACCACGTTCTCTACAGCGGTCCGCGACGCATAATAAGAAACTACACGACGCACACGATGCGAACGGCGCACGTAACGCGCGCGATCTGCAAGGCTCTGCGGCTGAATTCCGATTTTGCGGAGGCGATCGCCATCGGCTCGAAAGTCGGAGCCGCACCATTCATCCACGTGACGAAGAACGTGGCCAGTGATTGGCTTCAGCAGCGCCTGACAGAAATCAGCGATAAACAGCTGAAGGAGAATCCGGCGCAGTCGAAAACATCCAAAGAAGCCCAGACGGAGTTGTTTCATAGCGCGCCGACTGCCGCCGCACCGGCGTGGCTATCAAGATTGGCTTCTCGCGAGGTTGTGGAGAAGGTTTCGCGATGCATCCCATGTGCGCTCGGTGAGTACCTCGATGCAGCGTATCAATCAGGCGCTGAAAGTTATTGGCTTCTCTGCACACACCCATACCTGCGCGAATCGGCGCGTGGTTTCTACCATCCCGAAACAATGTATGGAATTTGGCGGCATACCCGCAACGTCCTCCCAAAGGCAGATTCTTTCTTTCACAAGTGCAGGATGGAAGACAATTCGGTGCATAGCATCACCTGGGAGCACTCCACGTTCGAGGGTGTCGTCGTCCAGTTCGCCGACGACATGACTTGGATCATCGAGAACCTGAATGACGCGAATGACGCAGCACTGCTGGGAGGATCAAAGACCAACCTCTTCTTGCAACTGATGAACTCACTGGGTGACGCACCACTCGAACTCAAACAGGCGCTTGTCGAGTCCGACGCAGGTAGCCTTTACACGTACTTTATTGCGGATTTTGTAAAGTCATCACAAAACGTTCTGAAGCCAGATGCTGGTCCGGAGCTTCGAACGGGTCTTAGAAAGGGCCAGAGTGAAGCACTTATCGGACCGTCGCAGCAAGCCGACACGTATCTCGACCGAATGAAGGACTTCCTCTTCAAGAACGTGTTCGAGGCCTCGCGTATCAGGAACCGCAACCTCATGTTACAAAGCGTTAGCCGGGTGTCGCTCGATCTTCTCTACGATCAAAAGGAATCAGCGCTCACGCAGATCATCACCGATCGGGCGAATTTGGCAAACTGGCCTGGCGACAAGCGTACCAAAGCCTTGGGCATGCTCTCGGATGACGTTCACCGCGCGCAACTTGCTGTCGATGTATTCGTCGGCATGGGCGATCAGGATGTCTTTGATTTCGTAGGTATCAACACGTTTTAGGAGCATAGCGATGGATGTGAACTTTTACGCGACGAAGGCTCACGCCCTCGTGCTGAAGCAGCGCGAGGACATGGAAGCTGCGTACGATCGCCACTCGGAGATGAACGCATTTTGGGCTTTCGTGGACTTAAAAAGCAGCACCAACTACCGAATCGCACGCGGTCCGAAGAAAGGTTACGTTCGAGGTGAGACGTTTTTCTCGATCGTGCGTGCAGTGATCGCGCCGGCTCAGGACGTTCGACTTATCAAAGAACTCGGCGATGCCGTTATGTTGTCGTGTCGAGACTTTACTCCATTGTTGGAGAGTATTCTGCTGATTGATCACGTCGCGCACCAGATCGCGTCGAACACGGACGACGTTGAATTCCCGTTCGGCGTCCGGGCCGGCATCAGTAGCGGTCCTGCCAAGAAGCTGATTCGTGACAGAGAGGATTTCCTGGGAAGGCCAATTGACGAGTTGTCTCGCGTGATGGCGGTGCGGTCAGCGAACACGAATATTCTCATCCACGACCATGCTTTTGCTGCGGCGCGTGACTTTCTCCGAGAATACGCCGAATTCCTTGCCGTAAGTGAGTCAATTATGATTCCTGCTCCAATGGCGAAAGGCGCGGCGGAAGCCATCTACTACCGCGAGATGATCGTCAATCGGGGTGCGCTTGGAAATTTCAGGAACAGCTTTGCCGCGTGGCGCAAGCCCGCGGGTCCCGACGTGTGACGGGCGGCGCCTAACGAACGGTTCCAGCGGAGCGGGCGCTGTCGTTCGCGTCAGGCCGTTTGGTGGTTCGAAAGTTTTGTTTCCGTGCGACGCGGTTTGGTGGCGCGCTCGCCCCGCCCGCTGAACCGTAGCGTTAGGCGTCCAGAATCGCCAGGAAGACCGCTGGATGCAAGAGACAGGGGACAGCCATCGGTTAATAGCTCGTTTAATACGATCTTGTCCAATAATTGTCGACTAAACACCCCTCGTTTCGCAAACTTGCACCCTCTCTGAAGCCCATAACCCCCAAACCCGAGCCCCGAAACCCGATGAGCATTGTCTCCTCGCCCCAACAACGGCACGCCATTCGTCCCATTTGTCCCATTTGTCCCGTTTTGTCCCATCAAACGTTCCCTGTAACCCCTTGTTTCGCATGCCGTAAACCCGGACATCCAACACCCGAACAGTGGAACGTCGTGGGCTAATATATAGAGGGGTCCGATCACGGGCGGTGTGGCGAACCGTATACCGCCGGTACGCGCAGATTCTTAGGACCTCAACGCTGAGACGCCAAGAGCCATTGCCATTCTTTGCTTCTTTGCGACTTCGCGTCTTGGCGTTAGGCTGTTTGGTTGCGGCTATGCCGCTCCGCGCGGCTTTGCGGTCTCTGCGTCTCTGCGTTGAAAGGCCTTGCGTTGGTTGATCCCTATTCTACGAACGGTTCGCCGCGCGTGATGAGCGTCACGCATGCGCGCGGGTTCAGGCCGGCTGGGGGGGTGCATGCGAATTCGGCGGTGTTGTCGCCGCCCGCGATAACGGGGACTTCTCCCTGCGGTTTGACCTCGCTGATCAGTTCCCCATTCTTGCCGTACAGTTTGCAGTCGTCCATCGAGGAGAATTCGAGATAGCAGCCCGTTTCAATCTCGACGGGAAACGTGACCGTCTTTCCGGAAACGGTAATGGCCGGGTTCTTGACGGCGGCCTTCGCGAGCGGCAGCGCCTTGATGGGGCTCACGTAGCAGGTCACTTTCTTTCCGGGAGGAAGATTGTTGTACCAGAGCGCGAACGTCTCGACCTGGGCGTAGTCGACGAATTCGCGGTAGACGCCGTAAGAGTCGGATCCATACGGCCACGCATAGTCGGCAATGCGCCCGCCTTCGAACTCGACCAGTTCAAAGTACCGCCAGCCGGTGAAATCGACCTCGACGTAGTGGTCGCCGATGCCGCCGATCGCGCGCCCAGCGGGACTCCGCTGCTGGATGTTGAGGACTTCGCCCTGGCCGTCGCCATACACCCAGACGCCGATGCCCTTCTGTTTGGCGATGTTCAGCGGCGGCTTGTGTATCGTTCCGATCCGCGTCCACGCGCCTTGGGGCGTCTCGCGCGTGCTCGTTGCAGAGAAGCACCCGCTTGCGGAACCGATCTTGACCTGCTCCGTCGATGCTTCGAGGGAAGACGTGACGCCGTCCGCGCCAGCGCGATCATTCATGGCTTCGGGCTTGCTGAAATCCTCGATGACGACGGTATCCGGCGCGTCGTACGCCGCCGCGGACATCAGGGCTTCGATGCGCAAACGGAGCGGTTGCGGCGCAAAGGCGTTCTTGACGGTCCAACGGTTGCTCCAGCCGTCGAGGCCCTGCACCTTGTGTTTGGCGTACCGAACCGGGCGGAACCGCCACGCGCCTTCGGGGGATTTTTCGAGCGTGAACTCATCGCCGGGTGCGCGCAGCCGCGCCTTGACGGATTCCGGGAACTGCTTCGCGTGCCGCAGTTCCTCATACTGCTTGAACACGGGCGCAAGCTGCTCGAACGCCGGAGTCTTTCCGATGTTTCCGGGCGTCACGCCCATGAGCGAGACACCCATATCGTTCCCCAGGCTCTTGCACATCAGATACTCGATGTCGTCCTTGAAAGTCGGCTCGCTGAACGTTTCCGACACGCCGTCCGACCACACTTGCACGGCCCACCACCCAAGGTTCATCGGGAGGAACATGCCGCTGCCATCGCGGTTGGCGGCGCAATGCAGGTCGATGAAACGCTTGTGCGACCGGCAAGGGTGGTCCCACGCGCCCATCCGCGCGCGCACGCACCAGAGGTGATGATGAAACGTGCTCATCTCGAAGAGCGCGGGTTTCTTGAGCCGGTTCGCGATCTCGAAGACGAACTTGGATCCGTAATGCCACGCGTTCTCGCCTCCGGCAAGGATACCCTCGCCGTCAAGCGCGTCCTCGTAGATCATGTCGAAACCGCACTCGTTGAAAGTGTCGGCGGTGTTCGCGGCGACCTCCGTCAACAGCGTCGAATCCGCGTCCGGCGTGAACAGGCCGAAACATTCCTTGAGATGGTGCACTTTCGCGCCCTTCTCGTGCGCGGCGGCGGCCGTACCGCACGCGCCGCGCGCGCATCCCGTGAATCCGTACGGCGGCTCCTTCGCGACCCCGCTGAAAGTGATCAACTCGTTATCTATCTGCACGGTAACGCTGTTCTGGATGAAAAATCCCGTCTCGTTGGATACATTGCCCGTCGGCTCGACGACCGGGACCGTCGTCGCGTCCGCGGCCAGGGGCTCGGCGAGAATGAACGTCGCCGCCTTGCCGAGCCGGGGATCGGGTACGGGCGTGACGTATCGCGCGGCTTTGCTGATGAAGAACGCGTAAGTGTGAAGTCCGGCCGCAATACCGGCGGCGTGCAGCTTGTCCACGACGGCCTTGACGCTCTCGCGCCCGCGCGGATATCGGTCGGGCCGCGGCTGGAAATCGCCGTATCGGAAGGACGTGTTGAAATCGATCTGATTCATCCCCAGCCTTTTCGCAAGTTCAATCCAACCATCCACGTTTTCCTCGGAAATGCCTTCGAGGTCGAACAAGTACGAGCCGCGGTTGATCTCGGCATCGAGCGCGAACGGTCCGCCGATGTTCGACTTCGGCAGTTCCTCGGCGCGCGCGAGCACTTCCTTCATGGCGTCGCGGAGTTGTCCCTGCGGACACGCGATGACGGCCGCCTTCGCGCCCTCGAACCCGAACCTCGCGGTACACATCGCCCGGAGCCGGCTGTTAGGTCCGGGGATCTCCGCCACGTTCGTCTTGAGGTTCAACGCCAGCGCACATCCCGCGAAAGGTTCCTCCGGCTTGCCTTTCAATGTCAGAGGCACATCCACAAACGTCAGATCCAGCACCCCCTTGCCGATCACGCCGATTACGTTGAACCCAAAATACCGCTTTTCGACGGTGACGGCGACTTCCGCCCGCGCGCCCGCCTCGCTGAACTCGAAGACAAGACGCCCGTCCGCATAGGACGCCTTCGTAGCGTTGAAGCTCACGCTCCCCTTGCGCACCGAAGCAACCGGCGGCGCCTGTTCCTTGCTAAGATAATCGGCGCCAGCCTGCTTGTCGGCAAACGAGACCGTCTTCCCATCCACGCCGATGACCCACCGCACGCAATCGTTCTCCAAGACGATCGACGCCGGCGGCGTTGTGACCTGCGCATGTGCCGATGCAAAATTCAGCGCGACGAACGTCGTTGCCAGAACCCAGTTGCGCATTGCTATTGCTCCTCCAATAGTTCGTTCAGTTTCCCGAGACTGATCACCGTCGATTCTACGACGCCAAGAAAGGTTTGTAAAGGTTGAATACATCTGTTATTCCAAGTTGCAGTCAAGACACAGCTAATCGATATCTCTTTTCCATCTGGAAATAAGTCGTCATGAACCTTCGGTTCACTCTGGAAGAATGAAAATGTTCGTAGTGCGCCCTTTAGGGCGTGGGTTGCGCGAGATCCCAGGCTAAAGCCTGTACTACGAACACGAGTATTTTCGTGACGGGAAGAGAATACTGGCTGTACTTGTTGGCCATTCCTGATTTCCTGAGTTCCAGATTAATTTGGCGCTTAG
>CAZPMT010000020.1:0-59162 GCA_964587655.1 uncultured Nitrospiraceae bacterium
AATCGGCGGCGTCTCGTGTGGCCGCGCGTGGCCATCGGCATTCCTTCGGGCATCACGGCCGTCGAGAAGCGCGCCGTTACCGAAAGCGCAACGCTGGCCGGCGCCAAGAGGGTCTATCTGATCGAAGAACCGATGGCGGCCGCTATCGGCGCGGGGTTGCCGGTGCAGGAGCCTCAGGGCTGCATGATTGTGGACATCGGCGGCGGTACGACCGAGGTCGCGGTGATCGCTCTGGGCGGGATTGTGTTTTCGAAATCGGTCCGTGTGGCCGGGGACGAGATGGATCAGGCCATCATACAGCATCTGAAACGCACCTATAACATGATGGTCGGCGAGCGGACGTCGGAGGAAATCAAGATCGCCATCGGCTCCGCGTATCCGCTCAAGGAAGAATTGGAGATCCAGGTCAAGGGCCGCGATCAGGTCATGGGCCTTCCGAAAATTCTCACGATCACGTCTGAGGAGATTCGAGAAGCCCTGCGTGAGCCCGTCAGCGCGATCGTCGACGCCGTCCGGGTGACGCTCGAGCGAACGCCGCCCGAGTTGTCCGCGGACATCGTGGATCGCGGCGTTGTGCTTGCGGGAGGCGGCGCGTTGCTTCGGGGCATCGATCAACTCCTGTCAAAAGAAACGGGCCTCCACGTTGCCGTGGCGGAGGACCCCTTGACCGCCGTGGCCCTCGGCACCGGCAAGTATCTCGAGACCCTCAAGGGTTCCTCGGACGAAGATGACTAAGGCGGCCCGGCCATCGAGCGCTGTGCACTTCGCACTGACCATTGGGCATTACGTTGTCGCTGTCACGTCGCATAAGTGAACACCGTCCCACGGTCATCCTGGCCGTGCTGGTGTCGTTGTCGCTTGCACTCCTGGCAACGGGTACGCCCGGATCGCTCGTGCACAAGACCATACGCACCGTTGTCTCCGTCGCCACTTACCCCTTTCTGAGAACCCTCAACATCATTGAAGACGGCGCGGACTACGTCTCCGGGATCGTCATCTCGTACGATGCCTCACGAACGGAAGCGGAAACCGCGCACCGGCAGCTTGCCGAGGTGATGTTGCGCGCCTCGCAGCGAAACGAACTGATCCATGAGAACACGCGCCTGCGCGGGATGCTCAACTTCGTCCGCGAAGAAGCAACTCTCACGCTTGAGCCGGTCGAGGTCCTCGAGAGTTTCAAAGGCGTCGTCGTCATCGACCGCGGGACGCTCCACGGGATCCGTGAGTCCATGTGCGCCGTCAATCAGGACGGCATCGTGGGGCTGGTCACCCAGGCCGATCCACTATCGTCCGGGATCGTTACGTTGTACCACGCCGACTGCAAAGTCGGGGCCATGATCGCCCGCAACCGTGTCCGCGGCATCGTGCACGGCAGCAGCAGCGAGCTCAATCCGTATTGCACCATGAACTACATCGACATGAAGGACGAAGTCCAAGTGGGCGACTCGGTCGTGACGAGTCCCGAGAGCATTTTCCCCGCAGGCTTCCCGATTGGCCGCGTCGTCGCGGTGCACGAAACCGGTTCGCTTTGGAAAACCGCCGAGGTCGACCCCGCCGTCGATCCCTACCGCCTCGACGAGGTCTTCATTCTCCGTCAGGCCGTCGCGGGAGAGGAAGAACTCGCGGGGCGCCAGCGGCAGGCGCCAGCGGACCAGGCGCAGGAAAAGAACGATGACCGGTCCTTGCAGGAACGCTATGCGCCGTGACCGGCAGGCGCGACGAAACCAAGAGCGGACAACTGAACAACACTGACGGAACACGATAGTCTCGGAGTAGAAGAAACGTCCATGCGAAAAAACATCCTTTGGGCCGTGATCACCATCGCCGCCGCGCTCATCCAGACGACGTGGCTCGACGCGATCCGCATCCAAGGCGTTCTGCCCGACCTTACCCTGCTCGTCGTGCTCTACTTCGCAATTTCTGAAGGCGAGGAGCGCGCCATGTTCACGGGCCTCCTGGGAGGCTTGTGCCAGGATGTCACCGGAAACTCCGTCCTGGGCCACCACATCCTGTGCAACGTTGTGGTGGGATACATCGTTGGGCGCGTCGCGCACCGCCTCATTACCGAACATCCCGCCGTGAAAGTGGGCGTAGTCTTCTGTGCGAGCATCATCAACGGCGCGCTGTTCACCTTCATTCAATACGTACAGACGCCCCATATGAGCGCGTCGAGGACCATCCTCGCGACGGTCCTGCCGGGCGCCTTCTATACCGCTTTAATGACGCCGGTGGTATTCTATGTTCTCGACCGATGCTTCCGGGCTGAGGAAGAAGTGCTCCACGGAGGTGTGCCGTAATGCCGTCTGACGTGAAGAAGCTGCACTACGAAGGCTTCGACCGACGTATTCACGTCGTCGGTATCGGTCTGCTGGCCGCGTTCACGCTCCTCATCCTGCGCCTGTGGCAGCTCCAGATCGTTCATTGGTACGACTATCGTCAAATGGCCGAGTGCAACCGCCTGCATCCCCAGAGACTCGAAGCCCCGCGCGGAATGATCTACGGGCCGGACACTTCCGTCGTCCTCGCCGACAACCGTCCCTCCTGCGACCTCGTCATCGTGCCCGCCGAGTGCATGCAGGGCGACGTCCCCGCCGTCTGCAATCGTCTGCGGGAGATTCTGGGCGTTGACGCGGAAGCGCTCCTCGAAAAGATCCGCGACAGCGCGCGGCAACCCTATCGGCAGATCACCGTGAAGCAAGACGTCTCGAAAAACGACCTCACGCGCGTCGAGGAGTTCTCGTACGCATTGCCGGGACTCTACACGGTGGCGCGTCCGCAACGGCGCTACGTTCAAGGCAAGACCGCCGGGCAGATCCTGGGATACATGGGCGAGATCGGCCCCGACGAGCTCGAACGAACGGATCGGTATGAGCTCGGGGATCTCATCGGGCGAGGCGGACTCGAGCGGATGTATGAGGACGGCATGCGCGGCGCCGACGGACAGCTCGTCATGAATGTCTACGTCTCCGACCGGCGCCCGCAACTGCGCACCGACGCCTATGGCAAGCCCTACGTCGAGGTCGACAGCTACGGGCGCAAGCTGAAGGAAGAGACCGAGTTTCGCATCGATCCCAAACCGGGCAAGTCGATTTTCACGACGCTCGACGTCGATCTTCAGCGACACTGCGAGTCCCTCCTGGAAGGCGCAGTAGGCGCCATCGTGGTGCTCGACGCGAACACCGGCGCGGTCCTCACCCTCGCGAGCGCGCCGAGTTATGACCCAAACATCTTCGTGACTTTTGGCCGCAACACCGAGCGAACGGAAGCGCTCACCGCCAAGCCAAATCCCATGACCCATCGATGCTACCGCGAGACTTATGCCCCCGGCTCCGTTTTCAAGGTGATGCTTGCCGCCGCCGCACTCGAAGAAGGAGTCATCAATGAGAACTCCACCTTCTTCTGTCCCGGCTTCTATCAGCTCGAAGGCGTCGAGCGTAAGTGGCGATGCTGGAACCATTCCGGACACGGCGCCGTCAGCATCGTGGACGCACTCGCTTACTCGTGCGACGTTTTCTTTTACAACGTCGGCGTCCGCCTCGGCGTCGACAAGATCAAAGAATGGTCCACTAAGCTCGGCCTGGGCGCGAGGACGGGCATCGACCTGCCCCAGGAAGTCGAAGGCCTCATTCCTTCGCGTGAATGGAAGAAGGCCCAACAGAAGCAGCAGTTCCCGGACCAACCCTGGGAATGGAAGTGGTATCCGGGCAATACCGTGAATCTCGCGATCGGACAGGGCGAAGCCGCCACCACGCCGCTGCAAAACGCCGTCATGATGGCCGCCATCGTCAACGGAGGGCGCCACATTCGCCCCTTCATCAACAAGGACCTCGGCCCCGATGTCTCCGAGCCTTCCATCAGCGAGAATACGCTCCGTATCGTGCGCGCGGGTCTGCGCAAGTGCGTCGAAAAGGCGTCGCCGGCGCCCACCGGCACGGGAAAGGCCGCAAACGTGCCCGGCATGTACGTGATCGGAAAGACCGGCTCCGCGCAAATGGTCGGCGTCGAACAATACAAGGAATACAAGAACGAAGAGGAAATTCCATATGCATTGCGGGACCACGCGTGGTTCGTGTGCGGCGTGCTTGATCGTGAACCTTCCATAGCCATATGCGTTCTCGTGGAACACGGGCATCACGGCAGTTCCGCCGCGGCCCCGCTCGCAAAGCAAATCATCGAATACTTCTATTCGCCGCGGCCGTCGCCCGCCATCAATTTGGCAAAGAAGGGATCGTAACCCATGGCGCAAGCGATAAAGGACTTTGACATACTCGACGTGCACGTCGGGATCTTCAACTACCGCAACCTGAAGCGAATCGACTGGGTCTTCGCCGCCCTCGTCCTGGCGCTTGCATTCATCGGTTTCGCGGTCCTGTTCAGCGCCAGCCGAAGCGTCACCGCGCCCGTGCCTTACTACGCGAAACAGGCCATGTTCTTCCTGGCCGGCGTCGCAATTGCCCTGGCCATCATGTGCATCGATTCGCGATTCCTCGTCACGATCGCCCCAGTGATGTACGCCGGCGCGGTGCTGATGCTGCTTGTGGTAATCCTTTTCGGCACGTCCGTGAAAGGCGGGCAGCGCTGGCTGCCAGTCGGACCTTTCCGCCTCCAACCATCCGAGCAGACCAAGATCATCGTCGTGTTCATGCTTGCATGGTACCTGTCATTGATCAAGGAGCGAATACAAAAGCTCCACTTCTTGCTGCTGGCCTTCATCATCGCGGGAGTTCCCGCCGTCCTGATCCTGAAACAGCCCAGCCTCGGCACGGCCATGGCCCTGGGCCCGGTCGTGTTCGTTATGGCATATGTCGCCGGCTGCAAGTGGTGGCACTTGCTCATCATCGGCTTGGCCGGACTGGCCGCGTCGCCATTCGCGTACCAGAAGCTCGAGGATTATCAGAAGGGCCGCCTCGCCTCGTTCGTGGATCCGGAAGCCGACCCGAAAGGCAACGGCTGGCAGATCCGGCAGAGCAAGATCACCGTGGGCAGCGGCGGACTCTCAGGAAAGGGCTTCGGCCAGGGCACCCAGACCCTGCTCAACTATCTCCCCGAGCACCACACGGACTTCATCTTCTCACTTCTGGCGGAGGAACATGGATTCATCGGGGCCACAGCCGTTATTGCACTCTTCTCGGCGTTTCTGTTGCGAGGACTGTGGTTTTCCCTCAAGTGCACCGATCTGTCGAGCGCATTGCTCGCGGCCGGCGCCATCACGATCCTGGGCTTCCATGTCTTCGTGAACGTCGCCATAACGATCGGCCTCATGCCAGTAACGGGAATTCCCTTGCCTTTCTTGAGCTACGGCGGTAACTTCTACATGACCACCATGATGTGCGTGGGGGTCTTGATGCACGTACCTGTACGGAAACGCCTCTTTGAGTAACGTTTCGTGCTCGTGCTCGTGCGCGTAATCGTAATCGTAATCGAAAACGTGCAATAATACCCCTAGAAGGAAGGCTGAAGGATGTAGGCCGTAGGTATTGTGTTTTCCTTCAGCCTACAGCCTAATGGGAGAGTGCCCGCCGTGAAGGTTCATAGTTCTTGGTCGATTACGAGCACGAGCACGGCGCGCGGAAGACAGCCATGAAAGAATTCGTAATCAACGTGGATCCCCTCGAGACCCGCATCGCCTTCCTCGAAGACAAGCGCCTCTCGGAACTCATCGTTGAACGCCAGGAAAGCCGGAGCATCGTCGGCAACATCTACAAGGGACGCGTAGACAGCATCGTGCCGGGTATCCAGGCCGCCTTCATCGACATCGGCTTCGAGAAGAACGGATTCCTGTACGTTTCAGACATCGCCGGCGCCGAAGGCACCGGCGACTTCGAACTCGAGGACGGCGTTGCGCGGCCCAAGGCCCGTGGCCGCCGCACCAAGCAGACCTCCATCGAAACCCTGCTCAAGAAGAACCAATTCATCATGGTCCAGGTCAGCAAGGACCGCCTTGGCGCCAAAGGCGTCCGCCTCACCAACTTCATTACGCTCCCAGGACGTTACGCCGTCCTCATGCCCACCGTAGGCCAGCTCGGCGTCTCGCGAAAAATCGACAGCGACAGCGAGCGCGACCGGCTCAAACACATTCTCCAAGCCGTGCGGCCCAAGGGAATGGGGCTCATCACGCGCACCGCCGGCGAGGGGAGAAAGAAGGCCGAACTACAAAGCGACGTTAAGTACCTCACAAAAGTGTGGGATAAAGTCCTGCAGAAAATGGAGACGGCGAAAAGCGCCGCTCTCTTGCACGAGGACCTCGGCCCGATCCTCCGCGTCGTGCGCGACACCTTCACCAACGAAGTCGAGCGCCTCACCGTCGACAGCAATGCCGAATACTCCCGGATACTGAGCTTCCTCGATACGTTTGCCCCGAATCTCAAGAAACGCTGCAAGTTCCACGATGCACCCGAGCCCATCTTCGAGCAATTCGGCATCGAAGCGGAGATCGAAAAGGCCCTGCACCGGAAAGTGCACCTCAAGAGCGGCGGCCACATCTGCATCGATCAGACCGAGGCACTCGTGGCCATCGACGTCAACACCGGGAAATTCACCGGCAAGACGCGCCTCGAAGAAACCGTATTCAAGACCAACATCGAGGCCGCCGAGGAAATCGCCCAACAGGTGCGCCTCCGCGATCTTGGCGGCATCATCGTTATCGACTTCATCGACATGGAACAAGAGAAAAACCGCCGCGAGCTCATCAGAAAGCTGCGCGAGTCCCTCCGTTCCGATCGCGCCAAGACCACCGTCTCAGAAGTATCAGAGCTAGGCATGATCGAAATGACGCGCAAGCGCGTCAAACACAACCTCATCAAGGCCCTGTCGCAGCCCTGCCCCTATTGCGAAGGAAGCGGCATGGTCCGCTCCGTCACCACGGTGACCTTCGATATACTACGGCGCCTCCAGAGCCTCTTCTGCAAGTCCAAGGAGAAGGATTTCATACTCCAGGCCCATCCCGACGTGGCCCGCCGCCTCCGCACCGAGAACAAGGACCTGCTCGACGCCATCGCCCAACGTTTCAGCCGCGAACTCACCATCGAGTCCGTCTCCGACTTCCACATCCACGACATCAAGGTACTCAACCCACGCACACGCAAGGAAATCGCGTTTTGATTCACGAGACTAGTGCGCCATCTCAGAATCATGGAATCTCAAGAAAACGACGGGCCTTGAAATGCGATAACACATCAAGAAAAGGTTCCGTAACAAATTCCCCCTTGGAAGAGGGTTAGGGGGATGTTGAGCCTGCGGTATAGATGTCCTCTGCGCTAGAAGGACATCCCCCTAACCCCCTTCCAAGGGGGAATAGGTATGTTTGGCTCCAGGATCATAAGTTGCCAGCAGCATGAGTCGCTAGACTGGCGAGGAACGATTATGTCGCCGGAGATCACGAGACGCACTTTCATGGGAGGCACGGTGGGAATCGGGTTAGGCCTTGCCGTCAAAGGGCAAACCGCGGACGGCGCGCAGCCCGAGATCGCAAAGGGCGCCGTTCTCCACCACATCGACTGCACGCAGGAGTATCCGGCGGACAAGTATTTCGCGCACGGCAACGTCACGGTCGTCGAATCCCCTGCGGGACGTTATCGCGAGGCGGAGCCCAAGCCCCTCTCGCGATTCGGATACCGGTTCCGGATCGAAAATATCGGCAAGCCGCACGTGGCCGTCATTCGGTACCCCGACGACAAGCGCCGCTACATGTGCATCATGGACGGCACGAGCTACGACCTCACGACCGGTCTGTTCACGGGCTGGGAGCAGCCGTTGACCGGGCGCATGTTGGAACTCCGCCAGATCTTCTGGCCGCGATGGCAAGATTGCAGCATCGTCTTCATGACGTGGAGCGAAGGCGAGCCCGCGGCAGCCGCTTCGATTGAGATCCAGGAACTGGATCAACTGGCGCCCTTGGACGTTCCAGGCGATCCGGGCGACGGTTCCCGGCGCGAGATCGGCATTCAATACGAAGACCCCTGCGGGTGCTGCGCCTCGGAAGGCGCCATGACGCGCGACGAGTGGATCGATCATATCGTTCAATACGCCCGTCACACCGGACAGAACCTCCTCGCGTACCCGATGAATTGGTATCACGGCCCGCAATTCCCTTCCGAGCGCGAACCCGCGGACAGTTTCGGCGTCGTCGTCGCGCGCGACAGGAAACAGTATTCGCGCTGGACGACGCATCCGATTGATTGGTATGCCAAGCTCCTCGAGAGATTCGCTCAGGAGGGGCTTGTCTTCCAGGGCGCATTCACATTGCTCCGATTGGGAAGCCTGCTCGAGAAGATGAACATCGATCTCGATTCCATCAAGAACGGCGCCGACACCTACAACAACATGCTCTGGAACGACCAAGTGCAGTCGAGCACGAACGATTGGACGCCGATATACAACGCGCGGAACTTCAACAAGATGGCGGAAATCCTCAAGGACAAACCGCCGACCGAGCCCTGGAACGCGCTGCCGGAGTGGCTGTACGGCGAACGGAACACGCCCGGCGCGCATATGGGCCCGATGTTCAACCCGCTGCATCCGGTGGTCCGGGAAGCCCTGTTGGGTTATGTTAGCGAAGTTGGCGCGCGCTACGCGCCTTATCCCGCTTTCAAAGGAATGTCGTTCAACATGTTCGCCAGCGCAATGCCGTGGTTCGGATCGATCCACGCCGGATACGACGACTATTCCATCGACCTCTTCGAAAAAGAAACCGGTATCCACGTCCCCGTTGACGCGAAAGCGCCCAACCGCTTCTCGGCGCGGTACGCGCACTTGACCACGACGTGCCGGCCCGCGTGGGTCGACTGGCGGTGCCGCAAGATACGGACGCTTTTCGGCGAACTCCACAAGGCCTTAACCGCTTCGCGCGCCGATCTGCGATTGACCGTCACCTTGTGGGACGAAACCACCGTCACGAGCGTCCTCGGCGCCGCCTCGGCGGCGCTGCAAGTGTACGCGCGACCGAGCATGCTGGAGTTCTACCGCGACGCGGGCATCGACCTTGAAATGTACCGCGACCAACCCGGCCTTGAAATGGATCGCGGCATGGGGAACGCGCGCGACCGCGGCGGCCACGGTCCGAATCCATGCGGCGGCACGAGCCTGCTCATCGAAGAGCAAACCTTGTACCACGACTTTGACTACCTCGATGAGGAAACCCTCGATGCGTTCCGTCATCACAATCGTGCCGGGGCGTTCATCTTCAATTGCTGGGTCGAGGCATGGGGGCGGCACGTGTGGTTCCATCCCGAACCAGGCGACGCCAATGTGGCAGAGCTATCCGTCATGGACGGGCAACCCGTCGAAGGCGTCCTGCGCATCAACTCCGAATATCCGAAGGACGGGTTCTGGTGGGATTCGCAGTTGCGGATCACGCCCGGGTTTCCGACGGCGCTCCACTTCCTAGAACCGTACTGCCACGCCCTGGCCGAGTTCGATGCGTGCCGCATCACGCGCGGCGGCCTGTTTATCGATAAGGCGCACACGGAGGCGCTGCGGCAATTCACGCGGGCGTATCGCGCGCTTCCCGCACGAAAGTTCGATACCGTCGGCGAGACCACCGATCCCGTCGCCGTCCGCAGTTTGCTGTACGAGGGCAAGCGCTTCTTCTACGCCGTCAACCGCGACTACTATCCGATTGAGGTCCAGCTTCGTTTCAACGACACGCCACAGTTTGTCAAACAACGACAAACTGTGGACGGCGTACGCGATCTCGCCACGGGCGAGCCGATCTCGCCGATTGCCCTCGGCAGATTTACGCTCGGACCGTACGAACTCCGCGCGTTCTCGATGGCGCCCGGCAACGAACTTGCCGGTTTCGTCGCCGTGCCTCCTCCGGAGATCGTGAAAAACATCGCTGAGGAGACAGAAGCGAGCTTCGACGCCTTCGCGAAACTCCGTTCGTCCGGCAGGATGATACCGGGCATGGACATCATCGAATCCCGGATGCGCTCGGCGCTCCAGCAGGGGGAAGTGGCATTCCTGAGACGCGCGCTCACCGGCTACATCGTTCGGAAATGCAAAGAGGAAATCGCCCGCAAGGACGTACCGGCACACGCCGTCTGACGCAAAGCCGCATTCACCAACCCGCTAACGCGCCTGTCGCCAGTGCGGTTTGCCTCTCGTTGCTGCTGTTGTGCGCGACCCATTCGAGGAACTTGCGCGCGGCGGGCGTGTGTATGTCTCCTGCGAGGCCGATCGCGCCGCTCAAGTCCTCACTGAAGATGCGCGGATCCATCATCAGTCTCTGCGACTCCCGGTCCCCGTGAACCAGACCCAGCGTCAGGAGCACCTCCGTCCTCTCCTGGGCCTGCTCCCCCACTCCCAATTCCTGCGCGATCCGCCGGTTGATCTCGGGAACGAACTCGCGCACCTCGGCCGACGAAAGCGAAGACACCTGGAGTTGGATCAAGTCATACGGATAGTCGAGCTCCGTTACGTCTGGCGCGTGCAGTTTCAGTAAAGCCGCCAGCGCCGCCTTGTCGCGGACGTGCGACAGCACGAACAACGCCATCTCGCGCTCTTTCATATCGGCCGTCGCGTCCGTCACGAGGTCGGACAGGAACGACGTGGCCGCCGCGCCGAACCGGGCCATGTCGCTCGTCAGGCTCAAGCCGTCGTCGATGCCCGCGAACATCCCTCCGCGTTCCCGATTGCGCTGCAGCGCATAGAATCCGCGCCGCCACGCCGCCACGACTTCGTCGTTCCTCGGCTCGCGTGGTTCGGCGACCTGCCTCAGGGCCTGTTTCAAGACGAGTCTCAGCCGCTCATTCTCGGCGCCCTTCTCCGCCGCACGAGATCGTTCTACTTCCTCGCGGAGTTCCGCGTTCTCTCGCCGAAGCCCCTCGACGGACCCCGCATCGGGCGGCGCGATGGCGACAGCTCCGGCAAGAGCGGCCTTCGACGCCAAGTGTTCCGAAGCAACCAGCCAGACAATTGTCGCGGTGACCACCAGCGAAGTCGCCCACAGCGCGGCAATCGCTATGTTTGAACCCCGTCTCATTCTTCGCACCTCCCACAATTGCCCCTACGCAGCCTATCACCGGCTCAATAGCGAATCGGAAAACCCGCGCCAATCGATTCCGTGGCCGCGGCGTCCTCGCCGCGTTCTCGTGAAGAACCGCTTGACGGAAGGTGTTTCCGCCGAAACGCGGCGAGGACGCCGCGGCCACGGAATCGTACGAATGCGGACAAGGCCCGTCAGTGGCCGGCGTCGGCCAGGGCCTTGTGAGACTCTTTCAACTGTGCGGGAATATCGATGTGTTGCGGGCATTTGGGTTTGCAGGTCCCGCACTCGACGCACGCGTCCGCCGCCTTTCCGCCCTTGTCTGCGGGCGCCCCGAGCATACGTGCGTAATCGTCCCGCGCGTTCTCCCACAGGCCATAGACGCGCGCGCGATTGTACAAATCGAAAACGCCGCGTATGTTGACCTCCTCCGGACACGGCATGCAGTATCCGCAGCCAGTGCAATAGAGATCGGCCATGTTCTTGAGGCGACCAAGTTGCGCGTCGATGGCCGATTTGTCGGCCTCGGTCAACGCATTCGCGTCGGACGCCACGGCGATATTCTCCTCGACGTGGGCCATGGCGCTCATTCCCGATATCGCCACGCTCACGCCGGGGTTGGCCATGACAAATCGCAGCGCCAGTTCCGGAATCCGGTCGACGCCCGGAACCATCGCAGCGAGGACGTCATTAGGCACGCCCAGACGGCCCCCGCCTACCGGCCCCATCACAACAACGCCGATTCCCTTCGCGTGGGCGCGGGCGATGCCCGGTTCAAGCTGGCGATCCAGAAGGTTGTACTGGAGCGTTATCACCGAGGGATATCCAGAATCGACGATCTCACAAAGGGCGTCGTTGTCGTCGTGAAACGAGCAGCAGATATGCCTGATAAGACCTTGGTCCCGCGCCTTCTCCATCCACCGGCTCATCGTTGGCAGTACGTGTTCACGGAATGACGCGCGATTGACGCCGTGGTGGTTGTAGATGTCGATCGTGTCGACCCGCAACCGCCTCAGGCTCTGCTCCAGCAGTGTCCACCATTCCTTCTCGTCCGCCCCGAAATAGTGATTCTTCGTGGACAGCACCACCTTGTCTCGCCATCCCACAGTTTGTCCCCGTTTGACAAACTGTGCCAGCGCCTCGCCCACGACGCTCTCGCTATCCGAATTACAGTAACCGACCGCCGTGTCGATGTAATTCACGCCCGCTTCGAACGCGCGGTGTATCATGGGGATCGCCAGGTCGCGATCTATGCGGGCCTCGGGCCCTTCGCCCTTCATCGGCAGGCGCATCGCGCCGAAACCCAGTTGCGATACGCTGTATCCTGTCTTGCCCAGCATGCGGTATTGCATGGACCTCTCCTAATGCGGTCACGCCGCAAAAGTAGCAGAGCGCCCGCTCGCTACGCAAGTCCGTGACAGTCCATGACCGTCGAGCCTGCGGTCCCCTCCGATTGGAGCGCGGTTAGACAAGGGGTTGCAGCCCCTTGTCTTCTTGGACCTGATCCGGGTCAGTCTTGCGTCGCGGGCGGCCAGTGGATCAGCACGTCGTCGCCTCGCGGGTGTAACCTTCCCTCGGGGATGAGTCCGCCGCCGTCGTCTTTCTCGTTAGCACCTGCCGAGTGCAGTTGATAGTCCTCGCCGGCATGCTTGTACACGAAAGCGCCGTCCGTGAAAGGATCTTTGGGTATTTCGTCGATGTACTTGGGAATGAGATCGTCCAGCGCTTCGGGGTAGCCGCCCTGATCCCGTCGATAGCGTTCCAAGGCAACAATGAGGGCCGCGCCGCTGAATCCGACGTCCGTTCTCGCTTTCGACGAGGCCAGTTCGCTTACGAATGATGTGAGTTTGCCGGCGGCATTGCTCTTCCCCAGTTCCTCCCACAGCCCCTGCCTCCGTTTCCGAATCGCGGGGTAGGGCTGTTTGATAAGGTCGAAGAGCTCGTCCCGGTGGGTCAGCGCCCATTTCCGCAATCGCCGGCGCTCATAGGATCTGAGCGCATCCTGAAGCATCCGAGCGGCAACGTTGCCTCTTGGAGGCGGCATTGGAGAGAAAGCCCCACAGTCCATATCTCGCAACAGCAAGGTTAGATTGGCGACGGACGGCCCGACCTCGGCATGCAGAGCGCGAATATCCTTGAGCGCCTGTTCGAGTGTCGCGTCAGACCAACCCCGGGCCATCGCATAAATGCAAGGCAGCACCAGCATGTCGCCCGTTTTCCCCTCGTCGCGCAGGAGAAGTCCAAAGCGAATTGCCTCGAGTACTCCTTTCAGCGCGCCGGCTTCGTCTCCGGCGCGAGATGCCTGCACGCCACGCGCCATGAGAAGCAGGCCCAGTCTGTACGCGCCCTTGAGTTTCGTGCGCGGATCTTGCGCATCGGCGAACTTGGGGGACTTGGCCCAATCGATGGGCAAGAGAAAATATGGCCGTTGCAGCGCCTCGCGCGCCTTGACTATGGCCGGTTCACAAGCATCGAGATACTCCATGAGTTGCGGATCGTCATCGGGACGCCCCACGTCGAGAAGCCATCCCATCGAACCCTCTTCCTGCCGGTACTTCTCCTTGAACCGTGGATCGTCCTTGCTCTGTACAACGGCATGGGGCGGCGCCGGCGGCAGGAGACTCAAGGCTTCGGCAATGACAAAGAAGGCATTCTCCGGCGCGAACCTCTTCGCGGCCATCTCGGGAGACTCCGGCGGCATGATAGGTTCGATCTCTCGCAGTAACGGTATCAACGCGACGAGCACGCCGGCCAGGACGAACAGTCCCACCAGGAGGAGAACATTGCCGAGCACGCAATTCCGTTTCGCCATCAATCATTCCTTCTACTTCGAACATTTCTCCCAGTGCGCCGCATCCTCGGACCGGCAAGCAGCGCCGTACGCCTCAACGGTATCAGTTTTCCGTCGCGCGCGGCCAGTGGATCACCACGTCGTCCGAGGGCTGAGACCTTCCTTCGGGAATGAATCCGCCGCCGTTATCCTTCTGGTTCCGCCCCGCGGAATAGAGCTGGTAGTCCACGCCGGCGCGCTTGTATATGAGCGAACCTTCCGTGAACGGGTCTTTGGGTATCGAATCGATGTATGTGGGAACGAGCGCGTCAAGCGTTTCCGGAAAACCGCCATGGGCCCGTCGATAACGCTCCAAGGCGATAACGAGGGCAGCTCCGTTGAACGCCACTTTCGTCTTTGCTTGCGACTCAGCCAAGACGTATATGGGGAACGCGAGGGCGTCGACGTATCCCCATCTCCCCTCTTTTTCCGCCGTTGACTTCCACTTCCGGACCTCCGAAAAGGGGCGATCCACAATCGCAAACAGTTCGTCCCGGTGGCGCCTGGCCCATGCCCGCAACCCCCGGCGCTGCAGGGACGTCACCGTGCCAATAAAGGCCCTTTCCACAGTACCGCCCATCGGGGGGCCCATGTCAGGAAAAGCCCCGCAGTCGATCTCGCGCAGGATGAACGCCAGGTTGTCCACCGGAGGTTTGAGTTCGCCATGCAGTCCACGGATCTCCGCAAACATTTTGTCAAGCATCGCGTCCGACCCGGTCCGGACCATCTCGTCAAGGCAGGACAATCCTCTAACCAGAATCGCGTCCGAGGCGCGGTTGTCCAGGCCGTCGTTGCGAACAAACAGAGCGAGACGAACCGCGTCCGATAGTCCTGCAAGAGCGCCGGCTTCATCCCCAGCGCGCAACGATTGCAGGCCGCGCGCCAAAAGGCGTCCGCCAAGTGCGGGAATATCCCAGGACCTCCGTAACGGGTTGTCTCGATTGTCTGGCCTGTCGTTGTAGCCGGGCAGGTCCGACCAGTCGATGGGCAATAGGAAATAGGGGAGTTTCAACGCCTCGCGCGTCTTTGCGAGAGCCGGTTCGCAAGCGTTGAGGTACTCGATGAATAGCGGATCGTCATCGGGACGTTCCACGTTGATAAGCGATCCCAGAGAGCCCGGCACGGGCCGGTACCAGTCCTGGGACTTCAGATTGTCTTTGTTCGGCACAAACAAGAACGTGGGCTTCTTCGGTAGTGCGTCCAGGGCCTCGGACAGCAGGAAGAAGGCGTTTTCTTCCGGCGCCAGACGTTTCGCGGCCATCTCGGGGGACTCAGGCGGCATGATAGGTTCGGCCCGTCGCAACAAAGGTATCAACGCGACGAGCACACCGGCAAAGACGAACAGCCCCAAGAGAATGAGGACGTTGCCACAAGCACGGTATCGCTTTGCCATGTACTTCTCCTTCTATTCAGATCTTTCCTTACCGTCCGCGGCGCGCCGTCTGCGCCGATCCTTCTGCTTGCGGAGTCGTTCGCGGCGCAACGCCTCCGGGCTTCTCGCGCCTAGCAAACGCTCCTCGATCAGCTCGCACATGCGCCGCCGCGCCAAGAACCGGTTCAACGCCTGCGACCGGGCCTCCTGCATTTTCACATCGAGGCCCGTTGGAACGTGGCGCAGATACACACACGTGGCCGAACGGTTGACCTTCTGTCCGCCAGGTCCCCCGGAAGTCACAAACCGTTCATCGAGGTCCGCCTCGCGCAGTCCGCACGATTCCATGCGCGCCCGAAGCTCCGCCTCCTTCGCCTGCGTGACGCCAAAGCTTGGCATACCTGGGCCTTCTCCCTTCCATTGCTCAACAGAGGGTGAATCATGTTATCTTTATGCAACGGTTTTCAATACGGAAGCCACGAGGCGTACCAAACCAATGTCGTCGAAAATACCAGCGCGACTATCCTCGACATCGAATATCATCCTTATAGTGTGCGTCGGCGCATGCATGATGTTCTGCGTCCTGTGCGCGCCAATGATAATGGGACGGATCTATATCGAGGATGACCTGTCCGCCTTCAACCTGCCGCTACGATACTTCTACCAGGACTGTCTGAAGCATGGCGACAGCCCCGTCTGGATGCCTGGGATGTTCTGCGGCTTCTACCTCCACGGCGAGGGCCAGGCCGGGATGTTCCACCCTGAGCACTATCTCCTGTATCGATTCCTGCCCCTGCGGATCGCCTTCAACCTTGAACTGCTCATCAACTATCCGCTTCTCTTCTTCGGCGCGTTTCTGCTCCTCCGACGCTGGCGGATCCCCGCGCACGCGGCCCTGTTTTCCGCGATGATCTTCACGTTCTGCGGCTTCAACATGACGAACTACATCCACATCATGATACCTTCCGTCATCGCGTACATGCCGTGGCTGCTCATCCTCATCGACGCCGCGATGCGAACCACGGACCGCCGCGTTCTGGCCGCGTGCTCGCTCGGCGTCACGTTGCTGACCGCGCTCCAATTCCTCCTCGGCTTCCCGCAATGCGTGTACCTCTCTTCCCTGATCGAGGGCCTCTACGTCGCGTACCTCCTCACGCTGCGGCGAAACTACGTTGCCGTGTTCGTTCTCGGTATCGCAAAGGTCCTGTCCGTGTTCCTCGCCGCCACGCAGATACTCCCGCAACTCGACGCGGCGAACCACTCGATCCGCCTGGCGCCGTCGTTCCAGTTTGTCATGGCCGGCTCGATGCACCCCGCCAACCTGCTCCAGTTCTTCAGCCCCTACCTCTTCAATCGCCACGGCTGGACCAACGACCTCTCGCAGTTCTGGGACCCGCCCTACTTCGGCGCGCTCGCACCCGTGCTGCTCGTATGGATCGTCCTGCGCTTCTCCAAATCGACGTATACGCGGCGCCTCACACTCGCGTGCGCACTGCTCGCCGCGCTCGGAATTGTCCTCGCACTCGGCGAGTACGGTTACCTGTATCGCCTCGTCGCCCACGTCCCGCTCCTCGGCAAGTTCCGCAATCCGTCGCGCCACATGCTGATGTTTCATTTCTCGTTAGCCGTGCTGCTCGCCCTCGCGCTGGCCGATCTCGTTAACATGGTCATTCGCGACGGGAAAACGCCGTGGCGGCGGCTGTCCTTTCTCGCCCTGCCGTTCACAATCAGTCTCTCGATCGCCGTGGGCGTAACTTGGCTCAGGGCAAATGCGGATTCCCCCGCCCTATCATCCATCGAAAAGCACTTTGCTCCGACATCGAACGTGTGGATTGGCCCGGCGCTGCTGGCCGTCGCCACGATGCTCACCATGGCCGCCGCGAGAGGCCGACGCCTTGCCGTGACCGCGCTCGTCGTGTTCGCCATTGCCGACGTCTCGCTTTACTCCCTGCGCCACAAGCCCAGCGCCGGCCTCGATGCGTTCATTGCAGACATTGAAGCGCCGCCACGCTCCGACGGATATCGCATCGACCCGGACTATCGTCCCGTGTGGGCCTACACCGGCCCCACGATGAAAGGCTATCGCGTCGTGCACGGGTACGCCGCACTCAATCCAACCAACGAACTCGATTACTACAATCAAGTCGCCGCACTCCGCGTGGCGGGCGTCAAATGGCGCAAAACCCGCCACGGCGCCGCACCCGAGTTGGCCCAGGCCGCGGATCGTGGCATCCCATGGCTTGAAGTGCCCAACCCGATGCCACGCGCACGGCTCCTGTCGAACGCCGTCGTCAGCACTGATCCCTACCACGACATCGACAAGATCGACATCGCGTCCACGGCTCTCGTTGAAGCGCCGGTCTCGCTGTCCGGCGAACCTGGTGCGGTGGCGGCCCAACCCGCCCTGGATCGCCCCGGCGAAATTATCTGGGACGTATCATCGCAAGGCCGGCAGTTGTTCGCGATCGCGGAAAGATACCACTCTGGCTGGCGCGCGACCATCGACGGTGCCCCAACCCCCCTACTCAGAACGAACGGCGATTTCCTCGGCTGTATCGTTCCCCCCGGCGATCACCGGATCCACCTGCGCTTCGCCCCGCCGCATCTCCGCTACGGCATTTACCTGACTCTTGCCGGAATCGTGCTCACAGGCGCATTCCACCTGCTCGTGTACCGTTTCGCCTATAGATCCATCGCTCGATAAGGCTACAAGTTTTCCACCCAGGTCATTGTCTAGTTGGAGATCGCTTTACGATCGGATTCAGACACGGCTCTGACCCGATACTTGTGGTTGGGCGTCGTCTGAAAACGGATTCTTCCCTCGCGCGTCGCCGCGGGGACTTCGTTGGCTGTTTCGAGATCGATGACCTTGATCAATTCGTCCGGCCATGGCATTGCCAGCGTGCACGGGTTGCCCGCGAGTGAAAGAAGCGTAAGAGATTGGACGCGTCCGCCGCCGCGTTCGGCCGAGACTACGAACGCGCCTTGCGCGCCAAGCTTCTCGAACGCGCCCGCGAAATCCGGCGGCACGCATGGAAAAACGCGAATGATCCCCGTGTGCGACTGGATGAAATTCTCCACCGCGAAGCCGTCGGACGATTCCCATATGCCGAGGCGCCTGCGGACGCCGCGCAGATATCCCCGGTGCGGTTCCCAGACGTTGATCGACTTCAGCGTGCGGCGCGCGACCTCGATCTGCTCCGCTGGCGAGTCGATGCCGATATCATCTCCCCAAAACACCGCCGAGAGAGGAACCGGGATGTTGTACTCCATGGGCTGTGCGCCCGCGACGTCGATGAAGATCGGTCCCTCCGGCGTATCGACCGTCGGGTACGGCGGCATGTGTTCCGCGATATCCCGCCAACGCGCCGCTTCGCCGGCATCCGCTCCGAGGATCTCCGCAGCCTTCGCCGCCGCCCGAAGATGATACCGGACGAGCGTAATCGAGGACTGCGTGTCCGTGTTGCACGCCAGGTCTTTGCAGATCCCGCGGTGTTCCGGCGACACCGTCGGGAACACGTGATACAAGCCATCGTCGCCGCGCTTGAGAAAACCCGCGTAGAAACGGGCGCCCTCGCGCAGAACGGGATATGCCATGTCGCGCAAGAAATCCGCGTCATACGTGTACAGGAACCGCAGCCAGAAAGGCTTCGAGATCAGCGCGGTGATCTCGATGCTCTGTTCCCACGTCATGTGCGTGTGGATGACCGTGCCGGCCTTGAGTGGATAGTGCACCAGAGGGAACATCGCGCCGGAGCACCCATACACCTCGCGCGCGTTGCTCTGCGCCATCGGAAGCAGGTTCAGAATCATGCGGAAATACGAATCAAGCACGTCGAACTGCCGCTGAATGCACAAGCCCGTAGCCTCGATCTCGTTGAAATGGAAATCCGCATGCCACATCGAGGAGTCTTGGCAACAGAACTTCGTGCTGTCCACGGAGCACAACGGGATATCGCCGTAGAATCCGTCCGGACGTATGCGATATGGGACGCCGCCCCAAGGAACGTCGAGTTTGAACAACCCGTCGTCCGTCCACGCCTTCGCATGAGGCTGAGTTTTGAAAGCGTCAAGGCGCTTGGCATGTTCTTCGTAGAGCGCCGCCGTTCCCATTGTCATCGCTTCCGCCAGGTCCCACCGCGCACGCGCTAATACGTCGGGATCGTCCTGCGTCGTAACAACAGTGGCCATGATCCCGAACGGCCCGCCCGGCGAATCGAACGATGCCGTGGATGCCGCCCCGGGCGATTCGTTGATTGGCGTGAAACGTTTTGTCAGGCCGTGGCTGATGCGCCCTTCACGTTCCGCGACCATCGCAGTGCCGAGTCCGGTGACGCCCTCGCTGATCTCGCAAGTCGCGGGCAGGCTCACGCGCGCGGCAAGTAGACTGGTGAATCCGTTCGGAAACGTCTGTTCCGCGGGGAAGTCTTGCGCCACCCAAAACACCTCTTCCGTCTGACCGGCCCTAGGCATCGGCAATTGCTCGAAGTCATTTGGCGAGTGGCCGCCGCCGAGTGTCGGATGAAGTTCACCGCCCGGCACAATCGTGTCGCGGTGCCTCTGGAGCCGCACGGCGAAGTCGCCCTTCTCGAGACCGGCCGACTCGCCGTCAATGACGATGAGATTGCGGATGGCGCTGACAAACACACGCATCCGCAGTTTCTTCCCCGCCTTTGACGCTGTGAGCTGTATGGATCGATCGTCATTCTGCACTTCGAGCGTTCCGTCAGGCCGAAGAAACGGCATCATGAAAATGATCTGTCCGGACGGTTTCGGACATGGAAAGTCGTGCGAGTTGTAGGCCGTGTAGTAGGAGGCGCCGTTGATGACCTTCGGGTCGCCCGCCTTCGCCCGCTCGACGATGTCCTGAAGCGCAATAACAGGTTCCGGCAAAGGCGGATTGCGCCGGTCCCAAACGTCGCTTTTCCCGACGCTCAGCGTCGGGGCCGAATCCGGCCCCCACACTATGATGCCGATGTCGTCGTTGCACAATCGCCGATCACCCGGCTCCATGCCGAGCACGGACGTCTCAGCGGCGCAAACCGAAAACGCGGGAATCGTCAACAATAATGCAAGCGTGATGCCGGCAGTCCACGTATCCAATTGAAAAACTCCATTGTTTCCGCCGGGCATTGTACCACCCATTATCGGCACAGCACGAAAACGAAGGGATCGGAGGATTCCGTTCTTGTACGGCGTGCGCTTTGCTGGCATCATTGCGTAGGGAGGAAATGTTCATGACGGGAAAGGAATGTGTTCGCCGGACAATAGATCGTCAGCCCGCGCCCTATGTCCCGCTCGGATTCTATGTCGTTGATTACGACACCATCGAGGCGGTTATCGGGCGCGAAACGTACGTGCGGAACAAGATCAAATGCCAGCTCGCGTTCTGGGAGGGCCGGCGCGATGAAGTCGTCGACAGCCTCAAACGGGACACGGTCGAATTCTTTCAGAGAATCGATTGCTGCGATCTGATCACGTTTAAGGAAGCCCTTGCCGCGCCGCCAAGGAACTGGCAGCCGCCAAAGGTGAAATGCATCGCGGATAACTGCTGGGAGGACGAAGAGGGAGGGATTTGGCAAGCGTCTGATTTGACGAATGACATCACGCGCGTGAAAGCCCCGGACCGCGTCACGCACGCCACGCCGAAAGTCGAGGACTACCATGGGCCGGTCGAGGAGCCTCCGCCGGACCCGTCAGTGTTCGAGCCGTGGGACTACGTCATCGAGCGTCTTGGCCGCGATCGTTACATCGCCGGGGCAAGCGGCGGCCTTACGGCGATGATTGATCTTCCCGGCCAATCGGGCGGGCTTGTGTCGTACTATCTGATGCCGGAAGTCGTGAAGGCGGCCTCGCGCCGCTCGGTGTCGGTGCAGAATCTCCGCGACGCCTGGTGGATCCGCCGCGGTCAGGACGGCGTCCTCATGGAGCAGGACATGGCCTCGAGCAAAGCCCCGATGATCTCGCCGGATCTTTTCCGCGAGTTCTGTTTCGATGCGATGAAGGAACGTATCGGAGAAGTCCGGGCGCAAGGTCAACAAGTCATCCTGCACAATTGCGGGAACAACCGCATACTCATGGATCAGTTCATCGAGGCCGGCCTACAGTGCTACCAATCATTGCAGAGCATTCCGGACATGGACCTCGGCGCGCTCAAGCGGGACTTCGGCAAGCACCTTGCCTTCTGGGGCGGGATCCCCGTCGAGGATTTGATCGCCGGAACGCCCGAGGACTGCCGAAGGAGCGTGCGCCGCGCGATGCAGGCCGGTGCGCACGGCGGAGGATTCATTCTGGGACCGAGCCACTCGATAGCAAAAGGCACGCGCTACGACAACTTCATGGCCGTGTTGGACGAGTACGTGCGCCTGCGGGATAAAGTATGATCAGCCGTTGTGAAGGAAGAAAGCCATGAGTGACACACTGGGCGCGATCCTGGAGGAATACGAGAAGCGGCTCCGCGACCTGCGCAACGCGACGCTCAGCGCCCCCTCGGTGAATGACGCGCTCTTCGACGGCTTCGACGCATGGGAACGCCTGCTCACCTTCAAACTCGCGCCGCGGCTTGCAGGCGAGGGTTGTCTCATCGTCGCCGTTGCAGGCGGGACGAACACGGGCAAATCCTCCATCTTCAATGCGCTTATCAGGCGCGCGCTGAGTCCCGTCTCGCCCCACGGCGCATACACCCGCCGCACCCTGGTCGCCGCAAACGCCGTCCGTCACGCGCAGTGCGTCGAGGCGGGCAAGCTCCTGCCCGACCGTTTCGCGCCGCAGCCATGGGACGAGTCAAACCCCGCGCTCGTGAGCACCGAGACCACGCCGCCCATGACGGTCTTCGTCGCCAGGCACGACGAACTGCCGGACCGCATGGTCGTTCTCGACACGCCGGACATCGATTCCGTCGTGACGACGAACTGGGAACTCGCAAAGACCATCCGCGAGGCCGGCGACGTGATGGTGGCGGTCATCACCGCGCAGAAATATGCCGACAAGTGCGTCGTCGATTTCTTTCGAGAAGCATTCGAAAGCGGACGCCTCATCGTGCCCGTGATGAACCTCTTGGAAGATACCGCGCCGGCCCGAGGGATCGCCCGACGCCAGATCTCGGATTTCTTCGCGTACATTCTGGCGCCATATCGGGAGAGCGAGGCTCCCGCCGAGCCGTATGAAGGCCCGGCATTCGTTCTTCCGCGATCTTCGAGCGCCGCAAACGCGCTGTTGCCTTGTCCCGTGGCCTTGGACAACCCGGACCTCACACTCATGTCTTACTTGACGTCAATTGACGCCCTCGCGCTCAAAAACAAGATCCTCCGCGAAAGCCTCGAACATTTCACGGAACAGGGCGAGGGCTTCCTTGCGCGCGCGGCGATCGTTCACGGCGCGGTGCAGTCGTGCATTCGGCGGATCGAGGGACTCGCCCGCGCGGCCGCCGCAAATTACACACCAAAGCCCGGGCGTGAGGTCCTCACGGTCGTCTACGAGTTCATACAACAGCACGCGCACTGGCCGGACCGCATGCTCGGCGCGGCTACCGCGCAGGTCTTGAAGATCCCGGACCGGTTTGTCAAGAGCTTCCGCAGGATGTTCTCGAAAAAAGCCGGGCCTCTCTATTCCGAGGAACAGTTCACGCAGGAACGTACGCGGAAACTCAAAGAGATCATCCACGCACTGTACGGCGGCTGCATCGCCTCCGCCAGAGAACTCCGGAGGCAGTTCCCATACGCCGCCGTCGTCGTTGAAGAAGGCTTGAAAGATCTGGAACCCACTCGCGTCGCCGAAACGGTCGCCGGGGAAACGCTTGATACAGCGTCCTACATCGGCCCTTACAAAACCTTCGCTTACCAGGAGCTCGAGGCGCGCTGGCGGGAATGGCGCTTTCGATGGAAAGTCCGATTGCTTTACGACTTTGGCTTGCTGGGATCGTGGGCCGGCGTGCTTGTGCTCCTCTCGGTCAAGGGTTGGGCGCCGGGTTTGCCTCTCTCGGAGATCTTGGCATCGTTCACCGTTCCGGTCGCACAGCACACCGTCACACACGCGGCCCTGTACCTTTGGGGAGACAAGCTTGCCGGCTTGATCGATCGTTGGCAAAGCCTCCAGCGCGCCGCGTTGGAACGCGCCATTCTGACGCACCTCACCCACCCCGCTTTGGGCGCCCTGCGCGAAGTCGATGCCGCCCTAAACGAACACATGAATCGCATGAAGGAGTTGAACAAGCAATGTCAGCAATCCAGCTCGGCGAAGTCATCGAGAGACTGAATCGGTTCGCGGCCGACGACGCCGCGTGGGAGCCCCTGGCCGGCGCGCTGCCCGAGGTGCGGAGCCGGATCGCCTGGCTCCAAGAGCAACACCGGCGCATCCCCAGTCCGCTCGTCGTGCTGCTCTTCGGCGGAACGGGGACCGGCAAGTCCACCTTGCTGAACGCGCTGGCCGGCGCCGAGATCGCCGATATCGGAGAAATGCGGCCCACCACCGAGACGCCCACCGTGTACCATCCACCGGGAGTCTCGATCGAGTTCGGATCCGCAACATACGTCGAGGACCATCGCCTCGAAGACCTCATATTGATCGATACACCCGACACCGATTCAATACGGACCGAGCACGCTGAGAGGGTCATGTCGATGCTGACCCTCGCCGACGTCGTACTGTTCTGCGGGACCCAGCAGAAATACGCCAACGAGAAAAGTGTCGCCTTGCTGAGACCCGTCATGAACGAGAGGAAGATCATCCTCGTTCAAACCCACGCCGACGCCACCCCGGACATCCGTGATGATTGGACGGAGCGGATGGTCCGGGAAGGATTCCAGATCGAGCACCGTTTCCGCATCAGCGCCCTCGAAGCCCTCAGGTCGAAACAGGCAGGAGGATCCCCGGGCGCTGCCTCCGCCGAGTTCGCGGCGCTCGAAGAGCATATCAAGAGGAAACTACCGCCCGAACGGAGAAGCGTAAAGGAACAGAACCTCGTCGGCGCCGTATCGAACACCATTGACGCGCTATCGCGCTCCCTCGAAGGAAAACGAAACGCCCTCGTGGCCTTGAGCGCACGAATCTCGAAGACCGAACAGGAGATCGCGCGAAAAAGCCTCCTCGATATCCAGCGGCAAGTCCTCGATGAGCCACACGTATGGGTCGTTGCGCTGGCGGAAGTCGTGAGCGAACGCGCATTCGGCCTCATAGGGACCTTGTTCCGAATCTTGCACGGCCTGCGCATGCTGCCCGCACGCATAACGCGAACGCTGTCTCCCGCCGGATTGCTCCGTCCCCTCTTGTCGACCGCGGCTTCCGGCGCCGGCGACCGCTACCTGCGAACGCTAGCGGCCTCGTTCTCCGGCGAGCACGCCGAGGCAAGCGCCCATCTCGCGCGGGCGGGATTCGCCGCGGATTCCTTCGATCAATGGAAGAAGGGGTTCGTTGCGGAGATGAGCGAACACCTCAATCAATATCTGGAGCCGGTCCGCGGCCGGCTTATCAGTCGCGCAAAGGCGCTGACCCGTTGGACGCTTCCTCTGTTCGAAATCCTTTGGCTCGCCCCGCTCCTCCTCACCATCGGGTTTCCTCTCTACCATTACTACGCGGCCCTGTTCCGAAACATGGACGTTGTGCTCCCGGAAGTGAATTTCCTGTCGAGATCTTTGGGCATGCTCGCGTGCATCATATTCATCGAACTGTTTCTCTATGCGTGCCTGGTGCGCTGGACGGGGCGCGCCTTGCGCAGGCGGTGCGTGCGATATCTCCGAAAGAGCCTCGATACATCGGGGTTCGGTTTCGCCAAGGCCCGCGGAGAGATCGAAAAGGCGCTCGCGAAGATCAGTGAGTTGGATCGCGTCCGAGACAACGTAGCCCGAAACTGATGCGACTACAATGAATCCGCGCTGATGCCGTAGACCGTTACGTCGTGGTACCCGCCGTGGAGGTAGAGCGCTTCGCGCAGCGCGCCCTCACGCTTGAATCCGACGGCTTCGAGGAAGACGCCCAGCGCCGTTTCCCTAAGCGAAACAGGCACGAGCAGTCGTCGAATCGACTGCTGTCCGCCGGCCTCTTTCAGTATCGCGCGGAATCCCTTCCGAACGGATTCGGATCCGTAATCGGCGTCGCCGCGCATGTAGATCCACGCCATCGCGACGCCCGGCAGATATTCGGGCCGGAGCTTTAGCAGGCCGAAGGCCTCGCCGCTCTTGCGGATCAGCATGAGTTCTTGATCGATGCCGCGCGGATGCAGCGAGTCCATCTCGCGGTCGTATTTCGTAGCAAGGAACACGCCGCTTTCGTTACACAGGAAGTACGCAGACTCGTTCCAGTTCTCCCACTTCGTCAGCATCTCGGCGTCGGCCTCCTCGATCGGACGCACGCCAATCGTCAGCGTCAGCGCCGCGCGCGCAAGCGCGAACAGCGACGGCTTTTCCCGCCGCCCGAGCGTCTTGTAGATGCGGTCGAAGTGTACCCCCTTCGATGAAAGCTGCTGAAACGCCGACACCGCCGCCGCCATCCAGGACCGTTGCGCGTCGCACCACGGCCCGTGCGGCCGGCGAAAGGATCCCGTAAACGCCTGGTGCACCGCGGCGGATCCCCCGCCGCAGAGGTTGCGGACCCAGCAGTCCATGCATTCCTTTGTGGTGAGCGAGCCGACGTCTTCGAAACGTTTCATGCGTTCCTCGTCGAAACTCGCGTCCACGGCGGAGCCGAGTCGTAAGTCCTCAATGCCGCACATCCGCCGGCACGGGTAGATCGATCCCTTATCATCAATGGCGAGTTCATTCATGCCCACGGGATCGGAACGCCGCAGCGGCGTGCCTGCGTAAATGCGCTGGAAGAGCGCCGAGATCGGATCGAGGCGGAAGTACTGCTGTTTGAGAAGCCGCTCCGCGTAGTAGTTGGCCGATTGGCTCAGGCCCGCCAGCATCGCCTGCGGATCGAATGACGGGTTTGCCGCATAGGCGCCGTCCAAATCCAACTCGATCGTGCTGAAACCCGCGCCAAACAGCGCCTCGACCACGCCGCCGAACCCGGGATGATTCGGTTGGACGATAATGCGCCCCGCGACGCCCTCCGCCGACGGCTGAAGGAGCTTCGCCTGGCGCGACAGAGTCTCCCCTACCGCCTGCGCGCATGCGCGAACGTGCTCGACGACGTTGGCGGCATCCTGAAAATCCATGCGCAGACTCACGGTGTGCCCGTACAGCGTCGAGGGCGGCCTGTTCACGCCCGCGTCGCACACAAGAACGGAGACGGTCAGATTCTTGCCGGCGAGCTTCGCCGACCTCAACGCGTGCGCGCAGACCTCCGCGATGAACTCCGCGTTGCGGATCTCGCACTGCTCCACGAACTCGATCTGAAGATCCTGTTGCGCCATTGAACGCGCCAGCAGCAAGAACACGGCCTCGCGCGCGATCTCCCGCGCACCGCTAGAGGCCGCAGGCGCGGCGCGGCCGAGCCATGAGCGCCGGGTCTGTTCGACTCGTTCTGTGTCGCGCGACAACGCCACGGACAGCTTCTTGACGCCCCGCTCAACCTCGAAGGCTTTCGCCATGTCCTCTTGCTTTGGAACAGTGAGGATCGATCGCGTGGCGCGTAGCCACTCGATCTCGCCGACCACCTCGGCAAGCTCCTTTCGGTCATACTTGCCTTCGAGCAAATGATAGATCTCGTTGACGGGCAGTTCGGGGTAGTACTCGAGCACGTCCCACGAGATCGCGTCGCATTCGAAGCAGAAGCAACTTTCCGGATCGATGACGAATCGCTTCCCGTCGTGTTCGAACCGATGAAGAAACTCGCGGCGCATCAATAGGCCCCCAACGTGCCCTTGCTGCGGCTCCAGTTCTCCATCAGCCTGAAGCACGCAATGCCGACAATCGTCCAGAAGATGCAGTTGACGAGCAGGTAGTAGAACGACGGATGCGCGAATACCGACCGGAACACCTGTTCTCCGGCGTCGTTCGCAACCGTCTGACCCTGGATTAGGACGTACTTGAGGCAGATCGCCGCGTCCGTAACGGGAACCGCGTGCGCGCCAATTCTCAACAGGATGGGCAGTTGCTCGACGCGTTCCGTGGCCAGAACGGGCACGCCGAAGATCGCAAGCCGGACCACCATGGCAATCTGGCCCGTCTGCTTGAACACCAGCACAAGACCCCCGAACATAAACCCGAAACCGATCAGGTTGAAATACGTTAACCCGAGCAGCGCCGCCGTTGGAACAAAATCCGCATGAAGCGTACCTTTGACGCTCTTCGCGATGAGCCATATCATCAGAGCCGACGTGAGGATGCTGGATATCGAACTCACCACGGACCGGGCCATGAAGTTCGTCACGAGTCCGTGAGGACTCATGCAAAGCTGTTCGAGCTGCCCGCTCTGAGAAAGCTCCTGTAATCCCTGCGTGAACATGCCGACGATCCCGAACGCGAACATGCCGATGATAAAACCCAAAGCCCAGTTCGTGGCGTCCTGCCCGCTCGTCATGTCCTCTATCTGCCTCTCCACGGCGCCCCGGTTCGCCATAACGCCCAAGACGAACATGAGCAGCACCGCGTACCCGATGATCATGCCGGTGATGGTCCGGAACCAGTAGCGCCGCATGATGATGAACGTCCGAACCAGTTCGGCCTTCATGACGAGAAAGAAACCCATACCTCTCCTCTATTCTTCCTTTGATTCACAGGCGTCCGCTCCGCCTCGTGGCGCTAGGTCCGCAGTGCCGCCCGTGTTCGTAAGCCGAAGGAACACGTTCTCCAGTTTCTGCTGCCGTTGCGTAATAGATCGCAGCAGGAACCCGCGCCGCCGGAGCCGTTCGATAAGCGCGTAGAGCGCCTCCGAGCGCTTCACGAACTCGTCCTCGACCCACACCACCAGCGTCGGGACATATTCCTCGACCAAGATCTCCAGATCGCGCACGCCGGGAATCCCCGAAACTTCATCGTGCGACGGCAGCCGGTCCAACCGTATCTCGAAAACGAGATCCGAGAACAACTCGAGAAGCTGCTCCGTGGGCTTGCAGGCGACCAGGCTGCCCTTGTTGATGATGCCTATCCGATCGCAGATCTCCTGGGCAACGTGCATGTCGTGCGTGGTCACGAGCACGCACTTGCCTTGTTCCCGGGTCATCTCGATGATCTTGTCCTTGATATTCCGGCTGCTCTGCACGTCAAGCCCCGTCGTCGGCTCATCGAGCAGGATCACCGGCGGATCCGCGATAAGCGCAATGCAAATCGCGAGCTTCTGTTTCTCGCCGCGGGACAGCCGCCGCACCTGGACGTTCATCTTCTCATTGAGACCGATGAATCTGAGCAGTTGCACCGCCCGATCCTTGAGAACGCGGCCCTTGACGTTCTTGAGGTTCCCGTAGTACATGAGGTTCTCGACCGGCGTAAGCGGCCAGATGCTCGTCCGCGTTCCCTCGAGCACGACACCGACCCGCTTGAGGATCTCGAGCCGCTTCTTCTCCACTTGCAGGCTGTCGACGTAGACGATCCCGCGATCCGGACGGATCAGGCCTGAGACCATCTTCACGGTGGTGGTCTTGCCCGCGCCGTTCGGGCCGAGGAGCCCGAAAACCTCTCCAGGCTGAATGCTGAAGCTGATGTCTTTGGCGGCGTGAACCGTCTGCTTCTTGTAGAAGAGCCGCTTTCCCGCGTCCTCGTCGTGCTGGAGAAAATGGCGCGTGTAGAACGTCTTGTCAACGTGATCAAGCTCGACCAGATATCGACTGCTCATGAGAACTCCACGTGTCGGCATGCCTTCGCAGGCGTACCCGGGGCGGACGCAACCGGACCATGCGCCGACGGCTCCGTCCATTCCGTGTATTCCAGATATGCCGCGCCCGGATCGCGTGCGGGCGCCACAACGAACACCGCCAGGCGTTCGCCCGCCAGGAACTCGCACTCGCGCTGGGCGATCTCCTCGCTCTCGGTTTCGTCCACGCGAACCAGGTATTCGAGAAACGCGATCTCGATATTCCGAACCGCGTGGATAACGATAACGAGAATCAAGCTGCCGGTCCAATAGTATAGGACCCCGAGAAGAAGCGCGAATCCCATGAACTCGGACGATTGCGCGAACTCATTCCGGAAGAAATGCTCGTGCACGCACGAGAAAACGACCGAGACCAGCGCGATGCTCAAAATGGCGCTGCCCGTCCATGCGGTCAGCAGCGGCTGAAGGCTCACACGGTAGATCATCTCCTCCGCGATGCTCACGGAGACAAACTGAAGAAGCACGGCCGGGCTTTCGATCATGAAATTCCACAGCGCGCGAAAATCGATGAAGTGGCCGGCTGCGGTGCGCAGCGACTGCTGCGTGACGAGCAGGCTTGCGCCGAAGATCAGATGTCCCGCAAGAAGGCCCAGCCCGATGTGCACTGGCGAAACGAGTTGCCGCGAGAAGACGCCCTGGCGGTGTCCAAAGTAGCAGGCCAGCGCGAAAACGGCCACCTGAAGATACGCCCCGAGAATCGTCTTTTTCGTTTCCAGCTTGCGGCCCGAGCAACACACAACGACAAACGGCGCCGCGTCGAAAACGAACGTGCCAAGCGGGACGGAGCCCATCTCGGGCCGAGCCCTTCCCGCCGTCTTCAGGATGACGGCGACGTGGATCCCCAAGAGCAGCAGAAAGAGGATCCCGAGGACAGTCACCGGCATTACTCCGCGGCCTTGACGCCTAAGGCGTCCGCCGCTTGTCGATCTTCCACCATGGACCGCATCATCGTTCCCGTCGAACGCTGATGCCTTTCGCGAAACGCGTCGAACTCGGTCCGCAGGAGACCGTAACCGTAAACGTCGTAGAGCTTGCCGTCGCGCGCGACGTGTTCCTCGAGGGTCAACTCCCGCTTCCCGCCAACCTTCTCCATAATCCGCCACGACGGCTCGTTGAACGAGTAGATGAACGCGCCTATCCGGTGCAGGTTCAACTCGTCAAAGCAGTATTCCATGGCGCGATAAGACGCTACGGCCGCGACAAGATGGTTCCGCAGCTTCTTGTTGCCGAGGTACAGGTCGACGCTGCACGATCGATTCCGCCAACTGATCCGCTGCAACGAAAGAAGCCCGACGGGACCATGTTCTGGAGAGTCGATGACCAGATAGATGCCGCCGGGCATGGTCTGCCCGGACGCCCGGCCCAGCATCGAGACGATCTGTTCGCGGATCTGCTTCGGGGATCGCGACGGGTCTCCATACAGGAACTGGAGAAAGTCCGGGTCTTCCATCCAGCCCACAATGGTGTCCAGGTCTTCCCGCTCCGCCCGGCGAAGGAACGTCTTGCTCTTGATGGCCATGTTCGCTCCTATGACGTCTCGGCAACGGCTGCGACTACGTCCGCGCCATAAGGCGTGTTCCGCCGGTGCAGCATGAAGGACTCAATGCCGTACCACCGGCCAAGCGTGTACACCGCCTCGCGCTGAGTGCCGCTGCTCACGAAACCATACCGAAGAAGGGATTCGACGAACGCCCGTTCGCTGTCCAGCGCGTTGGCCATTATTTTGTTCAGGTGAAACTGCTCGAAGGCGCGCCGCGCCAGAAAATCCAGCACTTCCGGCGCAAGCGGCCCGGCAAAATCCGCGTCGTCATGGAGCATCATGACGATCTCGCCGTGACGGGCGTCGAGACCTATCGCCCGTAGCGAGCAGAAGCCCAGGATCTTCCCCGTCTTATCCTCGACGGCATACAGAAAAGGCTGTCCCATTTCCGTCTTGGACATCACCTCGCGCAATTCGTCGAAGTTGGGGAAGATAGGTTCCCGCCGCGGATCGAGCAAACAGCATCGCGGCGCGCAGGGATCGTACAGGAGCTTCAGCGCGCCTGCATCGTCCGGTTCCGCCGTGCGAATGACGGTATACTCTCCCACGATCATACCGTTCGTCCAACGCTCCGCATAGAACGATTCTCCCTTGTGCAAGGCCGCTGCCGCCATGGCATGCTGGCGCCCCTCGCCATACCGTATAAAAAAGCACGCCGGGACTTCAAATCCCTGGAGTCCCGGCACATTCTGTTTCGTCGAAGGTTTACAGGCTGACTTCGTTTTTCTTCTGGACCACGAAGTCCGACCATGCCTTCCAGATGGCGTTCATGAAGTCGGTCTTCGCGTCGGCAAAGTCCGGGTGCGATCCGCTGGTCCGCGTCCACGCATTGCGCGACACCGACACTTTTCCCACGTGTTTCATCGTAGACCTCCGACATATCGAGCGGTCTCGTCTTCAGCCGCCCTGCAACTCAAGTCCGAGCCTCACATACCTGACTCATTTCCCGCGCCACCCGGCGCGGTCCCACCATCACGTCGTGGTCGGATACTTCGCCGCCAACACCGGCACGAGCGCCGTCAGCAACGAAATGATGAAGCTAATCAGGACGCTGATGGGAATGGGTCCCGGCTCAAAACTATCCGAACTGGCAGGCAATTGGGTGATATTCCTTACATGCTTCATACCTTTGAACCTCCTATGTTTACGGTTCCCGGGACAATCGGGTTAGTCTCCTCGACACCCCGGGGTTGTGGGCTGCGCGCTCCCCTCCTTTCCGGACGGGAGACCCAACCCAAACCTCTTCCACATTACACTGTCCTCAGTTGCCAAGTCAAGCCGGTCGAGCACGCGAACTGCTCAAGAAAGACTACCCGCCCCTCACTCGTTCGTTACACTGGCTGAACTGTTCCGTGCGGCAACATCGGCTCACCCTTCTTATACCCCGATACCACCTAACGGTTCCCGACGATTGTAAGCCCAGAGGCGATTATCGCGGCGTTTCATTGTCTCTTGTCTCACACGTTAACCCGGAGAAGGCAATAGACGCGCGGGAACTACAGCAAACGCGCAGGAAAAGGGGGTCACGCGTCGACTTTGCCCTTCACTCGCCTGGCGGGCCTCGTTCCCGTCCACCTCGTCCATAGTCCTGAGAGGCGCTCATCAGCAGAGTCAAAGAGGCGGCAGTACAGTCTTCGGCTCAAGCGTTTGAACGCCGCCGCAATCGGGAACTATAATCCGGTGTTTTCGCGAGCGGAACGCTGCATAATAACTGTACGGTTAATAGGCGATGTCGAATGCGCGGGGCCGCCGCGCGATCCCGGCGTTGCCGGTGGCGAATTCATCCGTCTGACGATTCGGTTTTCAGGACTTGTTTGAGAGGAGAAGTTGAATGATTCGTGTAGGTCTTGTGGGCGCAATCGGCTACGGCGGACGCGAGTTGATCCGCCTCATCAGCATGCATCCCGATGCCAAGCTGGTCGCGGCCGCCGAACTCGAAGGCGGCAAGCGGCTCGAAGATCTCCTGCCGGCGTTCGGCAAGATCGTCGACGTTGTTGTCGAGACCTTCGACCCCGAAGCCCTCGCTAAGAAATGCGACGTGGTCTTCATCGCCGTGCCGGGAACGAAATCGATGCCGTTGGGGGCCGCGTTGCGCGCGGCGGGAGCGCGCACCGTGGACATGGGACCCGATTTCCGCATCAAGGACACTGCGCTCTTCACTGAGTACTACAAGGTCGAACATTCCGCCGCGCACCTTCTGCCGGAGGCGGTATATGGTCTTGTTCCTTACTACCGCGACAAGATCCGCGACGCGCAGTTAATCGCCGCGCCCGGTTGTTATCCCGCGAGCGTAATCTTCCCGGTGCGTCCCTTGCTCGACGCCCCGATTGCGGACGTGCCGATTGTCGTCGACGCCATTTCGGGTCTGAGCGGTGCGGGCCGCGCGGTTTCCGAGGCGTTTCATTTCCCAGAAATGAACGAGAACGTTAAGGCGTATCGCATCGGCGTGCACCAGCACACGCCAGAGATCGAGCAGGAACTCGGGTTCAAGTTCAAGGTCCAGTTTACGCCGCACGTCGGCCCATACACCCGAGGGATATTGAGCACAATCACGGTCCGCGTAAAGGAACCATTCGATGTCGCGCCGTACTATGCGCGGTACGCGGCGGAGCCCTTCGTGCGCGTCCTCGGCGAGGGCAAGCCCGCCGAAATCCGCCACGTTCGCGGTTCGAACTTCTGCGATATCGGCTGGGTGATGGACAAGCGCACCGGCAACCTCGTTATCGTGAGCGCGATTGACAACCTCGTCGGCGGCACCGCCGGCATGGCCGTCCAGTGCATGAACGTCATGTTCGGTCTGGACGAGAGGGCCGGCCTCAAACTCGCGGGGATGATGCCATGATGCGAATTGAAGGCGGCGTGACCGCCCCAAAGGGATTCCGCGCATCGGGCGTCGCCGCGGGGATCAAGCCCGGCAGCAGCAAGAAGGATTGCGCACTCATCGTCAGTGACCTGCCCGCGAACGTCGCCGGCGCGTTCACGACGAACCGGTTCAAGGCGCCGCCGGTCAAGTGGTGCGAAGCCGCGTGCGCGCGCGGCGCGGCGCGGGCCGTCTTCGCAAACAGCGGCAACGCGAACGCCGCCACCGGCGACCAGGGCTATGCGAACGCCCGAGCGACGGCCGAGCAGGTGGCCAAGGGGTTGAACGTTCCACCGGAGCAGGTCTGCGTTTTGAGCACCGGCGTGATCGGCGTGCAACTCCCGATGGATCGCATCGCGAATGGCGTACGCAGCTGCCTCGAAGCTTTATCCCCCACGGGCAGCGCCGACGCGGCGCGAGCCATCATGACCACGGACACGGTCCCGAAGGAAATGGCGATCGAGGTGCCGTTGGGCGACGGCTCCGTTCGAATCGGCGCTATCGCGAAGGGTTCCGGCATGATCGCGCCGAACATGGCCACCATGTTCTGCATCATCACGACCGACGCCGCCATCGAGTCAGAAACTCTAGCCGATTTGCTGCGCTACGCCGTCGGCGTTTCGTTCAACCAGATGTGCGTCGACAACGACATGAGCACGAGCGATTCGGTGATCTGCCTTGCTAACGGCGCCTCGGACGTACCGATGCTCGATCCGGCCACGGACGACTTCGCCGCGTTCGGCGTGGCCCTGATCGACGTGTGCCAGGAAATGGCGAAGGCGCTGGTCCGCGACGGCGAAGGAGCCAGCAAGTTTGTCGAAATCGTCGTCACGGGCGCGGCCGATGACCGCGAGGCGAGAGCGATTGCCAGATCCATAGCCACCTCGCAGTTGTGCAAGACCGCCTTCTTCGGGCAGGATCCGAACTGGGGTCGCATCGCGTGCGCGGCCGGATACGCCGGTGTGCCGTTCGAGACCGGGCAGGTCTCGATATGGATTGACGACGTCCAGGTGATGTCCGGCGGCATGCCGGCGCGGTACAAAGAGGAAGACGCCGCGGCCTGCATGCTGAAACCCGAGTTTTGCATCCGCGTGCGCGTGGGCGGCGGCCCGGGAACCAGTGTGTTCTGGACTTCCGATCTGAGTCACAAATACGTCGAGATCAACGCCGACTACAGGACCTGATTGGCAACGGGTCCTTGGCGGCAAAGGGATGCGACCATGGAGGAACTGATCCAAAAGGCGTCGGTGCTGGTGGAAGCCCTGCCGTACATCCGGAAATTCCAGGGCAAGACCGTCGTCATCAAGTACGGCGGCAGCGCAATGACCGACCCGCGCATTCGCAAGAGCACCGCCGAAGACGTCGTCCTCATGAAGTACGTCGGAATGAACCCCCTCGTCGTGCACGGCGGAGGGCCGGCCATCACAAGCGCCCTCAAGCGGATGGGCGTCGAGACCCGGTTCCATCAAGGCCGCCGCGTTACGGACGACGACACCATACAGGTCGTCGAGATGGTGCTCGCGGGAATCGTCAACAAGGACATCGTGTCGCTGTTGAACCAAGCTGGAGGCAGGTCCGTCGGCCTGTCCGGCAAGGACGGCAATCTCCTCTTTGCACGGAAAATCCAGTTCGACGACGGCGCCGATGTCGGGCACGTGGGAGAGATCGACAACGTCGACGTACACGTCCTGAAGGTCCTGTGCGACGCGGGGATGATCCCCGTGATCGCCCCTGTCGCCACGGACCCGCAAGGCGGAACCTGGAACGTCAACGCCGACACCGCCGCGGGAGAAATCGCTGCGGCCCTTCGCGCGGAGAAGCTTGTATTCCTGACGGACACGCCGGGGCTTCTTCGCGACAAGGACGATCCCGAGACGCTCATTCATCAACTGCGGTACCCGGAAGTCGAGCAGCTCACGAAAGAGGGCGTCATCGCGGGAGGCATGATCCCCAAGGTGGACGCATGCATCAAGGCGCTCGACTGCGGCGTGACGCGGACGCACATTATCGACGGCCGCGTGTCTCACGCCCTTCTGATCGAGATCTTCACGGATCGCGGGTTGGGAACGCTGGTCAGTCACTAGGCGCGGAGGAGGAGAACAGGCCGTGTTACCGGACGGATACAACACAGCGTACGAGTTGATCAGCCGGGGCGGCGTGATCATGTGGCCCATCTTCGTCTGCTCCATTCTCGCGCTGGCAATTGCCATCGAACGATTCTACAGCCTCCGCCGCATGGCCACCGACACGCGCGAATTCATGGACCAGATTCGCAACGCCCTCCGGCAGAATCGCGTGCAGGATGCCATGCAGACGTGCGACGAGACGAACACCCCCATCGCGCGCATCGCCAAGGCCGGCCTCCTGAAATGCAACCGCCCGAAAGACGATATTCGCGAGGCCATCGAGGACGCCGGCCATCTCGAAGTGCCCCGCCTTGAACGGTATCTACCCGTGCTCGCCACCTGCGCCAGCGTGGCGCCTCTACTCGGCCTCCTCGGGACCGTCCAGGGCATGATCAAGTGTTTCGCCACTATCGAGACCATGCAGGGACAGGTCAATCCCGCCAACCTCGCCGAAGGCATCGGCAACGCCCTCATAACAACATTTGCGGGCCTGACCGTCGCCATTCCCACACTCGTGGTTTACAATTACTTCGTGGCGCGCGTCGACAACCTGATCGTGCTTATGGAACTCCGATCGTCCGAGGTCGCAGACCTCTTGACGAAGGACCGCATCGAAGAAGAGTTATAAACGATGCAGTTTCGCCGCAAACGAAAGCTGCGCGTCCGCGCACAGTTGGACATGACGCCGCTCATAGACGTCGTGTTCCTGCTGATCCTCTTCTTCCTGCTGAGCGCGACGTTCGTCGTGCGGACCGCGATCCCTATCCAGGCGGCGCAGGCCGAAGGCTCACCCGCGTACGAGGAAAAGGACCTCCTGGTTACACTCGCGTACGGCGAAGGCGGACCCGACGGAAAAGGCCCCGTATACGTCAATGACGTGGCGGTATCCGACATGGCGGAGCTGTCGCGCGTTCTCGCGGAGGCCCGCGCCGAGCGTCCCGGCCTCCGCGTGCTGATCCGGCCCGACGCCCGCATTCCCAGCGCCCGCCTCATCGAGGTGTTGGGCGTTGCGCGCGCCGCGGGCGTCGAACGATACAGTATTGCCGCCGAACCACTCGGACAGGGAGATCTGAAGTGAGGCGCGCCATGGCGCGGAGCAATGTCTTGACCGTGACGCTGGCGATCTCGACGCTGTTCCACCTTTCCATGGTTTCCGTCTTTTCGATCGTGATCCGATTTCCGAGCCCGGGCATTCATTACCTCCCGCTTGAGATCGTGGAGCAGCCCGTTGCGAGAACCGTGCGGCCCGGAATTCGCGGCGAGCTTCGCGCGCCCTCGCCGGACAGCCTGTTGGAAGAGGCCCGGACCGCGGCATTCGAACCGGGAACGGAGTCCCAAGCGTGGGACGCTTTGCCGCCGGTCGAACTGCCGAGGTTGCGCCTGACCGTCGCGGACCCGCTCCGGACGCCCGCGCAGAGTCTCCAGATCCGCTCGCAATTCAGCGATCTATTCGAGCCAAGACTCCCTGATATGCCGGATTCATGGGCCGTTTTCACGCGCCAACTCCGCGAGATCGGCCCCACCCTCTCGCGCTGGACGATTTCCGGGAAACCAACGGAAGAGAAACCCTTGCAGCAGGTCAGCACGTCCATTCCAGGGATCGGCGTATACATCGAATGGATGTCCGAGCCGAAGCAGCGAAAAGCATTACTCGCGCCCCCGATGCAGGCGCTGTTGAACATCGACCCCGGTCTGCTTACGGAACCTATCGCCATCGTCTTTACGGTCAATGCACGGGGCAAGGTAACGGAAGTGCATTCACCCGCGGTCGGCGATAATGCGGCCGCCATCGAGGGCATTCGCGACGTGCTGATGAAATATGTGTTCGAACCGTTGGAAACGGAACAAGTCCAGGACCAGAGCGGTACGCTCCTCATAAAGGCTGAGTCGTCACAACCGTGATCCAGATCTCGCTGACAACCGCGCTCGCCGTGTACAGCAGCCTCCTGCTGGCCATGATCCTCTTCATCTGGGCGTACACGGAAGTCTCTGTCAGGCGCTCGCACCGCGTACTCGAGAAGCAGTTCCTTTGGCGTTGCGTGTTCTGCGGCTACATCTATCTGGACGAGGCCGCCGAGAAGCTCTCCAAATGCCCCCGCTGCCGCAGCTACAGTTCCGTCGAGGACAAGCACGCCCGCTACATCAGAACTCATCCATCGCTCCCCGATCCGGAAGAGGATGACAAAGAGGACGCCCTCGCGCCCCGGAGAAACCCTTCGCACCGCAAGCACCCTCATCAGCGCAGGCGCGGACCCAGGAAAAGGTAGAACGGCCTGGTTCGTATTGCAGGCATCCCCGGATCTTCGTGCACGTTCCGCTCTTGCGGGTCCGTTCGGAAGAGCGATATAGTAGCTGGAATGGCGCGGTCTCCAAACATCACTTCTTCGGAACGTATCGAGCTTGGGCGTGAACCTTCGCGGCGGCACAGCCCCGAGGCTTTCCTGCAAACGTTCGACGTCGCGCGGGTCACGACTTCGCCGGGCTGCTACATCATGTCCGACGAGAAGGGACGGCCCATCTACGTCGGAAAAGCCAAGAACCTCCGCGCCCGCCTGCGTCAGTACCTCAACGAGAGCGACTCGCGTTACAGCGTCAAGTTCCTGATGAAGCGGGTCGCGCACATCGAGTTGCTCGTCACCACGAGCGAGAAAGAGGCGCTGCTTCTCGAGAACAGCCTCATCAAGCAGCACAAGCCGCGGTACAACTTCCGCCTGAAGGACGACAAGACCTACGTCAGCCTCCGGCTGAACCTCCGCGAGGATTTCCCGCGCGTCACCATCGTGCGCCGCTACAAGAAGGACGGCGCGCGTTACTTCGGACCTTACGCCAGCGCGCAATCGGTCCGCGAAACGCTGCGCATGATCCGCCGCATCTTCCCGTTGCGCCTCTGCACGGATCACGTCCTCCACAATCGCACGCGCCCGTGTCTCTATTACCAAATGAAGCAATGCACCGCGCCGTGCGTGAGCTTCATTGAGCCCGCGGCCTATCACGAGATCGTCGACCAGGTCGTCATGCTGCTTGACGGACGTAGCGCGGACCTCGAGAAGCGCCTGCGAGAGCAGATGGGAAAGTGCGCGGAGGATCTCGAGTTCGAGAAAGCGGCCGTCGTTCGCGACCGCCTGCAGGCGCTCCAGCGGACCATCGAGCGGCAGCGGACCGTGGCGCTGCCTGGCTCCGAGGACCGCGACGTGATCGGTTTCTACGGCGAAGGCCGTTTCACCGAGATCCAGGTCATCTTCTTCCGGGCGGGCAAGATGGTGGGCGGGCGCGCGTACTCGTTCGAGCAGTGCGAGATGCCCATCGACGAACTCCTCAGTTCGTTTCTGATCCAATACTCGGCTCAAATCCCAACGATTCCCACTGAGATCCTCGTTCCGGTCGAATTGGAGGACGCAGCCTCCCTCGAGGAGGTCCTCACCGAACAGCATGGTGTTGCGATATCTATTCTCTGCCCGCAACGCGGTGACAAACGGGCCTTGATCGAACTCGCCACGCGCAACGCCGAGCGAAGTTTTCACGAGAAACAACTAGCCGAGCAGGCCAATCGCGACCTCCTCGAACAGGTGCGCCGAACCTTCAAGCTCGGCAAGCTCCCGCGGCGCGTCGAGTGTTTCGACGTATCGACCCTGCAAGGCGACCGGGCCGTGGGCTCGATGGTCACCTTCGAAGGCGGCGTCCCGAACAAGTCACGTTACCGCCGGTTCGCCGTCCGCACCGTCGAAGGCCAGGACGACTACGCCATGCTGCGCGAGATCCTGCTGCGCCGGTTCCGTCGCGGCATCGAGGAGAACGACCTGCCGGATCTGGCGGTCATCGATGGCGGCAAAGGTCAACTCGGCGTGGCGCGGGCCGTATTCGAAGATCTCGGCATTGACGATCTGCCCGCGCTCGGCATTGCGAAATCCCGCGCGGAAGGCGTGGGACACTCGCCGGAACGCTTCTTTATTCCTGGCCGCGCGAACCCGATCATCCCTCCGCAACACGGAGCGGTCGTCCAGTTCATGGTGCGGCTCCGCGACGAAGCCCACCGTTTCGCCATAACGTATCACCGAAAACAGCGGAGCAGGGCCACGCTCCGTACGTCGCTGACCGACATACCCGGCGTTGGTCCCGCGCGCGCGAAACTGCTCTTGACCCGGCTCGGATCTATTGCGAAGATACGCGCGAGTTCCGTCGAGGCGATTGCCGCGCTGCCGGGCTTCAGCGAGAACCTTGCCCGGATCGTGTTGGAGCGCCTCGCGGAAGAACAAAGCAAGCCGGAAGGGGAAACGGAAGAATGACCGCATTGGCCGCTTTGGCTGTATGTATTGCGATCTGATGTCGTGAGTCATCATGTTGGTAGCTTTTCGCAAAGGTGGTGGTGTGTTGTTTTCCCCCTTTGAAGGGGGAAAATGATCCACTGCATACGCTTGTATTTCTCAAATGCCCGGAACCACCGTTTCGTTAAGATCCTGCAATTATGATTCGGTACACTTGCCTCAAAATATCTCCTCGATCACCTCGCGCGTGATCTGAACCCAGCGGCGGACACGCTCGGGATCGCCTTGGACGGTCTCCACGTCTTTCAAAGTGATGTCCACGTGGCACGCGCGGCATGCCGACAGGTCGCGGCGCAGGATTCGGCGGATCCGATCCGGATCGAACCCGTAGCCGACCATGTCCGAGGGGCTGGGCCGGTAACTGAGGACGTAGTCCGTCCCGATGGCTTCGGCGCATTTCGCCACGGAGGCCATCGGCGAAACCGCAATTCTCCGAAGGTTTGGTATCCGTTTCAGTAGCGGTATCTTGAGTGTCAGGTCTTCACAGCACCCGTACGCGGCAAGTCCAAACTTCTCGATGATCGGACGCTGGTACTGGAGTATGAACTCGTCGAACAGATCCGGACCCACGAGCGTGGTCTCCTGAGACGCGCAGAACCACCACAGCTTGTCGCGGGTCACGCCGGGGCCGTTTGGCGCCGGATCGCGGAGTTCCTCCGCATATGGCATGGCCTGATTCTCGTGCGCGGAAAGCGTCCAATCCCCCGCGTGTTCCGCTTCCTCGTGCACGCGGAGAATGCCGTCGCGCATGAACGACAGTACGCCGTGCAGCCACTCGGGCCGCTCGAGCATGTCCGTCATCATCCGATCCAGCCCGCGCAACTGCGCCAACTGCGTCGAAATGTCCGCGTTCCATGCGCGGTACAACGGCGTCCGGCTCACGTCAATCTCGATCACGTCGCCGAGCGCGTCCTGCAACACCGCCTTCCTGCGTTGCGTCTCATCCTCGTCAATCCTATGGTGCGCCGCCGCCATTCGCTGCGCATCGTCGGGATGGACGATTGGCGGGTCCATGCGCTTCGATCCGCGCGGATCGTCTCCCGCGATCCATCGCGTCGGCAGACCCCAAACGCCTCCCGGAGGCGTAACACAAACGGCATCGAGTGTAACCCACGGCTCGAAGATCGAATCATCCCCGAGTGAATCCCAGAAGAGGGCGTTGCGGAAGAAGTCTTCATACGTCCGGAGAAACGGATCCTCGCATGAGCACGCCGACTCCGGCATTTCGCGCCATGCAAACGCGCGAACGTATATCAGGGGACGCGTTCTCTTGAGACTGTTGTGGCGCCTCCAGAGATCGCGCCGCTCGCGCTGAACATCCGCGCGGCAGATATCGAGATACCTCCGCGCCAAGTCTCGCAGGATAATTTTGTCCTTCGTATTCATTAGAACAGGCCCATTCACGTCTCGTAATCCTGCTGGCCCGAAAATGAGAGCGCTTGCCGAGTAGAAGGCGCGGTATGTCACTCTCGGCGAAAGTAACATACTGGGAGCCGCGCATACTCAAGCAGCTTCCTGTCGATTTTCATCATATCATCGAGAAGCCATGCCTCATGAAAACTCGTAATCATACGTCATAGTAGTGTTCCCCACGACGGTTCTCAAGGCATTGGCAGCAAAGCCACGTTGACGTCGTGCCGATGTGATGGTATCGTGATGTCATGACTAGCAAAGAACGAGTCTTGCAGACTGTCCAAGACCTTCCGGATGACGCGTCGATCGAGGACGCGATGGAGAGTCTTCTCTTTCTGGCGAAGGTCGAGAAGGGACTCCATCAGGCTGATGCGGGCGAGGCTGTTCCGCATGCCCACGTGAAGGACAGGATGGCGAAATGGCTGAAGTAAGGTGGACGCCTCAGGCGCTGGAGGATCTTGAGGGCGTCGCCGACTTCATCGCTCAGGATTCCCCGCATCACGCTACAGTACTAGATCACGGAAGTGCGGATCGGAACCAAGGGATCATCCGACCGCAGCAGAGCGTGAGCACATGTAGCGGGAATCTGAAAGGCGGGGATCCATGAAATTCATCCATGCCGCCGATATTCACCTCGACAGTCCCCTCGTTGGCCTGAAGCAATACGAGGGGGCGCCCGTGAGGGAGATTCGAGGGGCCACTCGCCGCGCGCTTGAGAATCTTGTCGAACTGGCCATCAACGAGAGCGCGGCGTTTGTGCTTTGTGCAGGCGATCTGTTCGATGGCGACTGGAAGGACTATAACACCGGCCTTTTCTTCACGTCGCAGATGTCCAAGCTGCGCGACGCGAACATCCGAATGTTTCTCGTAGCCGGCAATCATGATGCCGCCAGCCAGATCTCGAAGAACCTGCGAATGCCGGACAACGTGAAGACTTTGTCCGCAAGAAAACCCGAATCCGTTGTCTTGGAAGATCTCGACGTGGCTATTCATGGGCAAGGGTTCGGTTCCAGGGCGGTTACGGACGATCTGGCGGCCATGTATCCCAAACCTGTCTCCGGCCTTCTCAACATCGGTTTGTTGCATACGAGCGTGAATGGCCGTGCAGGACACGAGCCTTATGCGCCGTGTTCGTTGGATGAGCTTCGCGGCAAGGGCTACCAATACTGGGCGCTCGGCCACGTCCATGCCCGGGAAGTCCTTCACGAGGACCCTTGGATTGTCTTTCCCGGAAACGTGCAGGGACGCCATGTGCGGGAGTCGGGACCCAAAGGTTGTGTCCTCGTGACCGTCGAGGATGGGGACATCGTCACCGTGGATCACCGCGATCTCGATGTCTTGCGATGGACGACGTTGAGCGTGGATGCAGACGGGGCGGATACGGGCGATGACGTCATTGAAAGAGTCGCCGCAGCCTTGAACCGGCAGGTGACCCTCGGAAACGACATACCTGTGGCGGTTAGGATCGAGATCGTGGGGGCGTGTCGGGCAAATGCGGCTCTGGTCGCCTGCCCCGAGCAATGGGTCAACGAGATCCGTTCTCTGGCCACGGATGTGAGCGGCGGCATGTTCTGGGTGGAGAAAGTGGAGTTTCATACGCGGTCGCGTATCTCTCTGGAAGAGATTGCTCAGCGTGACGACGCTTTCGGTGGCTTGGCCAGGGCAATCCATGCCCTGAACCGTGAAAGCGATGCCCTTGCGGGGTTAAGTGAGGAATTGAAGGTTCTCGAACTGAAACTGCCTCAGGAAATGCGTCAAGGAGAAGACGGGGTTGGCGCTCAAAACCCCGAGTATCTGCGGGACGTGATCGAGAATGCCAAGCAGTTCCTATTGGAGCGGCTTGTTTCGGCGGGAGAGAGTCTATGAGAATCGCCCAGTTCTATGTCCATGCGTTTGGGCCGTTCACGGACTTCCCCTTGAATTTGGGTGATAGTGACGGACGGCTGACCATTCTGTACGGACCGAACGAAGCCGGGAAGAGTTCGATGCTGCGAGCGGTCAAGGCCCTGCTCTTTGGGATTCCACATAACACGCCCGACAACTTCGTGCATGACTACGGCAAACTCCGTGTCGGGGCACGTCTACTGCACTCAGATGGGTCAGACCTCGTTTTTGTGAGGCGAAAAGGGACCAAGAACACGCTGCTAAGCCCAGCGGAGGACGCTTTGCCCGACAACGTCTTGGACAGGTTTCTTGGCGGCGTGACTGACGGCGTGTTCTCCAGTGCGTTCGGAATTGACCACGAAGCCCTTGTTCGTGGTGGACGGGAGATACTCGAGGGCAGGGGCGATGTGGCCGAGAGCCTCTTTGCAGCGGGACTTGGTGGGATAAGCCTACGGCGAATCCTACGGGAGATCGAGGAGAAGCGCCAGTTGCTCTTCCTGCAAGGCGGGAAGAAACCCTTAATCAATGCACTTATCGGGGAGTACGCCGAAGCCAGGAAACAGGTTAACAACGACTCTTTATCGAGTCGGGACTGGGTGGAGCATTCGAACAAGCTGACGAACGCACAGAGGGAACTGGAGAGACTCGGTTCAGAATTGCAGCAACGCAGGACGGAACAGCGTCGTCTTGAGCGACTGCAGGCAGCGCTGCCGAAAGTAGCGAAACGCAAAGCCTTGTTGGCCGAAGTGGATGCATTAGACAACGTAGTGGTACTGCCGGCTACATTCCCGGAGGAACGGCGGGCAGCGATCCAGAAACTGGCTGCCGCCAAGGAGGAGGAAGAACGTGCGGAACTCGAGGTTGCGCGATTAAGTGCGGAGATCCAAGAGATCATCCCCTCCCAGCCAATTCTCGTGCATGAGGACGCAATCACAGAAATCCACCAACGACTCGGTAGTCACCAAAAGGCGATGAGAGATGTCACCGGGCTTAAGGCGCAATATGAACGTGCCCTATCTGATGCCGCAGCAAAGGTCGCTGAACTGAAGCCTGGCCTTACGGTGGAGAGGGCGGATGAACTTCGCCTCAGCGCCGCACAGCGGGCACGGATCGCTGACATCGGGTCACAATGCCAAGCCCTTGTGAATGATGCCGAACGCACGGCGAAGGAGCTCAGGCGGTCCGAGAACGAACTGCAGGCCGCTTTGAAGGAGAGCGGGGAATTGGGGCCGACAAGAGATCCGATGGCCCTGAAACGCATCATCACTCTTGCCCAAAGGCAGGGGGATCTCGACGCTCGGCTTCGCGCACGACAGACGGATCTGGCAGCAGAACATGACAAAGCCCGGCTTGAATTGAAAAGGCTGGGTCTCTGGGCGGGAACCTTGGAGCAGCTTGAACAAACAAGCTTTCCCAGCGTTGAGTCTGTTGAGTCATTTGAGTTGGCGCTTCAGGATTTGGCCGCCGACCTCAAGGGGTGTGATCGGGAGCTTCAGGCGGCGCACCAGGACGTGATAGAGGGCGACGAAGCAGTCTATGCACTGACGTCCGCCGGAACGGTGCCCACCGAGGACGAACTCTCCGCGGCCCGTCAACGGCGGGATCAGGCCTGGAGGCTGATTCGGAGGGCGTGGTTCGATGGGGAAGACGTCGGGGATGAAGCGAAGGAACTCGATGCGGGCAGCGCTCTTCCTGATACTTACGAGAAGAGCGTCGCTGAATCCGACGAAATAGCCGATCGCCTGCGTCGTGAGGCGAGCCGTGTGGCAGCCTATGCGGATCTAACTGCACGCAGGCTCAAGCTGGCAAACCTGGTGAAGAGCCTTGAGACAAGGAAATGCGGTCTGGAAGAGGCCATCAGGCAGAAAACCGACGCATGGTCGCAGTTGTGGCACGTAGTCGGGGGATCGCCTCTAACGCCAAAGGAGATGCGTGCGTGGCTCGTAAAGCTTGAGAAACTTCTCCAGCGGGGCGAACAGTTGCGGGGTCTCGATTCCGAAATTCGTCAACTCGAAGAAGCCATTGCCAAACACTGCTCAGCCCTGCGGGAATGTCTGCAGAACATGGGCTACGAGGATGTACCGGAAGCCGGGTCACTATCGGATGTACTTGCATACGGGGAAGTCATTCTCGAAAACGTTGGAGAGGCAAACAGGCGAGCCCAGGATTTGGGAAAATCAATCGCCAAGTTACGTGACCAAATCGCGTCTCTGTCGAACGACAAGACGGTGAGCACGGCGAAACTCGAACAATGGCGATCTGATTGGGCTGATGCGATGGGGAGTATTGGGCTTTCTCAGACCGCTTTACCCGCCGAGGCCAATGCAGTTGTCGGGCAGTTAGAAGAATTGTTCAAGGGACTCGATGACGCTCGACGCATCGAGGTCCGAATTCAAGGCATCGACATGGACGCCAGAGTCTTTGAGGCGGATGTTCTGCGGCTCACGCAATCCATCGGCCCTGGCATTGTGGCGTCGCCAGTCACACAGGCCGCCTCGGAGCTAAACCAGCGTCTTGCTTCGGCGCGAAAGGAAGACGCCCGGCTTGCCGCGCTCCAAAAACAGGTCAAACAGAACGAGATAGCGCTGCAGAAAGCTAAAGCGGCCATAACGACAGCCAACGACAAGCTGGCAGCGTTGTGCCGTCAGGCAGGCTGTATGTCCCCAGACGAGTTGGAAGCCTGCGAAGAAAGGTCAAGCGGGCTGCAAGAGGCAAGGAAGGAGATCGAGTCTCTTGAGAAAGATCTGTTGATCTTGGGGGAAGGGATCTCGATTGAAGCGCTGCGTGCCGAAGCTGAAAGGGTTTCCGCGGATTCGCTGCCAGCCCAGATCAAGGAACTCTCCGCCGTGATAGCGAGACTCGAAACGCAACGAGAATCCCTCAATCAAGAAGTCGGCGGCGAACATGCTATTCTCCGCCAGATGGATGGAACAAGCAAAGCGGCAGACGCTGCGGAGAAAGTGCAGGATTGTCTGGCGGGACTTCGTGAGCACGTGGACCGTTACGTGGCGCTTAGCGTGTGCTCCATGGTTCTTAAGCGAGAAATCCAACGTTACCGGAGCGAGAATCAGGGTCCGATTCTGCGCCGGGCAAGCGATCTGTTCGCGACGTTCACGCTAGGCTCGTTCACGGGGCTTGAAACGGACTTCGGCGACAACGACGAACAGGTACTGCTTGGAGTTCGGCCTTCGGGCGAACAGGTGCGCGTTGACGGCATGAGCGATGGCACGTGCGATCAGCTTTACTTGTCCCTGCGTTTGGCCACGTTGGAGAAGTACCTGGAAACAAACGAGGCCCTTCCGTTCTTGGTGGACGATATCCTGATCCGATTTGACGATGACCGGGCCGCAGCGACGCTCGGGGTGCTGGCCGGCCTTGCGGCGCGAACGCAGGTTCTTCTGTTCACGCACCACCAATGGCTTGTGGACCTGGCTTCCTCGGGCACCCTTGCCGAAAGGACGTCGGTTCACAGGCTTCACGATTGACTTTTCAATGCGTGCGGCCCGGCGCCATGTCGATGCTGATGGCTGATAGCCGACGACCGACTAACGAATTCAGTTCGAGGTGTCGCGTCCGCGTATTTGTTGACAGAACGGGGAGGCGCGCCCTAGAATCGGAGATGAGAGTTGGAGGCTGGGTAAGCGCGGTTGGATTTGGGAGACGGTTTATCTTGTCGGGCGATGTTCTCTATCTGATGGTGATGATGGTAATCATCGCTTTGATCTGCGCGGCCATTGTGCCTTCGCTCTTCTTCAAGAAGTGCGCCAAGTGCGGCCGGAGGAATGGTATCGAGGCGCCGGTCTGCAAGCAGTGCGGTACGCCGTTTCCCGAAACGAAATGAGGGTGCGGTCGCGGCGGCTGAAGTGAGGCGGGTCTCGAACCCGCGGAAAGGTGCGGTGAACAGACGTGGCACAGATGATCACTTGTCCATATTGCGGGAAGTTGACCAATCCCAAACTCGAAGCCTGTCCGCATTGCGGCGGGCCGATGCAGCAGAAGGCGCCGACGCCCGTGCCGGGACGCCGCCCGGAAGCACGGGCGGCGCAGACGTGTCCGAACTGCCACGCGCTGGTGCAAGACGGGGATATCATCTGCGTTGCCTGCGGAACCAATCTTCTGACCGGCCAGAAGATCGCGGGGGGTGGGAAATCCGTACCTCAAGTCGAGCGAAGCCGTCTCTTCTGGATCGTTGCGTCGGTCATCGTCGTGGCGCTGTTGTTGATGGCGGTTCTCTTCTTGGCTTACGCATTTACGCGTGATCCAGTGCAGCATGCAATGGAACTCGCGGCCGCAAACAAGGAGATCGAAGCGGGGGCAATCCTCACGAACCATCTGAAGAAACGGCCCAACGACGCGAGGGCTCTAGCGCTGATGGGCAAGCTGGACTGGAAACGCGGGCGGTTTGCGGAAGCGGCCGACTCGTTCGAGAAAGCGTCGGAGGCAGATCGCAAGAACGCGGATCCGGCTATGATGGCGGTGCTGTCGCTTTCCTCGCAGGGTGGCGCGGACGCGCGCGAGCGGCGCATCAATATACTCAAGCGCATCGTTCAGGACTTCCCCGATGATCTTGAAGCACAGTACCTTCTCGGGCTGGAACAAGGGGCCGCGAACGATGTCGACGGCGAGATTCAGACGCTCAAGAAGATCATCGATAAGGATCCTAACAACGCGGAGGCAGCGCTGGGCCTTGGCATAGCGGAGGCGATCAAAGGCGACTTCGCGGGTGCGCGTCCGTTGCTCGAGAAGGCGGGGCAGCATCCCGACCAGTCGGGCGACGCGGCGGCGGCTTTAGGTTTCGCGGCGGGTCTGGCGGCGAAGCCGGACGCGGCGATCGAGGAGTTGCGCTCCGCCGTGGCGGGGAACACGTCGGCAAAGAGCCAGGCGCTGACGCGTCTGGGAATGCTGCTTGTTGCGCAGGGGCGTATGGAGGAAGGCCAGCCTTATCTTGCGGAGGCCGTGACGGCGAACAAGGACAATCTTCAGGCGCAGTTCTTTCACGGCGTTTGCCTGCAAGGCCGTGGTCTGACGCCGGAAGCCATCAACGCGTTCGAACTCGCGGCCGCCAAACAAGGACCTCTGGCATCCGAAGCCCTCGTGCGGATCGGCGAGCTTCAACTCCTTCAGGGGAATCCGCAGAAGGCGCGCGACGCGATCGAAAAAGCGGAAGCCGCGGGCGTATCGACGGCGGCGCTGTATACGATTCGCGGGCGGCTCCACCTTGCGCTTGGCGAGGATGACAAGGCGCGTGAAAACTTCGCGAAGGCCCTCAAGGCCGACTCGAACTATGCCCCCGCACACCTCGAGAACGGGCTGCTCCAGATAAAGCAGCAGTCCATCGAGGAAGGCGTCCGGGAATTGGAGAAGTATCTCGCGCTTATCGACCCGACACAGCCGGGGACGCGGGCCGCGGAAGTGCAGGCGATGGTCAATCATCTCAAACAAGCGGCGGGGAAGCAGGCGGCTCCGGCGGGCGACGCCGCAGAGAGGAGTGCGACCTCATGAACGGACGAGCGCTGGCGATCTTTTTGGCGGCGTTGGTTGTGTTGGCGTCCGCGTCCAGTTTTGCGTGGGGGCCCGCGACGCAGCAGGCCGTGGTCACAACGGCCGTGCACGTGCTCTCAAAGGACAACGTCGTGCAGTTGTCCAAGCTTGAGAAGGACGTGCGCGAAGGCGCAGCCGTTTCCCCCGAGGTCATTGCCAAGCTGTACCCCGGATACGCCACGGATCCGGTGCGCGCCGTCGAGACCGAGATGTATCTGCTGGATACCGTCCGCGGCAACCTTGTTGATCCGCACTTCGCATATAGGCTTGGCGTCCTGGGCCGGCTGGTCGCGGGGCTGACCGCGCCGTTGCTGAACTCCGACCGGACGCTGCGAGACAAGTACTACGCCGACGTGGAAAAGAACATTCAGCAGGTGCCGCTGAAACCCTCCGCGCGCCGGGTCGTCGATGCGGAGCCGTATTTCGAGCGAGCGCGACGCCTCGCGGACACGCGAAAGGACATGATCCTCAAGGATTACCAGGACGGCCTTGGATTCAACGGCGTTGCGAAGGCGAGTCTAGCGGAGGAACTGAGCCGTTCAATCGATGCTGTTGCCGATGTGTGGAACACGATCCTCACGCAGAACGTCGTGCACGCGAACGTATCGGATGAACAGGTCCGCGGATACGTACTGAGCGCCTTGGAGTTCTACATCAAGCGAAACAACGGGGCCGAGATCGACGCCAATTACCGCCGGCTCTCGGCGCTCACGAAAAAGACGCCCGATATGGCGAAGCGCATCGGCGATATGTTTTATGACGGCGGGCTCTACGAACGCGCCATCGCGGAGTATCAGGAGGTGCTCGCGGCCGAGCCGCAACGGCGGGACGTCGTCAGCAGGATAGCCGAGTACTACGTGAAACAGGGCGATGACGCCCTCAAAGCAAAGCGGCTCCAGGAGGCCTACGACAACTTCGCAAAGGCGGCCAAGACGGATCCTCTTCATCCCGATGCGGAAAAGAAGCGCCTCGAGGCCGAAGCGCTGATCGCGGAACGTGACGCCCGTCTCGAGGCCGCGAAACGAAGCATCGAAGACGCCTCCCAGCTTCAGACCGACGCTGAACAGCAGGTGCTCCAGCGGAAATTCTCGGAGGCAATGGCGACTCTCCAAGAGGCCCAAGAGATCTATAGGACCGTCCCGGACGAATTCCCCACGGAGTCCCGCGCCGCAAACATTGGCTCGGGGAATGTCGTGGCGCGGCTCCGCGAGTTGAAGGGCGAACTCACGCAGAACGCCCAGGCGCTCAGCGGGCTCGGATTTCTGCCGGACATGCAACGTCTGGCCGCTTCGAGCGCCGGGGGCATGGACGAGCAGGGATTGCGCACTATCCTCACCAGCCAGCTCAACGCACAAATCAACAAACTCAAGACCGACTACCAGGGGAAATTCGCGGTCTCGCCTAGCACCTCGAAACCGTGAGGGATCGTCCGAACGACGGACTTTGTGGACGAAGTGGACGGGAGCGAGGCTCACCAGGCGGATGAGGGGGAATCTCGACACGCGAACCCTGTTGACCGGTTTTCGTGAAGAGTGTAGGATCATCTTTCCTGGGAGCTTGTACGGGAGTGTTGTTCGTGCAAGTGTTTTGCGGTTTGGCAGTGTTGTTTGTGAAGTAGAAGGAGAGTTAGGCCATGAGGGAAATCAAACGTGTAGCAGTCTTGGGTTCGGGGGTCATGGGAGGAGCAATCGCCGCACATCTTGCCAATTGCGGTATTCCTTCGCTCATGCTGGATATCGTGCCCCCGAATCTGTCCGACAAGGACAAGGGAAACAAGGAGAAACGAAACAGCTTTGCCGCCGGCAGCAAGGCGGCGCTCCTAAAGACGAAGCCTTCACCGTTGTATCTGAAGTCGAACGTCGACCTGATCGAGATCGGCAACTTCGACGACGACTTCCCGAAGATCGCGGACTGCGATTGGATCTGCGAGGTGGTCAAGGAAGACCTCAAGATCAAGAAGGCCGTGTTCGCGAAGGTAGCGCAATTCCGCTCGAAGGGCTCGATTATCAGCACGAATACGAGCGGCATTCCGATCTCCTCGATGGAAGACGGAATGGACGAAGATATGCGTAAGCACCTCGTCGGCACGCACTTTTTCAACCCGCCTCGCTACCTTAAACTCCTCGAGATCATTCCGGGCTCGGTTACGCTCCCGGAAATCGTCGAGTGCATGGCGGCTTTCGGAGAAAACGTGCTCGGCAAGGGCATCGTGTACGCGAAGGACACGCCGAACTTCGTGGCCAACCGCATCCTCACTTTCATGATGTCGTACATCATGCACGAGATGACCAAGCCTGAGTTCGATTTGAAGTTCGAGGAGGTTGACGCTCTGACGGGGCCGGTCATCGGCCACGCTTCGTCTGGCACGTTTCGCACGGGCGACCTTGTGGGCATGGACACGTTCGTGCATGTCGTGGGCAACGTATACAACGGCTGCCCGAAGGACGAACGGCGCGATTTGATGGTTTCGCCACCGTGGCTCGCGAAGATGACCGAAAAGGGATATTACGGCGCCAAGTCGGGCTCGGGCTTCTACAAGAAGACTGACCAGAGGGATGAAAAGGGCAAGCCGGTTATCCTTTCGCTCGACCCGAAGACCCTCGAATACGTGCCGCAGGTAAAGCCGCTCTTCGACTGCGTCGGGGCCGCGAAGAAGGCCAAGACGCTCGATGAGAAAGTCAAGATCATGCACGCGGGCGCGGACAAAGGGTCCAAGTTTCTCTGGAAGGTCTTCGCGAACTCGGCCATTTATGCCGCAAACCGCATCCCGGAGATCGCGGACGACATCGCCAACATCGACAACGCGCTGAAATGGGGATTCGCGTGGGAACAGGGCATTTTCGAGGCGTGGGACACGCTGGGCTTCGCGGCCGTGTGCGACCGTATGGAAGGCGACAAGTTGACGCTCCCGCCGATCGCCGTTGCGATGAAAGCGAAAGGCGTGGACGCATTCTACAAGACCGTTAACGGCAAGAAGTGCTATTTCGATCTGAAATCGAAGTCGTATAAGCCGGTCCAGGGAATGCGCAACGTGATCATCCTGGACGAAGCGCGCGCGACGTCGGAGGTCAAGCGCAATGACGACGCCAGCCTGATCGACCTGGGCGACGGCATCCTGTGCTGCGAGTTTCACTGCAAGCTGAACGTCGTGGGAGGCGGGCTCGTCGAGATGCTCGCCGAAGGCGGCAAGATGGTCAACGAGGGCAAGTTCGACGGCATGGTGCTCGCGAACCAGGGCCCACACTTCTCAGCCGGGGCGAACCTGATGCTGGTGCTGATGTACATCAATGGGAACGACTGGGACAGCCTGAGGAATATGATTACCGGGTTCCAGGCTGCGAATATGGCCATGCGGTTCTGCCGCGGGCCGGTCGTTACCGCGCCGCATCACTACACGTTCGGCGGCGGCCTCGAAATGGCGCAGCACGGCGCGAAGGCCGTTATCGCGGGTGAAACGTACGGCGGCCTCGTCGAAGTCGGCGTGGGCGTGATCCCGGCCGGGGGCGGCACGAAGGAGATGCTGCGGCGCGCGCTGAGCTACGTGCCTTCCAGTGTGCCGGATGCGATCCCGTATCCTTACGTTCGCCGCGCTTTCGAGAGCATCGCGATGGCGAAGGTCAGCACAAGCGGCGCCGAGTTGATCGAGCTGGGCTGCCTCGCTGAAAGCGACATCGTTCTCGCGAACTGGGATCAGCAGGTCCAGCGTGCGAAGGACGTCTGCCGCGGGCTTGTCGTGGGCGGCTACAAGCCGCCGCTGCCCGCCCGCATGGTGGCGCTCGGCGAGCCGGTTCGGTCGGCGTTCCGCGCCCAACTTTACAACATGACCGAGTCAGGCTGGGCGTCTGAACACGACGCCGTGATCGCGATGAAGGTCGCGCATATCCTGACCGGCGGCGATCGCATGCCCGGAACGCCCATCACCGAGCAAGACGTTCTGGACCTCGAGTGCGAGGCGTTTCTGAGCCTCTGCGGCATGCCGAAGTCGCAAGAGCGCATCCAGTACATGTTGATGAACAACAAACCGCTGCGCAACTAAGAGTCATTGAGCGAGTGGCAATCAGAAGACAGCACACACCAACCGTGATGAAGGAGGAAATAAGTAATGCGTGACGTGTATGTAGTATCCGCGGTTCGTTCGGCGATCGGCAAAGCCAAACGCGCTTTGGCTCTGCAGAACCCCATTCGTTTGGGCGCCGCCGTAATAAAGGAAGTCGTGGCCCGCGCGGGCATTCCCGCCGATAGGATTGATGACATGGTCATAGGATGCGCTTTCCCGGAAGGTGAACAGGGCATGAACTTCGCGCGGATAGTGGGCGTCGCGGCGGGTTTGCCCGACACCGTATCGGCGATGACGGTCAACCGCTTCTGTTCGTCGGGGCTCGAGGCGATCCACATAGCCACCGCGAAGATCCGCAGCGGTTATTTCGACGTTGCCATATCGGGCGGGATCGAGTCGATGAGCATGATCCCCATGACGGGCGTGAAGTTCGCACCGGACCCGGTGATGGCAAGCGAGCATCCCGAGGTCTACATCAGCATGGGCAACTGCGGCGATAACGTGGCGCGCGACTTTAGCATTACTCGCCAGCAATGCGACGAGTGGGCGCTGCGGAGCAACATGCGAGCCATTGAGGCGATCGACAAAGGCAAGTTCAAGTCGCAGATCGTCCCGCTTGAGGTCGAGACCGCCAATGGCAAGATCGTTTTCGACACGGACGAAGGGCCGCGACGCGACACCACGCTCGAAGGGCTGGGCGCGCTCAAGCCGGCCTTCGCGGGTCCGGCCAAGAATTACGGCGTGTGCACCGCGGGCAACTCGAGCCAGATGAGCGACGGCGGTTCCGCCGTGGTCCTGATGAGCGAGGACGCCCTGAAGAAGTACGGCGTGAAGCCACTGGCGAAGGTGCTGGGCTACAATGTCGCCGCGGGTTCCCCGAAGTATCTCGGTCCGGCGCAGCTCGAGGCAATTCCCAAGGCCTGCGCGCTCTCCGGCATCAAGGTCGAAGACGTCGGCCTGTTCGAGCATAACGAGGCCTTCGCACCCCAGTGCCTGCTGGTCATTCGCGAACTGAAACTTGACCGCGAAAAAGTCAACGTCAACGGCGGCGCCATCGCGCTCGGCCACCCGCTCGGCTGCACCGGCTCCAAGTTATCCACGCAGGTCATCTACGAAATGCGAGCGCGCGGCGTGAAGTACGGCATCGTGACCATGTGCATCGGCGGCGGCATGGGCGCCGCGGGCGTCTTCGAACTCTGCAATTAGTGCGTCATTGCAGAAGTAGACGCAATGTTCCGTTAGACAAAGCGCCAACGCGGACCCTTTTCCCTCTTCGGGAAAAAGGGTCCGCGCCGTTAGGCTTCCATGTGATAGGCCGCAAGCCAGGCCCTTGATCGTAGCGTTGCGTCAGTTGCGCAACGGCTTGCCTGTCTCGAGCGTGTGCTCGATCCGTTGGCGCGTCAACTGCGTGCCACAGAGACTGAGGAACGCCTCGCACTCGAGTTCGAGCACGTCGTGCTCCGTCATTTTCGCGCCCTGGAGGCGGTCGCCGCCCGTCATCACGCGGGCAACATGCATGGCGATTGCCACGTCGTGTTCGGAGGCAAATCCGGACTCGTGCAGATTAAACAGGGCCACGCGGAATACCGAACGCACCGGCTCGCCCAATGCGGTCATCTTTGCGGGACGCGGCGGCTTATACCCGGCCACCACCATCCCGCGGCAGACATCTTTGGCGCGTCTGATTTGCTGATCGACATTCTCGCACAGGATGTCGTTATCGCTGAGGTATCCAAGTTCAATCAGTTCAGGGCCGCTTGTGCTGACCTTTCCCAAGCAAATCGACTCGAAGGCGCGCCGCACATACGGGAAAGGATTTCCCTCTTCCAAGGAGGGCGGCGCGCAGGCTAGGGCGCGCCGGAGCATCTCTTTCGTGCCGCCGGCGCCGGGAATCAGGCCGACGCCCATCTCGACGAGTCCGCCGTAAGTCTCACCCGCATACACGACACGCGCGGCGTGCTGCGACATTTCGATTGCGCCGCCAAGCGAGAGATGATGGGGCGCGGAAACGACCGGCCCACGGCAAAACCTCATGGACATATTGATACGCTGGAATTCGTTGACCATCATTCTGATCCGGTCCCAGTCGTGGTCCTTGATGCTGTCCAGGACCAGCGTCAGGTTTGCGCCCACACAGAAGTGCTTGCCCTGGTTCCCGATGACCATTCCATCGAACTGCCCAAGATTCACCATATCGACGCCCGCTTCGAGCACCTCAGCCACGCCCGCATCGACCGTGTTCATTTTGGAATGGAACTCGGCGCACAGGATCCCGTCTCCGAGGTCTATGAGGCTGGCGGAGGGGTTCTCCCTTACGATGCCGCCGCTCTGCGTGATCTCGCTCAACAACAGCAAGCCTCCGGCGGAAGGAACGGCCGCGTAGGCGCCCGCGGCCAAGTCGAAGTAACTTCTCCGTCCCTGCGGGGTCTTGCTGTAGAAAGAGAGCGCCCCACGATCTAGCATGTTGCGGGCGATCTGCGGGAGTTCAAGACCATCGGACACCATCCGATCGCAAACGTACTTGAAGCCGAGCGTATCCCACGTTTCGAACACGCCGAGCTCCCATCCGAATCCCCACTTGACGGCGCTGTCGATGTTGACGATATCGCCTGTGATCTCAGGAATGCGATTCCCGACATACGCGGCCAGGTGAGCAAAGGCGTCCCAAACGAACTTCGAGCCGCGGTCGGTCCCCATGTGCATTATGCGCACCTGATCTTCGACGGACTCCACGCGTTTTGCGGCCTCGATGCACTCGAACTGCGGATGGATCTGCGTCCGATACTCCAACGTCTCAGGGTCCAGCGCGAGAACGATGCTCCTGTCGTTCGCGTCCTTTTCGCTCGTCTTCTTGTAGAAGCCGCAACCGGATTTCTCACCATAGCGGCCCTTCTCGAGCATCTTACGCAGCCACTCGGGCGGCACGAAAAGACGGCGCTGTTCATCGTTCGGACAGTTGGAGTAGACATTGGACACGGCGTGCGTAACCGTGTCGAGACCCACCAGGTCCGCCGTGCGGAATGTGGCTGACGCTGCATGGCCGATCAGCGTCCCGGTAAGGGCGTCGATCTCCTCGATTCGGAATCCCAATCGAGTCATCTCATGAATCATGTATTGGAACAGGAATGCCATCGCGCGGTTAGCCACGAAATTGGGGGTGTCCTTAGCGTGAATCACCCGCTTTCCCATCACGTTCTCGCCGAAATCCACCATCGTCGCGAGCACGTCGGTTCGCGTATTCGGCCCTGGAACCAACTCGACCAGCCTCAGGTAGCGCGGCGGGTTGAAGAAATGCGTGCCCAGGAAATGCTCGCGCATCTCGGTATCCATTCCCTTAGCCATCTCGGACAGGGCGATGCCGCTTGTGTTCGTACTTACAATCGACCCCGGTGAGCGATGCTTCGCCACAGCCTGAAAAACCTTGTTCTTGGCCGATAGGTCCTCTTTCACCGTCTCGCAGATCCAGTCGCAACTCTCAATCTCCCGCGCATCCTCTTCGATGCTTCCGAAATCGATCTGGTCCACCACCGATCTGTCGTAGATCGGCGAGGGCTTCGTTTTCAGCAACGCCGCTTTCTTCGCCGCCCCAAAGCCGCCTTTGCCATGGCCCCGTTCCGACGGGTCAATGGGCGTGACCTTAAGCACCAGGCTGGGAATGCCACAGTTGGCAAGGTGCGCCGCGATCCCAGTTCCCATGATGCCCGAGCCAATGACCGCGACCCGCTTGATCTCTCTCTTCTTCACAGCAGCAGAGTTCATGTTCGAGTTCCTCTTGTTATTGGACGTCCACATACACTTGTTTTGTTTGCAGCCGCACCCGGCCTAGAGCGACCCGGCCTCGCCGAGACATACCGAGGGTAGACCATAAGGCATCTAATTGTCAAGTGGTAAATTGTAGACGCGCAAACACTTTGGCATGAATCATGCAAGAGGGCTGAAGACCGGCCTTGTCAAGGATAGTTGTCAGTGGCCATATTCGTCCTGGGCCTGTCGGCGGCCAGCCACTTATGGATGCGATCACACGCCTTCGAGCGGCAGGCGGATGGGTCGGTGCGTCTTGTAGGACTCTTGTGCGGCGAAGACGATCTCGTGGGTCTTTATTGCGTCCGCCAGGTTGCAGTGCGACTCGCGGTTGTTGAGGATGCAGTCGATGAAGTGATCCATCTGGCCTTGGAAGGGGTGGTGGGACACGTCGGCGCTGTCGGGGAGGATGGTGGGGATTTCGATCCAGTTTTTCTGGCCGGGGAACTTTTGCGACCAGACGCGGTTGTCTTTGATCGTGCCGCGGTTCCCGAAGACCTCGATCGGGAACATGTAGGGCATGACGCATCCATAGTTGACGGAGACTTTGGCTAACACGCCGTTGTCGAACCGGATCAGGACCATTTCGAGGTCGTCATATTCGAGCGACGGGGCCTTCTGAAAGGAATTGGTGAAGTAGTTGTATTCCGTGTCGAGGCCTTTGCGCCAGCCGCCGGCGTAGGCGAAGATCTCGATGGGCGTGGCGGCTTCATAGCGGCCTTTGGCGGCAAACCATCGCGCGGCGTCGAGCGCGTGGCAGCCGCCGGTGAGCATGGCGCTGACGCCCTTTTCCTTCGTGCGCGCGTCCTCGTAGCCGGTCCACCAGCTCGCGATGTCGTGCTGATAATCCGTTTCGACGCAGTAGACGTCGCCCACGGCGTCGTCCGCGACCATGGCCTTGATTGTCTCGAAGAGTGGATTCCAGCGCAGGACGAAGCTCACCACCGTCTTGACGCTCGCCTTCCGCACCGCGTCGCGCATGGCGCGCATCTCCACGGGACTGTTGGCGATTGGTTTCTCGATTACGATGTGCTTGCCGGCTTGCGCCGCGGCGATGGTGTTCTCCGCGTGAAGGTGCTGCGGCGTGCATACGGAAACGACGTCCACGCCTTCATGCGCTAGCGCCTTTTCGTAGTCCGTGTAGAACGCGACGTCCTTGAGACCGGCTTCTTCGGCTTTTCTCCGGCAACTGCTCGACTTTCGGCTCGATATGGCCATCACTTTCGTGTGAGGATTCGTGTTGAAGGCCCTGATGTGCTCTCCCGCAACCCAGCCCGCGCCGTGAACAAGAACGCCCAACGTGGCCTCAGCCATTTTTCCTCCTTTTCGGACAGGAAACTTGAGATGAAAACGCCGCCAAATGCAACGCTACGGCAGGGGCGGCGTCAATGTCAAGACGTCGTGCGTGAGCCATCATTTGTTTCATATCGCGGTATGATCACGGGGAGGGAGGTTTGGTTGCAACATACCATGCAACTTGTCCGAGGAGTTGGTTTGCGGCGATAACGTGGAAACCGGCGCGGGTCAGTTCGGTTCGAAAAGCGAGGTAGTCGAAACGGTCTTGGCGTGGGTGATCGAAGAGGTGCCGACAGAGGGGGTTGTTGATGAATCCTGAGAGGACTTCTTCGGCATAGAATCGTCCGCCTGGTTTCAGGACTCGGAAGACTTCGTTCACGGCGCTGCGCCAGTCCGGGACGTGGTGAATGATGCCGAAGTCGAATACGGCGTCATATAGTGCGCCGGGCGCGGGGATGGCCGCTGCGTCTCCTTGCCATAACCGGACGTTCGTGCCCCGGGTTTCCACTCTCTTCGCCGCGAGGCCGACCATTTCGAGATCGTAGTCGAAGGCGTCCACATGCGCTGCGCCGAAGGCGTCGAGGATCAACCCGATGCCCACGCCGCGTCCGCATCCGACCTCGAGCGCTCGACCTCCTTGCAGCCTCCCTCCCATCGCTATCAGCCTGCGCGCCTCAAAGTGAGACTGGATGGCGGCGCGCACGGGATTGTTCATCATGATCTTCTCGAAACGGTTTAGAAGCATAGTCGGTATCCACGTGGGGTGCGTTCGTCGCGCGCAATCGCGCGGCCAATGTCGCCGTCATGGTAACAGGAGGCCGGCTTTCGCGCAATGGCGGTCATGGCGACTTTGGGTTGCGGCGCATGGTCGATTTTTCGCATGATGGACGAGGTGGACTTTATGGACGAAGTGGACTGGAAAGAGACTTGTAAGGCGGATGAAGGGCATTCTCGACACGTGAACCCCTCTTCCTGCGCGTCTGCTGTGGTTTTCGCGCGTCCACTGCCTTTTCCAGGATGGAGGGATTCGCCGTGCGCGCGGCCTATCGCGGTCTGCCCGAGGCAAGTGTTGTCTTGCGAAGTCTGCCTCCGCGGTCGTGCTCGTTCGCGGTAGGGACGCCGGTTACCCGGCGACTCTGCTCGTCATCGTAACCGAAGAGTGGAGATTCTCTTTTACTCGATTACGATGACGAGCCCGGCGCAGCGCTTGTTTTCTTGCGGCCTTCCGGCAGTTGCTTTTCCAGCGTTTCGCGCAGGTTCTCCAGCTTTTCCCGCAAAGAGTATGGAGTGTAGACATAGTCCTGCTCGAGCTGGAACCCGAGGCGCGAATCCCGAGTGGCGGCAAGCAGCGAAAGCTCCGTGCGGGCGATCTCCTCGCGCAAGATGGTTT
>CAZPMT010000021.1:0-57923 GCA_964587655.1 uncultured Nitrospiraceae bacterium
CAGGTCAATGGGCATACGCATCTCAAAAGCCCGGAAGTGCTACAATGTTTTCTAGCGTTGTAGTGTTAGGAAGGCATAGGCCGTAACGGCTTCTTTGTCGGACTGTTCTAGGTGATATTGAACGTGCTCTCGTCCAATGTCGAAACCCTTTGTCCGGGTAACAGAACGTGTCTGCTGTACAGGAGCAGAGAGCCGAATGTCGAAAAGCTCAAGGTCATTCCAGGGATCACACCTGAATTGACGCAGGGAATCCCAGCGCGTACTGAACTCCTGCCGAATTGCTGGAATTTCTTTATAGGATGCAGCAGCAAAACTCTTGGACAGTTTGACTGCATGCAGCACGATCATCATCAGACTCTCTTGAGAAACCCAGGTGTAATCCCTTACGACAGGGGACAATTGCTGGTTCTTTCTGACAAGAGCTAGTGCTTTTTCGAGGATACGCTCAGCCTCTGCGATATCGCCGAGTTCGGCAACGAGCCCGGCCCGTTTGGCTTCCCAGAAGGGCAGACTATCATTCACCGGCCAATCAGACAACTCCCGCTTGAGTGCCCCCAAGTCGAATGAAAACAGCCAATACAGGCAACGTTCGTAATGCCACTGGGCCATCTGTTCGGGGAGGAAAAGACCCGATAGTGCGGCGAGACGAAGGTCAATAGATTTCCACTTGTCGGCTAAGCATTCTTCCCGGAAATATCTCAACAAGGCGAGATTTAACTGTGTCCACTTGAAGGAAATGTCTTTCCAGTCAAGTCCTGCAATCTCAAGGATGTGCGGGGTGATCGTCGCTGGTTTGATGACGATCTGTTCTGGAAACGGATTATAAAGATCGATTATGCGCTCATAGTGGGGAATGTATTCATTGGGAACTGGGCAAAGGGTGCGTTCCAGTCGCCAATTGAGCTCATACAAGAAATCGATATCAGTTGGTGGTTGATTTGCGGAAGCAAAGAGAGTGTGCGGTCGCTGCGTCTGGATGCTTTGCAGCATTGCCTGGCGTTTGTCTTCGGGAAGTATTACCCAATTGGGATATTCCCCACGTTGCGCCCTCCATGCATCTAGAAGTTGCGTTACACCGCTGCCGGGTGGAATGCTGGGTGTTTGTGGCCAGTCAAGTAGGTTTGTGGCGCGCTTCTTCGAATCCAAGTATGATAGGAAGAGATCTAGGGCCCTGTAGTGATCGTCTTTAGCAGAAGGACATAATCCCATATTTATTACTGTGATGTTGCGTTCGTCAAGTAACCGTGCTTGTGCAGTGGAAAGGGAGAACAGTCCGACCAGGAAGATTGTGGGTGAATTATCCTTGCCAAGATTATCGCGAATCCATCCAATCCATTGAAGGAAATTGGGGTCTTCACCGGAGAATCCAATCATGCATAGGGTATTCTCGATCAGTGCCTGTTGCACCGTGTTAACGAACGGCGCGTTAATCCTCGGGTATTTCCGATAGTCCTCCTCTGTAATGACAAAAGGACGTTCTGAAGGAAAACTTCCATGCAATTTGACGATTCTGGGCTTGGTGGCGTATACGAGATCTTCTTTGTTAACCACAACGTCGAATCGTTGGTTATTAACACTGACGCGGGCGCGCTCCAGCAGAGTGTCATAATTCGTGGTGAACACATCAACCCAAGGCAATTTGAGCAGTTTGACGTGCAATTCAGAAGGTTCGCATTCCTTATCTGGAATATTGTCTCTGAGTAGTTGATCCAGAGCGGGACGGCCAAAGGCGGCCTGTACTTCGTCTGCAAGTTTCAGCGGGTTCAAATAGCGTGCGCCCGGGGTAGGCTCCACGCCGCAGACCTTGTGGTAAAAGATGTCGCCTAATTGGTTCCAGTCGGGAAATTCAAGTGATGCATTCTTGCTGAAGCCAGATCCAACCATAACGACACCATGTCCAGACACGAGACGTTCCGCTATTTCGTCCAGATAGGGCTGAATCTCAATTGGGACGTCCATGACGTTGTCTTGGCTCATAGCAATTCTCCTTTACGAGGTCCAAGCCTCAGCAAGACGATTCAGCCCGTACCCAGTCTACTCCAGATCCCCGAACGGATTCGGAGATCACGTCCTGAATAAACGTCATATCATGCGTTGTTGTTTGGTGGACGGGCTGCCTTTCGTGGGCGGACAGTCCGGCTCAGTAGACTCTCGACGATACGCGCTATTCGTAGCATGCACCCATCCTATCACCGCATCTTATCATAATCTATGATAATATGCCGATAACAGGGGAAAAGCGCTGGGATAGCGTCATTCCCGCGAAAGCGGGAATCCAGGGGAAAGCGATGGCAGAGAAAAGGCCCGTCGTGTACATCATGGCCAGCAAGAGCAACGGGACCCTGTGCACGGGCGTAACAAGCGATCTTCCGTTGCGCGTTTCGGAACACAAGACCGGGGTGGTCGAAGGTTTCACTAAGAAATACGGTGTCCACATGCTGGTCTACTACGAACGGCATGATGACATGCGCTCGGCCATTATCCGAGAGAAACAGATCAAGAAGTGGAACCGGGCCTGGAAGCTGAAACTCATTGAACGCGAGAACTCGGAATGGCGCGATTTGTCTGATGAACTGCAATGATACTGGATTCCCGCCTGCGCGGGAATGACGGAAGTGGAAGTCGCTGCGCGCGCGGAACTGGCCTGGATTCCCGCCTGCGCGGGAATGACGGGAGCAGGAGTCGCTGTGCGCGCGGGGCATGTGCCGCTGGGTTCTTGTTCGTGACCTTGGAGGTTCTCTCACAAGGACACGGGGACACGAAGACTCGTTCAACTTCTGCGTCCAAAATCCGCGACTCTATGCGCGATTCAATGGATTCACGCCAATTGTCACCGCTTCACGAAGCGCATTGTCACGTCGCGCTGGAGCGCCTTGCGGGTCTCGAGTCCGTAGTTATCGTAGGTTTTTTGCGTGAGAGTGTCCATCAGAGGGACCATCGCGCCGGCATACCTCACGCGGACGCGTGCCAGATGGTCGGAGTAGAGCAGGACTTCGGGGGTCTGGGGAGCGGTGGTCTCGGCTAGGACTTTAGCGAATGCATCTAGGCGGGCGCGGGTCCCTGGTTCTTCCAAAGTGATGACCAGTTCGTCTCGGGGGTGTTCGCCAACGACTGCCATGAAGCAGAGCACCACTAGGTCGTCGTTCAACTTCGCGCAGGCGTCCTCGATGGCGGCCGCGGCGCCTTCGACGGGATCGGCGCCGTGGACGGCGGCCTCCTGCGTGATCGTGTCGATGCACTTCCCATCGCGCGCTCTGAAAACGCGCAAGGTAACCTTTCCGGAGATCTTCGGAACGGCCTGGTTCGATCCGGGCGACTCCGGCGTTGCGATGGCTTCGCCAAGCACGACTGCCTCGGCGAAGCCCTTTCGGGCGAAGGCGCTCGCTGTCTCGATATCGCCTTGGATCGCTTGCAGGAGTTCCGGTTCCGCGTGAGAGGCGCGCACTGAGGCGTTGTCGACGACGTCGAAGGATGCTTTGCGTAGGGCCTTCGCGATCTCGCGTTCAGCCGTGCCTGCTTCGGAGGCCGTGGCGGGCTTGTCGGGGGCGGCCTGTTCCGCAACTAGGACCAGCACCGTTGGTTGGGACGGCATACGGGGGAGCATGATAGCGGCTGCGTCTTGAAGGATCTGGCTGCGGTTTACAGAGCACTGGACCTCGACGCGGGTCTCGTTATCGACCGTCTCGTAGCGCAGCAACTGCGTGGAACGGAGGTAGATGTCTTTCTTATCCAAGATCGTCTTTACCACCGACGGGTCGTCGACGTCCAGAGCGGTTTTCAATACCTGCTGGATGATCTCGTCCTGTGCCGTCCGCGTCGCGGCGAGGCGCGCATCCATGCCCGTTCCCGGCGCCTTGGCCTCGATGCGCACGCCGATGAAGCCATCGTCAGTCTGGGCGCAAGGGGCGGATAAAGGAAGAAGGATGGGAATCGCGAGAAGGCCGAAGGCGATCATGCGCAGGGGCGCGAGCAACAGGCCCCGGGACGAAGAAATGGTGCACGCGCCACCCAAGACGGATTGTCTCCCCTGGGGTTAGTTTCTGCGCGACAACATGAGCATGCGGACCAGTTGCAGGGTCGCCATGGCCGCCGCTGCCACGTAGGTGAGGGCCGCCGCGCTGAGCACCTTCCGGGCGCCCGTCAACTCATCTGTGGTGAGGTGGCCGCCGCCCGACAGCGCGCGAAGGGCTCGTCGGCTCGCGTTGAACTCCACCGGCAACGTTAGCAGCGTGAAGAAAACGGCAAAGGTATACAGCGCGATCGCCACCTGCATGATCACTCCGGAACGGACGAACAGGCCGACGATGAACAACGGGAAGGCAAGACTTGAGCCGATTCCGCAGACGGGATAGATGATGTTTCGCAACGCGAGCGGCCCATAGAGCCGGGCATGCTGGATAGCATGTCCCACCTCGTGCGCAGCGATGCCGAGCGCGGCGATGCTCTTGCCGTAGTACACGTCTTGGGAGAGGTTCAGCATGCGGGTTCTCGGATCATAATGATCCGTCAGACTCCCGCCGATAGCCGTGATCCCGCACGCCACATTGCCCGGGAAATTCTCCGGCTGGTTCGAGATCGGGATCTTCTCTTCGTCGAGAATAAGCTGGGCGACATCCGCGCCCGTTAGGCCTGAACGCACGCCCACTTTGCTGTACTTAGCGTATGTGGACTTGACCTTGTATTGGGCCCACATGGCAAACAGAAGCGCCGGGATGACCAGTATGAATGTCGGATCCCAGAACATTACTTTTCACTCCTTTGCGCGGGCGTCCTCATAACGCAGACGCCGTTGAAGACAGCACCTTCTTCTATAACAAGCTGTCTTGCCTGGATATTGCCTTCAATTCTTCCTGTAGAAACGAGTCGAAGCATACCACCGGTTGACACGTTGCCATAGACCTGCCCGGCAAGTGTGACGCGTTTGCCTGAAACGACATCCGCATTCAGGCGGCCCGTCGGTCCCAGTTCGAGTTCCTGGGAACACTCGACCTTGCCTTCGACCAGTCCTTCGACGCGGCACGAGACCGCGCGGACGTTTCCAGAGATCAGGGCTGTGCTCCCGAGAAAGAGGCGACCGTCAACCGTCACGTCGCCGTCGACGCGGCCGCCGATCTCCGTTTCCGCGCCGCTGGTCATAGGTCCGCCGATGATCACGCCTTCCGGCACGATCATCCGTTTCGGACCGACGGCCTTGGCTCGACGTATGGCGAGGTCGTCGGCGCTGACGGGTATGTTGTTGGGCGCTTCGGTTGCCGGCTCCGGCGGACGTTCCGATCCCCGGCTCGTTTGCAGCATCTCCGAAAAGGAACTTCCGAGCCGATGGAACAGCGATTCCTTTTGCGACGCCTTGGTCATTTCCAGGAAGGTATGCGGGGCGCCCGCTTCGGAGGGATGATCGGCGTCCAGGTTCAACGGCTTGCGAGGAGGCGTTTGGTCATTTTTGTCGTTCACGTTAAACGTACCCCAATCGGTTTGCGATATCTGTTACACATCCCGAGATCTTGAGTTGCGGATGACTCACTACGAACGGCGTACCGGAGTTTACCGCTTCCGGAACGCACTTATCAAAGTACAGGAAACCCAGGTTCGCCGGCTCGATGCGAAGATGCTGCCGCGTGTATTTTGTAAGAATGTTCGCGGCGATCTGGGCCTCGTAGGCATTGTGCGCCTTATTCACGACGATCTTGGGGCGTACGGCCTGCGTCAGGGCGACGATCTCGCCGCAAACCCGATCTCGCGTGGCCTCGTCGAACACTTCCGACGCGCGAATGCACGCAATGAAATCGTCCAGGGTCTCGTTGCGCTTGAGCAGCACCGCCACCTCCGGCGATTGATAGAAACGCTCGATTTTTCGGAACAAAACGGCCCGGATGAACTTGAAGGCGTTGTCGATGCTCGTCTTTTCCGGGGTAACCACCACCACGCCGTTGGTCTCGGTGACGAGGAAGACATCGAGTGCGTTCAGATGCGTTCCCGCCTCGAGATCCACGACGATCAGGTCCGCGTCGAGCCGGCGCAGTTCCCGGATGAACGCCACCTTCTGCGCGAATCTAGGGTTGGCGACATCGAGGAGTCCCGTGGCCCCCGGGATGAGACGCAGGTTCTCGTAGTGCGTGTCGCACAAGACCGGCGCGAGGTCCTTCCGCCCTTCCTGAAGGAAAAACTCGTCCAGTCGCCGTTCCGAACGCGTGCCCAGAATAGTCTCCACGTTCGAACAGCCGAGATCGGCGTCCACGAGAATGACGCGCCAGCCCTTGCGCGCGACGGCAACGGCCGTGTTTACGGCAAAGCAGCTCTTGCCCACGCCGCCTTTTCCGCTCCCGACGACCAGGATCTCAGGGGCCTTCCTGTGAAGACTCGGTTCGGCGCAGAGATACACGAAGCGTGCCTCCAAGACAAGCGGATGCAGCCCAGCATCCCCATTGACGGGACCAAGCTACCACACCTTTCTTGATCGAGTCAAGAATAGTGAAGCCGTCCCTGGATGGTGTGATATACTCTTTCCCGGAATTGTGGAGCAGGATGAGAATGGAACTGCCTATCCAGATCGATAAGGAGCGGGTCGCCGATTTCTGTCGCCGGCGCCACATCACCAAGCTTGCCTTGTTCGGCTCTGTTCTAACGGAGTGCTTCGGGCCTGACAGCGACGTGGACGTGCTGGTCGAGTTCGATCCCGAACACATCCCGGGATTGATTGCCTTGTCCGGCATGGAGAGGGAGTTCTCCGAACTCGTCGGACGAAAAGTCGACATGCGCACACCAAAGGACCTAAGCAGGCATTTCCGGGATGAGGTGGTTCGGAGCGCCAGGGTCCAATATGCTGCTTGACTCCGATCAGACGCGCACCTTGGCGGAGTGGGGAATACAGAGCAACTGAGCAGTGCAGTGACAACAATGGACGTTCCTCGACTTCAGATCCCGCCCGGCATGCGGTCGATACTCGATTACCGCAAGTTTGCCGGCCCGACGCGCATGCTCGTGCTGGAGACCAATTACTTCTTCGAGCGAAGCTGGCTCAGCGCGGCTGAGTCTCTCGGGTGGGATACGGCGGTCGTACCTTCCGCGATGGTTGGCAACCTGTCCCGCGACGACGTCCAGAAGCTCTTCACGACGGTGGGGGAGTTCAGGCCGGATTTCATCCTGGCGTCGAACTATGCGGGGATGGATTCCGAGGGCATGTTCTCGCGTTTCTTTGAAGACGCGCGCATCCCGTACGTGAGCTGGTTCACCGATACCCCGCGCATGATCCTCTACGAGCGAAAGGCCAGTCCTTCGTACTACTCCGTGGCCGCGACGTGGGAGAGGGCCTACATTCCGCATTTCGAGCGCCTTGGATTCGAGCACATCTTCCACATGCCCCTTGCAACGGATCCTTCTCTGTTCAACGGCGCGCCCATGGAGACGTGCGAGCGCTCCCTGGCGTTTGTGGGCAATTCCATGATAGAGTTCGCGAATGAGGCGTGGGAAAAACTCGAGGAGGCGCCCGATGTCGCGCGCGGGATACTCGATGCCTTCGAGCAAGGGCGTGTTACTCGCGAGACGTTCGCCGAGGGCATCGACGCGATACTGCATCCCGATCTGCTTCGAGACCGCACATCGAGCGAATTGCGCACCATCGAACTCTGTATTGTGTATGAGGCCACTCGCCGCCAGCGCGCTGAGCTTGCCGTGCGGCTTGATCGTTACGGAATCCAAGTCCGAGGGGACCTCTACTGGCGCCAGGTGACATCCAACGCGGACGGTCCCGTCGGCTACTTCGACGACCTCGCGCCCTTTTATCGCGGCACAATGATCAACCTGAACAGCACGAGCCTTCAGATGAAGACCGCGGTCAACCAGCGCGTGTTTGATTGCCCGGCCGCGGGAGGTTTTCTCATCACCGACGCGCAGGGCGACCTAGATGATCTCTTCGATCCGGCTTCCGAGGTGGTGACCTATGCGAACCTCGACGAGCTTGAAGACAAGACAGTCTACTACCTCCGTCATCCCGAAGCGCGCGCGCCGATCGTCGAGCGCGCCCAACGCCGGATTGCCGGCCACCATACCCATGCGCACCGGCTTCAGTCGCTCGAGGCATACCTTCGTGAACGATACCAGTGAGAGTTCGTGCGAGTCCGTGGAGCATGAATTGGAGGAACGGATAATGCATATTGAGATGGCGCTGCTGTCGATAACCCTAGTCTTCCTGTTCCACAGCGCCTGCGCCGCCGCGCAGGACACCCCGCCCAAGCCGCTTCAGATTGGCGTGGTCGGGTACGAGGGGCACGGCTCCGTCTTCACGGAAGACCTGAACGCCGGGCTCGGGGACAAGATTGGCCTCAAGGTATCGCATGTCTGGCACAAAACCGTCATCGACGCCGGCAAAGTCGAGAAGTTCAAGTTCATCGTTGTGGAGAAGCCGGCGGATATGATCGGCAAGGTCGACGGCGTCATCATCGCCGAAGAGCTGCCGCACCGCTATCGCGAACTCGCAGAGCCTTTTATCCGCGCGGGTGTACGGACGTTCCTGAACCGTCCCCTCGCGGCATCCGCGAAAGACGCCGTGGCGATCCTTCGCCTTGCGCGCGAGTGCAAGACGCCTGTCATGGCCGCATCGCTGCTCGCGGTCGATCCGAGCGTACTTGCCGTGCGCGACGAGAGGAAGCAGTTCGAGCCGCTCAAGATCGTCAACGTTACCGGACCTAGCAACCACTTCTGGTGGTACGTTCCCCACTCGATCAGCGCCCTGGTCTCCGCCCTCGGACCGGGCATCGAGGAGATCTACACCCACGACTTCGCATGGGACCAGGAAGGCGTCACGTTCCGCGATCCACTCGTCATCTTCTACCGCTACGGCAAGGATACCCCGGTCGGGCCAGTCCGCGGGACGATTGAGATCGTGCCGCAAACTCAGGAGGGAGACTGGTACGGTTTCCGCATGAAACTCTACGGACGCAAGGAGTCCCCGGAGTACCAGTTCTTCAAGACACCGCCCGGAGAATCCGCCTGGATGCCCATCTACCAGGCCATGATCCCCTTCTTCCGCGAAGGCAAGGCGCTCTTCACCGAACAAGAGCTTCTCGAAGTGCCCTTAGTCCTCGACATGATCCTCAAGAGCGGCATTGAAAAGCGAGCCGTCAAACGAGCCGAATACGACGGAGTCCTGTCTGCGCTGAAATAGCTGATTGAAGGCCTTCGCATCACACGGCCCCGCCGAGGCTTCTCCGGCCTTGAGCGATCGCCTCGAAGTCAGGTGAGACTGACGCCGCCGCTCTCGGCATTCCACTGCGCGGCGCGGCCGCTGTTCATAGACAGAACGGCCATGTGCGCGCAGGTCGCGCCCATGAGGCCCGCGTCGACGGGGGCAATCGTGGCGCCGCGCGTGCGCATGGCGTCGAAGAAGTTGTGGAGGTGCGGCTCATTCAGGGCTCCCTTTGAAGGAACTTTCTCCTCCTGGTCACCGCGGAAAATGGATAATTCGCCCATGTCGCGCACCTCAGCCGTGCCGTTCGTGAAGAGATAGCGTTGTGCTCAGAAACCGGATGATCCCAAACTCCCTTAAGGATATTGACTGCCCGGTATTACTTTGTAATAATGGGTGTCGCTACTCGATGGAGAAACGCTATGCGTCGACATAAATCGGAGATTGTGACGTTCAAGGTGGACGATGCGCTCTTGGATCTCATGAAAGGAATCCGGAACCGGTCAGAGTTTATTCGCTCGGCCATTCTCAATGCGTTGGAAAACGCTTGTCCTCTTTGTAAGGGGACGGGGGTTCTTTCGCCGAGGCAGAAGGAGCACTGGGATGCGTTCTCACAGGATCACGCAATCCGGGAATGTGCGGACTGTCATGAGTTGCATCTGATTTGTTCGGCGGAAGCAGAGACGGAGTCTTGAGGGATGCCGCGTATGACACGCTTCAGTCTTGTCGCCATGTTCGCTGTGCCGGCGTTGCTGTTTGGTCCGGTCTCGCACGCACAGGTCAAGGCGTTTGTGAGTATCGCGCCGCAGGCCTATCTCATCGAAAGGATCGCCGGGCCGCTCGCGCCGTCGAACGTACTTGTTGGGCCGGGACAGAACCATCACACATTCGAGCCGACGCCGAAGCAGATGGCGGACCTTGCTGGGGCAAGTTTGTACTTCACGATAGGACTTCCTTTCGAGAAGCGTCTCTTGGAGAAAATCCAATCGGCCAATCCGGGCCTCAAGTGCATCGACACGCGAGAAGGCATCGCGTTGCGCATTATGGAGACCGCGGATGAGTACGCGGAACCGGATCCCGATCATGGGCATGGGGCCGTCGACCCGCACGTCTGGCTCAGTCCACTGAATGCGAAGATTATCGCGGCAAACATCTGCCGCGGTCTGAAGGAAGCGGACGGGGCGCATTCGGCCGACTACGACCGCAACCTGGCCGCGTTGAAGCGCGAGCTCGATGAGTGCCATGCGCGGATCTCGAAAGTTTTGGCGCCGCTCAGGGGCGACGCCTTCTACGTGTATCATCCTGCCTTCGGCTATTTCGCCGACGCCTACGGCCTGCGGCAGATCGCGGTCGAGATCGAAGGCAAGGAGCCGACTGCAAAGCAGCTTGGGGAGCTCATCGCGCGGGCAAAGGCCGATGGCGTCCGAGTCATCTTTGTGCAACAGCAGTTCCCGAAGCGCGCCGCGGAGGCAATTGCGAAGGAAGTGGGCGGCGCGGTCGTGTCGATCGACCCGCTTGCATACGATTACGTCCGCAACCTTGAAGGCATGGCGGACCAACTGTGGACGGCGCTGCAGCCGAAGTAGCAGATCGAGGTGCGTATCATGGAGGCCGTAGTTGTCAAGGACGTGAGCTTCGGTTACGACGCACACCCCGTGCTCACGGACGTGACACTGACCATTGACGACGGGGATTTCGTGTCGGTCGTCGGCCCCAATGGCGGGGGAAAGACGACCCTCATCAAGCTGATGCTGGGCCTCCTCAGACCTCAGACGGGAACAATACAGGTGCTCGGCGGCGTGCCGGAGAAGGCGCGGACGCGCGTCGGTTACGTGCCCCAGTATTTCCAGTTCGACACGCGGTTTCCTGTGCGCGTCATCGACGTTGTGCTCATGGGACGGCTCGACCGGCACCCATTATGGGGCCACTACCGGCGCATTGATCGGGAAGCGGCGTTCGACGCCCTGGCGCACGTGGGGCTCCACGACAAGCGCGACGATCCCTTCAATTCGCTGTCGGGCGGACAACGCCAACGGGCGCTCATCGCGCGGGCGCTCGCGTCTCAACCGAAGCTCTTCTTCCTGGATGAACCGACGTCGAACGTCGACCCCGCGGTCCAGGACGAGTTGTATGCGCTGCTGTGCGATCTCAATAAACGCCTGACTATCCTCGTCGTTTCGCATGATATCGGGTTCGTCTCGTCCTTCGTGAAGCGCGTCGTCTGCGTGAACCGCACCGTCCAGGTGCACCCGACGGCCGAACTCACGGGCCATACCATCGCGGAACTCTACGGAAGCGACATGACCCTCGTGCGGCACGACCACCGCTGCGCCGAGAAAGGACATGAGTTCCCTTGAGCGAATCGTCAGAGACAGGAGCAAGACCGGCGTGATCGAGTTTCTCAGAGCGGTCCACGACTACGCGTTCCTGCAGTACGCGCTTATCGCGAGCCTCCTCGTGAGCGTCGCGTGCGGCATTGTGGGAACGTACGTTGTCACGCGGCGCATCAGCTTCATGGCCGGCAGCATCTCGCACTGCATTCTCGGAGGCATGGGAGCGGCCCGGTATCTCGCCACGGTCCACGGCTGGGACTGGCTCACTCCGTTGCAGGGGGCGGTGGTGGCCGCGCTCCTCGCGGCGCTTATCATCGGCATCGTGAGCCTCAAAGCGAAACAGCGGGAGGACACCGTGATCGGCGCGTTGTGGGCCGTCGGCATGGCTATCGGCGTGCTCTTCATCGCGAAGACGCCGGGTTACAACGAGGACCTGATGGGCTACCTCTTCGGCAACATCCTGATGATCGCCCCAAGGGATCTCATTCTGATTGCCGGTCTCGATATCCTGGTCGTCCTCGCCGGCGTTATATGGTATCAACAGTTCCTCGCCATATGCTTCGATGAGGAATACGCCCGTCTCCGTGGCGTCAACGTCGAGTTCTTCTATCTCCTGCTGCTGTGCCTCACGGCGCTCACCGTGGTGCTCCTGGCCAGCGTCGTCGGGATTGTCCTCGTGATTGCCCTGCTGACGCTGCCCGCGGCGGTGGCCGACCATTTCTCGAAGACGCTGTGGCAGATGATGATGATCGCCACGGTCTGCTGCGCGGCGTTCACGACCGGCGGGCTTGCATTGAGCTACACCCCCAACCTCCCGGCCGGAGCAACGGTGATTCTAGTCGGAGGAATCACATATCTTGCGGTCGCCACCGGCAGTGCCGTCTTGCGGAAGAGACAATAGCCTGATGAGCGTCATTTCAGATAGCCAAGGCCTTGAAGCGCTTCGCGGACTTCCTGGTTGAGATCATCGTCTTTGATCTCCTTGACGCCCGGCACATACCACACGTATACCGCGAACTGCCTTGCAAGGAGAAGCGGATCGAACGTATAGGTATCCGCCGCAAGGAGCGATGGTTTTAGTGCCGCGTCGTTCGATGGATGAACTCCGGCCGCCGCGTCCCCAAGAAAGATGCTCGAAGGAGGAACCGGTTTGCCGTCCGCCTCGATTCGCAGCGATAGCGCCGCGTCCGGATCGACGCGCATGTGGAGGCGGGCGCTGTCTTGTTCCACGGTGTCAAACCATCGATCCGCGCCTACGCTGAAATTCCTTCCCTGCCCAAACCGAATTGTGAACGCCACGCGGCCTTCTTCGTCGCGTACCTCGCCGCAATCTGCGTGGTAGTTGATCTTGCCTTCGGCGACGCCTTTACCCTGCACGACTCCCGATACCACATTCACTTCAGCGCCCCCTGGTGTAATGAGGATGTTGAGCCCTTCAGCATCGAGCGTCGTGATGTGTGCGGCATACTGTTCCAGTTCCCGCGCCTCCGGGATCGGCTGCGTCAACGGGTGCTGCTCCAGCGGGTCTTGTTTCAGGTTGAACCACGTCTTTTGCTGAGCCGCCAAATCGTGGATGTATTTGACCTCCTTCGTTTGGGCCATGTACATGCTCTTGGCTTCGAGATAAAGAGACGCATAGGCAAACTTTTTTCCGACGCCTTGCCCGCGAATTCCGGGAACAAAGGAACGCCCCTGAAATCGCGGTTGGGGCGGCGCGCCCACGATGTCCAGAATCGTCGGCGCAATATCCACTATCTCGAGGAGGTCTTCATAGCGAAGCCCCGCGTGGTCTGAGCGCGGAAGCTTCATGACCAACGGCACGTGCAGTTCTTCATTATAGAGCGACTCGCCGTGCGCAAAGACGCCGTGCTCATTGAACTGCTCGCCGTGGTCGGCCATCAATATGATCAGCGTATTGTCATAAAGCCCCAGACTGCGCAATTCGTTCACCAGGCGGCCTATCTGGGAATCGGAGTGCGCGATTTCCTCGTCATATGAGTCGATAAGCTTCTGCTTCTCGGTTTCTTGCGTGGCGGCTTCCGCATCGGGGGATTGGAACATAGTGTTGAAAGGGCTGGGCGCGCTGTACGGGATATGCGTGCCCAAGAGATGGGCAAACATGAACCACGGACGGGCCTTCGCATAGCGCATCGAGGCCACCACCGCATCCATAACCCGCGCATCATCCGGTTTCACGCCTGTCGCGCCAACGAGATCCATGAACCGGTCAAAGTCCGTTCCGACGCCCCAGATGGGAAGGCAACTTGGGTTAGTCATGAAGCAGTGGGTCTCGTACCCCACATCTTTCAGCGCCTGCACCAAGCTGGGAAGATTGGGTCGCATGACGTACTGCCGGTCCAGAGCGCCGTGCGTGCTCGGATAGCAACTCGTCAGCAGAGAGGCTACCGAGGGACGCGTCCACGAAGCCTGCGCGATAGCGTCCATGCACAGCACCGAGTCGCGGGCCAGCGCATCAATCTCTGGAGACGTGTTCCGCCCGTAGCCATAGCATCCCAAGTGGTCGGGCCGCAACGCGTCGCACAGAACGATCAAGACGTTAGGCTTGGACACCGCATCCGTGACGATTTCGCACGGGCCTATCCAGAAATCCCGGTCGCTTTGGCAAGAAATCTCGCACTCGCCGCCGGCAAGATCCGACTCGGCCAATTCGAACCGCCGATCGGTCCACTCCGTGGGCTGATCCACCGTGTACGATGCCAGCCGCTTGTTTCCCTTTCCCACACGGATGTCAACGTCCACTTTCGTGCCGGGGGCGCCCCGCGGCAGCACTCCCAACCGAAGCGCGGCTCGGCCTTCCCCGCCCGCACCCGGCGACGGCACACTCAGGCGGATAACCTTGCGCGTGCCGCCCGGCACCCGCCAGGCGCATCGCCGTTCCTTCTCGCGACTAACATAGTCTTTCGGCGAACCGGTAAGTGAAAAGACGTCCCCCGGCACGACAGGCGCTGAACAACTTGCGACCGCACACAAGACGAAAATGGGGAATCGCGACACGCGAACGCGCATAGCCTGATCCTAGTGTGACTCACGCTGTTGCCAACATATGATTATCGAGTCAAACATACCCATTTCCTTTTGAAGGGAGTTAGGGGGATGTTAAGCTAGCGGTATAGATTTCTCCTGTGCTAGAAGAACATCCCCCTAACCCCCTTCAAAGGGGGAATTCGTCACGGAATCTCTTCTTGATGTGCCCTCGCATTTCCAAGCCCGCGAAAGGACCTCCGGATTCACGCAATTGGGAGGCGTTTCGCCTCGGAAGTACGCGACGATATTGGTCGCGGCGATTTCCGCCATCTTGGCGCGCGTGGCCCGCGTAGCGCTTCCAAGGTGCGGTATGATGACTGCATTCTCGCAGGCAAGAAGCCCTGGGTGGACTTGCGGCTCGTTTTCGTACACGTCCAGACCGGCGGCGAAGATCTCGTTGGACTTGAGCGCCGTAGCCAGCGCGGCTTCATCCACGACCGGACCTCGCGACGTGTTGATGAGGACTGACGTCTTCTTCATCGCCTTGAACTCGGCCTCGCTGAAAGCATGTTTCGTCTCAGGCAGAAGCGGGCAGTGAATCGAGACGAAATCGGACTCGGCGAGCAGCGTGGCCTTATCGACAAACGCCGCCTTGAGTTCTCTCTCGGCGGCGGCATCGATCCGTTGCGCGTCCGTGTAGATCACGCGCATGCCGAAACCCAGCGCTCTGCGCGCGACGGCCTGCCCAATTCGGCCCATGCCGAAAATGCCGAGCGTCTTGCCGTGAATATCAACCCCGAGGAAGAGCTGCGGTCCCCACGAGTCCCACCGGCCGGCCCGCAGGTAACGCTCCGACTCGCTGATGCGCCGCGCCGCCGCCATCAGCAACGCCCAAGCCAGATCCGCCGTTGTCTCAGTCAGCACCCCGGGCGTGTTTGTAACGGCGATGCCCCGCTCGGTCGCCGCGTCAACGTCGATGTTGTTGTAGCCGACTGCATAGTTGGCGATGATTTTCAATTGCGGGCCCGCGTCATCCATCACCGCCGCGTCGATGCCATCGGTGAGGATCGGCAACAGCGCCTCGACGCCCGCGACGTTCGCGATCAATTCCTCGCGCGTGATCACGCGGTCATGCGGCGAGACTACAACGTTCCCCGCGCCGAAAGCTCCCACAAGGAGTGCGATGCCGCTCTCCGGAATCGGCCTTGTCACGAAAACCCGCGGCATGCTTCAGTCAGCCTCCTTCATCGAGTCGACAGCGCCAAAACGAAACGCGCGCGTTACCCCATCACACAACATACGTGGAGGCGGACGTTGTGCCTCCGCGGCCCGTCCAGTTTGTGTGGAAGAACTCGCCGCGGGGTTTGTCCACCCGCTCGTAGGTGTGCGCGCCGAAGTAGTCGCGCTGTGCCTGAAGCAGGTTGGCCGGCAGCCGCTCCGTTCGATACGCGTCGAAGTACTCGAGCGCGGACGCCATGGCGGGAACGGGGATCGCCAGTTTGACGGCCGTCGTCACCACGCGCCGCCACGAGGGCTCGGCCTTGCGAACGGCCTTCGCGAAGAACCGGTCGACAAACAGATTGACCAGTTTCGGCTTGAGATCGAACGCTTTCTTAATGTCTCCGAGGAACGCGGAGCGGATGATGCACCCGCCGCGCCACATCAGCGCGATGCCGCCGTAGTTCAGGTTCCACCCGTACTCGGCTGCCGCGGCGCGCATCAACTGGTAGCCCTGGGCATAGCTCGCGATCTTCGATGCGTAAAGCGCCTGGCGGAGGTCGTTCACGAGCTTCTTCTTGTCTCCCTTGAAGAGCTTGATCTTCTGCTTCAGCACCTTCGACGCGACGACGCGTTCGTCTTTTATGGCCGACAGGCACCGCGCGAACACGGCCTCGCTGATCAACGTAAGTGGCTGGCCTTGATCGAGCGCCGCGATGACGGTCCATTTTCCCGTGCCCTTCTGGCCCGCCGTATCGAGGATGAGGTCGACCACATGGTTGCCCTCATCGTCCTTGTATCCCAGGATGTCGCGTGTGATCTCGATGAGGTAGGAATCGAGCTCGCCCTCGTTCCATTCAGCGAACACCTGGTGCATTTCCTCGTTTGTCATACCGAGGCCCTGCTTCATGAGCTGGTACGTCTCGCAGATCATCTGCATGTCGCCGTACTCGATGCCGTTGTGCACCATCTTCACGAAATGGCCCGCGCCGCCTTCGCCGACCCAGTCGCAACACGGCGTGCCGTCCTCCGTCTTCGCCGAAATCGCCTGGAGAATGGGCTTCACGTACTCCCACGCCGAAGGCGTTCCGCCCGGCATAATCGACGGTCCGAGCAAGGCGCCTTCCTCGCCACCGGATACACCCGTGCCGATGTAGCGGAAGCCTTTGCTTTCGAGCGATTTCGCCCGGCGAATCGTATCCGGGAAATGGCTGTTTCCGCCGTCGATCACGATATCGCCCGGCTCCAGATGCGGCAGGACTTGTTCAATGAAATCGTCCACGGCCTGTCCCGCCTTCACCATCAACATGATCTTCCGTGGGGTCTTCAAGTTCGCGCACATTTCCTCGATGCTGTGGCAGCCGAGGACGTTCTTCCCAGCGCCTCGACCGTTCACGAAATCATCAACCTTCGAAACGGTCCGATTGTAGACGGCGACGCCGAACCCCTTGCTTTCCATGTTCAGCACAAGGTTTTCGCCCATCACCGCCAATCCAATCAGCCCAATATCCTTCTTGTCCATGCCAGATCTCCTTCTTTCCTTTACGCACTTGCGGCCCGCTACATGGGGGCCGAATGATAGCATATGCGTACGCAGGATTTCTTGATCGATCACGCGCACGATTGGGGAAGGGCTTGGCCTGGCCTACAGACCGTAAGGTAACGGCCCCTTGGTACACAAGAACTTCCACAGAAAAGTCACCAAAAACGTCACAACAAAGGAGGGGTAGAACCATGAAACGATTCAGGGTACGATTGACGTGCTGTCAGAAGGTGGCCGCACGGTTTACGAGCGAGCAAATGCGGGCGCTGATTGACGGGAAACCGCCGATACCGTTGACTTGCCCGGAGTGCTGTGCCCAAGTCGGGGTGAATCCCGGTGTCACGTGGTATTCCGATGACTGGGCGAATCTCACGGACGGGCTTGGCGCTGATATCAGTCCCACGCACGAGCTTGGCCGGCAGCTCGTGCGTAACAAGACACCTGAATACTGCGTTCAAAATGACGGCGATTGCCAGACGTGTTCGCTCGTGAATTACGGCCGCGACTGCCAGAACAACCCCGTTGCGCAGGATGCTTGACAGATCGCAGGACGGTTGCTATAAGCAGCCTCACAGTTGAAAACGGTTCACATCGAGGGCTAGGGAGTCTAGACCCGAAGAGCGGCCTTCCGTACCGCCTGCCCTCGGTTCCTTTACGGACGCATGAACGGAGATGCGCACATGCCGAAGAAACGCACGACCCCCAAGAGAGACTTGCGAGCAGACGCGGATCGCGTTCTTGATGATCCCGATTCCTGGAAGCTGGCAAAAGAGGCCAAGGTTGGTCTTTATACGCTATGCGTCTTGTCGGTGAAGACAGATCGCCCACGGGGGATTTTCAACAACATGAGTGCGGCGAAGTATCAGGCCGCACAGTTATTCCTACAGATGATAGGCGAAGAACCCCTTCAAGCCTTATTCATCCACAAGGGAACTCGGCTATACCCTGAGTGCTTCGCAGATCCACCCACACTTCGCCCGGTTGATTTCCTCAACTATCTCGAAGATAACAAAATCAACGTGCCTTCGCGGCTTCGTGAGGCCGTAGAAAAGGGAATGAAATCACGCGCGCCTCATAAACGCGAGTTAAAGGCCAACCCCGAAGAAGTTTCGAGGTATTACGAAGACCAGGCGAAAAAGGTGTTTTCAAAGGTGGCATTGGACAACACATTGAACCACTTCGGCGTGTCGCGCGCATGGTTCTACATACATGTGAAATCCAGCCCGAAAATCTTGTCTAAGTAGACCACATTAGACAACGGGGGCTGTAAAATCTGATCAAGAATTAGGAGATCAGATTATGACGAACCCGTTAGTCGAAGCACAACTCGCCGAAGCGCGAACCCTCCTCAACTCCCTCGAAACCGATACGGCCTGGATCAAAAATGAGATCCAGCTTCGTATCGGAAAACTCATCGTTCTACCCTCCTGGAATCGACACGTCGCAGAAAAATGCCGGGAGATCGCGGAATTCAAGACCGGCTTGGAAATTCTTCCAGAAAGAATCAAGCGGCTCAAAGAATACATCAACATCCTCGAACAACGAGGAAAGGAGATCAAATCCGATGACGGACAATGAAGAGCAAGGCCGCGAACCCACCAACAACGTCGAGATTCTCGCACGCGCCGCATGGCGTCGAAGCATCGGCGACAACACTTTCGATCCGGAATTCTGGGAGCACTTTGATCGGCTGTCGAGCGCCGGAAAAGCGGACGCGGCGGCGATCGCTAAGGCGGCTGTCGAGCGCAAGCCGTCAATCCTGGCGACTCGCACCATGAACGGCGACATCGAAGCGGCCCGGCGCGATTTTCTCGCGGGCGGCGGCACTGAGAGCGAATGGTCCGGCATGAAAGCGGAAGTCCGTCACGAACTCTTGAAGAAACGCGCACTCGGCGAGGGCCGGACGCTGAAGCACGCCGAAGTTTTGCGCCGCGCGGCGGCAACGGGCTACACAGTTTGGGATCCTCGAAACGCCTGATTTTCCCCCTCCGCGCGGGGATTGTGATCGGCGTGCGCGGCCATATGGGAGTATGGTTTTTGTCAAAGAAAGCGCCGACCACATTTGAACCTATCAGCCTCCGCCAAGGCAATCATGCTGGCTGGCGGTGCATAGTCGAGCCTGTAATGCCAGCACTCTTCACAACGGATTTTGAATCATGGCTGTAGCGATTAAGAACATCGGGATCACCGCTGAAAACATCGACGCCGCCCTGCGGTATGCGGAGACTTTCGGCTGGTCTCTCTTCCCATGTGACCGTGAGAAAAAACCTCTGACCGATCACGGTTTCAAAGACGCGACCTCAGACCCCTCCGTGATACGCGAATTGTGGAAGAAAGATCCAGGGGGAAACGTGGCCACAGCTTGTGGGCAATCGGGGATTGTTGTCGTTGACTTGGACTGCAAGCACGGTGTCGACGGAATCGAAGCATGGGCCGCGCTGAGTGAAGACCACGACGAGATCATGACAGCGGAGTCCCGGACACCTTCGGGGGGTCGACATTTATTTTTCCTCGCGCCGGACATCGCGGAAATCCGAAACTCTGCCGGGAAGATTGCGCCGGGTGTTGACGTGCGAGCGGATGGTGGATACATCGTTTTACCACCTTCACAAACAGACGCCGGGGGCTATGAATGGATTCATCCGCCCGAAGACGGGATCGCGCCATTACCTGCATGGCTCTGTGAGCTACTTGCAAAGCCAGATCCGAAACCTTTACCGCCGAGCACTTCAAAACAGGATCGGGATCTATCGCACTACATCGAAACTGCAATTACAAACGAAGTCGAGACCGTGCGCGCCGCCGGAAACGGAACGAGAAATCAGGCGTTGAACACGAGCGCATTCTCGTTGGCCGGGCTGATTCATTGTGGGCTGACTGAGGATCGGATCGTGTCGGAACTACTCCGGGCCGCTATTGACGCCGGATTGCCGGAACGAGAGGCACGCCAGACGATTCAGAGCGGCATTCGGGCCGGGCGGGAACATCCGCGAGATATACCCGAAGGACGCCCCGGTAATGGAAAGCAGACGAAGCCCACCACTGCAAATTACCGCCTCGAATTCATCACGGGCGCAGACGGGAAAAATGAGCCTGTCCGCTTTGCTGTTCCCTTACTGGAGATCACGCGGGGACTGAATACGGTGACGGGCGGATGGCCGAAACGGATAGGGGATCTTCTCTTCGTGGAAGTGGGCGGGGTAATCCGCTATCTCGGAAGCCCGGAAAGTCTCTTCGCGTGGATCGGGGAAAGGCGTACCCTCCAATGGCGGAGCGGCGTTGACTCAGCGGGAATCACGTTGACGCCCAAAGGGGAATTCCACGAGTCACTACGCGCCACTGTCGAATGCTTTGAATCTGTCGAGGAATGCCCACACGAACCACAGATCGCAGGGAGTTACTACGCATGGCGCGGCCCGGAAGGATACACAGCGGACGGGCGGGCGCTGACCGGGCTTCTTGAGTATTTCGACAACGCGGAAACCGAAGCGGATCGCGTGCTAATTCGCGCAATGTTCTTGACGCCCGCATGGGGCGGTTTGGCCGGATTGCGGCCCGCGTTTCTTATCATGGCGCCAGATCGGAATTGTGGCAAGACCACTCTCGCCGACACGGTAGGCAGCTTGTACGGCGGCGCTGTGAGCCTTGAACCGGATGAAAGCCATGATACCCGGCTCGTGTCGCGGCTGCTATCAGATTCCGCGCTGACAAAGCGCGTGGTACTGCTCGACAACGTGAAGACGGCGCAATCATCGGCGCAACTGGAAGGCTTAATCACGTCGAGCACCATATCCGGGCATAGGCTATATGCGGGCGAAGCATCGCGGCCCAATTATCTGACCGTGCTCGTTACAGGGAACGCCGTCCGACTATCCCGCGACCTGGCGGATCGCGCATTCATCATCCGCCTACGCAAACCCAAGGGCCGCCCAGGATGGAACGAGGAGCTAAGGCAATACCTCGACCAACACCGCGAGCATGTGCTGGCTGACATTGTGGGCGCACTGCGAAAGCCTGTAGCACCGACTGAGGCCCGCGACCGCTGGCAATCATGGGTGTCTCACGTACTGGCGCGATGCACGGATGACGCAGGGGCCGTGGTGGAGCAGAACCAAACGCGGCGTAACGATGCTGATGACGACTTAGAGGAAGCATCCATGATCGCCGATGCACTGAGAGGCAGAGGCCGTCTCTTCCTGACAAATGCCGAAGCCTGCGAAGCCGTCAATCACGCCCTACACGTTACCTGGACAACATCACGAGTGACCCGCCGTATCCGAGGCCACATAGAAGCTGGCCGGTTGCAAGGGATAGAACACAACCGGACGGGCGCTGTCAGAGGATGGAACGTGAACGAATGACGCTTATGACAGAAATGACAGAAATTTGGATCCTTACCCTACGCGCGAGAAGTAGAGTGTGTGTAGATATAGGTAAGGATCTAAAAAAGTGTCATTTGTGTCATTCCCGTCATCAAAAGGCGATGACGCCATGAACAGAGTGCCCCCCGTGTGCGCGAAAATGTCAAAACACTCGGTTTGGAGGCCCCGGCCACACTCGGACCCCGAATGTGTCATCCGAGTGGTCGTGGATACGCGGGAACAAGCGCCCCTGGACATAACGGACTATCCCACGGAACGCGCCACATTGCCCGTGGGTGATTACGGTATCGCGGGCTTTTCCGACTGGGATAACCCGGCGTTCATTGTCGAGCGCAAGAGCCTTGATGACCTTGTGGGGAGCCTCACGACGGGCCGCGACAGGTTCATCCGCGAATGCGAGAAAATGCGAGCGTTCCGATTCCACGCCCTTGTCATCGAAGCGCGCGAAGAGGATGTAACGTGTCATCGGTATCAGAGCGCCGCTACGCCTCAGAGCGTCTTGCAGACCTTGTGCGCGTTACAGGTACGCGCTGGACTTCATATCCTATGGTGTGCGGACCCAGACGGCGCGGCGCGGGCCGTGGAAAGACTCGTGCGCCAGTTTGTGCGGGGTATTGAGAAAGACTACCGGCGACTCTGGCAGTCGGATACGGCGACATGTACGCCTTGCGTATGTACGGGCGGCGATACGAAAGCGGCGAATTGTGACGGAACTTGTGACGCGCCGTTGTAAGTCATTGATACATAACGTGTTGATAGGTTACATAACGTAATGCCCAAGGGAATCTCGACAAAGCTATCGCGGGCGGCGAAGGTTAAGGCCCAACACCCGGAGTGGACGGCGGCGCAAGTCGCGGACTTCGTGCGCCTCAGTTATCGTTCACGAGACCCGGAGAAGTTGGCGCGGCAAAAGAGCAACCTTCAGCCCCATGCGCGGAAGCATCGGCACACCTCGCAAAGCATCGCGGCGGGAAGGGCATCGGCTTCGGACTTGGCTAACATGAACGTCATCGACTTCGCGTCCGGCGTCTTGGGCTTGAAGCTGTACCCGGCGCAAGCGGTGATCTTGAAGGCCCTCTACGGGCTTCGTCTTGACGCGGCGGAATTGAAGTGCTACGGAGACATGACCGGAGGGCGGATCGTTGACTGTGGGCCGTCCTGTGAAGCCGATGAAGCCGTTCTGTGCCTTGGCGCGCGTGCGGGAAAGTCCCTACTCGCGAGTGTCGTCGCCCTCTTTGAAACAGTTTGCCGGGCGCATAGGTGGCGTCAATCCCTCCGCAAAAGTGAACTGGGATACTGCGTCGTTACCGCGACAAGGCTTGCTCAAGGAGTTGATATCATCACGGGCAATTGCGCGCGCATGGCGCAAGACAGCGAAGTGTTAAGGCCGTTGATCGCGGGCGAAGTCAGGCAAGATCAAATCACGTTCAAGAATGGACTCGCAATTCGCGCCTTGCCATGTACGAACGTTGCCGGACGCGGCATTCCGATCTACTGCTTGATCTTCGATGAAATTGCCCACTACTTCGTGGAAGGCCCGCGGGCTGATAGCGCGATCTACAATGCCCTTGCGCCGCGACTGAGTCAATTCAGTGGGGCGAAAACGATTCTCGCGAGCACGCCCGCTGCAAAACAGGGAACGTTTCACAAGTGGTTCTCTGAGGGATTCTCCGTTCCCGATAGACTGACCGTGCAAGCCGGAACGTCTACGATGAATCCGAGCATCGATGCACGCTTCCTTGAGAAAATGCGCTTGCGGGACAGCGACAATTATGAGCGGGAATTCCTGGCGCAATTCGCGGAGCAAGTCGCGTGCTACTTCGCGGCGGATAGGCTTGACGGGGCTTTCGTGTTGGCCGGTGACATCGAACCGAAGCCGGAGACGCCGTATTTCATGGGACTCGATCAAAGCGGGCTATCGGGAAGGGACAAATTCGCTTGTGCAATTACGCATGAAGACGGCGGCGTGATTCTCTCGGACGTTGTGCGGTCTTGGGATTCCACGGACGCCGACTACATCATGGGCGAAGTGGCGGCGCTTGCGAAGCGATACGGGATTACTTCCTGTCTCACGGATCAATACGGCGCGGGATGGGTGCGTGCGGCTCTGGAAAAGATCGGCTTGACTGTGGGAACAAGGCCCTCCCTTCCTATGGTTTACTCGAACCTCAAATCACTACTGACAGCAGGGCGCTTGCGCTTGACGGACAATCAGGAATTGCGGAATGGGTTGCTGAACACGCAAGCCTACTACGGGCGCAACAACGCCTTGAGTATTCAGCATGAACGTTCCGGCGAAGGGCATTCCGATCTTGCCGATGCTATCGCAACCTCGACATGGTCTGCCAGCGGGCGGACGCCGGAACTACAACGGGCATTCAGTGACGCGGATCTCGAACGCTGTTTGAAGGTCGCATAAGGAGTCAACATGAGCGAGAACAGATTGGAGTTGTTGGCGGCATACCAGAGGGACGCCCGCGCGCACGCCCAAGCGGCGCGGCTCTCGGACCCGGCCCGCGTGATCTACATGCTCGGACTTCACCTAAGCCAAGTGACGGGGACATCGGCCCTGGCGGTTGTATCGCAACGGTTGAACGGCGACGCGGTTCTGTCGCGCGTTGAAGGTGTCGAGACGTTCAAGGGAACGCCATATCAGGACATCGTGCTTAGGGTAAAGGAAGTCATGACCGCGGCGTGTCCGTGTCCGGAACTCCGGGGCTTGTGCGTTGACCTCAGCACCACGGGCGGGGCAATCGGGGAAGTGTTTGACGCGGCGGACCTCCCCTATGTTCCCTACGTCATCGCGGAATCCGAACGCAGCGAAGCGGGCTGCGTGAGTCTCAAGGATCTCGTGGGAGTGTTACAGCGGCTTGTCCAAGGTGGGCGGTTCCAGATCCGCTCAGACGCGCCGGGGGTTGACGGGCTATTGAAGGAACTACGCGCATTCGAGGTGGCCGTTGACGGACAGCGGAAGGCAACATTCAGAGCGGGCGCAATGACGCCGGCGCGGGTCTTGGCGATAGGGCTTGCAACGTGGGATTGCTATTGGTTCCAGCATATGCTTTGGCCGGAGATCGACGAATTGCCCGCACAACGGGCCGCAAGGGCGCGATTCTCGGAAGGCTATTGATGAAAGACCACGGCGACATAGTGATAACGCCCGTCCTGCTCGACAGAGCACGCATGGCGGCGGCCTTGTGTCTGTCGGTGTCCACGCTCGACAACCTCTGCAAGCGGGGCTGTCCGTCAATCCATGTGCCGGGGACATCGAAGATCCTGTTTGACCCGGCGGATGTTGTTGGTTTTCTCAAGACTGCTCAGACGCCCAAGGACGGGCCGGACGCGGCGGCGATTCATGCGAAGGCGGCCCGCGTTTTCGGGTATTGAGGCGGTCCGTGTCATTTCAGGCTATGGAACCCATACCTGGAAGGCGTTCGTGGCGTGGCGGGCTTCGTACAAGGGCGCAGAGGGCGGTTGCGGCCAAAGGAAGGACGGGTATGAGCAAGGGACCGGGCAAATGGCAACGGGCGATCTTGGCGCACACAGTGGACGCCAAGATGTGCTCTCCGCGCGCGCGAGGGCGAAAGTTTCAGCTTGGGGTCCACTGTGTGCCCCAAGCTGTGCTCTCCGCGCGCGCGAGGGCGAAAGGGCCTTGACAGAATGGCCCGGACATGCTACACTACATGCGACGTAGAAAGTGCATTTCAATCGAATCGAAACCTACAGTTTGCGCCAGTCTTTCGGATGAAGACACGCCTTCGGGATGTGCTTTCTACGTCACCGTTAGACTGGCGCATTTCTTTTGGAGGGACCTGATATGACGGTGAACATCACGGAACGGAAGCGGAAACGATGTACGGCGATCCTGCTCGACTACCATGACGCGGACGGTAAACGTCATCAACTCGTGGTAGGCAAGGCGTCATCGCCAGAGGCCCTGGCGATCATCAAACGAGAGGCCGAACTCCGAGCGAAGGAGATCGAACTCGAAATAGCGAGGGGCACTCACAGGCCGAACATGGGCGAGGAGCTACTCGACGCGGCCTTCCTGGAATTCGACAGTCATCTTGAGGCGTCCATGAGGCGCGAGGCCACAAGAAGACTGTACAGGGCCGGGATCAAGACGTTTGGGCGGTTCCTGAGAACCACACGAGCAACGCGGTTACGCGATGTAACCGCGGATCTTGTGGTGAAGTTTCTACAGGAACGCCGGGCCACGCGAGCACCCAGTACCGTCAATGAAGATGTGAGGGCGCTACATGTCGTGTTCCAGCGGTTCGTGCGGCGCGGTTTGATAGCGGCGAATCCCTTCTCGCACGCGGACGTGAAGGACGCCACACCTTCGGCGGAGAAGCACGAGCGGTGTTTCACGGATGACGAATTCGAGGCGGTGTTGGATAGAGTGGATAAAGACTACCGGGCGCTGTTTCTTCTCCTGGGTGAATCCGGTTTGAGAATCGGCGAGGCGCTGCATTTGCGTTGGTGCGACCTTCACTTCGGACAAGACGGCGTCAACTGGCTTCGCGTGGAACCTCACGGCGGATGGGAACCGAAGACAAAGTCATCCGTTCGGACGGTTCCGATATCGCCCCGTGTCGAGGCCATGTTGCGCGCGCGGTTGTCTGGCATGGCGCGGTTGACGCCCACAGAGCGCATATTCCCCTGTTGTTGGACCCGTGAGCGCATATCCAGGAACTTCAACGCGGCCTTGCAGCGTCTTAACCTACACGAGAAAGACGGCAAGGGACAAAAGCTCCGCGTCCATTCTTTGCGCCACTACTACGCGACGCGGCTTGTGAGAAGCGGCGCGGACCCGGCGTCCGTCCGTGACTTACTCGGACACACGAGCATCAGTGTCACGAATCGGTACTTCAATGTTCCGAGAGGCGAGCTATTCCGGGCCGTGTCCGGCGCGTTCGGCGTCACAGAAAACGTCACAGATTCCACACGTTTGTATACGTTTCCACAGGACGCTGTACGCAATAGGCCGGAAACGGTCTTTTCGCAAGTCATTGCAAGTCAAGCAGTTGCAACGGTATGAGCAGTACTGCTCAAATAGGGGGCGTTACAGACCGTAATCGGACAGAGACTGACCCTTTGACGCGGCATACGCGCGCAGGTCGGATTGGATGAACTTCAGGCATGCGCCGATGACGACCGCGTCGTCAAGGTATCCGATCACCGGGATGAAGTCCGGCACAACGTCGAAGGGGTTAACGAAGTATAGCAACGCGGCGGTGATTGCGGCGGCGGTTTTCCAGGGAAGCGGGTAGGATTTGTTCCACCAGTCGCGCAGCATGTCATAGAGCAGCAGGATCTGCCTGCCAAGCAACACGAAACGCCCCTTCTGCCCTATGAGCGCCTCGGCCTTCTTGCGGGCCTTGGGCTCCTTCGCAAGTACATGCTCCGCGTCTTCCTGATCCACCTCCTCGATGCCTTCCTTATAGGCGTTCTCGATCGTTTCGATCTGTTGAGGGGTAAGATCTCGTTCCTCAACCATTGAGACTCTCCTGTCCGGACATGGTCCCGGGGGCTTCCTTCGCAGTCACGTCCAGCTTGCCGAACATGAAGGTCATGGCAAACGCCAATACAAGGAATGCGGCTATCGAGACATTGTCGAAACCAGACTCAAAAGGCAGGAGGGTCGTGGAACTCACCACGACGAAGGTCCAAATCGTCGTGGCCTGGCAAATGCAGCACCCGCAACAGATCGCGACGAGACCAAGGTGCCGGGAACGGTTCCAGACTTCACCCAGCAGGATGCTCAAGGCCGTCACCATCGCCAGGAGACGAACTGAATCCTGGAGCGGTGCGGCGCCTGGCGTCAAGAGCACAATCGGCAACATGGACAATCCCCAAAGGAGGCCCGTAATGACGTAAGCCGGCCAACGCCCGAGGGGCATCAGGCGCGGCAACAGGTATCCGCGCCAGCCATATTCATTACAGAGCATCATCGCCGCGTAGGCGGTAGGTCCAAGGACAATCGACAACACGAGGGCCTCGGCGAACAAGATCATCGGCATGAAGGGTTCCAGGGCGGGATCGATCTGCCATTGATCGATGATCGGCGACAACAGCCCCATCAGTTCATTGAAGCCCCAATCGAAATGGACGTAGCCCACCAACGTCGCAACGCCATACGCCGCCGCGAACACCACGGGTATCGCGAAGGCGATGCGGAAAGCCTTGCCCTTGGGAATCGGCCACAAGGAACCGGCCCTGTGTGAAGTTGAGGGCGAGATACTAGATGCCCCCCAGGCAGCCACGGCCGGAACCGCCAGGAGCGCATACGAAAGCGCCAGCGGCAATTGCGCAAATACGATCAGCGCCTCGATGGCATACGAGCCGATGAAGACTACCGCCACGTACAATACGATGCCTTTGATATCCATCGGATGATTCGCTCCTGGTTGAGTACGATGCACACGATGCCAGAACGGCCCTCCCTTCTGCAACGCAGACGCGCCTATGGAAGGTTGACAAGACCCGCCGGTACAAACGGGCGTGGCAGTTCAAGGCCCTTATCCGTTATGCGCACCATCAGCTTGTGGGAGGAAATGGCAATCGTTTCAATGATTGCCGCGTCAGTTTCCTGCCTTCCTCCAGGCTTGGACAGCGCGTATGGATAGCAGAGCAGGTCCACAGGGGACTCGCTCGTTATAGTAACCGTGCCGCCCTTCTCCGCCAAGTCATCCGCCGCTACGTTTATCCCCGGCGCATAGTGCAGCGGAAGCAATGCCACGGCGGGTATCGCCGCACTGAACGGCGTTTCGTACGCGACGGATGCGGACAGGCACATCGGCGCCCCTACGTAATACTGGAAGTCCGGCAGAATGGCCAGGGGTCTCTCGACGTTTCCTCCAGCGCTTTCAGCGAACGCGGCTTGCTGAAAGCTCCGGGTCAGCGCGCTTGCGTGACGCCACGCGAGGACGGAGCGAAACTCCAGCGCGAAGAAGGCCACGCACAAGAGAGTCGTGAGTATAACGATCTGACGCCGCCACTTTCGGTGATCCATTATGCGATGGAACAGGCACACCAGGGCGATGTCGAAGAACGCGTTCGCCAGCAGGAGTTGCCCCCCGCCTATCATATGCACAGGATCGACAAACCTATCTCCCTGGAAAAGCCGTATCAATGCCGCGGAAAGCAGGCCGAACAACAGTGCGGGCCTTCGCGCCTTCCTATATATAAGGAACAGGATGAACAAGGCAGCGGCAGCGGCCGCCCATCCCAGCACGGGATACTCGACAAGGGCGCGGGCGGTGGATGGCAGAAAGCCCAAGGGGTAGAAGATGAGATACAGGGGGCCAAACATCCCGGCTGGATCAAGACGCGCCAGGGAAAGAAGATCGGGCGTGAAACACCACGCGACGATGCTGAATGCCGTCGGCAGCGCCAGCCGAGCAAGGCGTCTCTCGCGGCGCGGTGACAAGAGCAATTCGAAGAAGATCAGCGCCGGCAAAAGCATGGCATTCTGAGACGCCGCAAAGACCGCGAGGCCGAACAGCAACGGCGCGAGAACGATGTTCCAGACGCGCGGCGCGAGCGCGCCCTCGACGTACGCCGTCACAGCCGCCAGCGCCAGCAGGCAAGGGAGTAGATCGACGGGACCACAGAGATTGAGCACCGCCTCGCTGTGAACGGGGTTCGCCATGAAAAAGACCGCGGCAAGCGTACCGAACCACCACGGCCCCGCGATAAGCCGGTTCGTCAAGCGATACAACAGAAGCATGCAAACGTAAAGCAGGCCCAGATTTACGCAGTGGTAAGCCCAGGCCGCATCGCCGAACAGCCGCACCTCGGAGGAGAGAACCCACCCCGCGAGACGCGAACCGCTCTCGTTTGGGTGCGCGAGGAGGATGTAGTCGCGGCCCAGCGGCCCGATTGTCAGGGACGCCCCATAGACAATCGCGACATAGACGGCCATCGCGACGGCATCAAGCCCCGAGCGACGCCATCCGGTCAGGGGGGGAGTATACCCTCGCATGGGAGTTGACATCGAGGCCAAGTGTAATAATTCACCCGCCCAAAATCCACCATCTTCTCGAAAACGGGCGCGTCCGGTTCTTGCGTACCTCCTTGGCGCCTAGATTTCCGCTTTCGTGCTCGTTCGCGGCAGGGGCATCTGGTAATCGGCGTCCCTACCGCAAACGACGGGGTGGAAACGAAGTAAGCGAGAGCCGGATGAGCCTTCTGGATGAGAAACCCCTCTTGGGAGATGAAGGGCTTGGAACTCATTGTTGCATTGGTCCGGTGGCAGCAGTTAGCATGCGGTTTCAACGGGAAGACGAGATGGGAAAGCCCAGGACGATATATGTTTGCCAGCAATGCGGGGTGCAGTCTCCTCGGTGGGCCGGGCGTTGCACGGAGTGCGGGGCGTGGAACAGCATCGCCGAAGAACAGGTTATCGAGGAAGGGGCGCATCTTCGGGCGTCGTTTGTCGAGGGGGCGCATCCCATTCCCCTGACGGATTCGGCGGAGGGTTTGCCGGAACGGCTGTCGACGGGCGACGCGGAGTGCGACCGGGTCTTGGGCGGTGGTATCGTGCCGGGCTCGCTGACGCTTGTGGGTGGCGATCCGGGGATCGGCAAGTCGACGTTGATGCTGCAAATATCGAGGCGCGTCGCCGAATCCCTTGGCAAGGTCCTTTACGTTTCCGGCGAAGAATCATTCGACCAGACCCGTTTGCGCGCCCGCAGGCTCGGCGCGCTTAACGACAACGTCCTCTTGCTCACGGAGACGGCCATCGACGTGATTCGGAAGTACATCATGGGTGACGACTACGCGCTAGTGGTGATCGACTCGATCCAATCCGTGTATTCGACGCTGACGCCATCGGCGCCGGGCGGCGCGGTTCAAGTGCGCGAATGCGCGAACGAATTCCTGCGCATTGCCAAGGGGCATGGGGTGCCGATCTTTCTCGTCGGACACGTCACGAAAGATGGCAGCATCGCCGGACCGAAACTGCTCGAACATTTGGTCGACACGGTCCTCTACTTTGAGGGTGAGGGGCGTCAGGCATTGCGCATCCTGCGGGCGGTCAAGAACCGTTTCGGTTCGAGCAACGAAGTGGCCGTATTCGAGATGACGCAGGCGGGACTTGTGGACGTGCCGAATCCCAGCGCCCTGTTTCTGGGCGAGCGCCCTAAAGGGGTCAGCGGGTCCGTCGTCATACCGAGCATGGAGGGAACGCGCCCGCTCCTCGTCGAGGTGCAAGCGCTCGTGTGTTCGACGCCTCTCGCTTCGCCGCGGCGCACGGTCACCGGGCTGAACCCGAATCGGATATCGCTTCTTCTGGCGGTCCTCGAGAAGCGGGCGGGGCTGCATTTTTCGGACAAGGACGTGTTCGCGAACGTAGTGGGTGGAGTACGGCTCGATGAGCCCGCGGCGGACCTCGCGGCGGCGCTCGCGCTCGCGTCAAGTCTGCGTGAGATAGCGCTTCCCGCGAATCTGGCGGCGTTTGGCGAAATGGGACTTGCCGGCGAGGTGCGCGCCGTGGACATGCCTCGGCAGCGCGTCGCGGAAGCGTCGAAGTTCGGCTTCACAAGGTGTATGATACCGAAGAATTGTGCGGTGGACGTGGACGATCAGAATGTCGAGATCCTGCCGGTAAGCGGGATAGCGCAGGCGATCGAACTGGCGTTGGAGGGATGAGATGTCGACGCGGAAAACGACCCAGGACATATATCGCGAAGCGCTATTCATGATCTCTCCCGGGACGCCGCTCCGGGAGGCCATCGCATCCATCATTCAGGGGCGCAACGGCGGGCTGATCTGCATCGGCGATCCGAAACGGCTGTCCGAGCTTTCTGAGGGCGGCGTAAAGGTGGACGCGCCGTGCACGCCGCAACTCCTTTACGAACTGTCCAAGATGGACGGCGCCATCATCCTGTCGAAAGACGGCGGCCGGGTTGCTTACGCGAATCGTTTTCTTAAACCCGACACGGCGATCCCGTCGAACGAGACCGGCACACGGCATCGTGCCGCGGAACGGCTGGCGAGGCAAGCCAAATGCGTCGTCATCGCCGTGTCCGAGCGTCGATCATCCGTCACGCTCTACGTTCACAACCTCAAGCACGTCATGGACAGCATCGCGACGTTGCTCAACAAGGCCGGCCAGGCCATCCTGACGCTCGAGAAATACATCTACGTTCTCAAGGAAACCATGCAAGAACTTAGCGTGCGCGAGTTTCAGGACATGGTGACCATCTTCGACGTCTGCGGCGCGATCCAGCGATACGAAATGGTCGTTCGGATCGCACAGGAGGTCGAACCATACATCCTCGAACTCGGGACCGAAGGGCGTCTGATCTCCCTTCAGGTAAAGGAACTCATGCTGCCCGTGGAAGAAGCGGGGCTCGTCATCAGAGACTACTACCGCGAGAAACCAAGCGTCACGTACGAGCAGGTGATCGAGAGGATACGGGAGATCTCGCAACAAGACCTCCTCAACCTTGGCAGCATAAGCCAGGCGTTGGGATACGGTCCCAATCTCCGCTCGGTGGACGCCTACCTCTCGTCGCGCGGCTACCGCATACTCACAACCACCCACCGGCTGCCCACGCAGATCGTCGAGAACCTCGTCGAGCGATTTGGCTCCCTGAAACAGATCATCCGCGCGCCTCGCGACGACCTCGACATGGTCGAAGGGGTCGGCGAAGTCCTTGCCGAGCGTGTGCGCGTGAGCCTGGACCTGTTGCGCAACCAGTTGGCGCTCGACAGGAGGTAACATGCCCCGCGTTCTCGATTGCCAGATCGTGATGCGCCAGGAAGCCGCTCCGGGCCATTTCCGCATCGCCGTGAAAGCCCCCGAGATCGCCGGAGCCGCGCAGCCGGGCCAATTTGCGATGATTCAAGTTGCGGCGGGTATCCATCCCTTTCTGCGCAGGCCGATGAGCTTCGAGCGCATACTGCCGGACAGCTTGGTGTTCCTGTTCAAAGTCGAGGGCGAAGGGACTGGGCTTTTGGCGCAACACGCCGTCGGTCAGACCCTGTCAATCCATGGTCCGCTGGGCAACGGGTTCCCGCTGGACAGCCGTTTTTCGCGTCACATCCTCGTTGCGGGCGGTATCGGCGTGGCCCCGTTTCCCGCGCTGGCCGAGAGCTTGATCCGGAAATGCGGAAAAGCCCCCGAAGTGATCCTGGGCGCGCGGAACCGTGACCTCCTGTTGTGCGAACAGGACTTTCGCGAGATGGGCTGCACGGTGCACCTCGCCACTGATGACGGATCGTTCGGACACCATGGTTTCGCGCACGAGGTGCTCGAACAGCTTTGCCCCACGCCCGGAACCCGCGTCTATGCCTGCGGGCCGATGCCCATGACGAAGGCCGTATCAAAGGTGGCGGCCATCTTCGGCGTGGATTGCCAAGTCTCCCTCGAAGCGCAAATGGCCTGCGGCGACGGCGTATGCCTCGGGTGCGTCATCGAAACCGTCCGCGAGACCGAGGGGGAGAAAATGATGCGCGTCTGCGCTGACGGCCCCGTGTTCGATGCCGCCCTGATCGATTGGGGCGCACACAATCTCGCTTACGACCTCTAATGTCCTGAGCGGGAAATTGGTTTGTTTATTCCCAGTACATCATGTGTAGGGAAATTGGCGCTTTGTGGGACTTGGGAATAGGTTTGGCGTGGGTGAAAACAACGGAGAGGGCACAATGTCAAGATCAAGAATCCGTGTAGTGTTGATGACCGCCGCCGCAGTCGCATGTTGTGTTGTGGCCAATGCGGCTGACCTTCCTGGTACGGGGGCCGATGTTGGAAAGACGGTCGTATATCGAGACACGTGGGGCGTCCCGCACATATACGCGCAGACGATCGAAGCGGGATTCTACGCGATGGGCTGGACGCAGGCGGAAGATCGTCCGCAAGATCTGCTTAAGAACTTGCTGCGTGGGATGGGAGAGCTTGCGCGGGTTGAGGGGCCAAGTGCGCTGGAGAACGATCAAGTGGCGCGGCTCTGGGAATTGTATGATGGCACTAAGCGGATGGCGGATAAGATCCGGCCGGAAGTGCGCGCCCAAGTCCAGGCGTGTGCGCGGGGCATCAATGCGTATTATGCCGCGCATCCCAACGACGTGCCGGAATGGTGGGGCAACCGCCAGGTCGATGAATTCATGATTAGCGCGTTCAGCCGGCTATTCCTTCAGTCGTGGTCTTTTGACGACGGATTCGACGACCTGAAGCGGGGCGGAATCGAGCGCGGGTTTGAACGCGTGCAGCGAGGGTCTAATCAGTGGGCGGTGTCGCCAAGCAGGAGCGCCGTGAACGCCGCCATGCTGTGTATCGATCCGCATCTTGGCTGGCTGGGCGCGTCGCGATTCTGGGAGTTCCGCATCCACGCCGGCGAGTTGAACGGCAGCGGGTTTTCGTTGGCGGGCATGCCGTATATCGGGCTGGGCCACAACGAGAACGTGGCGTGGGCGATGACGACCGGCGGGCCGGACACCGCCGACGTGTACGAGTTGACGATCAGCCCCGACGATCCGTCGAAGTACCTCTACGACGGTCAATGGTGTGAGATGACGTCGCGTGAGGTTACGATCGAGATCAAAGGCGGGAAGCCGGTCACCTTGAAGATCTGGTCGAGCCATCATGGTCCCGTCGTGGCGCGGAAAGATAACAAGGCATATGTCCTGAAATCGGCCTATGCCGACGCCGTGCAAGGCAACGAGGCGTGGTATGAGTTCAACTTGGCCAAAGACTATCAAGGCATCGTGGCGGGACTGGCCACGCAGCAAGTTTTCCCGCAGAATGTGATGGTGGCTGATACTTCTGGCAACATTTACTACCAGCGGACGGGCCGTGTCCCGCGGCGTCCGGCCGGCTACGACTGGTCTCGTCCCGTGGACGGGTCGACCTCAGCCACCGAATGGCAAGGGCTCCACCCGGCGTCCGATCTTCTCCAAGTGCTGAACCCGCCTCAGGGCTACATGCAGAACTGCAATATCCCTCCAGATTCCATGATGGTCGACAGTCCTTTCTCATTGGAAAAGACCCTGCCGTATGTTTTCGCGGACTTGAGTCATAGTTCTCAGCGGGGCGGCTGGACCAATCAGCGCGGCGCGCGGGCCGTGGAGATGCTGAAAAACGATCCTTCGGTGACTATCGAGGAGGGCAAGGCTTATGTTACGGACACGCACGCATACGGCGTGGAGCGTTGGCTGGCGGTATTGAAAGACGCCCACCAGCAATTCGGCGATTCAGAGAAATCCAACGCGGACTATACCGCGGGAATAGCGGATGTTCTGGCTTGGAATGGAAACCTCGATGCGGGTTCCACGGGCGCGCTCAAGTACTACTATTGGCGCAGCCAGATCATTGCCGATCACGGCGATCAGGCCGAGAAGGTGGCGGATAAGATCGACTATTACCTGGCCGCGCTGGGCAAGCTGGCCCCGCCCGTGGAACTCAGTGACGGCGAGAAGCAGGCAGCCGTGAAAAGTTTCGCCGCGGCCATGACGAAACTCAAAGCCGACCTTGGGTCTTTGGACAAAACCTATGGCGACGTGTTCCGCGTGGGCCGCGACGAGAAGTCCTGGCCATTGGGCGGAGGCGGCGACGGAAACAAAGGGATGACCGCCTTCCGCAACATAGGCTTTGGCAGGGAGCGCCCGGACCATACGCGTTGGGGACAGAGTGGACAGACCTCGACCGAGCTTGTTGTCTTGACGAAACCGATCCAAAGCTGGACCTATGTACCGCTCGGACAAAGCGACCGGCCCGAATCTCCGCATTACACCGACCAGGCCGAAAAAACATTCAGCCCGGCACAGCTCAAGTCCTCGTGGTGGACGCCCCAAGAACTGGCTGGCCACATCGAATCGCGGACCGTGCTCGATGAGGCCAGGTGATGAATCTCGGGATCAAGTGCCCAGGCTCGCGCTCTGCCGCCTATTCTAGTTTCTTTCTCGCCGGGCGCACTTCGTAGAGGCCTGGGTCCTCTCTCACGTGGCTGGGTGCCTCTATGGCTGCTCTCTCAAAGGAAAGGGTGGCTGTGGAGAACAGGTCGCTGTTCTCAGCCTTCAGATAGCGGGCCGCCATGCGACAGTACTCGGGATCGATCTCGACGCCGATGCTGTTGCGCTCTGATCTGAGGGCAGCAACCATCGTTGTGCCGGAGCCGCAGAATGGGTCGAGCACTGTGTCGCCTGCAAATGAAAACATACGCACGAGGCGCGTAGCGAGTTCGAGAGGATAGGGCGCGGGATGGTGCTTCGTGGAGGCGCCGGTTATGTTCCAGATCTGCTGGAACCACCGATTAAAATCCTCTTTTCTTATCTTGCTTGCCTCTCGCTGTGCCTCGGTCGGCTGCCGGTAGCCTCCCGGTTTCCGCTGCATGAGGATGAATTCCATATCGTTCTTGATAATCGCATTCGGTTCGTAGGGTTTGCCGAGGAACTTTGACCCGTTAGCGACTTCGTATGACGCATTCGCGATCTTGTGCCAGACTATCGGGTTGAGATTGTCGAAACCTATGCGCCGGCAGAGGACGCAGATATCCGCATGCAGCGGAAATACGAGATGCCGCCCGAAGTCGCGCCGCGCCACACAGACGTCACCGACAACACAAACGAGCCGGCCACCGGGAACCAAGACGCGATAGATGTGCCGCCACACCTTCTCCAGTTCGTCCAGAAACGCTTCGTAGTCCTGAATGTGCCCGAGTTGGTCTGGATTCTCGTTATATCGCTTGAGATTCCAGTAGGGTGGCGACGTGACCACAAGATGCACGGACGAGTCGTCAAGAAATGACAGGTCGCGCGCGTCTCCGTTGATCAACCTATGAGTAGTTGGTTCCATGCCCTCACATAGTAGCCGCCAGATGGCCAAGAAGGACTCTGGCGAAGCGTTCAACAGACACGTCGTCCGCTGGTGTTGTGAATTCACCTCTGATGCCATTATCGGCAGATGACGTGATGAATGCCGAGGCGGTGTAGTGACGCTCAAGGACGAGCTTTCGGCAGAAGAGTTCATATCGCCGGGTGTAAGACGCGTTGACGAACTCGGGGAACACTTTGAAGTGTGGCTCCTGCACCTTCACCGGGCGATTCGAGGCGTCGCAGTTCTCCAACATGAAGAAGAAGCCGAGAAATGGTTGCGGGCTTGCCTGATAAGCGTGCTCCCGATAGGCGGTCCACAGGTCAAGAGCGCTTCCTATCGCCTCTTCGGTTCGATTGTTGAAGTTGTTGCCGAAGGAAGAGCCCGCTTGCGACTTGGCCTCAATGCAGGCGATGAGAGTCTTCTCTCTTACGACAAGGAGGTCCCATTCCTTGGTTGGCCTGAAGAAACCAGGCAATTCAACAGCCTTCTTTCTGAAGATGAATTGATCTGATATACCAGCCGATACGATGAGGCTAGAGAGAAGGTCGATGAACCCATCCATCTGTGCGCCGCCGGTCACTGCGCTGCGCAGACCTTGATCGGCCTTTCCACTTCGCGCTTGGCTTCTTCGCTGCGCCGCCCGCGTTTGCCAGTAATGGGCTACGGCTTTCCCAGTGCGGAGGTCCAAGTTCTGCAAGAGGTCGTTCTCTATCATGCTCCGTCTTTACCATATCCTAGTGTGTTTTTCAATTGCCGCGTGCGAACAGCGATGAAGGCGCAACACGCAGACTGATCCATCCCTCTCTTCCTGCTGTGCCGCAGCCCTGTCTTTGCGGACGGTGACGCGGAGCAAAGGCGAATCACGATCACTTCGCGTATAGGATTTCGCCGCCGCGGCCTTGGGCGATTAGCGAGACGTAGGTGTCGAGTTCTTTTTGGATGGCCGGGTCGGTGAGATCGAGGGTTTTCCGGCGTTCGGCGGCCATGTAGGCGGCTTGGCAGAGTTTCGTGATCTCGAGGCCGTACTCCCAGTTGAGAAGGGCGTCTTTGCCTTGGCTGAAGGCTTTGCAGGCGTCGATGATTTCGTCGGTGTAGCCGTAGAGGTCGGCTTCGTTGGGTTCGACGGGGAGGAGTCCGCGGGACGCCGTGGATTTTTCGAGGGCCATCTCGATGTTGGACGCGGCGTCGGCCGCGTCGTCGCCGATGAAGATGTTGAGCGGGGTTTGGAGCGTGTTCATCTCGAATGCGTAGCCGGGGCCGAGGGCGTCCATGAAGAGGCGCATGCCCTGTTTGTCGTACATCCACGAGCTTGTGAATTGCGCCTTGACGATCTGACCCGTCTCGGGATTGCGGAAGGTAACCATGCCCGTACAGAAATCCTCGGCGGGTGTCTTGGCGTAGTCGACGCCCATGCGCTTCTTGAGGCGTTCGCGCCATACCGGCAGGCCCCATTTCAAGAGGGCGGTCTCGGCGCTGACGGAGGTGGGCTCGAGGAAGGTGACAGGTTTGCCGACGGGCGTCAGCACGTACCACGCTGCGGCGATACAGTGGCACGCCATATCGGAAAGCACGCCGCCGCCCTGCTTCGTGGGATCCCAGAACCAGCCTTCGTGCGGGCCGGAGTGTTCTTCGGAACCGCGCGCGAGGGCGAACGGCCCCATGGCCCTCTGCTGGGGTTCGAGCTGCTTGAGTTGGGCGTTCATGCTCTTCATGTGGATCTGGTTTTCGAAGTATGAGGTGGGGAGTTTCATTTCTTTCGCGAGCGCAACGAGGCGTTTGGCTTCGGCTACGGTGCGTCCGAGGGGTTTTTCGCAGATGACGCCCTTCAGGGGCGCGCCGGCCTTCACGGCGTCGCGAATCTGCTCGGCGATCTCGATGCGGGCGAAGTTCGGCGCGAAAATGGCGGCGGCGTCGCAGTGGTTGCAGAGTTCCGCGACGCTCTTGCAGACTTTGCAGTCGCCGAGGCCGTTCGTTCGTGCGTGATCGGCGAGTTCCTCGGCGCCTTTCAGGGCATAGACCGCGGATAAGTCGACGTTGCGGACGAATTGCAGAGCCTTTGCCTGAAACTTAGCGATAAAGCCCGCGCCAATGAACCCAAGCTTGAAGTCTTTCATGTGTATGTTTCCTTTCCCACCTGAATCACGTCATTCCCGCGAAGGCGGGAATCCAGAACACACACGCCGCCCCGGGACCTTCGCACTGGATTCCCGCCTTCGCGGGAATGACGCAACGTTTTGCGACGACATTTCTTCACAAGCCCTCAGCTACCATTTGCCAGCCGTCTGACCGCTGGTGGCCTGCGCAATTATAGGAAAGCGTGCGGCGGTACTCAAACCGGAGTTCTCGGCTATCAGTTGTCAGCTATCCAACCGCCCACCGCTGATGACTGACGGTCTTTACCAGCTTGATTCTCCCGACCGCATGTTGTATCTTCCTGCTCATGCAAAAAGAGAAGAAGACGCGAGGTTGTTTTCGCACTGTTCTGCGATGGGGGTTCCGGCTGTTCGCTGTAATTGTGTTGCTGGCAGCCCTCGTTCTAGTTATCCGTTTTCACGAGGCGCTATACAACCGGTTTGTTCTGTTTCCGCGACAGGCGGCGGCGTGCAAGGCCATCGAGTCGGCGCGGCAGAAAGTGCCTCTGGACGCCGGATGGAATGAGTACCGTGGGGTGATGCATGCGCATTCGGAGCTCTCGCATGACTCAAAAGTCCCGTTCCCGGAGATTGTTGCGGCCCTTCACAAAACGGACTGTGACTTCATCTTCATGACGGACCACGCCGATGAAGGCAAGGCTGATTATTCCAAGCAGTGGAAGGGCGTGCACGACGGCGTCCTGTTCGTGCGCGGGTTCGAGATGCAGTCCGGGTTCATGCCGTGGGGTTTGCCGGATGACACCGTGCTTGATACGAAAGAAGATCCGCGCGCCATGGCGCAGAAGATCGCGGCATTGGGCGGGGTCATCTTCTACGCGCACTGCGAGGACGAGCGGATTTGGGATTTGCCCGAACTGACGGGAATGGAGATCTACAACATCCACGTCGACTTCGCGGACGAGAATATGAAGGAGTTCATGCCGAATATCGTCCTGTCGCTGTGGTCTTATCCGGAGCAGGTGTTTCACTTGATGTTCGATCGGCCCACGGCGTTTCTGCGGAAGTGGGACGAGCTTAACGTGTCGCGGCGCATCACTGGTATCGCCGCGAACGACGCGCACCAGAACGTGGGCGTATTGGGCTTCTACACGGGCGGCGATACGCTCCGTCTCACCGACACGGGGCATCCCGGCGAGACATCGAAGGAGTTCAAGCTGAACTTTTTCACGCGGCTGCTCGTGCGCGCGCTATGGGGGCCGCTCACGCCGGACAAGCAATTGTTCCGTGTGGACCTCGATAGCTACGAGCGTAGCGCGCATTTCGTAAACACGCACATACTGGCGCGTGAGTGCACGGAGCCGGCCTTGTTGGATGCGTTGCGGCAGGGACGGGTTTTTGTGGCGTTCAACATGCTGGCGGATGCAAAGGGTTTCGTCTACCTGGCGCAAGGGCGCGAGAAGCGCGTCGTGATGGGCGAGTCCATCCCGTTTGAACCGGACCTTACGCTTCGGATTGCGTCGCCGCATGCGTGCCGGTTCACGATTCTTAGGCAAGGGACTCAAGTGGCCCAGCTTACTGGAAACACGTTCGACTGGAAGGTTCCGGAACCGGGCAAGTATCGCGTCGAGGCCGAACTCGACATCCTCGGGCAGTGGACGCCTTGGGTGTACACCAACCCGATTGAAGTCACGGCGGGCAGCAACAGCTAAGGCGGAGGTGGTGTAATCAGCCATGTTGACCCGAGCGTACGAACGGGGTAAAGTATTGACACGGTGGGAGAAATGTGTCAGCGTCCGGATGGAGGTAGGGTTTATTGAGATACGCGCTAATCTCGGACATCCACGCGAATCTTGAGGCACTGACGGCCGTTCTTGATAAGATCGACACGTTGCAGGTGGATGAGATCGTCTGTCTGGGGGACGTCGTGGGGTACAACGCGACGCCGAATGAGTGCATCAGGATTGTCCGGGAACGGGATATTGCGACCCTGTGCGGGAATCATGACGCAGTGGCCTGCGGCCTCGAAGAACCGTGGGGGTTCAACCCTATCGCATTGGCGGCGGCCCTGTGGACCCGTGAGACGCTGACCGACGACAACCTTCGCTGGCTGCAAGGCTTGCCGGACTCGAAGCTGTTTGACCATTTCCTTGCAGTACACGGGGCTCCGGGCAATCGCAACACCTATCTGTTCGGATGGGAGGATATTTTCCCACACCTCGCGTTTCTCGAGGAACAGGGGCGTTTGCTTTGCTTTTTCGGACACACGCATTGTCCCGGGATCTTCTCGACGGATGGCGTGTATACCGTGGACAGCAATTCAAGGTTCCTTCTTGGAGAGGGAAAGAGCTTCTTCATCAACCCCGGTTCCGTGGGGCAGCCGCGAGACTCCGATCCGCGCGCGGCCTTCGGCATTCTGGATACTGATGAGAGGGAATACGAGCAGGTCCGAGTGGCGTATCCCATCAAGCGCGCCGCAGATCGGATCATCGACGCGGGGCTTCCGCATTTCCTATCGGAGCGGTTGTACTTGGGCCGGTAGCGCAAAGCGCCGTATCTCTGATAAGATCATAGCCAATCGAAGTATTACGGGAGCGCAAAATGCGTCGTTCAAAGATTACGCGCAAGACGAAGGAAACCAGTATTGCGGTTTCCGTGGACCTCGACGGCTCGGGCCGGGTTGAGGTGGAAACGGGCATCGGGTTTTTGGATCACATGCTTACGCACTTGGGGCGCCATGGCCTGTTTGACCTTAAGGTCAGCGCCAAGGGCGACCTGGACGTCGATGCGCATCACACCGTGGAGGATGTTGGGATCTGCCTCGGCAAGGCTTTCCTTCAGGCGCTGGGCGACGGCTCCGGCATCGTCCGGTTCGGCCATGCGGTGGTTCCGATGGACGAGGCGCTCGCGGAGGTGGCCGTGGACATCAGCGGCAGGCCGTTCCTGTCGTTCCAGGCACCGTTCGCGGGCGGGCGCGTCGGGAAATTCGACGCCGAGCTTGTCGAGGAATTCTTCCGCGCGTTTGCGGTCAACGGACGGATGACCCTGCACGTGGTCTTGCGATATGGCGGCAACGTGCATCACTCGATTGAGGGTGTGTTCAAGGCATTCGCGCGTGCGCTTTCCGAGGCGGTGCGCCTTGACGCGCGGGTGAAGGACGTCCCGTCCACGAAAGGGATGCTGGAAACGTGATTGCTGTTGTCGACTACGGCATGGGAAACCTGCGAAGCGCCCAAAAAGGCCTTGAGAAGGCGGGGCGCGCGGCCGTCATAACGGACGACCCCGGCGTGATCGCCGAGGCCGATGCCGTGGTGTTGCCGGGCGTGGGCGCGTTCAGGGACTGCTACGAAGGGCTACGTTCGCGCGGGCTCGTGAATCCGATCATCGAGGCGGCAAACAGCGGCAGGCCGTTCCTCGGGATCTGCGTCGGATTGCAGTTGCTGTTCGAGGACAGCGAGGAAGGCGGTCTCTCACGAGGACTGGGGATTTTCCCGGGGCGGGTCGTCCGGTTTCCTGATGCGAAGGCAACGGGACTGAAGGTTCCGCACATGGGCTGGAACCGGATACGCGCGGCTTCGGGCCGTTCTTGCAAGCTCCTGAACGGGACGCAAGGGGATCCCTACGTGTATTTCGTGCACAGTTATTTCGCCAGACCGGCGGATGAGGGCCTTGTTCTGGCGACGTGCGAATACGGCGTTGAGTTCGCGGCTATGGTCGGGCGCGACAATATCTTCGCGGTGCAGTTCCATCCGGAAAAGAGCCAGACGCAGGGCATTGCCATTCTGAAGGCATTCGGCGATCTGGCAAAGGAGAGGAAATGATCAAACGCATTCTTGTTCCGACGGACGGCAGCGAGTACGCGTCGATTGGCGTGCGTTACGCAGTGGCCTTGGCGAAGCGGTACAAGGCTGCGCTCGTGGGTCTGCACGTTGTGGACATCAAGCTGCTCGAGGGGCCTTTTCTCCGCGATATATCGGCGTCCCTCGGCACGGCGCCATACGTGAACTACCAGGGAAACATATCGATGATCCTCGAGGAACGCGGGAACGCCGCGCTCGACTCGTTTCGACATGCCTGCGAAGAGGCCGGCGTCACGTGCGAGACCTGCCAGGCGACGGGGATCGTGCCGCGCTGCATCGTCGAGAAGAGCGAGCTTGCGGACCTCATCGTGATGGGGCGCGGAGGCGAACACGGCCAATGGCTTGACGGCCTGGTCGGTTCTACGACGGCGGGCGTGGTGCGGCGGGCCGCGCGGCCGGTGCTGGTCACCGGCATTGATACCCCGGGGACCCGATGCTTCGTGGTCGCCTATGACGGATCCCCGCACGCGAAGAAAGCACTCCAGGCCGCCGCCGGCATCGCTGGAAACTGGCAAGTGCCGTGTCACGTCCTGGTGGTGGGCGCCGAGAATGCGGATTATCTGCTCGACGAGGCGCGCGCGTACCTCGGCACCCACGACATCGAGGTGGACTACGCGGCGCGCGCGGGCGATCCGAGTGAGGAGATCATCCGGTACGCCAAGGAATGCCTGGCGGATCTGCTTGTAATGGGGGCATACGGACACACGAAGGTCCGGGAACTCGTGGTGGGAAGTGTGACGGCCTACGCATTGAATCACGCGGAGTGCCCGCTGCTTCTCTCGCGACAGGGATAGTAAGTTCATGGACGATCGTCTCGCTCGGCTGGACAGGGTGATATCGTGCGTCGGAGACTTGCCAGCGCTGCCGGATATAGTGGCGCAGGTGTTGAGCATCACCGAAGACCCCTCTGCGGCGATGTCGCGCATCAGTGAGACCGTTCAACGCGACCCAGCGCTGACTGCCAAGATCCTGAAGGTCAGCAACTCGGCGTACTACGGAATGAAGCAGTACGTCGGGACGTTGAAACTCGCCTTGGTCATCCTGGGAGTCCGGGAAGTTCGCAACATCGTATTGGGCATCAGCGTTTTCGAGAAGCTCGGTGACGGCAGAGTGGATTCGCTGATCTTGCGGAACTTGTGGGGTCACTCGGTGCGCGTGGGCGGGTTGAGCAAGAGACTCGGCACGGCGCTGGCCCTGGGTTTGGAGGGAGAGGATTTCATATCGGGCCTCCTTCATGACGTGGGAAAAATCGCACTTATCCGGCAACTCGGTCCAGGCTACATGCGGATCTTCAAGGCGTCCGGCGGGCATTCCGAGCCGCTGTGCATGCTGGAGCAGGAAACCTTCGGATTCGACCACGCCGACGCGGCGGCCGCGCTGGCGTCGCATTGGAACCTTCCGAAAACGCTGGGCGACGCGATGTGGTGTCATCACGCGACTCCGGACCGTCCATTGGCGGACGCAAAAGACCCGAGGCTTGCGGCCCTGGTCCGCATTGCGAATCGCGCCGCGCGCGAGGACTTCTCGGATCCCGATGCGCCTCCGGGACCATGTTGTCTTGACGCTGAGGCATGGGACCTTCTTAAGTCGGACAGGATTCCCGACGATATTGAGGCGCGGCACGAGATGCTGACGTGCTTTGTAGCGGGACTTGAAGAAGACTCCGTGGACGGTGCATAACAGGCGCTTCGTTCGGCAAGAGGGCAAGTATGGCAAAGAAAGACAAGGTGCATTTCCAGTATTCGGGAGACTTGGACGCGGTTGATTCGGAACTGGCTGAGGCCATGGAACAACTCGACCTGACGAACACCCGCGTCAGCGATGTTCTGCGCGCATATGACCCGCCGCCCCCGGAAACCGCGAACGTCGCTGCTTCCGCACCCGGGGCATCGCAAGACTCGAGCTGCGGACCGCCTCCTGATACTGACCAAACGCTTGAACCTCCCACTGCGCACGACGCGGCGCCGTAACCGAAGTTCCAGTCAACTGCCTCATCGCGCGCCGGATTGGCCGCAGCGTCAAGGAATCGAGGATCGCGGTGAACGTCCTTCACATCGACGAACAAGTGGGCTGGCGCGGAGGCGAGCAACAGGCCAGTTACCTGATCCAGGGGCTTGTGCGACGGGGGTGCCGCGTCGCGATCGCGGGGCGGCCGAACGGCCTTTTCCTTGCATCCGAACACGGGGGCGTGCCTCTCGTCCGCATTGCAGCCCCGTTCTTCACGGAGTTCGATCCCTATACCGCGCTGCTGCTGGCGCGTGCAGTGAGGCGCCACAAGATAGACATTCTCCATGCGCACACGAGTCACGCACACGCGGCGGCCTGCTTGGCGCGGCTCCTCGCCGGACGCGGGAAAGTCGTCGTTTCGCGGCGCGTTGACTTCGCGCCTCGCAGGGGTTTCATCAACAGGTGGAAATACGCCATGCCTGACCATATCGTGGCGGTGTCCGCCGCGATTGCGGGCGTCATGCGTGAGTACGGCATTCCGGAAGAACGCCTGACGGTAGTGAGCAGCGCGACGGATCCGGCCCGGTTCAACGCAGCGCCGCTTGCCAGACAGGCGATCGGGGCGCCGGAAGGCGTTCCCCTTCTGGGCAACGTGGCGGCGCTCGTCGGACATAAGGATCACGCGACGCTGTTGAGCGCCATGCCGCTGGCGCTGGCGGAGCTTCCTGAATTGCATCTTGTGATCGCGGGGGAAGGGCATCTGCGGTTCCAGGTGGAAGCCCAGATCGCCCGGCTCGGGATCGGGAGTTCGGTTCATCTGCTCGGCCATCGCGACGATATCCCCAGTCTGCTTCGTGCGCTGGACGCGTTCGTGCTCTCAAGCAACCAGGAAGGGCGGGGCGGCGCCATACTCGAGGCCATGATATGCGAGATTCCCGTTGTGGCCACGGCGGCGGGCGGTCTGCCGGAACTGGTCATGCATGAGAGGACCGGCCTGCTCTCGCCGGTCGGCGATGCGCGGGCCCTGGCACGCAACATCGTGAGGATCTTCCGAGAGCCGGCATTGGCGCGGGAAATGGCGAGCAAGGCCGCGTCGTACGTCCGTGAGAACTTCTGCGTCGACGCGATGGTGGAAGGCAACATCCGCGTGTACGAATCACTGATGGCCGGATAGAATGGGGCGGCGGCTTCGACTCATGACGTCAGTATTAGATCCAAGGTCCGAAATCCGAAATCCAAAACACCCTTGGCTGGGCAGCGCTTCGGAAATGGGGTGCATGGCTGTGGCCATGACCCTCGCGCTTGTATTCGGCTTCTCGAATCTCGGGGCGCCGAGCCTCTGGCACGACGAAGCGGTGCAAGTCCTGGTCGCCAAGAGCATCGCGGAGACGGGAAAGGCTCTGCTCCCTAGCGGCCAGCCGCATCCGGTAGCGCCGGTCTTCAACGCCGTCGTCGCGGGTTTCATTGCATTATTCGGCGATTCGGAGACCGCCGTGCGCGCGCCATCGGTCTTGTTCAGCGTTCTCAACGTGCTCCTGACGTACCTTCTCGCGCGCCCTCTGTTGGGTCGCACGACGGCGCTCGTTGCGGCCGTCGCTCTGGCGCTGTCGCCCTGGAGCGTCGCATGGGCCCGGCAGGCGCGGTTCTACACGACGCAGCAGACGTTCTTTCTCCTAATGCTGTGGGCGGGCTGGCGGATGGTCTCGCGGGAACGAAACTCCGCAGCGCTGGGATATGGGCTGGTTGCATTGTTCGCCTATGTGCTCGGTCTCGGCACGTCGCTGCATTCCGTGCTGTTTCTGGGTCCGATCGGCGTCTATGCGCTGTGTATGCTCGTCCGCAAGAGGGAGATCAAGAGCCGATGGACGCTCCTCTGCGCGGCGTCGGCTTTGGCCGCCGTGCTCACGCTCTTGATGTACTACGTTGCGCTGCCCGCCCGCGACGCGGCCGTCGTTTTCAGTTCGGCGCGACCGCCGGTAACGGTGGGCGATCCGGAACAGACTTCTCCCCTGTACTACTTGAACTGGCTTTACGGAAATCTCGGCGCCGGCTTCTTCATGCTCGCGATGCTGGGTTTCCTGCTGATGATGATCCGGGAAAAGCACCGCGGTCTCTACGCGGCCCTCGCGTTCTGGGTTCCGCTGTTGGCGCTGAGCGTTCTGATAGGGTATCGGCGGCATCGTTTTCTACTCTTCGCATTTCCGCTCTATACCATGGCGTTCTCTTATGGCATCGTCGTGCTCACGGAATACGTACTTCGCACGTGGGGCAGGCGTCCACGCCCGCCATGGCATCAACTCGTCCTGTCGGTCTTCATTGTGATCTTTGGGATCAGGCTGGCCGTTTCGGCGATCTCGCTCGTAACCGATTCAATCAACGTCGCCCGCGGCGCGGACACAACACTGGCCACGCGGCATCCGCAGTATCGCAAACCCTGTCTCTATGTCCGCGAGCATCTCACGCCGGACACGGTGGTCATTGCGGATACGTACGTGACGGCGCTCTACTACGCCGGCCGCGTGGACAACTGGTTTCCAAGCAAGTACCTGCCTTGGGAGGCGTGGGAGATCGGGAGTGACGGGCTTCGGACGCTCGATGATCTGAAGACCTACATGGCGGAGCATCAGAAAGGGTATTTCCTCGCGGAGTGGTATCGATTCCAGTTTTTCGGCGCGCAACAGGAAGAGCGTGATTGGGTGAACGCGCACATGACACGGATCGATGAGGCGTCATCGGGGGACGTGACGCTGTATGCGTGGGGTTTGTAAATGAACCATTTGGTGCAATCGCACGAATTGTTATAATGCGGCTTTCATGCGATGCAGCAGGGGCTAACATCCGTGGTGGATGAGGAACATGAACAACGAAGGCCTGAGAGGCCGCGTTCCCTTGAGTCCGCGTCAAGGAACACCCATGACGTTGTGTTCCGCTTGCTCCGGCAACGGTTAGACTCGGGCGCGGTACTCGACGTCCCTTGCGGTTCGGGGGCCTTCACGAAACGCGCGACGGACGCGGGTTATCGCGTAACCGGCGCCGACTTGGTGCGCCAAGCGTCCGTCCCTGAAGCGGTGTTCCAGCGGGCGGACATGAACCAGCGCCTGCCTTTCGGAGACGCGGCCTTTGATGCCGTAGTGTCCATCGAGGGGATTGAACACATCGAGCGGCTATTCGACTTCCTTCGCGACTGTGCGCGCGTGCTTCGCGTGGGCGGCCTGCTCATCCTCACAACCCCCGGCATCTCTTCAATCCGTTCGCGGTGGCGATGGTTCTTGACCGGGTTCCACAACAAGTGCAAGTATCCGCTCGATGAGAATCATCCCGAGCCGCGGCATCACATCAACATGATTTCCTTTCCCCAACTGCGGTACATGCTGCACACGAGCGGGATGCACATCGAGTACATCACGACGAACCGTATCAAACCCGTCAACTGGCTGTACATGCCATGGGCGCCAGTGCAATACGTCGCCAGCCGACTGATCCTGTCACGTGGCGTCGAGAACCCGGAACATGCCGCAATGACGCGCGAGGTGGTCCGGCAGATGACGGCTATCCCCGTTCTTTTTGGAGAAGCCCTGATAGTCGTCGTGAACCGCCTATAGCGACGAAGGCTCCAAGCGCGCCGGCATTCGTGCGACTCTGTCAGGCCTCGTCGCACTTGACTTCGCGGTTTTCCTTGAGGGACTTGTCGATCGCCGTGAGGATCTTCACCGGTTCGAGGAGTTGCTCGCGGGTCAGAGGCCACTTGCCGGTCTTCATTGTCTCCAAGTACATCTTCATCCCGTCGAAGTAGCACGTGCTGCTGTCCACGTTATGCTCTTTCCAGGCGTCCTTGCCGAAGGCCAGCAGGTGGAACGCATACGTGGCGTTACCCATCATGTTCAGCGTCACCAACGCACCGTTGCCGAACTTGCACGCTACGACGACGTTGTTGTTGTGCTCGGTGGCCTTGACGCTCTCGCAGCCGTAACCCCAAACTGCATTCATCAACTCGACCGCGTGGATGCCATAGAAGAAAATGCCGCCGTACTCGCTGGCGAGATCCGCGGGACCGGTCGATACACCCGCGGTAAGCGGCCCCGCCTTCTCCCTCAGGAAGTTGATGTATTCGACGACATTCGCCGCGTAGCGAAGCGTCGAAAAGGACGTGAAACCCACCTTCGCCTTTTCAGCCGCATCCAGAAGTCGCGTCGCGTCGGCCACGCTGCACGCCAGGGGCTTGTCCACAAACGCCGGCAACCCCGCTTTGAGAAAGGGCAGTGTGTCCGCAAGGTGCTTGCCGCCGTGCCGCCAAACGCACGCGATCCCGTCCACCGCGCCGATCATGTCCTCCGCTTTCGCGACAATGTTCGGAATCTTGCCGATCTTCGCGACTTCTTCCGTGCGCTTCTGGTCCGTCCCGTAGATGTGAGTGACCTTGCAGTCCTCGACACGCAAACCGTTGATGCCTTCGTCGAGATTCACCAGTTTCGAGAACGCTTCCGCGTGGCTGTTGTCGGATCCGACAATCCCTAACCTGAGCATCTTGTCACTCCCTTTTCAACCTTAGACACGTCCACCGCGAACACCGCCCAAGCCTGCATCCAAGGTGCGCAAACCGTTCCATCAACTCTTCGTCTTTGCGCGTGGCTTTGCGGCCGGCTTCTTCGCGGGGGCAACGTCTTCAGCTTCGGAGTAGAGCTCCTTGCAGCCCTCGATGATGTTGCCAAGCGAACGCTTGTTCTCGTCATTTGCCTCCACGCCGAGCGCCGCGGCGTTCCCGACAAGCTCTTCCCATTCCGCGTGACCCCACGCGCCCTTCTGTTCGATCACAAACTGCCCGGCGAGATCGAGAATCTTCTGAATACGGGTCTTAGAAGCCATGTTCACGTACCTCCATCTTCTTGCCTCCGCCGCGCGCGGAGAGCATGACTACTTGTGGCCTGCTTTCGATGTCATTAAACTAAAGGAAAGAGGCAGGACTGTCAAGTTAAGGATCGAGTCAGGAAAGCGCTTTGCGTGCACATGAACACTAGAAGCCATCTCAAAATTCCTCCCGGAGTCGTGGAATTGGCGAAGACCTTGGGATCAACGCCCGACATCGTCATTCCCGCGCAGGCGGGAATCCAGCAAGTGCGCGGGAATGACGATCTGGGTGGCACGCATGGGTATTTCCGCAGGGGCGCTGGTCTTGGGATAGCTTCTAGATATCTTGTTCTGCTTCTTACTCTATCCGCAATCGCAGGGAGCGGGGCGGCTTTCGCCGTGACGCAGCAGGCGCTTTCTGTTGACCCTTCGAAGGGCTGGACACTCAAGTCGCAGGGCGCGTGGCGTCTCCGCTATGACCATCGCGACCTGTTGGCGATGTGGCGCCCATGGGAGGAAAGCAGCAAGGGCGATTTCGCTTCGGCCTCCCGTACTCTCGAGATCCCGAACGACTGGCAAGGCCCGGTCTTCCTCTACTTCTACTGTAGCGATGACTATCACACGGACACGTGGCGTCCGGACGGTTCCTCGCTGACGGCCGAAGGGTTCATCGGTCACCGCGTCAAACAGGTGCTGATCGACGACCACGTCGTATGGAACGCCGACGTGTCCGACTCAGTCGTGCAGGGCGCTTCTCCTTCTTACCACGTCGAGCTTCCCGTCAAGCCCGGACAGAAGTGCCTGTTGACCCTGCTCGTCTTCGACATCGTTGACTCGCGTACGGTCACCGACAAGGATTTCTATCAGTCCGCGAACAACGAGAAGAAACGGGAGGACGATCCGACCGCGTCCCGCTTCCGGACGCATGTCTATTGGGGCGACCTGTTGCTTGCGAATGCTGAAGCGGACGTCCCGCGCGGCGAGCGTCCTTCGGAAAAGAAGGTTCGCAACGTCCACACGAATCGCTGGCCCTTGCCCGCATTTGGCGACCCTTGGGAAGGTCCTATCCTGCTCGATGTCTCCGCGCCCGCGGGCGTGCCGAAACAAGGCTTCCCGCTCGAATCCGGTGTCCCGTTTCACTCAGCGAAACTCAAGGACGTTCAGGAGTGTGCCCTTCGGGGAAAGTACAATACTCCCGTCGCTTCCCAGAAAACCGTCCTTGGCAAGGGAACCGACGATTCGGTGCAATGGGTCCTTTTCGATTTGCCGGTCACGCCGGAACAGACACAGTTCGAACTTTGCATGACGCATGACTGGTCGGGCTTTCCCGGCAGGGTCAACGTGAGGGAGATCGAGAAAGGCATCACCGTTGACGGGGGCATGCTTCAGTTCGATGCGAAGTCCGGCGAGATGCTTTCGAATCTGCGGCTGTGGTGGAACCCTAAGGTTGCGTCTTTGGCCCTCGTGCTCCGCTCGAATGAGGAGGAGTATTCCGGCGCGACGGAGTCGGTGTCGGTCGTCGAGCAAGGGCCTTTTCGCACCACCTTAGAGATCGACGGTCGATTCAGCGCTCTCGATCGCGCCTTGGGCAGCTTCCGCATATACTGTTCCGCCTACTCGAACCTGCCCTATCTGAAATTCTGGATACGTTTATTCAACGACACGGCGGCGGACCTCCCTGTCTCCGCGCTGAGACTCGGCTTCGTGTTGCCCGCGCCTCCGCAGAAGCTCCGCGTCCCGAGTGGCGAGGCAAAGGACGGGTTCGTGCTGTCACAGACGTCCGAGAAGGCGCGCTACCTGGACGGTGCGCAAGTGGATCCGAAGGCGCCCGCATTTGTCGCCTGGAGCGACGGCGTTATCGCGGTTCGAGACTTCCGCGAGTTGTACCCGAAGCAGATGTCCGTCAAAGGCGCGGAGATCATGATTGACCTCGTCGCGGGCGGGAAGACGCCAATCGTTTTCACGCCAGGCGAGGCGAAGAGCCACGAAGTGTGGCTGGCGCTCGGCGACGTCGATCCCGCACAGTTCGCGGCCACGGTTTCATCGCCGCCGATCCTGCAGAACGCGGCGTATTTCTGCGCCACGGGCGCGTTTGGTCCCGCGCGCGTGCACGAAGGCGTGCCCGTGCTTCACGATCACATGACAAAGGATTTCGGCAACAAGCAATGGGAGGATTTCGGCCAATCTTTCGGCGTTCGCGACTTTCCCGATTCGCCGTACCACGGGGGTCTGCCAAAATGGTGCAACAACTACTACGAGCGCATGCTTAACCTGTGGTCCGAATGGATCCTGAGCGGCGACCGCGCCTGGCACAACCTTGCCATCGACGTCTGCCGTCACATCATGGATGTCGCCGTCATCCACTCCGCGACGCCCAATCATGACTGGCTCGGGGCCATGCACGGACCTGGCGCTAATCATGTTGAAGGACCCTGGAACCCAAACCTGCGCACGGCAGGGCTCTTCTTCTATCACAAGCTCACCGGCGATCCCGATGCGCGTGACGCGTTCATGGGCGTGGCCGATTACTGCATCCGCGCGCACGCCGGAACGGACAGCCCGAGCATTCGCGACCACGCCGGCCCGTTCGACGCCGTATGCACGGCCTATCAGGAGACCGGCGACGTGAAATACCTGGACGAAGGCGCCGCCCGCGTCGCCGCCGTGTTAAGCCGCATGGACATGCGCCGGGGCGTCTGGCCCGAAGAGCACGGATCGAAGGTCTACCGCGGCAACGTCCCGTGGATGGCTGCGCAACTCGCGCGCCCGCTGTACCTGTGGTATCGCGCCACCGGCGACGTTCAAGCCGCACAGGCGCTGGTAGGTTTGGCTGAATCCGTCATCTGCGAGAACACCGACTGGGATAAGCCCGGCGTCGTGTCGGACTACTCCCACAACCCCCACTTCGCCGTTACCGGAAGCTACGATCTGCTGATCCTTCCGATGATCTTTGCCGCATACGAACTGACGGAGGATCCGTTCTTCCTCGATGCCGCGAAGGCCCAATGGGGACGTTGGACTCGAGAAAAGACGTTCGATTCCCCCATGAACTGCTACTGGAACACCCCGTGGCTCGTCTGGTGCCTCAACCACTACGGACTGCTTCCCTGACGCGTGGTCCATCGCTGGCACAAGTTTCCAGCGAGCCGTTCGGCTAGACTTGCCCGATCCTTATTTCGCATAATAGTCGCGAGTCTCCGGATGTGGCGCCATCCTGTTCCCCCGTTGTGGAGTGTGTATTTGCGTGAAAGCCTTCTGGATATGGTCCCTTGTTGTGGCGGGCGGCGTTTTGCTTTATGCCGCGCTGTGGCCGCGCGAGGCCACGACGCCCGCCGAGCGCAAGGCCCTCGAAGAGGGCCGCACCGTCATCATCTACTGGGATCGGCATTCGGGCCACGAGCACGAGGCGCGGCGCGGGCTCATCGATGAGTTCAACCGTTCCCAGAGCAAGGTATACGTCCGCGCGTTGTCTATTGGCTTCAACGCGAGCATGGAGAAGCTGCTCACCTCGATCGCCGGCGGTACGCCGCCTGACGTTTGCGGTCTCGACGGTGCGATCCTGTCTCAACTCGTGACGCAAGGGTGCTTCACGCCGCTGGAGGACTTTATCGAGACCGTCCCGTTTCTGCACAAGGAGAATTTCTATCCCTATTGTTGGAACATGGTAGCGTTTGACGGCCACGTCTGGGGCATTCCGACGACCACGGACACATTTTGCCTGCTCTGGAACAAGCAGGCTTTTCGCAAAGCCGGACTTGATCCGGAGCGGCCTCCCCGGAGCATCAAGGAACTTGAGGAGTACGCCGCCAAACTCACCATTCAGTCCGAGCGCGGCATCGAGCAGATAGGCTTTCTTCCGTGGCAACCGTGGGACATGACCACGATGTGGGGGCTCTTCTTCGGCGCCCAATGGTACGATCCGAAGACGGGTCTTGTAACATGCGGGGACGATCCCAATGTCATCCGCATGCTCGAGTGGCAGCGTAGTTTCGCGATCGATCCGAATGGCGGCCCGCGGACGCAGTATGCGCTGGACCCCGAGAAGATACAGTCCTTCCAGCAGGGCTTCGGCTCTTACATGAGCGCGAATAATCCGTTTTACTCCGGTAAGATCGCCATGATTGCCGAGGGGGAATGGCAGGTGACGTTCGTCCCGAAGTTCGCCCCGGATCTTGATTGGGGTGTTGCGCCTCTGCCTGTGCCGGAAGGCGTCGAGCCGATGGCCTACGGCGGCGGACTTGTCGCGGACTGCATTCCCAGAGGCTGCAAGAATCTCGATGCCGCCCTGGAGTATCTCAAGTGGTTCAATTCGCCGCGTCCCAACGGAGGCACATCGCCCGCGAGCGACTACAATTACGCCATCCATAACGTATGCCCGCGGCCCGCGGAAGCGCAACAGGACCGTTTCGTGAGCGATCCCAAGTTCCGGGTCTTTGTCGACGTGCTCAGCGAGCGGCGCGTCGCCATGCTCCCTATAATGCCTCTTCCACAGTTCTTTGGGGACGAGATGGATCGGCAGCGGGAGCGTGTGGTGTTCTACAAGACCACGCCCGAGCAAGCCGCGCGAGAGCTCGCGGAGAAGGTCAATGGGGAACTGAAACGCGCGCGCCTGTTCGGCGTGAGGAGCGCGCCATGACGCGCACTGACCGGCGAAACCTGCGGAACGGGCTGCTCTTCGCCGCGCCTTATATCATTGGGTTTCTCGCCTTCACTCTGTACCCGCTGATCGCGAGCATCTACTACAGCATGTGCCAGTACAACGTGATCAAGCCGCCCGTGTTCATCGGCATCGAGAATTTCCGCACCCTTTTCTTCGAGGACCGGCTCTTCTGGAAATCGCTCTACAACACCCTCTTCTTCACGGTCTTCTCGGTTCCCCTGGGTCTGTGTTTTAGTATCGGCCTTGCCCTCATGCTCAACCAGAAGGTCCGCGCAATGTCCGTATACCGGACCGTTTTCTTCCTGCCCACCATTGTTCCCATCGTCGCGTCGGCCATGTTGTGGCTGTGGGTGCTGAATCCCGAAAGCGGCCTCATTAACGGCATCATCCGCCAGTTCTTCGGCGTGGACGGGCCCGGCTGGATCGCAAACGAAAAATGGTCCAAACCTTCGCTGATTCTCATGAGCCTGTGGGGCGTCGGCGGCGCCATGGTAATCTTTCTGGCAGGCCTGGCCGAGGTGCCGCAATCGCTGTACGAAGTGGCCGACATCGACGGCGCGGGACGCTGGGCCAAGTTCCGCCACGTCACGCTCCCGATGCTCACGCCGACGATCCTGTTCAATCTAGTCATGGGCCTGATCGGAGCGTTTCAGTATTTCACGCAGGTGTACGTGATGACCGGCGGGCGCGGCGGGCCCGTCGACAGCACCTTGCTCTACCCGCTCTACCTCTACCGCAACTCGTTTTACTACCTCCGCATGGGATACGCCTCCGCCATGGCCTGGCTGCTGTTCGTTGTCATCCTCGCCGCGACCCTTCTTGTGCTGGCCAGTTCAAAGAGGTGGGTACACTACCATGGCGAATAGGATGCGAATTCGCTGGAAAGCCCACGCGGTGCTTATCCTCGCCTCTCTGCTCTTCATCGCGCCATTCGCGTGGATGCTGTCCACGTCGCTGAAGCACGAGTCGGGCATCTTTCCGAAGCCCGGCAAGCCGCCTCAATGGATTCCCGTCACGGAGATGCGTGATGAAGCGGGACGCCGCCTCGTGACTTGCGACGGCAAAGAGGGGGTCGATCTTGGACGCGACGAACAGGGAAAACACACTATCCAGATCGCGGGCGAAACGCTCTCGCTGTGGTCCGAGGACTTCGATGTGCGGCAACGGATCGGCCTCCACTGGGGGAATTACGCGGACGCGTTCAGGAGAATGGATTTCCTGCTCAACCTGCGCAACACGCTGTTCATCTGCGTGTCGTGCGTGATCGGCGTCGTCCTGTCATGCTCGCTTGTCGCATACAGCTTTGCGCGCATCCCATGGCCCGGTCGCGACGCCGCTTTCGTCCTCGTGCTCGCCACCATGATGCTTCCATACCAGGTCACCATCATCCCGCTCTTTGCCGTGTACAGCAAGCTGGGCTGGGTCGGCACGTTCAAGCCGCTGATCGTATGGTCCTTTTTCGGAGTCCCGTTCTACATCTTTCTGCTTCGCCAGTTCTTCATGGGCATCCCGCAGGACCTGAGCGCCGCCGCGCGGATCGACGGCTGCAATGAACTGGGCATCTTCTGGCGCATCATCCTGCCGCTTGCGAAGCCCGCCCTGGCGACCACCGCCTTGTTCACGTTTCTGTTCGAGTGGGGCGACTTCCTGTATCCGCTCGTATACCTTCAGGACGACCGGCAATACACGCTGGCAGTCGCACTCCAGCAGTTTCAGAGTGCGCACGAAAGCATGTGGGGACCGCTGATGGCCATGTCGACCGTGATCACGCTCCCCATAGTCATTGTCTTCTTTCTTACACAGAAGACCTTCATTCAAGGCATCACGCTGACGGGTCTAAAAGGATGAGAAGGAAAGGGGCCTCGGTCATCTCATGAATGAAACCGCCTTTATTGAGCGAGTATTGAAAGCAACGGCCATCCTCGTGAGAGAGAAATACGCCGCGCGCGAGAACATCAAGGTGACTTCGAAGAGCGAGGCCAACGATCTTCTCACCGAGGTCGACCTTGCCGTACAGGAATACGCCGTAGAACAGATCGCGCAGCATTTTCCGGAAGACTGCATCGCCGCCGAGGAAGGGGATTTCGCCCACCTCCCCGCTGATCAAAACTGCCGCTGCTGGGTGATTGATCCCATCGACGGAACGCAGAACTTCGTCCGGGGCCTGTTCCCGGCCTTCGGCATCTCGATCTCTCTGGCCGTCGGCGGCGTGCCCGTGGCGGGAGGCGTGGCCTTGCCCATCTCCAGCGACGTCTTTCTCGCGGAGCGGGGCGCAGGCGCGTTCCGGAACGGGCGTCCGCTGAAAGTTACGGACGTTCCCGAAGTGGGACTCGCCCGCATCGAGGTCGATTTTTCAGGCCGCAGCGAACGCGAAGAGACGTTGAGACGCGCGAGTAAGGTGCTGACCACCGCCGGCCAGATCCGCTGCAACTGCTCCACCGTTGTCGCGCTGTGCTCGATTGCCTCCGGCGACATGGAGGGATTCATCCACGTCGCCCTCAACCCCTGGGATTATGCCGCGGGCCAAGTCATCGTCGAGGAAGCGGGCGGCGTCGCGACGCGCCTCGACGGAAGCCCCCTGCGACTCTTCGACGGCCGGCGCGGCGTCCTCGTGACGAACGGGCACATCCATCAGGAGGTCATGTCGCTACTCGAATAAGAGAAGGAGGCCGTAGGCTGAAGGTTGTAAGCTGTGAGAAGCTCCTTCCTACAGCCTTCAGCCTACAGCCTACAGCCTATAACACGGAGGGCTACTCATTGCCGCACGCTATCAGATTCCGGATCGCTGCTATCGGCGCCATCACGCTATGTTCGCTTCTTGCCTTGGCGGGCGAGGGTGAGGCGTACTCGCGCATCAGCAAGGAAGGATTCGATGCGCGTCTGGCGTTTTTCGCTTACGACGTGAATGTTCCTCTCGAGGCGCGAGTCGTGCGGGACTGGGACAAGGACGATACGCTGCGTCAGAAGATCGTCTTCCGCGGCGCGCAAGGATTCCTCGTGCCCGGCTACATCGAGTTTCCGAAGAAAGGGCAGAAGCCTTATCCGCTGATTCTCCTGTTGCACGGCTGGTCAGGGAGCAAAGAGAGTTGGTACGAAGATGGAAACATAATGAGCGGGGGAGAGATGCGCAAGGCGCTTCTCGAGGCTGGCTACGCGGTTCTCGCGCTGGACGCCGCAACGCATGGAGAACGAAGCAACGAGATTGACTATATGCACGTGAACGCGTTCGACGATCCCAAGGCGCCGCCCCGCCGCAATTACTTCACGTTCCCGGAGATCACTGTCCAGACGGTCAAGGACTACCGGCGGGCGCTGGACTATATGGCGCAACGGGAAGAAATCGATATGAATCGCGTGGGGCTTGTGGGTTACAGCATGGGCGGCATGGATTCCTTCTTCCTCTTGTCGGTCGAACCTCGCATGAAGATGGCTGTCGCTTGCGTCCCACCGCTGGCGAGTGAAGGCTACGGCGCCACCACGCCGATCGATTACACCTGGGGGATCGGTTCAAAGCCGTTTCTCATGCTCATGGGGCGGAAGGATGATATGTACGATCAGGCCAAGGTGGATGCCTCATACCGCAAGTACATCGAGGGCCCCAACACGAAGCTAATCTGGTACGATCAGGGGCACAAGCTGACGCCCATCTATGTGCCGGATGCGCTGTCCTGGGTTAAGGGACACGTGTGAAAATGTATCCTCATTTGCGTTGCGATGTACTACTGAACCCGGCATTTTCCGATATACCGACATCGCAGGTACAAGGGGTTGCATCCCCTTGTCCAAGATCGATCATCGCCTGTTAGGCGGTGGAGCGTTCACTTCTGCTTGAGCGTGGCGCAGCCGAATACGCCGCCCGCCATGGTTCCGTGTATGCCGCGGAACGAGACCGTCACGCGAGCCTTGCCGTTTGTCAACTCAGCGGGAATGGGGTAGGCCACGTCCACCGTCTTGCCGGGATGATCGGGGTGAAGCGTCTGCGTGGCCAGCAGCTTCCCGTCCACTAGCCCGGACTTCTCACACCTACGGTAAGCGATGTCGTGTTGCCTCGTTTGGGG
>CAZPMT010000022.1:0-56690 GCA_964587655.1 uncultured Nitrospiraceae bacterium
CTCAACGAGATGCTCCAACTGCAGGAGGCTTTTGAAGGCCACGACACGTTCTACTTGTGTTACGACGCCGACACCACACGTGTTCTTGCTCGGGCGTACCTCGTTCCCAACATGGCGCGAAATCCCATCGAGTTTCTGAAGAATCTTGTGCGCTTCACCCGCATCTTTCGGAATGAGCGGCCCGATTTGATCGTTTCTACAGGCGCTGAAATCGCAATTCCCGCAGTGATCATCGGTAAGCTGTTTCGGGCCCGCTCGATCTACATCGAGTGCGGGGCGCAAGTCGCTCACCCTTCCGTCACGGGAAGAATTCTCTGCCGCTGGGTTGACGCCTTCTTCGTGCAATGGCCGGAACTCCTCGATGCTTATGGTCATCGGGCTCGCTTCGCGGGCAGCCTCATCGACGAAGATCGCGGGGCGGATACGCCATGATCTACGTTACCTTGGGAACGATGTTTCTCGACTTTCCGCGTTTGGTCCGCAAGATGGACGAGATCGCCCGCGATACCGCCGAGGAAATCATCGTTCAGACCGGAATGGGAAAGACCATCCCTTCGGCGTGCAAGCATTTTGACTTCAAACCGCATGATGAGGTCGTGAGTATCCAGAGCGAGGCGCGCGTTATCGTGTGTCATGCCGGCATTGGTTCGGTGCTTGATGCGCTTCAGGTCCGGCGTCCCTTTGTGGTCGTTCCGCGCCTCAAGAAATTCGACGAGCACATGAACGATCATCAGATCGATCTGGCGCGGGCCGTCGAAAGCCGCGGATGGGGCCGCATGATTCTCGACGTCGAGGACCTGCCGGCCGCCTGCGCCAATCCGCCCGACGTGCCGGCGAGCTACGTTCCGGCCAAAGCCCGCCTCATTTCATCGATTCGCGAACTCGTGGACCGGATGGCGACCGGCGAATCTTTGCATTGAGAGGATCGGATTGCGCAACATGAGCACACGGATTCGGTACGGGACGATCACACACGATGGCGGATAACGTCGATCAGAAACCGCGCGTCTCGATTGTCGTTCCCGCGCATAACGCGGAGAAAACGATCGGGTCTTGCCTCGGCGCGTGTCTGAGCCAAATCCATCCCAACACGGAAGTCATTGTTGTCGATGACGGCTCGACCGATGCCACACCTCGAATAGCCCAGGCCTTTCCGGTACACTACATCCGGCAAGAGAACCGCGGGCCCGCCGCGGCGCGAAACCGCGGCGCCGCCGAAGCAACAGGCAGCTTTGTGGCCTTCACGGATGCGGATTGCCTGCCGGAACCCGACTGGATCGCTCAACTCCTGGCCGTATTCGCCGAAGGGGTTGCCGCCGTCGGAGGGACCTACGGAATTGCGAACCCGGAGAGTATGTTGGCGCGTATGATTCACGAGGAAATCGCTTTGCGGCACTCTAGCTATGGAGTCGACGTCGATTTTCTGGGATCCTTCAACGTCATGTACGACCGCGAAGCCTTCCGGACGACAGGCGGTTTCGACGAGACGTTCTCACGCGCCTCCGCTGAGGACAACGATCTTTCATACCGTCTTCTGGACGCGGGCGGCAAGCTCCGCTTCGCGCCGCACGCGATCGTCAAGCATTTCCATCCATCCCGGCTCGGACCATACCTGCGCACACAGGCCCGTCACGGATTCTGGCGCATGAAACTCTACGCAAAGCACCCGAACCGGGCCTGCAAAGGCGACCGCTACGCCGGTCTCGCGGAACTTGCGGCGCCCGCTTTGGCGCTTCTTGCCGCGCTGGCCTTGTGCCACGCCATTCTTGGACCGGCTCATTGGCCTAGCCCTGTGGGTGATGACCTGCTGTTCTTAATGGGGTACGTCGGATTCCGTGTCTTGTTGCTGCGGCAGCGGCTCGCGCACAGGATAGACGCCACGCAAATGCTTCTCTTCCTGCCGGCGCTGATCCTCCGCGACATCGCCCGGGGCATAGGCATGCTCGCGGGCGTTGTCCGTTTCATGGTTCTCGCAAGGGGGATGCGATAGTGGCGCGTGTTCTCGTGATCTTGCCCGCGTATAATGAAGCCGAGACGATCGGCAGAGTCATTACCGCGCTGAGGCAAGAAGCCCCCGACTACGGCATCGTCGTGATCGACGACGGTTCGCAGGACAACACGCCCGCCGTGGTGCGACGGTTTCCGGGCGTTGATCTGGTTCAGTTGCCTTATAACCTTGGAATAGGCGGCGCAATGCAGACTGGCTACAAGTTCGCCTTGCGAAACGGCTACGACATCGCAGTCCAATGCGATTCGGACGGGCAGCATCCCGTCGACCGCATCAAGGACCTTGTCACGCACGTCGAAAACGGCGACGCCGACATGATTATCGGATCGCGCTATGTTTCGAATACCGGCTACACGCCTACCGTGACGCGTCGCGTCGGGAAATCCATTCTCTCGCGCCTGGTCGATGCCATCGTGGGCTCCGGCATCACCGACACGACCAGCGGGTTCCGCGCCGTGAATCGAAAGGTGATCTCGATCTTCGCCCGTCAATATCCGGAAGACTATCCCGAGGCCGAAGCCCTCGTTATCCTTCACAAGTCCGGACTGACAGCGGCTGAAGTTCCCGTTGAAATGCATGCCCGTCAAGGCGGCCGGACGTCAATCCGCCCGCCGCACGCATTTTATTACATGGTCAAGGTGGCGCTCGCGATCTTCATCGATCTCTTTCGCAAGTTCTCACGAACGCACGGGGATCACTAGGCTATGGAAACCGCGCAACAAGTCGGCTTCACCATATCGCACCGCATAGGCCTGCTCGCCCTCAGCGTCGTCTTGCTGCTGCTCGTGCTCGAGTTGGTCCGCCGCCGCCGCTTCAAAGAACGCTACGCGCTCTTGTGGCTGGGCACCGCAGGCTGCGGCGTGATCGTGGGCGCGTTCCCCGGGATCATTGTCTGGATATCAAGGGTCACACACGTCCAGTTCTTGACGGTTTTCTTTGTGACCGCTTTCATGTTTCTCTTGGGCCTTGTGCTGAGCTTCAGCGTTGTCATTTCGAGACTATCGGAACAAAACCGCGAACTCGCACAGGAACTCGCGCTCCTGGCGTCCCGCGTGAACGACATTGAGGGCAAAAATGGACCCGACAAATGAGGCGCAAGGTGGCGCCGCCAAGGGAAGCCCGGAAGGGCTCGTCGGGAACGCACACGGGACGGTCCGCCTGCTGTGTCTGGCGGTCGCGGCCATATGGATCATCGGTGGAACGCTCTTTTTTATCGTCCGCTTTTCGTCCGTCCTTTACTACGCGAACAAAGATCCTATCGACAGCATCCTCAACCGGATCCTGCGCTGATGGGCTCGGGAATTTCGCAACGGCATCCGATGTTTCGGGCTGTTGAAACGCTCTTGGAAATGTAACATGGCTTGACTCGTTCGACCAGAATTCGCGCGTAAGACTTCGAACGCCAGCGTTTCGTTATTGTATACTGGCGCGATTTCACAATATGAATAGTCACGCGCATCTTGATAACCGGTAGGGTCGCGCTCCTGCGCGACCGGACTCACGGGGCGCCAACATGAAACAGCATACAATGACGGACGCGAAGAATGATATCTGCACCATCATTCGGGAGTCGGAGAAAGAGGAGGTTCTGATCACGCGACACGGTAAGCCCGCCGCAGTCGTGGTCGGTTTTCGAGATGAAGAGGACTGGTTTGATTACCGCCTCGAGCACGACGAGAAATTCCTGCGCAGAATAGCCCGCGCCCGAGAGGAAATCCGTAAAGGAAGGTTTGTCTCGCTGGACGATCTTCCGGGCTGACGTAGAGAAGGCGTGTCTCAGTGGTGACTGGAGCAAGAAAGGCAGCCGCTGTGATTTTCGGAATCCCCGCTTTCAGATAGGAAATCATCCGTCCCAATGAAGAAGCGCGCGCAATTGGCCCTGACCCTCAAGGACCATCCCTTCTTCCGCAATCTCAGCGGCGGGCTGATATCCCGCGTCGAGCAGTTCGTCCACCATCGCGAGTATGAGCCCAGGCAGATCATTTTTTTCCCAGAGGACTCCTGTGACTTCGTCTATTCGGTCCGCGAAGGCCAAGTGAAGATTACGCGACACGTCAAGTCGGCCGGTCCTTCGGGCGCGGCCCGGGAGCTCACCTTCCGCCACCTTTTTCCCGGCGACTTGTTCGGCGAGGAATGCCTCGTCGAGCGCTCAAGATACGGCGCCTATGCGGAGGCCGTCGTGCCGACCATCCTGGCTCTCATGCGCGCCGCGGACTTCAGACGCGTCCTTCGCGACGAAAACGAATTCTCGCTCCTGCTCGCCAGGCGGCTCATCGCGCGCGCCCATGAGATGGAGCAGGTCCTGTTCGAGGCGACCTCCCAGACTGTTCGCGAGCGCATCGCCGCGGGGCTAGTGCGACTCTACCGAAAGGCGCCGCGCACTGATCGCACAACCCTCCGCGTCACACACCAGGAGATCGCAAGCCTGGTGGGCTCGACGCGCGAGACAACCACCGCCGTCTTGCATAAGTTGCGAGAGGAAGGTATTCTGAGCATCGCGAACCGGCGCATCACCGTGCTCGACCCCGCCGCACTCGAACGCGCCGCAAGGAGCAGTTGATGGCCATTCGCTGGCGCGACGTCTCGATTCCGCTGCACGAAGGCATGACCGTGTGGCCCGGCGACCCGCCGTTCGAGTTCAAACCCCTTTCCAGGATAGGGAACGGCGACGGATGCAACACCTCGCGCATTGCCATTTCCACCCACGTCGGGACCCACGTCGACGCCCCGTGGCACTTCGAAGATAACGGCAGGAAACTCCACGAGGTCGACACGGCGGTTTTCTTCGGCGAAGCCGTATTGATCGAAATAGCTGGAGTGGATGTGGTTCATGCGGAAGACTTGGGAAGAGCTTCTCTGCCCCGCCGCATCCTGATTAGGACGCGGAATTCCGACTACGCCCCGGACGCGCCTTTTCAGAAGGATTTCGTCGCCCTTGCCGAGGATGCCGCCCAGCGCCTCGTCGACGAGGACGTACGCCTTGTCGGAGTTGATTACCTCTCAGTGGCCCCCTTCAAGCAAAAGGGTCACGGGACGCACCATATCCTTCTGAGAAACGAGATCCTCGTTGTAGAAGGGCTGCGCCTGAAAGGTTTGCCTGCGGGTCCCTGTTCGTTTACCATGTTGCCATTGGCTCTTTTCGGGGCTGACGGCGCGCCGTGCAGGGCGTTTGTAGGTTGTGAGGATTCCGAGTGATGAAGAACGTTCTGACCGTACTGCTCGCCGGGGGAGTGGGGGAGAGGTTGCATCCACTCACCCGGAACCGGGCAAAACCGGCCGTGCCCTTCGGCGGGATATACCGCATCATAGACGTCACGCTCTCGAACTGCCTAAACTCCAGATTGAGCCGTATTCTCGTGCTCGTCCAGTACAAATCCCACTCTCTGGCCCGCCACATGCAGCAGAGTTGGAATATCTTTGACGCCGAGTTCGGCGAATTCATCGACGTCATCCCCCCGCAACAGCGAGTCAACAGCAATTGGTATCTGGGAACGGCCGACGCCATCTACCAGAATCTCTATTTCGTGGACCAGGAGAACACTAAGGAAGTGCTCGTCCTTTCCGGCGACCACATCTATAAGATGGACTACATGCGGATGGTCAACTTCCATCGCGATGCCGGCGCGGACCTGACCATTGCCGCCATAGACACACCCCTTGCCGAAGCCCACAGGTTTGGCGTCCTCGAAACTTCCGCTGACGGCCGGGTCGTAGGCTTCGAGGAGAAACCAGAGAATCCCAAGCCGCTCCCAAACAAACCCGATACAGCCTATGTATCGATGGGCATCTATATCTTCAACTTAGATGTCCTCAAACGGGTAGTCGAGTCCGATGCAATGCGCCAGTCGAGTTCTCATGACTTCGGCAAGGACATCATCCCGCGCATAATAGAGACCCACAAAGTATACGCATACCACTTCATCGATGAGAACAAGGAAGGCACCCATAAGGAGGTGCAGTACTGGCGCGATATCGGGACCATCGACGCGTACTGGGAGGCGAACATGGACCTCGTGTCCATCGACCCTCTTTTCAACCTCTACGACAAGGCATGGCCGGTGCGCACGGGCATGCCCACCGCTCCTCCCGCGAAGTTCGTCTTCGCACAGGAAGGTCGCCGGTTCGGCGTCGCCCTTGATTCCATCGTAAGCCCCGGATGCATCGTCAGCGGGGGCATCGTCAAACGGTCCGTACTTTCTCCATGGGTTCGCGTCAACAGCTACTCCCACGTCGAGGAGTCCATTCTCATGCACGGCTGCACCATCGGCCGGTACGCGCACGTCCGCCGCGCCATCATCGAGAAAAACGTCCAGATTCCCGAACACGCCGTTGTTGGATACGACCTGCACGAAGACGCGAAGCGGTTCCGCGTCACCAACAGCGGAATCGTCGTCGTCGAAGGCTTTGACGCAAAACCGAGCAGCGCCTAGGAGATCCCTCCGTGGACCCCTTAAGCACGCCCCATATTCGCGATTACTCCGCCGCCAGCGAGATCGAGTGGATCGAGGCGGATGGCATGGGCGGCATCGCCGCCTCATCGGTCATCAACGTAAACACCCGCAAGCAGCACGCTGTTCTTTCCGCAGAGTTCGATTCTCTCGGACGCGTCGTGCTACTTGCGAACCTTCAGGAAACCCTCGTCGACGGGAACCGCCACCTGGACCTCTCGACAAACGCCTATTTCGGCGCCATCCACCCAACCGGATACCTCGCCCTCGAAGCGTTCGTCCCCGACCCCTGGCCGACGTGGCGCTACGTGTTCGACGACATTGCCATCGAGAAGCAGATCTTGATGGTTCATGGTGAACACGCCGTCGTTGTCACATACACGTTGACCGCCGCGCCGCGTCCCATGCTGTTGATACTGCGGCCGCTCCTCGCCTTTCGACGCCACAACGCGCTCCGCTCCGAACGGGGCAGTTTCCCGAATAACTGGCACGGCACCGGCGAGTTCGTCGAGTGCCGCCCATTCGATGACGGTCCGACGCTCTACATCGCCCACCCCGGCGCCAAGATCGAAACCATAGGACTCTGGTACCGAGGCTTTGTGTACGAACGCGACGGCGAATCCCGCGTCGAGTGCGGCGAAGACCTGTACCATCCCGGATCCCTCGAACTCACGCTTCTCCCCGGCGAACCGCGCTCGTTCGTGTTCTCCACGCCCAGTCCCCAGAGCGTCGAACGCGTCCAAGCGTACCGAGCCGCCGAACGCGACCGGCGCGAGGCCGTCACGCACGTCCCCGGGGCCGTCGCCGATCCGTTCTTTGCCGACCTTCTCCGCGCCGCTGATGCATTGATCTACGAGGATATCAACGGATGGCCCGCCATCCACCCGGGGCTTCCCTGGGGCGAGGCGTCCCTGTACCGCGGCCTTATAGCTTTTTCCGGTCTTCTGCTTGTGCGGAAACGCTTCGACGTTGCCCGCGACTTTCTCAAGGGCGTTGCCGACCGTTGGCGCAAGACCGCAACCCCCTCCAAATTCGAACCCGATTCCATACCAGGCCACATGCACCCGGACGATGTCCCGTTGTGGGTCTTCATCGCCGCCTGGCAATACTGGAAGGCCGCCGGGGATGAGGATTTTCTCGGCGATGAACTCCTGCCGTGGCTCGAAGAGATTGCGCAATACTACCTATCGGAAGGCGAGGTCCGGTGTACCGGAGACGGGCTCATCGAAGTTGGGCACGAACCCGGGGCCGATTACCAACCAGTGCTTCCCCTTGGCACGAACGCCCTGTGGTACAACGCCCAAATGATCCTTGCGGAATTCTGCGAACTCAAGAGCGGCCCGGAAGCCCGCAAGTGGCGCGAGAGTGCGCGAAGAACCGCCATGGCTCTCCAGGAAGTCTTCTCCGGCCAGATCCGGCAGGGATTGGCCGACCACGTAACACTCGCGCCGTTTCATCGCGATGAGACGGTCCGCGCCAGCCAGGTCCTCGTCGTCGGGCTTCCTTTCTGCCCATTGAACGACCCGGTCCCTACCGTCCAACTCATCCGAGAGCATCTCGCCACGCCTCTCGGCCTGCGAAGTCTCTCCCCAAGAGATTCCCGTTACGTGGGAAACGGCGACGACGTCAGACTGCTTCCGAAATGCTGGTCGGGAAGCGTCGACGCCACTTGGTTTGGCCTCTACCGCGATGCCATCGAGAGAATAGGACCCGCGCGGGATCCCCTCCTCTTCGAACCCTTCAAGCAGGAACTCCATCGCCGGGGTTATGGCCATATCTCCGGCGCCTTTACGGGTGATCCACCACATGAACCGCTCGATTACGTGGCTTCAGCAAGCGCGTTGGGAGAGATCATTCGGACCTACGCGCGGGAAACCCTGAGACTAGGCCATGTTGTATAGATCGCACCGCTATGTAGCGGGCAAGTTGCGTACTTGTATGTACAAACATACGGAGAAAACCCATGGTTAGACTTGCCTCGTTCTCGCTCATCCTGGCCGCAAGCCTCGGACAGACACAGCCCGTCGAACTTCCTGACGAGCTCAGCCATCTCAATGCCCTCGTTTCGCAGGAGGAGGATTTGCTTGATGCAGCCCGCGCCTATGACAAGGCGCAGTCCCTCCTGGCCGAGGGTGAGCTCCGGGAAACGAAACAACTCAAGGAGACCGGGCAGGCAGACGAGTACAAGGCCAAGCGGGAACAGGCATCGCGCCGGTTCAAGCAAGTCCGCACCGCCTACGAGTTCGTCCTCCAGCACTATCCCAGGAATCCGCGCGCCAAGACGTACTATGGTGAAGTCCTCTACGACCGTTTCGGTGAACTCGACGCCGCCGTCAAGAACTGGCAAGAAGCCGTCGTGCTCGACCCGAGACTCGCCACTCCCTACAACGACCTCGGCATTCACTACTGCCACACCGGCGAGTATGCGAAGGGCTTGCAATACTACGACAAGGCCCTCGAGCTTGACCCCGAGAACCCCGACTACCTTTTCAACATCGTCCAGACCTACCTGACGAGCTTTCCCGAGGTCCAGCGCTACCGGAAATGGGACAAGCCCAAGGTGTACCGCGAGGCCATAAAGCTCTCCAAGAAGGCCATCAAACTGTCCCCGGACGACTTCGAGCTTGCGCGGGACTATGCCATGAACTTCTTTGCTGCGGAGAATCTCGGCGTGAAAGCCGACTGGAAAGACGCGGCCGAAGCGTGGCAGCGCGCCCGGGGACTCGCCCGGAACGACGCGGAACGTTTCAACGCTTGGCTGAACGAGGCTCGCGCGTGGACCCGCGCCGAAAACAGGACTAAGGCGCGCGCGTGTATCGAAGAGGCCCTCAAGATCCAGCCTGGCAATACCTTGGCCGAGAAGCTTCTCGCCGACCTGTCATCCGATGCCCCAGCCAAGAAACAGCCGGCCAAGACCAATGTGAAACAGCCTTCCTCGCAATGATGATGTCATTCCGCTTTTCGAGACTGGTCAGAGGAACCCTTGGAAAGAAGGGAGGAGAGATCCTGCTCCTATTGCTGTCGCTCCTCGGCCTTTACTTCTTCGCGTATCGCCGCGGGCAGTTCTTCCGCGTACCCTCCGCCAGCATGGCGCCCACACTGCTCAGGGGCGACCAGATCGTCACCGTGCGGGAGTCTTCTTATGGGCGAGGCGACATCATCGTCTTGGGCGATCCCGAAGATGGGAAATCGTACATCGTAAAACGCATCGCGGCCGTCGGCGGCGACACCGTGTTCGTTACTGGAGGCGCCCTCTACGTCAACGGCGCCTACGTCTCCGAGCCCTACACCTCGGAACCCCCTAACTATCAGATGGATCCCTACAACGTGCCGGAAGGCTGCATCTTTCTTCTGGGAGACAACCGCAACGACAGCGACGACAGTCACATGTGGTCGGAAAGGGCCCTCCCTGTCAGCGACGTCACCGGCAAAGTCCGCTTCATCTACTATCCCTACGATCGCTTCGGCTTCGTCAGCGGCTATCCTCCCGTGACCGCCGACCGCGGTCTCGTGCAACAAACCCCAGGCATTTTGTGACCATCTTTCCGGCATTCCGCACTCCCCGCCCGTTGCGGGACACCGCGCCGAGGGCGTAGAATAAGCGGAACCTGAAGAGAGGCTGTCTGAATCGCTGATGAATGCATACGTCAATTCCGAAGAGCGGCGATACTCGTTTGGCGACCGCATTACCTATGCGGTCCAACGCCTGATTCTGATCAACACCGTCATATTCGCCCTCCAGTTGCTTCTCGATATTCCGCTTGGCTATCCGATTGTCCACGGCGAGATCTCCGGTCCACCTGGAGGATTCGTCATCACGTGGCTCGGCTTCCAGCCCCGCGCGTTTCTCAACGGGGCGCTATGGAAGCCCATCAGCTACATGTTTCTGCACGGCGGGCTGATGCATCTCTTCCTCAATATGCTCTGGCTCTTTTTCTTCGGGCCCGAGGTCGAGCGCACGCTAGGCTCCCGGCAATTCGTCCGCTTCTATTTCCTGTGCGGAATGTTCGGCGTCCTTTTCACCTTCGTGCCCATGCTGATATGGCGGGAAAGTGTCTCCGTATTCGGCGCGAGCGGCGCCATCATGGGTGTGATGGTCGCGTACGCCATGATTAACCCCGAGCGCGAATTCTTTCTCTTTCCCCTCCCGATTCCGATCAACGCCCGCGCCCTCGTGTTCATTATTATTGCGATGAACATCCTCGCGGGCCTCCAGGGAGGCTCCACGTCGGTGGCAACCCATTTCGGGGGAATGATCGTCGGATTCGTGTATATGAAACTCATGCCGGAATTCCGGAAGTGGCGGCGCGTGAGATGGCGCCAGGCGCATCCCAAAGGCGGTTCGGAGCGCGACCCGGTGGCGGAAGCCGTCGACAACATCTTCAAGTTCGACGCGCGCAAACGCGGCCACTGGGATAAATAGCAGCGAGGACTGACACGTGGGCGGGCTCAGCCAGAGAATTTCACCAAGCACCGGAGTCCCCGGCATAGAGGCTGCATAGCCATGATGAGTCTCAACGAGCTTCTTGTCGTGATCCTCATCATTGCCGTGCTGTCGGGCGCCGGTTTGTGGCCGGCCATCATCCGCGGCATTCGCGAGCTCCGAGGCGAGCGCATCGAAGAATCACCGTCCCCCGATCCCCCCAAGAGTTACGATATCGAGATCTCCTTCAAACTCCTCGGCGTGTCCCCATCCGCCCCCTGGGACGAGATCGAGCGCGCCTATCGCCAGAAGGCCAAGATCCACCATCCCGACCGGGGCGGCGACGGCGATACCATGCGCGCCCTCAACGACGCCTATTCAACAATCAAGCGCCTCCGTAACCGCTGACCTCCACGCCGCACTTTGCAGGCAAGACCCTTGTCCATCAAAATGGGGCTCACGGTGTGCGGGGAATCAAGCAAGAACGGCAAGACCCGGCACATTACGCTCAACACCAAAACACAAGACATAGTGCACAAATGGCAAGCCCAGACCGACAGGCGCTGCCCGACGGCAGGGATTCCGGCCCGACTCGCGAAGGGCTACGAGTGAATGGCTCTCTTGTTCTGACTTGAGAAGCGGCTCGGGAGTTGGACGCCTGGGCGCGCCCATGCTACACTAAGCGCCGCTGGACAGCCCGTGAATCATGGGCGAAACGTGTTCGATGCCGCCCGCTGGGGCGATGAAGGAGTTTTGGATGGCGCTGATTGTTTCGGCAGATGAGGCGATTTCGCGGATTGTGGACGGCTCGACGGTTCTTGTGAATCCCATGCCGTCGGAAGAGGTGTTTGCCGCCTTTGGGCGGGTGTTTGAGGCGTCGGGACATCCGCGGGACTTGACGGTGGTATGGGCGGCAGGGTTGGGACCTTTCAGCGGTGAACGTAGAGGGATGAACCATTTCGCGTATCCCGGCATGACGAGACGGATGATTGCGGGTCACGTTGGGCTGAACCATCTGATCGTTGCCATGATCGCATCGAACCAATGTGAAGCCTACAATCTTCCGCAGGGCGTGATGGCGCAGCTCTACCGCGAGATCGCCGCGCACCGGCCAGGGCTCTTGACCACCATCGGCCTTGGCACGTTCGTCGACCCGCGCATCGAGGGCGGCAAGATGAACGAACGCACGCGCGATGCCGAGGATCTTGTGGAGGTCGTGCGATTGGACGGGCAAGAGGCCCTATTGTATAAGACCTTTCAGGTTGACGTTGGCCTTGTTCGGGCTACGACGGCCGATCCGTCAGGCAACCTAACGTGTGAGGACGAGGCGCTGTGGATGGGGGATCTCGATGTGGCCATGGCGGCGAAGAACCGCGGCGGCTTCGTCATAGCGCAGGTGGAACGCCTGAGTGATGTCCCCGCGAAGCCGCACGACGTGCGCGTGCCCGGTATCATGGTCGACTACGTGGTCGTCGCCACGTCCAGGAAGAAGCACCCGCATACTTTGTTTGTGGAACACGATCCGTCCTACACGGGCGAGGTGCGCGTGCCGCTCGACAAGGAAGTCGCGCCGCTTCCGCTCAATCTCGAGAAGGTGATATCCCGGCGGGCGGCGTTCGAGCTGAGGCCGAACATGCTGGTGAACCTTGGCGTGGGCATTCCGATGGGCGTCGCGTCCGTCACCCATGAGGAAGGATTTCTTGAAACCTTGACCATGACCACCGAGATAGGTGTCATAGGGGGATTGCCCGAGCGGGGCCTGAACTTCGGCCCGGCCCGAAATCCAAGCGCCTTCATTACCCAGCCGCAGATGTTCGACTTTTACGACGGAGGCGGACTCGACCTCACATGCGTCGGGCTGGCGCAAGCGGACAAGGACGGAAATGTGAACGTCAGCAAACTCGGCCCGAAGCTCATCGGTTGCGGCGGCTTCATCGATATTACGCAGTCAGCGCGCAAATGCCTGTTCTGCGGGGAGTTCACAGCGGGCGGATTCGATGCCGTCGTCGACAACGGCAAGCTCGTCATACGTCAGGACGGTAAGGCCGCCAAGTTCGTGGAAGCCGTCCAGCAAATCACGTTCAGCGGCAAGACGTCGGTAGCGAAGAAACAGGACGCCCTCTTCATAACGGAGCGTTGCGTGTTCCGGCTTACCCCTGACGGGTTGTTGTTGGCGGAAATCGCGCCGGGTGTCGACCTTCAGAAGCACATCCTCGCGAAAATGCAGTTCAAGCCGATCATACCTGACTCGTTGCCCATCATGGATCCAAGAATCTTCCAGGAATCTCCCATGGGATTGGGCAAACACTCCCCCGCGCGGTAACTATCAACTGTGGTAGCCCGGTCTTGGAAGAACCGGACTACTTTACGTACACCCTTCCTATTCACTTGACAACCACCTATCATGGGTGTCCTTGCTTATCACCTCCGTCCTTCTGAGGCCCTTCTGGGACCCTTTCGTCTTTACCCTTCTCTCTAAGTTCCCAATAAACCGTCACCCCGACCAGGCCAAGGAATCCCAAGAGGGGCAGGTACGAGTAAGCACCCACTAGGTCTGGTACTCTCCAATGCACGAGTCTCAACTGTTTGTTCAGATAATCGTTCACAATGTATTTCGCGGGATTCAGCATGGCTAACGCCAAGAAAAACAAACACGCGGCATTGTACAAGTAGCGACGAACACGCCTTCTTGTGTTCCCTGTGCTCGACGTATTTGAGGTGTCTACGCGATTTTTCATGTTACCGGAAGATCGTTCGCCGTTGCTTTTCGTCCGATCCGCCGCGGCGGGCGGCCGGGCGCCTAGATGTGAAGATTATTGCACCGAAAGGCACGGCCAAGCCGGCCGCGATTACCGCGACGAGCATCCACGTCGAAAGTAGCAGTTGGGTGTTCACATAGTCGATGAAGCCCATCCCGCCGGGCACGTACCACGCCAGGCGGCTCGGGATGCTCGCGATGTAGGCCAGGAGCAAGCCCCCAAAAGCCGCGAGAACCGCCGCGCTGAACGCCGCTGCGTATTGGCGGAACCTGCGTTGCTCGTGCTGTATCAGCGCGACGAGCGCGAGCCGCTGCCGGACACGCCCGAAGAAACCCGGCGATACCGGCCGCAAAGGCTCCGTGCTCAGCGCGGTTTCGATGGTTGCGTCCAGGTCGCGGTTTTCAGAGGAGTCCATGAATCCCGAATTCCTTCTCCACAATCGAGCGCAGTTGATTCCGCGCGCGATACATCCACGTCTTCAAGGTCCCCATCGGAATCTGCATGACCTGCGCGATCTCGTCGTAGGGGATTTCCTTCAGATAATACAGCGTGATGATGCTCGCGTAGCGCGTGGGCAGCAGCTTGACACAGCCGCGGATCAGTTCGAACACGTCAGATGACTCGACACGGCTTTCGGGTCCCCGCCGTCCGTCGAGGGGTTGAAGCTCCACTTCGTGACGCTTCTTGCGGCGGTTGATCTCCGTCAGGCACACGCTCACTGTCACGCGGTACATCCACGTCGAGAAGTTGCAGTCGCCCCTGAACCCTTTCAAGAGACGATATGCCTTGAGAAACGCCTCCTGCGCCATGTCCTCCGCCAGCGCCGAATCGCGCATGAAGCGATAAGCAAGATTGAAGACCAGGTTTTGGTGCCGCTTGACGAGAAGCGAAAACGCATCCGCATCGCCCTTCTTGGCGCGCACCACCAGATCCAGGTCAGAGACGTTCGCGGACTGAGCGGCATCGGTTGCAGCCGTCCAGCGCGCCGTCAACTCCATCGTCATACGTTTCCCTTCGTTATCCAGATATTCCCATTAAGGGTATCCATCATCAGCACAGTATGACCTGTACCGATGGTTCCTTTCAAGTGCCGGTTCTTCTGTATGCCCGCGGTCACGTCAACGGGCAGGTCCGACTTGATGACGCCCCGGTCCGTGATCGCGTCAACTGTGGCTGTGCAGTCCTCCGTCATGACCACGGTGATGCCCCCGTTCTGGCTACTCAAGGTGCACCCGCTTACGCTTGGGTCCAAGACCCGGGCCACAATCGCCCCGTTGGTCGTCGCCGCTTCGAGCGATCCGCCCAGCATATGCGCGTATATATTGCCGTTGACAGTCTTGATTCGCGCCCCCTCCGGCGCATCCAGCACCCGGATGCGTCCATTCGTGCTCTGCGCATCGACCGGCCCCTGGGCGCCGGCGATTTCAATGTCGGTGTTCCGGCCCCGTACCGTCACGCGGCCGCAGCTTTTCGCGATCCACACGTTGCCGTTCGACCCTTCGATGTCGATGTCGGTGGCGACGGGGACTTGGATGGTATAGTCCACGCGAACGTCAATGTTGTCCGGGCGCTCGTCCGGTTCCGTGACGATGCGCAGGGTGTCGCCCAGGGCCTCTACCGCAACAAGCGACCTCACGAGACCTTCGAGGACCGAGTCTTCCACGCCGGCCCGGTTGTAGACCTTGATCGATGCCTGGACCGTGATCTCATCCACGTCGTGTGTGTAGACCTGCGCCGAACCGTCGTCGTTAATCAGATGCAGCGTGCGGGCGGATGGCAGCCTCAACTCCCGCGAGTCGCGAACGTTCGGCCCTCCGACCACGCGAGGAAGATCAGAGGCCAGCACGCCTATCGAAAAGCACAGCACTACCCCCGCAATCAGACACGCCGTGATTATGCTGCGCAGTACCGATCTCATCGCAGATTTGACCCTGTTTTCCTTTTCGGGGTTTCAGAAAACTCCGACAGGAAAACGAAACCACGGGCCATGACATCCGGTCGAACTTATTGATAGAATCATGCGAACTGGGCGCACTTGAGCTTCCCAACCCGCACACGTGGGTAGTCTAATGAACCCGTTCTACATCCTGATACCGCTTGTCGTTGTCCTGGCGGCCGTGACCTATGGCGTCGTGCGCGCGCTCGGACGAATCTGGCTTGACCATCGCATCAGACTCGCTTTGCTCGACAAGCTTCAGGAGAAACCCGAGTTGCTCGAATCGTATACCGAGCTTCAGCGCATACTCGCCAATCTGCCGGAGGGCCGCGCCGGAAGACCGCGTCAGGATTATGCGCTTACGGGCGTCGTCCTTGCCGCCATCGGGATCGGCTGCGCCGTGGCCGGCCAATACAGCGGCGCCGGCCGCCTTGCCGTCGGTCTCTATGTGGGCGGATGGATCTGCATTGTGCTGGGCGTGATCCTTGCGCTTATAGGAATCTACATCCGGCGGATTGCGCGTAATCTCGTGAGCATTCCAAGGAAAGACTGAGCGCTTGCGAAGAAATACCGCGCCTGCGGCCGTACGCGGCTCACGGACGTGCGCCCGTAAGCTGCGGCTCTAGGGTGAGTGCGCGCCAGGCGGTGATGGAGCGGGTGAGGTGATCGCGGGCGTCTCCGGGGATGCCGTAGCATTGGAGGCCGATGGGGCCTTTGTAACCGAGGTCCAGGAGCGTTGCGAGGAAGGTCCGGATGTCGTAGGCGCCGGCATCCAGGGGTTGAATCCAGTTGCCTTTACCGGAGTGAATATCCTCGGCATGGTCGGCGCCGTTTATGCTCACGGCGTAGAGATAGGGCATCGCGAGAGCCAGGAGGGGTTTGAGCTCCCTCTCGTCGTCGACTTTGAGCCAGTGGCAGAGGTTGAACATGACGCCGACGTTCGGGCGGTCCGCTTTCTTGACGATTCGGACGGCGTCTTCGACGCGTTCGAGCCAATCGCCGGAATGGGGGTAGAGGGCGACGCGCACGCCGGATTCGCGGGCCATGTCAGCGATCTGCTGGACGATCTCGACGGCCCTCGGGTCGCCTTTCTCGTCGGACGGGGGCAGCCCGCTCACAAGCAACGCGAGCATGGTATCGCGGCCCTTCAGGAGCGGCAGGGATTCGCGGAGCCTCGGGTCGTAAGGTTTGTCCGCAGAAGCAAGGTCCACGCGCAGATATACCTGGAACAGCTTCAGACCTTCGGTGTCGAGGGTCTTGATACGCTCGGCTAGGTCATCGAGCCAGAGGTGGCCCGCGCCGACATAGCCTAGCTCCTTCAGGAGTTGGGCCTGTTGTTCGAGGGTCCGATGCTGGCTGTCGTGCGTGTCCATGCAGAGTGCGAAGAACGGGTTGGGTACATCAGCGCGGGCTGCCCACGGCAACGCGCAAGCGAGCGCGATCAGAACGACGGTGCATCTCTTTCGCATTTTGTCCATGGCCTCCGAAATGGGTCCGACCGAATTTCCTGTCCCAGCGGGAATGATGAGACATCGTATTCCAAACGCAATAAAGCGTCAACCGGCCGGTCGGCCGGGAGCCCAGCGCTGACGACATGTCCGTTCGAGTTTTCAGCCGCCAGTATTATGGTCCGATATACGTGCGGATGACGGGGGAATCAGAAAGACCTGAGCGTGGGATTCCAGGGGCACGTCCAGCGAAGCACGGTCATTGTCGGAATGTTGGAGAGGCAAAGCTTTCGCTGCGCCGCCCACCTCGAAAGCCTCATTGCCGAGAGGATACCCCGGTTGACGCAACGAAACGGTCGCACGGGGAGCGGATATCTCCGGCGGATCGTTTTTCGGAAGGACGAACAACAACACGCCCTTGTCGCCGCAAAGAATCGTGCGAATGAGGAACCCGTCGCCCGTATTATGGACCGGCATACGGGCGGGTTCGTGCGTTTCCCACAGGTCCACCGGCTCCGATATCGCCAGGAGTTCCCGCAGGGATGCGATCTCCTCCAAGAGGCGGGCATTGGCCCGGGCATGTGCGCCGCCCGGATCGTCGAACTTGGGCGGGAACAGCTCGATGCCCTTGCTTCCGCCGGCCACGAGTGCGTATATCATGTTGCGCAGACGCGACACTCCAAACGGCGGCTGGGACAGGGAATGGATATCCGAAGGGAAGACCCACGCGTAAGAGATACCCGGCTCGGATGCACACTTGGATTCTTCCATGGCGTTCAGGAGTATCGGAACATAGGTTGCGGACGCACACGCCTCGGCGTAAGTTAACTGTGGTTCGATATGGTTCCGTTCCATGATCTGCGCGAAATGCGCGGGGCCCTTCGCACCCAAATCCATGTTGCAGAACTTGATCGTGCGCAGCAAGCGCCGCTGTTCCTTCGCCACTGAAATAGCCTCTAGCGCCGCCTTCTCCGGAGTCTCGTATTGATGCGTGAGACACGTAATGCAATCGGCGCCGCTTTCCAGGGTGCGAACTACGGTGTGCTCGGGACGGAACAGACGTGCGAATGACTCAACCGGTTTGCCCTGAGCGGGAGTGAGTCGTACCCGGGCGGGTGGGACCTCAAAGTCATCGGAACGGGGCAGGTCGCACTGGCCGTATACAAGGCCCTTCTTTCCACCCGGTATCGCGCCGATGCGCGCGAGCGCAACGGAAACGCCGTTGACCGTTGCCGCGGTTATCTCACAGGCATCCGGTGCGTTATTGATAACATAGAGATAGATCTTCCGGACCTCCGGCGCATAGACGGAATAGCAGATGGCCAGGGAAGGCTGCCTCTCCAGCGTAAACGCGATCTCCTGCGAGCCAATCGCGAGAACCTGCTGTGTCGTCTCTTCTTTCGGCAAAGGCGTCGTGGGCATGTAGCCGATGAAAGAGTACTCCCCGGCAGGTACGCTATCCGGTTCCGCCATGCTCCACAGGACCGGAAGGATTTCGCCAGATGCCGTCTTGATCGCGAGGTTGTCCAGCGCCAACGTCTCATTGCCGGCGTTGCGGACGATCAGGCGGCACACGTCCACAGGGAATTGATACGCCGCCACTACTTCGACGCCGGCTTGGGCGAGTACCGCCACGTGAAGGGCGAATATGGAAACGAACAGCTTGCTCATTTCGGTCCCGCTCCGTCCGATCTTCCCTGCAACCGGGCGAGTTCCTGCTGCGCCGTGCCGGCAGAGCTGGACTGAGGATATTTGTCCACGATCTCCTGATAGCACCGCGCCGCTTCAGCGTGGTCGGCCTTGGCCATAGCCGTGCGGGCCATGATATCCAATGCCTGCGGCGCAAGGTCGCTTCGCGGATACTTGTCCGGAAACGCATCCAGCAAACCGACCGCCTGGATGTTGTCGCCTTTACCCATGCAGTCGAGCGCACGCAGAAAGACCGCCGCCGCTTTCAAGTCATCGCTGTCCGCGATTGGCTCAAGCTTGTCCAGTTGCTCGAGCGAACGGTCGTATTGCCCCGCCCGGTTGAACAGAGTCGCCGCCCTCAGGCGCAGATTCGGACGCGGCTTCTCGGCCCCGTCGCAGTACTCGACAAACGCTTGGCCCGCTCCACGATAATCAGAGCGCTCCTCGACAAGGACGTCAGCCATGCGTTGGAGCGCCCGCTCGCGCCACGGTGTGGAGGCCGTCGTGTCCCGCCAGGCAGCCTGGAGCAGATCCACGGCCGGTTTCACCTGGGCATCCTGCAGCCAGCGCGCCGCAAGCAGCACCGCGAACATGGCGCGGACATCCGGCGGAACGGACGGATATGCTTCCTGCCCCCACGCAAGAAACTGCTCCCTGCACCTCGACAGTTTTCCTCTCATCTCGAGTGATTGCTTGAGGTCGACGGTCAACGCGTAGTTCTTGTCCGACCCCAACAGAAACACGGCTGTTCCAAGACAGGCGCGGTCTTCGGGGGTCAGGCTGCCCGGCGATCCAATCAACTGCTGGAGTGACGACACCGCGGATACTATGTCGCCCTTTTCGAGTGCGCGGCCCGTCTCCCGAACAAGAGTTCGTCCGGTTCCCGGCTGCGAACCGGATTCCTCCAGCGCGGCCAAGGCCCGTTCCTTGATGGGATTCAGCACGGGGTCCTCGATATACTCGGATGACATTACAAGGGGATAGTCCCAGTCTCCGGTCTGAATCCAAAAGAGGCAGAGGCCGCTGAACACCATCTTCGCTCGCTGCGGATCCTTCAACCACGCCTCCAACCAGCACCGGGCCGCCTGATGCATGTCTCCCGCGTCCTTCGCGCGGTCGCCCTTGCGGACCAACGCAAACACCGCCACCCGCGAATCCGGCGCACTCCGGATCGCGTCGTCCAGCAAGCGCGCCGCCTGATCCGGCGCGCCGTTGATCTGCCGGTCAAGCGCCATGCACGCGACACGGCTGTCCGGATACTGCTCCACAAGCGACGAGCAGAACGCGCTCGCCCTTTCCGCTCCGGTTGTGAGGCACGAATCTAGTGCCGCAAGCCCCAGCGGGGAGTTCTTGAAGGCCGTCACCATTCCTTCCAGTGCCGCATGCCTTTCCAGGCCGGTATCCTTGCACCAGATTGCGACTAGACGATCCAGCACTTCCTGCGTACGCGGGTCCTGTGGCATTCGCTCGATGACATCCTGATTTTCGCGGCAATACGCGTTAATCTCATCAGCGCTGGACTGCGATAGGCCGGCCGGGACATGTCTGTCCGGCGCAGGTCCGATTCGGTCCGAGAAGAAGAACAAGACCACGCCTGCAACAATAAACACCACACCAAGCACGAACAGAATCGATATGTACATGCGACTCGTTTTATGGCCTAGCATCGTGTCCAGACTCCGCGGCCTAGTAACGCGAGACGTCGCTGGCTGCCGGTGCGGCCGGCTGCGCTCCAACCTGTATCGGCTCCATCAGCCTCACGAACCCCATCAGTCTGCTACCGGTCTCCGCCAGGAGGGCTGGTAACTCGCTGAACCGCTGGATGATGGCTTTGCGCTGCGGTTCGAACCGGGCCGGGTCCGCCGGCGCAAAACGCGCCTTCATGCACGTGTCCAACAGAACGCGGTAACCCGGAACGCTTGAGGCAATTTCAGCAAACTCCGGCGAGTCAACCACATGCTTGAACACCGGCACATGCCGGAACGCGAGGTCTGGGTTACGCACCTTATCCACCCGGGTGGCCTCGACGAGCGCGATCTGCGCCTCTTTGGTCAAGAGCAGCTTGATGAACTCACGCGCCGCCTTTGTCTTCTCTTCGCTGTTCTTCCGCACGGCAAAGCATTCCATGAAGCCTACGGGCCGGATTGTTGCGCCGGAGCCCGCCATGAGAACAGCCGGAAACGTTGCAATGCCGATTCTGGGCGACAAAGTCAGCGTGCGAAACATCTCGTACTTAATACCCACCTCTTCCTCCGGCGAGTTCCATTTGAAATCGTCGGGCCAAAAGACCTTGCGCATCTGGTACTGCACCACCAGGGTCAAAAAAGAGGTCCCCGCATCCGCGGGAACGTCCATAGCAACGCCCATTAGACAACACCCAATCTGCTCTTCAGTCATATTTGCCGCAAGAAAACCCGACACCTGCTTTTCAGCGTTGGCGCCTTTCGAGATCTTCTCGGCCGCAGCGAATATTTCGTCCCAATTCCCGAATGCCGGCTCAACGCCGACTTTTTCCATTATATCCTTGCGGTATCTCAGCACATAGCTCTCTACGCGATACGGAAGCGCCCACACTTTCCCGTCCCACGCCACTGCCTCGTAGATGTTTGGAGGGATAATCTCCTTGGGATCAAGACCCAACTCCGCAAAGACAGAGTCTATGGGTTCGATGACACCCTTCTGGCACAAGTACGGGATGTCATTGTCATAAAATCCCACCAGCGCCGAAACCACATCAGGCAGATCATTCAGCGAATTCGGCAACGGCGTGGTCGATGGAAACACCTCTGAGCGCCATTGCATCGCCTCAACCACCCGAAGCTCCGGCCGCAACTTGCTCACCAAAGCCTCCGGCACCGAGGAGACCGCTTGCACCCGCCCCACACTCAATACCGCCGGTGCGGGACCCTCCGCCGCACGCGCGGATAATGTAGCCGCTGCAATAACCGCTGCCAACGCCATACCGTGTTTCATTGTGTTTCCTCCCGTGGTTGTGGCACGCGCCGCATCACGCGCACCTGATGCCAGAGCAATGCCACCGCAACTACAAACAAACCGCTGGTCCGCGCGATGGAAATCCAGTCAATAGGGCTTTCTCCGGTCGCGCTGCCGAAACAACTGCACGCGATCTTCAAGCCCGCCGCCAAGGCGTAACCCTGGACGCCAATGAACAGCAGCAGCATCGGCGCAAGAAGTAAAAGCGCTTCAATCACGAGAATGTCAAGCACGAGCAAGACTCCGACAGCCATCTCGGCCGGCGGCAATACCGCGGCAAGAAGAACCCCCATTTCTTTGCCGCATATCTGATAGTCGTAGATGCCCGAGAGAAATTCAAACGGGAACTGCAGCTTTGGCCATGAAGAGATGCAAAAGAGCACACCCAACAGCAACTGCAGCGTCGTGCAAACCCCTGCCCATATGCCGCCGGACCGTTCATTTTTCATGTACATTGTTCTTATTCCAGTCCGCCCAGCCGCCTTCGTAATAATAGATGCGGCTGAATCCCAATCGGTTCAGGTTTCTCGATACGATAAAGGCGAGGTCGCACTGGGAACTCTGGCAGTAGACGATGATGGGAACAGCCGGTTGGTACGGCTTCATGACAGAGGCAATTTGCTTTTCCGTTTCGAGGGGACTCACATTGATTGCGCCCGGCACATGCCCGGCATCAAAATCCCTTTGCAGTCGCGCGTCAACTATTACGGCGCCTCCGTCTGAAAACTCTTTCAACTGATTGGCGGTCACGCGAGGCAGGAATGTTCCATAGTGGCGATCCTGAACGGCGGCAACCGTCTCGGAACTGCCCAAGAGCGAACCCTCCCTTTGGAAGACGACGGGTATCAAGGGAAAGGCGACAATGCAGAGCAGCACCACGGCGACCCGCAGGAGAGAGTTCATTGGCGAAATAAACATCCGCCGATTGAATATTGCGGGAAAGCGAGGGATCAGTATCCTGATGCCGGCGGCGGCTACGATTAGGAACAGGAGTTTAGCGTAACTGGGCCAGAAGACGCTTCCCAGACTGAATGCTTTGTCGGCCACAACCAATGCAAGGCCGTTCCACTGGGCACGCAGTTTCTCCTCGCTCTCAACTTCCCGGCCGGCTGCGGCGTCTAGAATGAGCTTTCGCCCCCCCTTACCTGGCAACGCGACAAAATAGTGATCCAACTTCTTCGATTCAGGGAAAGCGCGAACGGCCAGGATCAGAGGATATGGACATCTCTTTAACGTGGAGAGGCTCAACCCTTTCGCTGGGATGGCGTGCAGGCCAATGTCGGCCGCCGCCCTACAAAGGTCACTCAACGTGCTGCCGACAGGGTCAGACTGGTAATCGGGCTTTGCCAGCGACTTGAACTGGACGTCTTTCTCGTAATATTGGCTAATCGCATAGAGGCAGTAAAGACCGCATTTTGATGGATCGCCTCCCGTGTCTCCATCCGCACTTGCCACAATCATCGTCAGCGCCAGGAATAGAGTCATCACCCCCCTCGTGCACCAAGTGTGTAGCATTATCCCATTTCGCCTTCAGGAGGCAGAAACCCATCAGGGGACAATCAAGAGTTGCCTGCCTTACGTCCCGACATCTTCCGGCTACGAGAAATCAGCAGCACGGCCACTGCCGCGAGTCCGATCCCAGCGGCTATCAGGTAGATTGCGGCCCTCTTGGTTGTGCCCGTGGCCGTTCGATTCTCATTGCCGGCGGCCCCTTGTACCGCAGTGCCCGGAGCCTTCATTCCTTGGTTGTCGTCCGCTTGTCCGGTTGCTCCGGATTTTGCCTGGGCGACCGTCTTGTCAATCTTTTCCAAGGAGCTATTGCTTACTCTTGCAACAATCTCCCCGTTCTGCCACTCAAATCCTGACTGCCCTCTATAATTCTCATTGATGATTGTGACAACCGTCCCGTTTGGAATATCCGACAGTCTAAAGGCGTCCGCCGCATCAAAGTTGGGGTTCAAATTGAAGTCAGAGAGTCTTATCGATGTCTTGGTGGAATCCGTTCTTCCGTCTTCGAGTTCCCCAATTTCCACTACCTCCGCCGATACGGGAAGCCGAGCGCCTTGTATCTCCTCCAGCTTGATATTGTCCATCGTCAAGGTCCAGCGTCTTGCCTTGACATCCCCCAAGGGAGCTGGAGCAAACGGACCTGTACCCAATCCATTCTGATGCTGCCCGACGACTTTTTCGATCCGGCATTTTACGGGCGCATAGCCGGCTTCAGGATCAACCCAGACTGTGATGTTGCCTTGCTTTGAAGCACCACTGATAGCTACAACCTTGCGGCCATCCATCTCCTCCTCAGCGATAGCCGCAGTCTGCTCATCAAGCAGTTGCCCAAACGATTTCTCGATACTCACGTTGGTGAAGCGACCGTATAAGGGGCCGCCAGACTCCGGGGATGACTGGCGCACTCCCGCCATCTCCTTTGAACTCTCGAATGCATTGATATTCCACCCGCTGTCGTACTTCCGGCACTCGAAGAACAAGTTCTCATGCCCTTTCAAGCCACGCAGATACTGATCGATGGCCTTGTAAGGCGCCTCCGGCCCCTCCGTTTCCTCCAGCATGCCTGACTCGTACAACCGATCTGAATCGCGACTTACAGCGTATTCGTAATGAAAGCGTTGCCGAATCTTCCCATCGAACCCCGTCGCAACTATATCGGTTTGCACATGAAACTGCACGCGATTAGCCCAATTCAGATGGTTAAGGTATCCCTTGAGGGCCTCCGGACGTTCCTGCCCCTGGACCTCATGGGAAAGCAGAACTAACGTCGTACAGATACAACACAACGCAAAACAAGCTTCTCTATACTTGTAGGGACGATGCGGGCCCATCACTGGCTTCAACTCCTCGGCGGCTGCCATGCCACATTCTTGCAGAGACAGGCAAGACGGCACGGATTTGCGTCACTTCTCCTCAATTCGCTCAGAAGGACGAAGCGGCGACTTGCGCCACCGCCTCCACCTCACACTCCACTAATAATCATGTATATTATGCGAGCGTGCATTTGTCAAGCACAAGTTTACCGGCCGGACGGGGACCGCTGCCCAGAAAAGGTTCTGCGGCCCGTCAAAGAATCGAGCTTCGTCAGCGGACTTCGTGTCTTGCGGACTTCTACTTGGGATTCTTCATCCGGACGGCGAGTTGCGCGACGCGCATCCCGAGCGCCTCGCCCTTCTTGAGATAGTACTCAGAGACGAGGCTTTCTTCTTGTTTCTCCTCTGACTTGCCCGACGGGTTTTCGCCGATGATAGCGGACGCTCCGAGGGGTTGACGCGCGTCAGGGCCGCCAACGACGATCATCTGGCACACGAGCATGGAATGGATGATATCCATCTGCACCAATTCCTCGCCTGCGGAGATCCCGCTTGCCGTCACGAAGGCCGCGCCGAGTTTGTCGCGGAGCGCGTTATCCTTGATGGGCCAGCTATTGATGAATTCCTGGAGGGGTGGCGCGACGTTTGCCTTGTACACGGGACTGCCCGCAATCACGGCGTCGGCGGCAAGCACGTCATCCACTTTCGCCTCCGCGACGCTTCGCAGATTCACTACTGCACCCTCCACGGAGCAAGCGCCTTTCGCCACGGCTTCCGCCATGGCGCGGGTATGTCCCTTGGCGCTGAAGTACACGACAAGGACGTTGGCTTTCTTCGATTCCTCGTTTGCCCCCATCGCGAGAACAGGCAAGAAGACCAGCAGGCATAACAGGGCGGCTTTGCGCATGGTTCGACCTCCGTCGACTACAACAGGTTCCAGTGGGGGAGATGGCGCGCCGGTTACAACTCGATCCCGACGAGGATCGCCTTCCCACCGAGGTGAATCTAGCACAGACCCACGTCCGCCTCAAACGAACGAAGGTCAAGAAATGACGTGAAGCGTTTGAACTTGCCGCCGACGTGCATGGCCGAGGCCAATGCGTTACACATGGCGATTCGGGGCCGCTGCATCGCCGACCCAACAGAAAGGGCCCCTACACCATTCAGTGGAGAGGCCCGCGATTTCAAACCTGTCGCGCCGGACTACTTCTTCTCTTCCTTCTTCTCTTCCTTCTTCTCGTCCTTCTTCTCGCCCTTCTTCTCGCCCTTCTTCTCGCCCTTCTTCTCATCCTTCTTGGATTGGCAGCAGTCCTTGTGCTTCGCGCAGGCCGCCTGACCCTTTTCCTTGCAGTCCTTGCAGTCCTTGGCATGGGTGCATGTTGACTTGGCCTTGCAGTCCTTCGCCGCGTCCGCCGCCTTGCAGTCCTTCGCCGCGTCCGCCGCAAAGGCCGGGACCGAGATACACAACGCGAAAATCACACACAGAGCCAACGCAAATACTTTCTTCATATCTTTTCTCCTTTTTGCTTTTCCTCGGGCTTACACGGGTGATGCAACATTGCACCACTAACGACCATGCCCGCAGGCTAACATACGTTCAGCCCAGCTTTCAATTGCATTGCCGGGCCGCGTTACTTCCTCTTCTCACGCAAGTCCCGCGCCAAGGCGAGCAACACCCGTAGTACGTTGAACCACTTGAGTTCCGCATGAGGGCAACACAATGGCGCGTCAGATACATGGATTATTTGGGGTTCCGTGCCCCATATGGGGAAGAAGTCCTGCCCAACGAGCAGTCGTGCTGGAAAGCGACAGCCACAAACCGGGCTGCGTCACTTCGCCGCCACCGTCAGACGTCTCTCGATCTCTTTCCCGGTGGACGCAACAACGACGTAAACGCTGCCGGAGCCTTCCCGCACCGGTTCGAGCGCGAACCCCTTCCCGGCGGGCGACACGGCGATCCGTTCTTTCGTACACGCGTACGGTTCCGGAATGTACACGCGCGTAGGCAAGGACACCTTCGGGTCCTCATTCCAGACGCAGACAAACGTTCCCTTCGCGGCGTCGGACTCGTATTGGACGAGCGTACCGGCCACTGCATCCGGGCAAGCGCGCCGCAGAGCGCTCCACGCCCCCGCCTTCGTCATGTCGTGGTCGTAGGCCCAGTAGGTGTCGCTGCAAAGGAGTCTCTCGAACTGCCCCGTCACGAATTGCGCTGCGGGCAGCGCCGCGGGCGACATGCCGTAAGCGCCCCATTCCCCGACGAGCATCGGCATGCCGAGACGCTTGGCGGTTTCGCCGTGACGCTGAAAAATAAGTTCAACGCGGGCATTGCAAGGCGAGGCGATGTCCGGAGTATCCGTGACGAGGTCGTAGCCGTGCGGGGCATACGCCTGAAGCGGATCGCGTTTCCCGTCGGGCCCGGTCACCGGCTCAATGGCGCTGCGGACGCCCATGTTCGACGCCATCGTGGTCTCCAGAAAAAGGATGTGGCGGCGGTCAACTTCGCGGATCGCGTTCGCGACCCGTTGATAAAATGGCGTGAGCTGCGTCTTGTCAAACTCCTGAAAAAACGTCTCAGGCGCATCGACGACCGCGCGGTATACGTTCACGTCGCTCAACTCCTTCAGGAGTTCGCTTCGTCCGGCGGCGTCTCCCCACTTTGCGATGAGGTCGAGCGCCGTCAGCGGCTTTGCGGGATTCTTGGCGGCGAGGATTTCCGCAGACTTGGACACGAACAAGAGCTGGGCTTGGACCGCGCCCGACCCGACGAACGGCTCATTCATCAGGTCATAACCGATCACGGTGATATTGTCCTTGTATCGCTCCGCGACGTGCCGCCACGCGCGCGCGTAATGGTCCTGCACACCGACGCCGTCCGGCGCGGGCTTGTTCGCCCAGAAGTTGTCGAACGAGACCTGGACGGCCCTGCTCGAGAAATACGCGTCGCTCCACACCGCGGAATCGCTCAGGTGCGGACTCCCCTCATCCAGCGTGGCCCATGCCGGGGCGCCGTCGCTGTATTTGACGCTGAAAAGGTCCTGATGCATGTCCAGAAAAACGTAGATGCCGTTCTCTCGCGCCCATTCAATGCGCTTGTCCACGCCGGCCAGATATGCATCGTCGAACTTGCCCGGCTCAGGCTCCAATCCGTCCCAGATAATCCCCAGACGGATGCAATTGAACCCCCAGTCCCGCATCGCCGCGAAGTCATCCGCGGTCTCGTTCCCAAGATAGTGACGGGCCTTCGATTTGTCGATCACTGACACGCCGCGAAGAATGACCTGACGCCCCTCCGCATCGACAAAACGGCCGCCGTCCACCGTGACAAAAGAATACGCGGGCCACGTCAGCGACACCAACGCCACCAAGGTACAAACGCTCAGAAGTCTTTTCATGTGATCCTCATCCGTTTCGTTCGGTCCATCGCAATCCCAGCCGAACCACACAACGCTTCGGCGACTCGAACGACAGCCTCACATTATGCCCGAAATCGAGGAACCGCGCCAACGTTCTTCAGGACCAGAGAAACCATCACCGTGATGCGGCTGCGCGAGGGCATCGAGCGTCTCCTTGTCGCCAATACCAACGCGCCCGCGGGAAGTGCTTTGGGTATGTCCGGTATCCCCAACCTGAGAGCAGCCGCACCTGGATGCTGAGCAAGACCTGCCTGGCCGATGGCGTAACCGCTTCTCCATGATCTGAGTTTCCATGATCTTGACTTGGCAGATACTGTATGATGGTGTTGAAGACTAGCGGCTATTCTGGGCAGGAGTAACAATGATGGCGGATCCGGTAGTAGGACTTCAGCCCTCCGTCTTGCGTTGGGCGCGTGAGTCGCAGGGATATGCCGTTGAGGAGGTTGCGCACCGCCTCAAGCGGACTGAGGCCGAGATTGAGGCGTGGGAGGCCGGGACCGCCGCGCCAACGTACGCCCAACTGGAGGAGATGGCCTACAAGCTATTCAAGCGTCCGTTGGCGGTATTCTTCCTGCCCGCACCCCCACCGGAACCCGCGATCAAGGAACGGTTTCGCGCGTTGCCGGAATTCGAGATCGACCAACTCTCCGCGGATACCCGCTACCAACTTCGGCTTGCTGACTCGTACAGATGCTCCCTGCGCGAATTGAGTGACGGTGTCAATCCCGCCGAGCGCAAGATCTTCCGCGACATCAGCATATCGGAACACGGGGATCCGCAAAGAACCGCCTCCGAGATTCGCGAATATCTGGGAGTGACCATCAACCTTCAGGCTTCCTGGAAATCCGCGGAGGATGCTTTCAAGACATGGCGGAGCACAGTGGAAGGCGCCGGGGTGTTTGTTTTCAAGCACGCTTTCAAACAAGACGGCATTTCGGGTTTTTGTCTGACGGACGACGAGTTTCCGATCATTTACCTGAATAATAGCAGCGCGAAAACACGGCAGATCTTCACGGTGTTACATGAGCTTGCCCACTTACTTCTAAGAGCCAGTGCGGTATCCAAGTTCGATGACTCTTATATTGACTTCTTGCCGCCGGAGGAACAAAGGATTGAGCAGTTTTGCAACGCGCTTGCCGCCGAGATCCTTGTCCCCTCGGATGACTTTGCGAAGCAGATGAAGAGAGTTGCCACAATCGATGACAAGGCAGTGGAGGCCCTCGCGGACCGTTACCGCGTGAGCCGGGAAGCCGTGCTTCGCCGCCTGCTCGATCTCGGCCGCGTTTCGCGCGTTTACTATGAGAAAAAGGCGCGGGAATGGAACGAAGCCGTTCACAGGGGCGGCTCGGGGGGGAACTACTATCTCACCCAGGCTACATACTTGGGAGAGAGCTATCTGCGCCTCGTGTTCGGCAAGCTTTATCAGGGGAAACTGACCCACGAACAGGCAGCCGAGCACTTGGGCGTTAAGACCAAGAGCCTGGCGGGACTGGAAGAAGTTGTGCTCAGGAAGGAGGTGTCGGCGTGATCTACGTGCTCGACACCAACGTGTTCATCGTCCTGACGCATTTCTATCCCTCCGCCTTTCCCTCGTTGTGGTCCAAGTTGGACGATCTTGCGGAAGAGGAAACCATAGTGTCGGTCCGCGAGGTGTACAACGAGCTGAAACAAACCAGTGGTTCCGATTTCGTTCAACAATGGGTGGATCTGAACAAACACCTCTTCGCGAAACCCTCCAATGCTGAGCTTCTTGTCGTGCAACGGATACTCGCAGTTCCGCACTTCCAAACGATCATAGGCGCCAAGGCGGTTCTACGCGGTACGCCCGTGGCCGACCCCTTTGTTGTCGCTGCGGCCAAGGTGAAGAACGGCACAGTCATCACGCAGGAGAAAAACAAGCCGAATGCGGCTAAGGTTCCAAACGTTTGCCAACACTTTGGCATCCCTTGCATGGACCTTCAGGCGTTCATGACACAGCAGGGATGGACCTTCTGAGTGGCCCAAGGGAGTGGGCACATCGCCCAAGACCGCTTCGCTCCTTCGCTAAGCAGTCTGGATCCGTGTGCGCGCAAATGAGCAACGAATGCCTGTCGTTTCACAAGCCGATGCTTTCTTCGCTATACCCGCCGTGCGCGGCGGCGAGGGCCTCTTCGCGATTCATCTCGATGGCCTCATCGAGTGCTGAACGCAAGTTGGCGAGTAGTTCTTCGCGCGTTTCGCCTTGAGAGTTGACTCCCGGAATTTCCTCTATCCATCCGATCCACCAGGAGCCATCCCGTTTGATGACCGCCGTGATGGCAAGTCTTCCGTCACAAAAGGATTGCAGGGTGAGGTCTTTCTACGCGGGTTCGGTGATCTTTGCGACACGATCTTTGCGTACCAGCGCGGTGCGATTTCCGTACTGCACATAGTAGTAAGGATCTTCGTCGACGATCTTCTCCGCGGCCTGCGTATAGCCGCTCCGGAAATGGATGATGTAGGAAGCCTTCTTGGTGGGCAATGCGTCCTGTCTGGGCTTCGCGCTGTACACCGCGTAGACCGGCTTCATGCCGCGCTTCGACGTTTTCCCCAATGCGGCGCAGATGCCGCGCACGTATTGCTGTGTTTCTGCATAGGGCGGAATCCCGCCATAGTCCTTCACGGCACCCGGACCCGCGTTGTAGGCGGCGAGGGCCAGTTCGACGTTATTGTTGAAGAGGTTGAGCATCTTCGCCAGGTACTGCGTGCCGCCCGCGATGTTCTGCGCGGGGTCGAAAATGTCGTCCACGCCCATTTCTTCGGCGGTGCCGGGCATGAGCTGCATCAGGCCGCGCGCGCCGGCCGACGAAACGGCGTACGGATTCCCGCCGCTCTCGGCGCGGATCACGGCATGCACCAAGTTCTCGTCCAGGGCATAGGTCTTCGAGTAGTGCTTGACCAGGTCGCCGATCGTGCCGGAGGTGTATTCTTTGGCCGACTTGAGCTTCCTGTACGGGGCGTCCACCTTGATGCGTTCGTACCGGACTTCGACCTCGGTGTATCCCTTCCTTCGCTGATACTTCTCAGGCACGTTCGTAATGGTGATACTGCCGTCGTCATCGCGGAACTGACGCATCTTCTCGTGACGTTTCTTGGAAACGCCGTAAGTCAGCCGCGTCTCGATCCGTTTGTTGCGGTTGTTTTCGATTCGCTTATTGACGGTTCGCGTTCCCGGGTCCGGGGCCGCACTCTCGCCATAGGCCACGAATGCCGTCATGACGATGAAAGAGAAGGGGAGCAGAACCTTCAACATGCCGAATGAACGCCGTTGCGTTCGCGCATATGCTGAGCGGATGCCATAATCCATTATTAATAGTATACCCGAAGAACCGCGTTCCGACAACCCACCCCAGGGTCTGCATCAGACTTGCCGGAAAGGGTCGCGGTCCTCAGCGACGGTCCGGGTCGAGCGGAAGCCGCGCACCGTGTCATTGCGAACGAAGTGAAGCAATCTCCTCTATCTTGCTGAGTGCCACGCGGTTGGTGAAGGCATCATGAGATTGCTTCACTTCGTTCGCAATGACACGGTGAATTCAACTGCCGAACTTAGTACTACAACGCTACTTGCTGTCGTTTCAGTTGATCGAAGAGTTTCGCAACATGTTTCTTGGCATTGATTTACAGGTTTCCCCGTGCTGGAATTCAATATGTTGTATGCGTTTGCTCCGAATGCTACCATATATTGTGCTAGGAATTGGCCTAGCGCACTGGATGGGAGCAAGGCGGACATGGAGATTCTCACGGAAATCCGATTCCTCAAACGCAGGCTCAATCGCTTCCTCAAGCAGTTTGACGATTGTATCAAGACCGCCCCAAGCCGCGCCCATTTGCGGACCTATGTGGGCGGACAAGTCAGTGGTCTGGAACGCAAGAGTGTTGAACCCATGGCGCTGGCCGTGGGCGTGGCGCCGCGTACGCTCCAGGAGTTCCTCGGTTTGCACCGCTGGGACCATGGCGCCGTACGGCGTCGTGTTCAGGAGAACGTCATGCGCAACCACGCCGACGACAATGCCATTGCGCTGATTGACGAGACCAGCTTTGCCAAGAAGGGCGACAAGACCGTCGGCGTCCAACGGCAATGGTGCGGCTCCACCGGGAAAAAAGACAACTGCGTAATGACCGTCCACTTGGGCTACAGCGCCGGGGACTTTCATGCCCTTATCGATGGCGACCTGTATCTGCCCGAGGAATCCTGGCATGCGGATCGTGCGCGCTGCCGGGAAGCGGGGATTCCAGACGAAGTTGTCTACCGGCCCAAGTGGCAGATCGCGTTGGACGTGCTCGACCGCGCGATGAGCAACGGAGTTCGATTCAAGTACCTCGTGGCGGATGAAGCCTATGGCCATGTGGCGGCGTTCCGCCATGGCGTGGCCGCGCGGGGGATACACTACGTGGTGGAGGTGCCCAAATCGCTGTGGGGATGGACCAAACGTCCTTACCTGACAGTGCCCGAGCGCACGGCCCCCACGGGACGATCTCCCTCCAAACCACGCCTGGACACCACTGCCAAACGGGCGCGGCGGGTGGACCAATTGTGGAAACGGGGCGGTCCTTCCTGGCAGCGCTTTCACGTCAAGAACACGGACAAGGGACCGTTGGTCTGGGACGCCCGCGTCGTACGGTTCTACCCCAGCGAAGACAAACTTCCCGGAGAAGAATGCTGGCTTATCGTGGCCCGCAACGTACTGAGCGGCGAGATAAAGTACTTTCTGTCCAACGCCCCCCAAGAGTCTCCCGCCGAAGTCCTGCTTCATGTGGCCTTCAGCCGCTGGCACATCGAACGCGTGTTCGAAGACGGAAAAGGACACGTGGGGCTTGACCATTTCGAAGTGAGGGGCTACCTGCCGCTGATGCGCCATCTTATCCTGAGCATGGTGAGTCTTCTGTTCCTCGTGCAAGAAACCCAGCGCCTGCGGGAAAAAAAATCCGCGGTGGTCCGTACGCCAGGTCCGCGTCGCCATCGAAGCCCAACTCGACCCCAACATGGCGCCACGCGAACGCACACGCCTACTCAGACGCGTTGCCAACAAAATCGAATATTGGCAGCACCAAGCCGACAAAGCCGCACGCTCACACCGCAAGCGACGATGTCGCCAACTCAGAACGCTCGGCATATTCATCTCAAAACTCAACAAGTGTTATCATGTTTTCTAGCGTTGTAGTGTTAGGATCATGCGTCTTCATCATTTGCCAGATTCAGGTTTCGAGTGTTATTGTACACGCCTAAGAATGGAACGTAATGTTGCATGGCCTCCAAGACGCTGCCTGAAATCCTCGTCGGACGACATCTGAATCGCCTGGGGAGAACTCTGGCTACGGCGGAGTCGTGTTCAGGAGGGTTGGTTGCGCATCGGATAACGAACGTCCCGGGTTCGTCGGATTATTTCCTGGGCGGCGTGGTGGCTTACAGTAACAAAGTAAAGGCCGCGCTGCTTCGAGTGCCCAAGGCGGACCTTGTCGCGCATGGCGCGGTAAGCGAGCAAGTCGCCCGGCACATGGCGGAGGGCGCCCGGGCGCGCTTCGGCGCGGACTATGCCATCGGGGTGACGGGCATTGCGGGCCCGCAGGGCGGAACCCCTGAAAAGCCGGTGGGACTCGTCTACATCGCGATCGCCGCTCCGGAGGCGGCCGTCGTCCTGCGCAACCAGTTCGATGGAACGCGGGAAGAGGTGAAATGGCAGACAGCGGCGCGGGCGCTGGAAATGCTGATCGAGGTGCTCAAGCGAACCCCGTCGCCCGTATTACGGTCCGACATACGGGCGGACGAAACGGAACGGAGCATGGCATGAGTGCAGGTTTCGTGCACCTTCACGTGCACAGCGAATACAGCGTGCTGGACGGCGCGTCCAAGGTCAAGGAACTGCTCGAGCGCTGCAAGGATTACGGGATGCGGGCGTGCGCGCTCACCGACCACGGAGCGCTGTTCGGCGCAGTGGACTTCTATGAGGCGGCCCGCAAGGTCGGCATCAAGCCTATCATCGGCGCCGAACTCTACCTCGCGCGCGGGAGCCGATTTGATAAAGGGGCGCGGTCGCAGGGGGAGTCGTATTATCACATCCTGCTCCTCTGCGAGACCGAGGAAGGCTATCACAACCTCTGCAAGCTCAGTACCCTGGGATATCTCGAGGGGCATCACTATCGTCCGCGGGTCGACGACGAACTCCTTGCGAAGTACAGCGGCGGCCTGATCGCATCGAGCGCCTGTATCGGCGGCGAGATCCCGCAATGCATCCTGCGCGACGACCTTAACGCGGCCAACAAGGCAATCGAGAAGTACATCGGGATTTACGGGCGCGAGAATTTCCTCATCGAAATAATGGACCACGGCATGCCCGACGAACGCCGCATCAATCCCATCCTCGTCGAACTGGCCGAACGACACGGCCTCAAGTTCGTGGCAACCAACGACTGCCATTACCTCGACAAATCGGACGCGGAGGCACACCAGGCACTGCTCTGCATTCAGACGGGCTCGACGCTGAGCGATGAGAACAAGTTCAAGTTTCCCACGAACGAGTTCTACTTCTGCAGCGGCGACGAGATGCGCGAGCGCTTCTCCCAATGGCCCGAAGCAGTCGCCAACACCGAGAAGGTGGCCGCGCGGTGCAACGTCGAACTGCCGCTCGGGAAGCAACTCGTGCCCAAGTATCACCCGCCCGAGGGATTCACCAAGGAAGCGTATCTGCGCAGTCTGGTCGGTTTGGGGCTTGAGGATCGCTACGATGGCCACCCCTCGCCCGAGCAATTGAAACGCGCCGAGTACGAACTCGACGTGATCATCAACATGAAGTTCACGGACTATTTCCTTGTCGTTTGGGACCTGATCAATTTCGCCCGCAACAAAGGCATTCCAGTGGGACCGGGCCGCGGGTCCGGCGCGGGCAGCCTCGTCGCGTACGCACTGCGCATCACCAATATCGATCCGATGCGATACGGCCTGTTGTTTGAACGTTTTCTGAATCCAGATCGCATATCAATGCCCGACTTCGACCTCGATTTCTGCTATCGGCGCCGGGATCAAGTCATCGAATACGTGCGCCAGAAGTACGGCCGCCAGAACGTTAGTCAGATCATTACCTTCGGTCGCATGCTCGCGAAACAGGTGATCAGAAACGTCGCGCGCGTGCTCGGCATGCCATACGGGGACGCGGATCGCATCGCCAAGCTCGTTCCCGACGAACTCAACATCACGCTGAAGGACGCGATCCAGCGCGAACCGGAGTTGAAACGCCTGGTTGAAACCGACCCGCAGGTCGCCCGGTTGTGGCGTCTGGCCACCCGCCTCGAAGGCACAATCGGAAACTGCGGCACACACGCCGCCGGCGTCGTCATTTGCGACGAGCCGCTTACCGAGCACGTCGCATTGTTCAAGGCCGCGAACAGCGACATCGTGGCCACGCAAGCCGAGATGAAATGCGTCGAGAAGATCGGTCTCCTCAAGATGGACTTCCTCGGGTTGCGCACGTTGACCGTGATCTCCGACGCGATACAGCTCATAAAGGAGAACCAGGGTCTAACCATCGACATCGACCAGATTGAGCCCGACGACCCGGCGACGTACGCGCTGCTGCGCTCAGGCCGCACGACCGGCGTGTTCCAACTGGAGAGTCCTGGGATGCGGGATCTCGCCAAGCGCATCGGATTGGAGAGCCTGGAAGAGATCTGTGCGCTTGTCGCTCTGTTCCGTCCGGGGCCGATGTTGCTCAAGGATCAGTACGTAGAATGCAAGCATAGCCCGAAAAAGATCGTCTACGATCACCCCCTCCTGGAGCCTATTCTGAGGGAAACGCATGGCGTGGCCCTCTACCAGGAGCAGGTCATGCAGATCGTACAGGCCGTGGCCGGATTCACGCTCGGCCATGCGGACATCCTGCGGCGCGCGATGGGCAAGAAGGACCAGGCCCTGATGGCCAAGCAGCGCGATCGCTTTATCGAAGGCGCGAAGGCAAACGGAATCGACGCGAAGACGGCCGGCCTTCTATTTCAGAAGATCGAGCAGTTCGCGGGATACGGCTTCAACAAATCCCACAGCATGGCCTACGCCTACATCGCCTACCAGACCGCGTTCCTGAAAGCGAAATACCCCGTCGAGTTCATGGCGGCCCTGCTCACCACTGAAACCGGGAACCTCGACAAGATCGGCGAATACATCGAGGAAGCGCGGCAGTTGGGGATTCAGGTCCTCCCGCCCGACATCAACAAGAGCTACACGGGTTTTGCCGTCGAGGGCGATTCGGTCCGGTTCGGCATGGGCGCCGTGAAGAACGTGGGGGAGGGGCCCACCGAAGCCATTGTCGCCGAACGCGACACGGGCGGACCCTTCAAAGACATCTTCGATTTCTGTCGCAGGCTCGATAGCCGCTATGTCAACCGCCGCCTCATTGAGAGCCTCAACAAGGCCGGGGCTTTCACTAACACGGGCTGGAATCGCCGGCAGGTCGAGGCCGTCATTGACGTCGCGCTGAACGAAGGCCAGATCGCGCAACAGGACCGCGAGTCGGGCCAGACGTCGCTGTTCGATCTCATGGATACGGATCAGGCCGCCGAAACTCTCCGTCAGAAGCCCGGCCTCGATGAATGGCCCGAAAACGAGATACTCTCCTTTGAGAAGGAAATGCTCGGACTCTACGTCAGCAGCCATCCGCTCGCCCGACACGCCCGCCTACTCGAACGTTTCAGCACGGTCAAGGTGGCCGACATCGCCAACCTGCGCGAGGGACAGGAAGTCATCATCGGAGGCATTATCACGATCGTGAAGCACCACATCACCACCAAGGGCAGCAAGATGGCCTTCATCACCATCGAGACACTCGACGGTTCAGCCGAGGTCACTGTTTTCGCCGATGTGTTCGAGCAGCGGGCCGGACTTGTCGTTCAGGACATGGTCGTTATGATCCCGGCCCGCGTCAGCTTCCGAAACAACACGCCAGGGCTAATTGCCGCCGACGTCATGGCGATCGAAGACAGCGAAAAGAACCTGACGCGCGCCGTACACATCCGCCTCCAGACCCTGGGGCTGGACGAAACCCTTGTTAAGGAACTCGCGCAGGTCCTCGGCGCGACCCCGGGGCGCTGCGACGTCCTCATACATTGCATGACGCCAGACAACACGGACATCCTCATTCAGGGCAACACGGCCTGCCGCGTTGCGCCCACCCCGGCGCTCAAGGAGAAAGTCGAGAATCTCCTTGGCGCGGATACCATCTGGTTTGCGGGCGCGTACGCTCTGGCATACCCAGCCTGAGCTCTTGCGTCCGCACGTAAGATTCGAGACCGCGCCGGAGAACTCGCACCAATGGGTCCCGTGGCCGCGGCGTCCTCGCCGCGTTTTTGGCGGGCAGACCTTGCATCAAGCGGTTCCTTGCGAAAACGCGGCGAGGACGCCGCGGCCACGGGACCGCACGAATGGCGAAAGATCGGTTCGTCTTACAATCGTGGTTGCGGCGCAACCCTGGTTTCCATTTCCCTCAAGTGCTACAATCCATCGCCTGTATTGCCGGGGCTTGGGCTTTCCGAAACCCGAAACCCAAGACCCGATTCAGTGTCCCAGAGGGAAAGTCCTTCATGGCAAGGTATTGCTCGATAGCCTACACGGCGGCGCTGGAAGCGTTGCGGGGCTATAGCAAGGCCATGGTCGCCCAAGTGGAGCCTCTGCGGGCCGAGGATGCCGACGCAATCCACGATATGCGCGTGGCGTCGCGCCGTTTGCGCGCCGCTTTAGCCGAGTACGGGGCGCTCTTTGAAAAGGCGGCCATGAAACCGTTCCGGGCGCAAGTCCGGCAAGTAACAAGAGAACTAAGCAGGGTCCGTGAACTCGATGTCTCGATTTCGATGCTTGAAAAACATCGAAACGCCCTGAAAGGTCCCGCCCGCATCGCCGCCAACTACGTCTTGAGAAGACTTCGGATACTGAGACGCAAGGAATCGCCCAAGACCACGCGGTGCGCCGATTGGGTCGCCTCAACCGAGTTCAATGACCTCTTCCAGACCCTCCTGCACAGCTTCGGACGCCGGAAACAGTGTCAGATCAAGAACGCGAAACGGCGGGTCACGAAACACTTCAACAATGTGGTCGGCATCTATACGCGTTGGACGGAGACGCAATCCACAGTTTGTCGCCGTTTGACAAACTGTGAGGAGGACCTCCACCAACTGCGCATTGCCTTCAAGAAACTCCGTTACACCTGCGAGGTCTATCAGAAGACTTACGGACAGGACATGGGGGCCTTCATCAGCCGGCTCAAGCAGGCACAGGATTGGATCGGCGACTGGCACGACCACTTCATACTCCAGAACTCCGTGAAGGCGTTTGCGCCGCAGGCGCCTCCAACCTCCGCCGCCGGCATGGCGCGCCTCAAGCGAATGCTCAAACAGGAGGGCGACGCCCTGCTCGCGGATTTCGCCCAAGGGGCCCGCGCGTTCTTTGATCCCGGCGCCAGGCAGACCGCGCTCGACACCTTCGGGGCGCTTCGACACGACTGCTGCTGGTCGAAACCGTCCAAGTCAATGAAGCCGCCGCGTGAAAAGGTCGTTCCAAGCGCCCGTATGTCGGACCATAATACGGGCGGGTAGTATGCTTTTCCCGCGTGCGTTCAGGGCCGGCAACGCCGGATTTGAGGAAGGAGCAAACGATGAATCGGAGGTGCTTCGGAATGATGGCTGTCGGCATGGGCCTCGCCCTCGGCGCATGCGCGGAATCAACCCTGACCGTGATGAGTTTCAACCTTCGCTATGGAACCGCCGGCGATGGCGCGAACGCGTGGCCCAACCGCAAGACCATTCTTACCGACACGATTCGCAAGTTCGCCCCTGACGTTCTAGGCACACAGGAGTGTCTTGAATTTCAGGCGGATTTTATCGCGCAGACTCTGCCCGAGTACCGATGGATTGGCATCGGACGCGAGCGCGATGGAAAAGGCGAAATGGCCGCCGTCTTCTACAAGAAAGATCTCCTGTGCCCAATCGAGACGGGCAACTTCTGGCTGTCCGAAACCCCTGACGTTCCCGGCTCTCGGTCCTGGAACACGGAATGTACGCGGATGGTCACTTGGGCGCGCTTCCGTCATCTTCCCTCCGACACGTTCTTCTGCTTCTTCGACACCCACTTCGATCACGCAAGCGAGGAAGCACGCCGGCAGTCCGCGGCGCTTCTAGCGCGACGTGCCGCCGCTCTTGCGGGGGAGCTGCCCATCGTCATCGCCGGCGACTTCAATGCCGCGGCGGAGGATACCGAGTCATGGCGGATCTTCGCCCAGGCGGGCTTCACGGACGCCTGGGTTGCCGCAGAACGCAGGAACGGTCCCGACATAACGTTCGGCGACTTCGCAGCCCCGCGGGCAGGCGAAAAGGGGCGCATCGACTGGATACTCGTCCGGGGTCCCCTCAAGAGCGTCGAGTGCGAGACGGTCCTGTATAACGATAAGGGCCGCTATCCTTCCGACCATTTCCCTGTGGTCGCCAGACTCGCCATATCCCCTTGACCGAAGACTGCCGCAGCTTTCCGTAAGGGCACGGATTTCGCGGGTGGGATGGAACGTCCGGACAGAACGATTGTATAGTGAATGGGATAGTGTGTTTCTCGGCAATTACGGGCGTTGACACGGATGACGTGCACTGATGTCGCATGAAACGGGAAACAGACGGGGCGTGCCCGGGCGTGCAAGCACGCCCGTGGATGCTGGTCCTCAGCTCCCGTGGTGGGGAAGACTCCTTCGTTGTATTATCTATTCGATTTTCTGGCTTGTGTCGCGCGCCATGTTCCGGGTACGGGTCCGGTGGATTGGGGGACTAGGCGGTATTCCCGGGACGATATGGCTCGGGCACCACAAGAGCGACTTTGACGGACTGATCGGTATGCCGGTTGCCTACTGGTGGAACCGGAACCGTGATTCTCACGCGCGGGCGATCGTCGTGAGCGGGGAACACGTGTTTCAGCCCGGATTCCTCGCCGGGTACCTCGTGCGGCGCCCGCGCTGGCTGAGTTTCTTGCTCTATCACGTCCGGGTGGACCGTATCCTGAAGGCGATGGGATGGCATCCGATCCCGCAGGGTCGGCGGCGCTATCTTGTATCGCACTTGATCGATATCCTTGAGAATCATGGCAATCTTCCACTGTCCGAAGTGTTCGTTGACTCGCCTGGACAAGGGGTTGCAACCCCTTGTCCATCTCGTAAGGACTGCGTGCCGGGAGCGCCGCCGGGAGCGCGAATCCGTGACGTGTTGGGATGGAAGTATCGAGACGATCTGTTCCGCCTGTGCGAATTCTCGATATTCGAGCCGCGGATCGCGGAAGGCCTTCGGCAAATACACAAAGATCGCATCGCCGCGTCACTGTCGCTGTTTACCGAAACGCTGAACAAAGGGGGGACGTTGTTTCTGGCTCCGAACGGGAGCCTCTCTTCCGACGGGCGCATGGGGCCGTTCAAGTCAGGGCTCTCCCAAATCGTCGAAGGAGCCACCCGGGAGGTCATCCTTGCGCCCTGTAATATTACCTATGACCTCATGAGTACGGGCCGCAGGACGGCTTTCGCAACGACTGGCGTCCCTTTGCGCGGGGTCGAGGCCTGGCTGCGGGAACGGCTCGAGGAAGAGGTCCGTCGCGCGATCCTGGTGGGAACGACCGTTACCTTGGGGCATTTGGCGGCACGGGCGTTGCGCGAACGTGCTCTGCGGGGAGACCAAGAGGCCGAAGAGAAGCTGCTCAAAGCAGAGGTACGCGACCAGGCGCAGAAAATGGCGCAGGAAGGTTTCATGATGGACGATCGGTTGCTGAAGCCGAGGTCGTTCGACCAGCGCTGGCGGCGTTTCTTAGCCTACGGCAAGCGCAAAGGCCTGTTCCTGGGCTCGAACGGCGCGCTGCGTTTCGATCCCGCGTACGTCCTGAGTGAGTCGGTCTCGAAGAACGGACGCGTCAAGCCGTGGGTGTTCTGCGCCAACGAACTTGAGGCGCTAGTTGAGGCACACGGCTCCCGCGGAAACCTTTCACCCGCGGGCTGATCGTGGTGGCGGCGTCCCCGCCGCTCTTGGGGATCACGGCTCCTTCGCCAATAGCCATTTCACGGGGTCCGCTTGCGCCAGGTAGACCCCCCGTCCCGCGGTGGGCGGCGGGCACGGCTCAATTCTCTCCTGGCCCATGGCGTACCAGACCAGCGAAGGGTCCTCCAGAGGCACGTCAAACTGAAAGCGGATCACCTGCGGGCGGCGGTCGTCGGTGATCGACAGCACGGTGGCTGTGAATCCATCGACTCTTAGGACCTCGCCGACTTCGAAGGGGGCTTGAGAGCCTCGAAAGGTGGTTCCATAGGGGAAGCTGAAGAATCCGCCTTCGTTCCAAACTTCCACGGTATTGGGGTCGACCCGTGTGGCCTTGACCGCACCGGTGCCGACGGCCAGAGCCCACGCATGGCGGGGTATGGTCTGTCCGCGCGTCAGTCGTATCGGACGCACGGAGGTCGGGAACACATCCACCGGAGCGCGTAGCATCACGATGGACTTGCTCGCCACGCTGGGATCCGAAGGCAGCCTGGATATGCCGCGCTCAAACGCGTTCCCAAAGAAACTCGTGCTGATCGAAGAGAACGGCATTGAAAGAGGCGCGACCGCCGCATGCGCGACGAGGAAGAAGGTTACGGCGGACTTGTCAACGGTGCGCCGCCAAGATCCTTGCGGGCTGTTCCAGCACTTGGTCACTTCCTCAACAAAGAGTGCGATCAGCGCCATGGCGCCCAGGCCCGTGAAGCAGAGGAGGCGTTCTCCGGGAAGCGTCGAGCATACCGGGAGAGAGGCGAGCACCATTCCGGCCGCCAGGAAACGCGCAAGGGGGTCGCGCCGCAGCAGCGGCAAGATAAGCAGGAAAAACACCGCCGAGACCGCCACGCCCACGGCGCTGTGCGCGAACTGCCAGAACGGGGACAGCAAGGCGTATATGTTCGCCGGGACAAGCCCTACCTGAGCGTGGAGCAAGCTTGGCAGATACATTAAGACCGCAAGGAGATAGGCCCCGGGATGGCTGAAGGGGTCTCGATACAGGCCCGAGCCGCCCGTGCCATAACCGTGCATCCGGTAGTAGGTGAGGTAGACCAGGACAACCACTCCGTAGGGAACCAAGGAGAGGACTCGCGCCTTGATGGAACCCTTGTCGAGGAAAAGCATATAGGCCACAAGGTAGCCGCCCACGGAGATGGCCGCTTCACCGCAGGTGAGTCCCACGATAAGCGACAGCGTCGCCAACAGGATCCCCGGCCGCCAGCCCTTGCGCCGTCCGGCGTCGTGCGCGATCAAGACCAGTACGCCGAACAACGTCGTCAACAAGGCATTGCGATTCGAGAGCCAGCCGGCGGGGATTCCGTGGGCGTCGTCGATGGCATAGAGCAGCCCGGCAAGGCCGGCAACCCACGGTGTGGGCAGCATCCGGCGATAGAACAATGCCGCCGCCGCGCAGAGGATTCCGTACCAGAGAAGACTGTGCAGGTGCATAACCCACCAGGCTGGTTCGAGGAATCGGAAGTCAATATAGTGCGTGAGGGCGCTCAGCGGGCGGAAGAATGACAGATTGGCGTGGTCCGGCATCCACCACGGAGCCAAACAGTAGTCGATCCGGGCGCGATTGTGCTCGGGAATGCCGTCGGCGAACGTGAAACAGTTGAGTCTGCTCGTCCCCAGGCCAGGCGCCCCCGGATATCCGAGAACGCCCATCCTGACTAAATGGTCGTCCGCGAGAACGCCTATGAACAATGACGGAACGGCGAGCAGCATGCCGATTGCCGCGACCCGGATCGCCAGGCGAGGGTGGGCGAGCCACGACAGGGCCGCGGCTGTAAGCTTCTCCATCTTTCCGCCGACGCCTTCGGTTGGCACAGGTCTTGAAACATTGCGTGTCATAGCGCGTTCTTTTCCCGCCCGGCCCAGCCGCCGTGCGGGCGCCATGGTAACAACTCCAATCGGCGTTGGCAAACTCCGCCTTCCGGGATCCGCGGGAACGAGATGAATGAGGACAGTGGGGCTAAAAGTATGATAGAATTAACGGGAGTGACCGATTGTCAAGCGAGATCATAGCTAGAGATGCGGACATCAGAAGAGAGACTGGTTCAAGAGATACGGCAACTCGATGTTTCCCGGGGTGAGGCAAGAGTCGCCGTCGAGAATGTCTTGGGGCTCTTGCAGAAGGCGGACCGCCGCCGTATCGAGGAAGGCGACCGTCCGTGGAATCGAATTCTTGACAACCTCGAGCGTGCGCTGGATCTGACGCGCGCCCGGCTCACCAAGTACGAGCAACTGCTGAAGGAGCGACAGCGGGACCTCGAACAACTCCAGCGGAGTGGGCAATCGAGGATGCCGGAACTGGTCAACGGGCTTGTTTCCCTTGAAGAGCAAGTTCTGATAGGCACGCTTCGCGACGTCCTGCCGGAAGACGTGCCTTTGCCGAGGGATCACATTCGTGCGGCGGAACGGATCCTTGCGATGCCGTTGGAATTCCTTGGCAATCTCACGATCGAAGAAGTGATGCGCATGAATGCGCAGCTCTTCGAAGAGCCGGAATCGCAGAGACCACCTCAAGACTCTCAGGCCACCATCACCAAGAAGTCCTGGTTGGAGGAGCGCATTGCGCGCGCGAAGCAAACCCGGGAGGCCCTCGCCGCGTCCCACCGTCCGGAGACCTCCTTTGCCGAACGGCGCCGAAAGATGGGGCTCCGAAATGCCCTCGAGAAGGTCGCCGCCGCCAACTTCAATTTCCTCGACCTGCCGGAGATCGATCTTCTCATGCAATGCGTCAAGACCATCGATGATAAACCGGAAAAAGGCGGGAATGATATGCGGTTGAAGGGCCTCATCGACCGCAACATCGAGAAGCTCAACGAGCGGGCGTCTGAGCTGCGCCGCCGCCGCGCCCAAAAGTACCTTCGGTAACCCACTCCGAACACCCGGTGATTCGCACGATGCCTTTTGCGCGCGCGGGCATCCGAACAACTGCTATAATCATGCATTCTGTATCGGGGAATAACCGAGATGAAAGCAGTCCAATTCGGTGCTGGAAACATAGGGCGCGGGTTCCTAGGCCAACTCTATTTCGAGACGGGCTACGAAACCACGTTCGTGGACGTCGTCCCGGAGATTGTTGAGGGTCTCAAGCAGCGTGGGGCCTACCCATTGCGCATTGTCGGCGAGCACTCGCGCACCTTGACAATTGGCAACGTCACGGCGGTCCACGGATCCGATGTTGAGGCAGCGGCGCAAGCGCTTGCGGAAGCCGATCTGGCGTCGACGGCCGTCGGCGTGAACGTGCTTCCCCGGGTGGCGCCCACCATCGCGCGCGGACTCGCACGGCGCTTCGACGGACAAGCGGCGCGTCCCCTGAACATCATCGTCTGCGAGAACATGATTGACGCCGGGCCGTTTCTGCGGGAAGAGGTCCGCAAACATATGCCGCTGCATTTCCACGAAGCCCTGGATGCGCACGTGGGATTCGTTGAAGCATCGATCGGACGGATGGTGCCGTTGATGACGGATGCATTGCGCGCCGAGGACCCGCTGCTGGTGTGTGTCGAGGAGTACTGCGAACTGCCAGTGGATGCGAACGGGTTTCGCGGTCCGATCCCTTTGCTGGAACACATGGCGCCGCGTCCGAACTTCAAGGCGTATGTCGAGCGGAAGCTGTTCGTGCATAACGCCGGGCATGCTACCGCAGCCTACCTGGGATACCTCCGGAGGCATGAGTACATCTGGCAGGCCATATCGGACGACAAGGTGCGCGCTGAAGCGGATTCGGCGATGGCGGAGACGTGCGCGGGCCTGGTTGCGAAGCATGGCCTGGCGCCTCAGGACTTGAAGGCCCACTGGGACGACCTAGTCCGGCGATTCAAGAACAAGGCGTTGGGCGATCAGGTCGTTCGCGTGGCCAACGACCCAATACGCAAACTGGGACCAAAGGATCGCCTAATCGGGGCGGGGTTGATGTGCCTCGAAAACGGTGTCCAGCCAGCGCGCGTTGGATTTGCAGCGGCGGCGGCGATTCGGTACGATCACCCAAGCGACCCTGCGGCGCGGAGTCTCCAGGCGATGTTGCGCGAGCACGGAATGCGGGGGGTTCTCACGCGGGTATGCCAGCTCCCCGAGGAATCGCGCCTTGCCGAACTCATCGGCGAAGGCGCACAACGTCTTCTCTCGGAAGGCTGGCTGGCGTAAGGAAAACGATGCACGAAATCAAGATGCCCCGGATGGGCGAGAATGTCGAGGAGGCCTCGATCGTCACGTGGTTCAAGCGGGAGGGCGAACGCGTCCAAGCCGGCGAGCCCCTCTTTTCCATCCAGACCGACAAGGCCGAAGTCGAGTGCGAGTCACCCGCAAGCGGCGTCCTGCGCAAGATCCTCCTCGGTCCGGACATCATCGTTCCGGTGATGACGGTAATAGCCCTAGTCGGCGAGCCGGATGAGCCGCTGCCCGACGGCGTCCCGCCGTGCGCGAGTGCGCCTCCGGTTCCAGGGAAGGACACGGCAGAGAGTTTCGCTCGGGCAAATGTGGCGCCCGGAGTCCCGTTCGTCGGCGCGTCCGACGTGGGTGGACGAGTGTTTGTTTCTCCGCGGGCTCGTAAACAGGCCGAATCGCTTGGCGTGGATGTCGCGGCGGTGAAGGGATCTGGACCTCAGGGACGGATTGTCGAAGCGGACGTCTTGGCCAGGGCGAGCGCGACCTCGGCAAAACGGGTGACGCCCACGGCCCGCCGGATGGCGGAGGCAACGGGCGTGGACATCGCCGCCATCGAGGGAACTGGAATTCGCGGAAAGGTGACCAAGGAGGACGTCGCGGCGACCGTTTCCGCACCGAAGGCCGCGCCGGTCCCCAAGATCAAGTCGGCGGGAGGGGTGCAGCGTATCCCCTTGACGCCCATCCGCCGGATCATCGCGAAGAGGATGTCCGAGAGCAAGTTCTCCGCACCGCACTATTACATCACCATCGAGGTCGATATGGCGGCCTCGAAGGCCTTCCGCGCAAACGCCCCATACAAGCCGTCGTTCAATGATCTCGTCCTGCGTGCGACGGTAAAGGCATTGGGCGGCTACCCCGCCGTCAACTCCCGATGGGCCGGCGACGCCATCGAACTGGTCACCGACATCAACCTCGGCGTGGCCGTGGCATTGCCAGTGGGGCTCATCGTGCCGGTACTGAAACAGGCCCAGAACATGTCCCTGGAAGAAATATGCGCCGCCTGCAAGGTACTCGCCGACAAGGCTCGCGCCGGAAAACTGCTCCCCGACGACTTCTCAGGAAATACGTTTACCGTCTCGAACCTCGGGCCGTACGGCGTCGACCATTTCACCGCTATCATAAACCAGCCGGACAGCGCCATTCTGGCCATCGGGCAGATGAAGGACCGGGTCGTAGTCATCGAGGGCGAGCTCCATATACGGCCCATTATGAAGATGACGATGTCCAGCGATCATCGAGTGATCGACGGCGCTTTGGCGGCACAATTCATGGCGCGTTTGAAGGAGATCATGGAGGCTGGGGACTTCCAGTAGATCAGTCCGATCTGTCGCATCCATCCGATGTTGTATGTTGTTTTGGCGGCATAATGTGGGCCATAAAGCCCTCTTGTGGCTTTGCAGTCTGAAGAGGAGACAGAAATGCTCTCTTGTGATGTTGTGGTGATTGGCGCAGGACCGGGTGGTTACGTTGCGGCGATTCGTGCCGCGCAACGGGGTGCGAAGACCATTGTCGTCGAACGTTGGGAACTGGGCGGCGTGTGCCTGAACGTGGGTTGCATACCGACGAAGACGCTTGTCCATACGGCTCAGCTCTACCGAAAGATGCAGCACGGTTCGGACTTCGGGATTGACGTCAAAGACCTCAAACTGAACCTTCCGGCCTTGTTGAAGCATAAGGACGGAGTGGTTCGACGCAACAAGGCGGGGATCGAATCTCTGTTCAAGTCGAATGGCATTCAGGTAGTGAAGGGCGATGCCCGTGTGACGGCGCCGGGCGTGGTCAAGGCCGGGGGAGAGGAGATCCGCGCCAAGGCGATCATTGTGGCCTCAGGCGGAGCCCCGGCGCGCGTTCCGGGGCTTGAGATCAACGGTGAGAATATCATCGGCAGCACGGAAGCCCTCTCGTTGCCGGAAGTCCCGAACCGGGTGGCCGTGATCGGTGCCGGCGCGCTCGGCGCCGAGTTCGCCTGCATCTGGAGCGCCTTTGGCGCGCATGTGACGCTCATCGAGATGATGCCGGCGGTACTTCCCAAAGAAGATGACGAGTTGACGGCCCGTCTGGCGGCCGCTTTCAAGAAACGCGGCATTGACGTGCGAACCGGGGCGCAGGTGGCCAAGCTTGATGCCACGAAGGATGGTCTGCGCCTCGAGTTGAAGGGCGAGAAGGCCGGCGTAGTCGAAGCGGACAAGGTGCTTGTGGGCGTCGGTCTCAAGTGCAATTCCGAAGTCGTAACCGAAACGCCAGGTCTCGGTGTCAAGGTCAACAAGCGGGGCGGCATCGAAGTGAACGAGCGTATGGAGACCGGCGTGCCGGGGATCTACGCGGTGGGCGACGTCGTGGACAAAACCTGGCTGGCGCACGGAGCGTCGGCTGAAGGGATCGTTGCCGCAGAGAACGCCACCGGCGGACGCCGCAAGATGGACTATCGCGTAGTGCCGGCGTGCAACTTCACGAGTCCCGAAGTCGCGAGTGTTGGCATGACTGAGAAAAAGGCAAGAGAGGCGGGCGTCGACGTCAAGGTCGGCCGCTTCCAGTACGTGGCCAGCGGACGCGCCCAAGCAATGGGCGAGACCGAAGGCATGGTGAAGATCGTCGGCGACACGTCCACGGACGAGGTCGTGGGCGTGCACATCATGGGCGCCGAAGCCGGCGAACTTATCGCAACGGCCGCGCTGGCGATGTCCATGGAGGCGACCGTCGAGGAGATCGTGCGCACAATCCATACGCACCCGACCCTCGCGGAGACTCTTCAGGAAGCCGCCGAGGACTACTTCGGCATGGGAATACACACTCCGGCACGAAGGAAATAGGGTTTCGGGTATCGGGTTTCGGGTATCGGAAGAGTCGGGGCCGCTTAGTGCAGTGGCGCAACGCCTTGGCATTCTGAATTCTGTATTCTGAATTCTGTATTCTGTCTGTTGAGATAACAATGCTGCTGAATCGCAGATCAAGGGCGTCGCTTGAGACGGCGCTGTGTACTGGGCTGCTGGCCTTGCTTGCGCTGTTGGCGCTGTCGCCGATCGTGCGCGGCAAGACGCCTATCGCCGCGGGGGGCATACTTTTTGAAGCCCCATGGGAAGAAGGGCGGCCCGCGGGACTCACAGCCCCGGCCGGAGACGATACTGATGTCCAGGCCTCACGTTTCTATCCGTGGTACGCTTACCTGAGCCACGCCGCGCGAAGCGAGGACTCCCTGCTTTGGAGTCCGCTCGAAGGGTGCGGGATGCCGTTTCTGGCGCAATGGCGGACCCGGTGTTTCTCCCCGTTCTCGCTGCCGTTCTATCTCTTTTCCCCAGCGGCCGCACTGCGGTTGAGCATCTTCCTGAAACTGTTTGTGGCGGGGTGGTGCGCGTTTCACGCGGCGAGGAAGCTAGGGTTCGAGTACCCGCTTGCGTTAGCCGTCGGCGTCGCGTTCGAGTTCAGCGGACACGTATATCTCTGGCAGGGCTGGCCCATCAGCGACGTGGCGCCCTGGCTGCCCCTGTTACTGCTTTACGTGGAACGGTTGCTGGTGGGCCATCACAGGTACTGGCCCTTCGGCGCGGTCATTGTCGCCCTGATGACCTTGGGAGGCGATCCCGAAACATTGGCTGCCTCTCTGGTCTTCGTGACGCTGTATGTTCCGATTCGCCGCGTCATGGATCGCAAATCCCTCGGACGGATGGGCGGCGGTCTTATCGTTCTTGCGTTGACCACGGCGATGGGGTTGGCGCTGGCGGCATTTCAACTCGTACCCTTCGTTGAATTCATCCGCCAGGCGATGGAAGCCAACCCGGCGCGTTCGACGCCCATTGCGCTCAAAGACTTCGTGGTATCTTTCCTGCCCAACTTCTTCGGGTCGCCCTCGGCGATCTCGAGCCAAGGTGAAGCAGTCCGCAGCAGCCGCGTCGTCATGCTTCTGCACTTCGGACTCATCCAGTTGTGGCTGCTGCCGTTGTGGTTCTCAGTCCGCTCTTTCGTCCTCGACGACCAGCGGCGCCGGGTCGAGGCCCTTCTGGCCAACGCGGCCGTCATGACGGCGCTGGCCTTTGCGTTCGCGCGTTACGCAGGGGGAGTGCCTCTGCTGCGATACCTGCGTCCCGAACACCTTCTCGTCGGGAACGGCCTGGCATTCGCGTTGATGTCCGTCGCCGCGGCGGACGAGTGGCTGGCCCTCAACGCGGACCAATGCAAAGCGGTCCTCAAACGATTGGCGTTCTGGCTCGTGGTGTTGTGCGCGACGGGAGTGACGCTTCTTGTTTCCGCGCGCGGCCTTCCGCGGGCGGATGCATTGCCCCTGTGGGCGCAACTCCTGACGGTTGCCGCACTCTTCATCGCGTTTGCGATCATGCTCGGCGCCACTCTGCTGCGGCCTTCCCCTTGGATCATGGGCGGCAGCCTGACAGTGCTTATATTTGTCTCATCCGCAATCGCGTTCGGACCGGGGATTACCTTCACGCCACGCGACGCCCTATTCCCCGAAACGTCCTTCGTGAAGACCCTCGAGGCGACGTCCGAGCGCATAGGCGGAAGTGAAACTCTGAAGCGCTGGCCCCTGGCGGGCAACTTGATCCCGCAGGTCTACTGCCCGAGCGCGACGCAGCCGGACGGGGTGATGCTCGATCGGTATGCGGCGTTCGTCGGTCGCATTGAGGCGGACCCGCTCCTGTTGCGGCGTGTCGGCGCAGCCGCGCTTCTGCTCAGTAAGGAAGACATCCGCGGGGCGTTTGCGCCCATCCGGCCCAACCTGGCCATTCAACACGTATTTCCCAGCGGGGCCGTCCTGTTCAAGGACCTCGATACAAAACCCCGTGCGCGCGTCGCATACGATTGGCGGGTGGGGGAGACCCTTGATCCAGGCGCCATCACCGCGGGGCTGCCCCCGATTGTGGAAGGCGCCTCGCCGCCGATGGGGCCCAAGAACGGTTCCGAGGCCAAGGTTGTGACGGCCCCTTCAAACGGCTCGACGCGCGTCGAGATCGAAGTCGATTCCCCGTTGCCGGGAATGCTGATCCTGGCCGACGCCTTCTACCCCGGCTGGAAGGCGACCGTCAATGGGGAGGAAACCCCGATCCTTCCGGTGGATGGTCTTTTCCGTGGCGTAGCGATCAAGGAAGGAAAGCGCCAGGTCGTTTTCTCATACAAGCCGTTCTCCGTGAGACTCGGCCTGGGGATTAGCGTCCCAGCAGCCCTGATAGCCCTCCTCGCGCTTTACCAGGTCGTACGCCAGCGGCTCGAAAACAGAAGCTAACGTCCAACCCTGTGTCTCCCAATAGGTTAACCCGTAGCCATCTCTCGTCGTAATCTACTTGCCAAGCCTCCCGCTAAAGTTATCCTCTGGAATGCCGAAGAAAACGACAGCGACGGATCAGTTGAGCTAGGGAACAGTTTTACCGCGAGGATCAAAGACTATGGGAACAGCAATTCAGAGCATCAACAACGCTACCGTACAGCCGCAGGTATTCAAACAGAAGCCCCTCATCCCGCGCGACATGCGCCTCGACCTTCCCAAGGACATTCTCGACATTGGCAAGGGCAAGCCGCCTTCCTCGGACCAATCCATGCAGATCGTTGTCGAACGTGCTATGGAGAAGCTCCGCTCGGTGGTCACCGACGCTCGTGCCGCGCTCGGCATCCCAGAAGGCGAGCAGATCGACACTTCCCCGGAAGCTACGGCGAATCGCATCGCCGATTTTGCCCTCGGCGCCTTCGACAAATGGCTCAAGAATCACAAAGGATTGGCCGAAGATGACGCCCGCAAGCAATTCGCCGACTTCATCGGCGGCGCCATCCAGCAAGGCATCTCCGAAGCCCGCGACATACTCGGCGCCCTCAACGCCCTCAGCCCGGACGTGAACGACAACATCGACAGCACTTGGCAAGTCGTCCAGAACCGCCTGAACGATTTCGTCGCCAACGGAAAGTAGCCCATTTCCCCTTTTCACCCCGTTGCAGCCTTGTCCGGATTAGTCGCCTAAAGATCAACGCAGAGGCCGCGGAGAGTCGCAGAGAAAAACGCCTTCGGCCTCTGCTGTTCAATTCTGAGACCCCAAAACCAAAGCCCTGGCTTCTTGGTCTCAAGGGCAAGTCTTGCTAGATAGCGACCCGTAGGATTGACCTCTTCGCGTTTCTCTGCGTCCTTTGCGTCTCTGCGTTGGATCTATTCTGGACAGTCCAGTGATCCTGGATCCGGCAGTAAGAATTCGGAACGTTCAATGCTCTGGACTTACAAAGGAGATCTCAGGGGGGTGAACTCTCACCAGAGGGGTGAATGCTGCGATCTCCCGCATGATGCTGTAACCCGTTCGTATTCCGAATTCTGAATTCCCACTTCTTTTTCCAGGGTGATTCATTTCCCAAGCAAGCTCGAACGCACCCCCCGGTCGCCGACTGCGTCCCCTGCCAGCCGGTCGGCCCAAGAAAGAGAAATCCGAGACACGGGAAAGGGGTAAATAGGTGGCTGTGCCCTATTTAACCTTCAGCCTTCGGTCTTCAGCCCGCTTCTGCGTTCTCCGGCGTGGCCACAAGGTGCACGTGATTGCGCATCAAACAATACCCCGCCACCTGCAAAACCGAACTTGCCGGACTGCTCTTTCAGCACCTCCAAATACACCCGCCGATCATCGTCCGCGAAAGAACACATCCGACTGATTGTTGCCCCGCTACGTGAAGTTATGCGGCGTCCCCGGCGCGCAAGCCGGGTCGGCCCCGCAAAACCGCCCAGCGAGGATACTATACTGTGTTCTGGAAGTGCTTGACATACTATCAGCCATCACGCTAAGCTTAAGCTACAATCAAGGTTTTGCTCCAGACGGGTTCAGGGGCCGTCAGAAGTGTTTAGCGAGGCACGCACCAACTATAGGTGCAGTGGAAGGGAACGCATGACCACGCTGGAGAGCGCGCTTGCGCAGGTTGAATCGGACAGCGAAAACGCACTGAAGGCTGCGAGGGAAGCCGTGTCAACTCTGAACAAGGTGCATGGCGCGGCGAAGGTTGGCACATTGAAGGACCTGGCCAGATATCTTCGCGACGGGGAGCGGGTGATTGCGAGGCTTCGGGAGAAGCTTGTCACTACCCAGCAGCGATGGAACTTCGACATCGAAAGTTACCTTTCGGACGGTTCCTTCGTGTCGGAGATCGTCGAGACAGCCAATGGGCACGGCCTAGAGGTTCATGAGTTGGACGGGCAGGTGTACTGCTATCCATCATTGATGCGGGTCGCCGCAAACGATCAGATTCTGTTTATCGACAGGAAAAGATACACCCATCTCCGGCCCTCCGTAGTCGTGAATCATCTGAGGGAGTTGCAGAACAGACCCGTCCGCTTCAAGTCGGAACCGTTCCTCAGGGCCTTGAAGGAGGCGTACGACTGCTGGATTGCCAGGAAACGCGCAGGGCACCGTGCAGCGCCAACTCTGGCGCCCCTGACGGATATCTACAGCCTGCTAACCCCGTTGCCCGGACAGGCAAAGGAGTATTCCAAACAGGAGTTTGCCCGGGACCTTTACTTGCTCGACCAGACCGGTCCCCCGGGCCTCACCCTGCACGGCCCAAGCGGCCGTGAGTCCCCTGCAAGGCTTTTTTTGGTCGTGACACAGCACGGCGAAACGAAACGCTATTATGGGATTTCGTTTGCCGAAGAAGGATAGGAGGGAACTCGCATGTACGTTGACCCCGACGAGTGGCTCGACCTGGCGCGCAAGGAGTATCTGCGGACCTTTGTGCGAGACGGGGGAGCATCAGTGAAATTCCTTGTGCCATCCCAAGACGCCGACCACGAAGAGCTGCGACAGAAGCTCGAGGAAATCGCGCGGGACGAAGGATATCAGTTTGCGTTCATTGATGCGGCACGAATAAAAGTGCATATGATTGACAAGCTGTTTCACGATATTGCCCGGCAGGTTAACTGGGACCAACTGGCCTTTTCGTTCTTGTCGCGGATCCTCCCGCAAAACGGGTACAAAGTTCCCCCGGAACAAGATGAGTTTTCTATTCACAAAATCACTGAACTCAATGAGCGAGACCCCCGCGTGTTTCCCGCGGAACTAAATCAGCTGCTTGAAAAGGAAGTCTACAAAGACTACCGGATGTGTCTGGAATTCCGCCTGGCGATGTTCCGCCTGTGTCAGGCGGCGCTTGACCCGGACAGCGCGCGGCCTCCGCGCGACGTGGTGCACAGTTGGCTCACGGGGAGCTTGCGCCGCATCTCGGAAATGAAGCCGGCGCTGGTGTTTCAGAAGATCACAAGACATAACGCCCGGCACATGCTCTTCTCCCTGTCTCATTGGGTAATGCGCGCAGGCAAGAATGGCCTCGTGCTCGCCCTGGACATTTCGCGTTGCCTTGACCAAAGGCCCCGGCCAAGGGATCGGGATCCAAGCGACGACACCTTCTACTATTCAAAAGCGACTACCCTGGATGCCTACGAAGTTCTACGTCAATGCGTTGACGCGGTGGACGAAATGGCGAACTGCTTCATCATTGTAATGGCGCCAATCTCGTTTGTACATGAACACGACCGCCGCAGTGTATGGCACTATGAGGCACTCCGGCTGCGAATCTGGGACGAAGTCCGGGACGAACACCGGGCCAATCCCCTCTCTCCGTTGATCCGGCTCAAGCGCCGAGACGAGGTGCAGAGATGAATATGGACTCACTTGTGGAATGCCGCCGAGCCATTGAGGCGCTACGTGCCGGCGTGCCGAACCGGGACGCTGTACGCGCCCTGGGGTGCGAACAGCCTGCCATCGAACAGGCATTCCGGGATCGGCTGCGCGAATCGAAAGAGCATGGAACCCACGGCAAACAAATGCCAGGCATCCTGGTTAAAGGCAACTTCGGGACCGGTAAGTCCCATCTTCTCGAGTATCTTCAGGATATTGCATTGGGGGACAATTTTATCTGCAGCAAGGTGGTCATCAGTAAGGAGACGCCTCTCCACGATCCCGTCAAGTTTTACCGGTCTGCCATTCATTCCGCCGTGGCTCCAGGCAGGACAGGGTCGGCTTTGGGGGAGATTGCGATGGCGCTGGGACTCAGCCCTCCGAGCAGCGCCTACAACGATCTTCTGCACTGGGTCCACAACCCCGAATGTGGATTGAACTCGCGTTTTGCCGCCACCCTTTTCCTGGTCAAGCACCTGACCAACCCTGACGAAGACTTGGACCGCATCATAAGGTTCTGGTCGGGAGAGCCTATAGGGGCTGGTGAGTTGAGAAGACTCCTGAGGCACTATGGAGAGAAGTCAACATATCCAATCGAGTCGGTAATCCAAAGAGACCTTGCTGTACAACGATTCCAGTTTGCGCCACGCCTGATGGTTGCCGCAGGTTACGCGGGTTGGGTGTTGCTCGTTGACGAGGTCGAACTGATCGGGAGGTACTCCCGCCTTCAGCGCGGCAGGTCCTATGCGGAACTGGCGCGGTGGGCGGGTGAGGTACCGAGCCAACAGTTTCCATACCTCACGATGGTGTTCGCCATTACGTCGAACTTCGAAAGCGAAGTGCTCGCAGACACTGCCAAAAACGACCTGGAAAACGTGCCCGCCCTACTCAGGTCCAAGTCGCTTGACGAACTTGCCAAACACGCGGAACGGGGCATGAAGTTCATCCAGAAAAAGGCGCTTTCCTTAAAGCCGTCCGACGAAGCTGTCCGTGGCGCAGCACAACGGGTTCGCGACATATATGCCAAGGCATACGCGTGGGAACCGCGGCCCCTCGAACCCGGGCGCGGGTCCGCCTCCACCGTCATGCGTCAACATCTTAAGAGCTGGATCAACCAGTGGGACCTCAAGAGGTTGTATGACTACGAGGGGAAGCCAGTCATCCACGGCGAGGAAACAAAACAGGATTACAAGGAGGACTCCGATTTTGAACAGCCCACTGAGGAGAATTCCCTGGATCCAGCCTCTGGTTGAGGTTCCGGTAAACACACGGGACGGGGCCGATGCCAATACCTTACCGTGATGTGTCTGAGTTGGACGAGCTAGGCACTGCCGGCTACCTCAGGGTTGAGCCATGTTCTTCCGGTTCAGGGTACGTAGGTGCGTTGTTCTTGATCAACGCTAGAGGGGAACCGGTCGAATTTACATACAACAAGATTGACACTCCGCACACGTTCTTGTGGCGCCAGGGCGATATCAGGCGCCACGCCGCAAGGAAGCTGACGACGTCGCTACTGTCGCTCTGCCCCAAGGTTCCCCGCTTGATCCTTTGTCTTGCCAGAGAAGTCGGCAGCGAACTATTTTGCCAGGACATTCATGTTTCCGTGCCTGTCTGTCGTGTTGCACCCACTGCTGAGGTCGTTTCCCAGTCCGGCGAAGAGAAGGAGGAGACGATGCCGTTACCCGAGCCCATCAACATATTCTGGTTCCCCGAGATGCCGGCAGAGGACTGCCTGGAACGCAGACTTCTTCAGGTTCTTGGCACCCATGGACTGCTCCTGGAACCGTTTGAACGCGCGTCCATAGGTCTTCGTGAGGTATACCCTGACAAGGTGGGTACCACAAAATGAGCGCAAGGCCGGCATGGTGGAGCGTTTCCAATGAGGGGGACGTTCCTCGCGCGCGATGGTTGGGCGTGTTTCGCCGACCGGTACGATTTGCCCTCTCGACTTCGAATCGCTTGACTGTTCCGCTGCCGAGGTCTGCCCCGCCCGAATGCCTGACGGTTCCCTTCCCAAGAGCAGGCATACCTGAACTTCTCTTCATGCCCTGTGAGGATCTGGGGTCTGCTGCGTGTTCAATAACCGCTGCATGGACACTGGGCCCAGCAACGAATCTCTTTGGCGCCACCGTCGCGCTGCGCGGCGAGGGTGGAAGCGCCCATGTTGCAGACGTGCTACTGAATGATGTGATTCCCGAACCGATCCGCTCTGGGCAAGGAATGGGAAGGGGTGGCTCCGGTCCCGAACCCGTACCGCTGGCAATCTCGACTCGACTTCCGCTCTCAAAACGACTCGCATACCTTCTGCAACCGCCCGCGGACCTGCTTCTCACGCCGCAAGGAGCGCTGGAGTGGCCCGCTCCCCTGCACGAATACCAACTGCATGGTGCGGAAGCACTGGTATCGCGGGACGCCCTTCTTCTTGCGGACGATATGGGACTGGGCAAGACGATCCAGGCAATCGCGGCACTTCGAGTTCTGGTGGCGCAACGCCGCGTTGAGGCTGCGTTGATCGTTGTGCGCGCGGGTCTCATCACCCAGTGGCGAAAAGAGTTGCGGCGCTGGGCGCCGGAGTTGCGCGTCTCGACCGTTCGCGGTCCAGCAAACGAACGCACCTGGCAGTGGAACACCCACGCGCATGTCTATCTGGTGGGTTACGAGACGCTTCGTTCGGATTTCACCGAGAACCCATACTCGCAACCACGCCGGCGCGTTTGGGATGTTGTTGTTCTGGACGAGGCGCAGGCGATAAAGAACCGCGACGCAGAAGTCAGCAGGAAGTGTAAGCGGCTCTACCGCAGGCGCGCCTGGGCCCTAACGGGAACCCCACTTGAGAACCGCGAAGATGAACTGGCGTCGGTTCTTGAGTTCGTCTCACCACTGAG
>CAZPMT010000023.1:0-24903 GCA_964587655.1 uncultured Nitrospiraceae bacterium
GCATGACTTGGTCCGGTTACAAACCGGACCTACATGGGCTTTCCGTACACGCTCTAAGATACGACGGACGGAACCGAATTGCAATCAGCAGGTGTGACGCAACCGGAGTTGTCCGCAGGCCGCGTCGATATCCTGTCCGCGCTCCTGCCGGAGTGTGGCCTTGATGCCCCGGCGCGCAAGCGCGTCGAGGAAGATTTCGCATGTTGCGGGCGGCGAGGGTTTATAGGGAAGGTCCGAGACATGATTGTACGGGATCAGGTTGACGATCGCATTCAGGCCGGCGATGAGGTCGGCGAATTCATTCGCGTGTTCCGTCGAGTCATTGACGCCGTCCAGCAGGGCCCACTCGAAACTAATCTGGCGGGTTGTGTCGGCCACGTATTCGCGGACGGCTTCCATGAGCACGGCCAGCGGGTAGGCGCGATTCAACGGCACAAGCTTGGAGCGGAGTTTGTCGTTGGCGGCGTGGAGCGAGACGGCCAGCCGGACCTGCCATCCTTCCTGGGCAAAGCGCCTGATGCCGGGGACGTCACCGGCGGTCGAGACCGTGATCTTCCGCGCTCCAATGTGCAGGCCTTCTTCCCGCATCAGGAGGCGGATGCTCTTCATTACGGCGTCGTAGTTTCTGAAGGGTTCGCCCATGCCCATGTAAACGATGTTCGGCGTGCGGTCGCCGATGGGTTGGCCTGCCAGGAGGTGCAACGCCTGTTCAACGATCTCGCCCGGACTAAGATTGCGACGGAAACCTGATTGCCCCGTGGCGCAGAACGAACAGTTCAGGGCGCATCCCGCCTGCGAAGACAAGCAGAGAGTGACGCGATCACGGTCTACAAGATAAACCGATTCGACGGTCTCTCCGTCGCGCATGCGAAACAGGGCCTTTCTCGTTCCGGAATGCGAGGACGCATCCATGTGCTCCAGGCGGAGCTGCGCTGCGATGTTCGGAGCTTCCTCCTCGCAAGCGTAGGCGGTCTTCAGGTACTGCCGAAGGTCCTTTGAGATGTCCGTCATCGCGTCGAAGTCAAACACGCACTTCTGATGAAGCCAACGGAAGATCTGCTTGCCTTGATACGGTTTGAGATCGAAGGTCTGCGCGATTTCCTCGGGAGTCAGATCGGTGAGAAAGGGTGTCATGGGTAAGATGGGCTACCTTGCATGTTTGCCTCGGCGCTGTTCCGCTGCGGCACGTGTGAGGTCAACGCCCGCCTCGCGCGCCTGCGCTTTGACGTCAAATAGGGCGTTGTCCAGTTGCGTATTCGTCCAGATCCTGCGCATATCGATCGTCATGCGAGTCTGCTCGCCGGGAAAGGAGGCGTCCACTTTCGCCGGAAACTGCACGCCGTCGATTTCGCGATAGTCATCCATTATCGTCTCGGCGAGAACCGTACCGTCCTTGTCCAGACGATCGCTTCGTATCACGCGCCAAGGAGGGCCCGTCACGACTATGCGCCTGCGCGGGGCGCGCTTGGGGCCTATCTCGACGGTGGCCTGCTGTTGCGCCTGGTCGTAGGCGACGAGACGGAAGTCGTTGGGCTTCACGTCCGCCCACGCCTCGGGCAGAAACATCTCCCGGGCGATCTCCGAGGGCGACACGCTGAAGGGAACGCTTCCAAACTGCTCGCCTTCGACGCGGTAGTATGGCTCTTCCTCGGGCGTCGCGGGGAATTCAATCAGGAACTCGTCTCCGATACACGTGACGCGGAACACGGTGACGCCTACCACGAGTTTCTTGCCGATCACGCAAAGATCGGCCGGACGCCGAAACGCGACGAGTCCGTCGTCACACGTCTTGACGCCCGCAAAATCCGGGCTCGCAAGCGACATCGATCCCTTCGCCTTGAAATTCGTGATGGCGGCGTCGTTGCGCGCAAGGCCGGCAAGTATGGCAGCCGCATCGGGCGCCCCCGGCGGCAGGGCGACGTGCTGGACCCGCTCGCCCAGTCGCGTGCAGCCCATCAGCGTGGAGCACGCGAAGACTGCGTAGAGCAAGGCGGAGGTGGCGCGGAACCTTGAACTGGCCTTGTGCATATGCTACACTCTTCCGACTTCTTCATGGAAGTATAGCATCTTAAGATCCTTTGACCAATGCTCAATTCAGGAGATAGGCATGGCTCGCGTTTGTGAATACAGCGGCAAGAAACCTCAGGTCGGCAATCGCGTCGTGCGGCGCGGTAAGGCGAAGCGCGAAGGCGGTATCGGGCAGAACGTGACCGGCATCACCAAGCGGCGCGTAAAGCCGAACCTTCAACGCATCCGCATCATTGACGAGAACGGCACCGTCCGCCGCGTGCGCGTGTGCGCCCGCTACATCAAGGCCGGCAAGTTTACGAAGGCCGCGAGAATTCCGAAAAGCGCGTAGTCTTCCGCGCGTGACTCTTACGACCGTAAACGAAGAGCAGGGGCGATACGGATTCGCCCCTGCTCTTTTTGTGCTATCACTTACCCGCGGCTTCAGCCGGTTTGCCAGGCTCGACGGCGGCGGCGCCGTCAGCAGGTTTCTGTGTTTCCTCGACCTGTGGTTGCTCGACCGCTTTCTCGTCGGATTCCTTCGCCACTTCGTCATCCGGCACGAACGCCGCTATGCGGCTGTCAACCTGGACTCGAATGTGGCTCTCGAGCGCCATATCGGTAACGGAAGATACGACGTCCTCGGGCGCTCTCGGGTGTTTGCGCAATATCACGACGGCCGCAGCAGGCACTTTCACTGACTGGAATCTGGTTCGCAGTTCATCAAGAGTCGCCTTATTTCCATCGCACAGGATCTGTCCGCCCTGTCCGACAGTAACGAAAATGTCGCTCTTGCCGCGTTGGAGATCCTGCGCAAAGCGCCCGAAGGATGTCTTCTCCTCTTTCCGGAGCGATCTCGCGATCTTGTCGTCCGCTTGAGCGAGTTGATCTGCTTCGGGCTGCGTGTATTCTCCGACAATCGTCGGCGTAATGAAGATCATCAGGCTCTCGGTGCGCACCGTCTTGGAGGGATTCTTGAAAAGGCGCCCGATCAACGGGATGTCCGACAACACGGGGACGGACTTTGAGGTGGTGGTGCTGCTGTTGCCGGTACGCAGACCGCCGATGACGATTGTATGGCCGTTCTCGACACGGACCTGAGTCTCGGCGCGACTCTCTTTCTTGAGAGGGACGGTGTTCTCCTGGCCGTTCGATATGACCTTGTTACTGATGTCAGCCGAGCTGTCTTCAGCCGCAATGTCCATCAGGATGCTGCCGTCGTCCGTGATCCGAGGCATTACGTTCAGGATCGTGCCAACGTCCATGAACTCGATGCGGTTGGTAGGCTGGCCGTATCCGTAGTTGTAAGCGGAGCCGGTAGTGGTCCCGGGCGTGGTCCCGGGAGTGGTCCCGGGAGTGGTACTGTACGGAGAGTAATACGGGCTGTATCCGGAGTTGTACGAAGACGAGGTCACGTAGGGGATACTGCTGCCGCTCTGGAACACGGCCTCCTCGCCGTCCTGGACCGTGACCCGCGGCGTTGAGATAAGGGCGACATCGCCGTGCTTGTCGAGGTAGTTAATCGCGGCCGCGACACGACTGCCATGGAAGGATTCGATGATCGGTTTCCCCTGAATGTCCTTGATGACCTCGCCCGTGAACGGATTGCGCAACGCTGACGCGAACGGCAGTTGGCCGATCATGAAGGTGTCGGTGGCGGGCTTCGTGTAGTTCGGGGCCGCGCCTTGGTTCACACGGAGCTCCATGGGCGCGTTGCCGTCGGAGTCAAAGTACGACCAGTTGATGCTGAGGCTGCGTTGTATGTCGCTTGAAACGGTAAGCAGGTAGGCCTCGATCTGGACCTGTCTGCGCTTGATGTCCCACACCTTGATCAGGTCGTCAATTTCCTTGATGCGCTCGGGAACGGCGGTCACCGTGATCTGGTGGACATCCTCATCCGTCACGACATTCCCCATTTCCTCTGGTACGAGCGATTCGACGCGCTCCGAGATGTCGTCCGGCAGGATGTAGTTCAACGTCCAGGTGCGCGTTTCGAGCTTCTTGTCGAGGGTCTTTACGAGTTCCGAGATCTGTTCCTGGCGCGTGGGGACGTCGGTAACGATGAGCGCGTTCGTATGCGGATCGACCTGCATGGCGCCGCGCTCGGTAAGCAGCGCTTCCACGCTCTCGCTGAGCGTATCGGCGTTCACGTTCGCTATCGAGAAGACCCGTGGCTCGACCGTTACGTCCAGCTTTTCGAGGGCGGCCTGCATTTGATCGATGTTGGCCTTGAGATCCTTGACGAGGATCACTCCCGTTCTGGGGTCGGAGACGAGACTGCCGCCCTGCGACAGCAGCAAGTTGAACACGGTCTCGACGTCGGCTATGTCGGCGTACTTGACGGTGAACAAGTTCTCGGCCAGCGGAACGTCGAGTTCTTCAACGGTCTGCTTCATTTTGTCGAGATTGTCGCGCACGTCCCAGACGATGATGTGCTGCGTGCGTGGATCCGTGATGATGCGGCCCTTCTCCGAAAGCAGCGACGTCAGAATGGATTCGATGTAGTCGACGGAGGCGTGCTTGACGACGAACTCGTGCTCCACTTGGGTCCCGAACTTCCTCTCGAGGAATTCCTGTTTGGTCATCACATAGAGGTACTTGGTATCCTTGTCGTATTCGTAGTAAACGTCATGGAACCTGAGTATCTGGAGCGCCTCCTTCGGTTTCATTGCGCTTATCCAGAAGAAGAGGTTGATCTTCTGGGCCGCATCCGTGGCGAGCACGTTCCAGTTGGTGGCCAGAACGAGGGTCTCGATGAACTCCTTCGCCGCGACGGGCCCGTTCAGTGTCATGGCTTCGCCCTCGTCGGGCACTTCGCCATACTCGACGGGACGATCCTTCAGCGGCTCATATGTCCCTTGCCCGACGACTCGCACGGCGCTGACGCCTCCTCCGGCTTTGCCTCCGGCGGCTGCACCTTGGCCCCCGGCGCGGATGCCGCTCTTGGCCGCCTCACCTTTTGCGGCGACGCCTTGACGTGGCGGCTTGGTAGGTCCTGTTCCGCGGGGTTGCGGAGGAGGCTGAGCCTTCTCTGCCTGCCCCGGTTGACCGGTCTTGTCCTCGGCCTTATCGGCCTTCGCGCCTTTCTTCCCAAGCCGGTCTCGCAAGGAGCTGATCCCTTGCATTCCCGTCGTACCTCCCTGCTGCTGCGTGCCGGTCCCCCTCTTCGCCTTGCCCTGCTGGAGTTGCTGGCGCAGTTTGCTGAGATCCGGCGTAGATCTGGGCTGGGTGGGGGTTTGCCCTTGCGCGTAGACATTCTGCGCGTATACGGGCACGACGATGATGCCGGCCAGGGCAACCGCCACCAACGCGACTCTTGCAACAAGGCGATATGATTGCTTCATATAGAAGGTTCTTTGCTCCGTTTCCCCGGTTTTCTCCATACGGCATGGCACGCCACGCCTGCTACGATACTACACCGCTGGAGACTCCGTTTCAAGAACGCTATCCGGCTCGGCAAAGGTGACGCACCTTCGCGCACACGTCCGCCGGCACGGCTACTTGCGCCCTTTCGAGATCGTCAACTCCTGGCTCTGCCATTTCAGTGCGAGCACAACCGACGTCTTGGTTATCTCCTTGACGGTAAGACCGTTCACCGCGTCGCCCACGCCGACAAACGAACCTTTTGTCTCTCCCGCCTTTGTCATTTTGACTTTGTCGCCGACTTGCTGACGCCCAAAGGCCACGCCTTTTGCCATCTCTTCGAGGTTCGGCGGTTTCGGCGGCGGCGGGGGCGGCGGGGGCGGGGGCGCCAACAGCTCCACCCAGAGACCTGGCTTTGACGCCAGTTTCTTCTGAACTGAGTCCACGTCGAGATCGCGTCTCTCGAACTCGACGTCGACCGGGCTGATTTTTGCGAGTTGGTCTTCCAGACTTGCGCGTCTCGCGCCCATCGGGCTGAACACGATCTGCATGGCGGCAGCGGCGGCCACGACCACAATCAGCAGGGCGCAGAGAACTGTAATCGTACGTTCCATCGTCTACTCCGGCCGCCGGTTGAGGGCTACGTTGCCCACTTGGACAACCCCACCCTGCTCTTTTATCCGTACGACAGGCACGCGCACTTTCACCTTGGAGCCGGTATCCCCGTCAACCGTAAAGTCGATTCGGTACAGATATGTCTTGCCGTCGCCGGGAAGGTCCTGCGCACCTTCAAACGCGGACCCGTCGGCATCCCGCGCCACCTGCACCAAAGCGGGTGCGGTCGCCGTCGCATCAAGCGTCAACTCGTAGGCCGCTCCCGCTTCCAACTCATGCACCATGTGGCACGAGGCGTCAGGCTCCTTGGCTTCGGCCTTGAGAGAGCTTCCTCCCTGGCCGGTCTCAGACGCAAGCGACAGGGAGCACTTGTCTCCTTGCCAGTCCTCGACCCGAACCCCGTCCCAGGAGAAGATCGAAGACGCCGCTTGCCCCGTCGGCGCTTGCTCCGGGACCGCTTGCTCAGCCCCTTCCTCGGACGCACGATCGACTACCGTCCGGGTCACGACAATGTTCGCCATAACGAGGGGCGACTCTGGCGGCCGGGCAATCTCGAGCCCGTCGATACGCAGCGCCTGCTGGCTCAGTTGCAGTCTGCTAAGGAAGATCAACAGCGAGTAGATATCCGTCGACGGAATCTTGATGGTCAGCTGGTACTCGCGATAACCCGCGCCGCTGTCCTTCAGCAAACCCTGCCGCAACGACGGGATTTCCACAAGCTTCTTGGTTTTCTCCGGGGCCGCCTCCGGATCCTCCAACTGGAGGCGGTAGATTTCGTCTCGAAGACGGTTATGGATCTCCGCCTCGGTCCAAGAACTCGAATGCTGGGTCGTGATATCCTTGTAGGCGCGATCCACGCTGACGGTGCGAGCGTCCCTTTCGTAGCAGGCAAGAAGACGGCTCTCAAGCCTGTCTATGGCGTTGTTCAAGTCGAGAATGCGAATCACTGCCCGGTAGCTGGAGAAAAATGCAAAGGCCACTACGAGCACCGCGGCGGTCGCGATCGCAAGCTGACGTTCTCGGACGGAAAGCTTCTCCCAAAAGCTACTCAATCGCGGCCTCCTCGCCACCCTCTTCGGCGGGCCGCTCCGTCTCCGGGAACGGCAGGACGAGCTTGTAGTCCCAGATCTGCTGTCCCTTCTCATTCATCTCTTGCTCATATACGCGTTGCGCACGGGCAAACTGCGGGATCGAGCTCTTTCCGGCCTCGGTCAAGACGTGCGCCAGTGTCTCGATTGCTTTGAGCGTCTTTGTGCGTCCGGTGACTTCGATCTTGTCGTTGTGCGTGAACTGGAACCGGGTGATGTTCATATCCGAATTGGGGAACAATTCCACCAGCGCCCCGAGCAGTTCCAGAACGCTCCCCGAACGTTCGACTTGGCGCTGAAGAAGCTCCAACTGCCTTTGTTTCGCGAGAATCCCGTCAGCGTGCGGCTCGATCTTCGCGATTCTATTGCTAAGCTCGCGAATGTAGTCATTCCGCTGGTGGACGGCCATGGCGTATAGGCCCACGAGCACAAACACTATGGCCGCGGCAAGCACGCCGAACTTCGCGAACACTCTCTTGGCGCCCTCGCGTTCACGCGTGCGCATCAGCGTCTCCGGCAACAGATTGATCCCGATGGATGCGCGTTCCTGCGCCACCAGCGCCGCGCCGAGCGAAACCATCGGCAAGGTCGTGAGGAGTTCCGCGCCGTGGGTAACGAGGTCGCGCGCAAAAAGGGCCGGACCGCATTCCTCGGTCACGACCGCCGCGCTGATCTCCTGCGCGAGCGCCTCGCAATGGGCGCGGACGTCGTTTGCGTCCGAACACAGATAAACCGCTTCAACGTCCTCGCCGTCTTCGGATTCCCGCCGGTAGGCCGACAATGAAGCGCGGACCTCGACTCCGAGTTCATCGAGGATCTCTTGTGCCGTCCCGGTATCGAGCCCCCAGTCGTGCTGGGATGCGACGGCTCGCCCGTATTCGAGGCGGTCGCCGTGCATGACGATAATCTCGAGCCCGCCCGATGCAAGGTTGACCAGAGCGTACCGCCCGCGTGACGCGCCTCGCCCTTCGATCGCCGCGGCAGCAAGGCAAACCGTGCTGACGTAGATCTGTTCGGGATCGATCTTCGCGGCCTGGAGCAGCTTCACGTGAGACTCGACGACGTCGCGGTGGGCAAAGACGGCGAGGACCTTCGAGCCGCCGTTTGCCGTCTTGCCCAGAATGCACTGGTCCGTCACGAGCTCTTCAACAGAGAATGGAACGTACTCCTCGGCGCTAAGGCGGACCATGCCCTTGATCTCGTTGATGTCATGACTGGGAAGGTCAAGTATGCGGGCGGTCATGTCGTACCGCGGCAGCACCGTGTAGACGTGGTCTTCGGCAAGGAGGTGCTTTGCGGCGAACTCGCGCAGCGCGGTCTCGAGGGTCCCTTCCCGCGCGGACCATGCGCCGCGTTCCACGTCGAAGGCGATAACCTCGAGCCCCTTGGCGCCGCGGCGCACCCTAAGACGGGAGATCACCCGTTCGTCAAACTGCAATATACTGATATGGTTTGTCTTACGACTCAACGATTTCCTCCCGCCACTTGATCACAGCCGCACCGGAGCCCTCAACCATAACGGTTGCGACGCATGAAGCGATGACCTTGCCTTGACGCAGCGTGGCGATGCCGGTGATTGTAAAGAATTGCGAGTCGACCTTGCAATGCTGCTGCAAGGTCGCAAGCGCTTCTCCGCTGATGCCCGTCTTCTCAGCCAAATCTTCGAAACTCGTGAAATCTTGATCGTCCTCGGTGTAGAGCTCGCCGTCAGAACCGGCGCGATAGGCTAAGATCGCACTGATAGCATTTGCGCGGAGACTGGGTATGCACTTGAGCACCGCTCCGGAGGCGGTATTGATATTGACCCTGCCGTCACCCCAGCATGTCAGGAGGTCCTTTAGACCGGCCTTCTTCTCGTCCCCAAACCAATCCCTGTCCTTGATGTCGCCGACTTCGCGCAGTTCCTCGATGGTCTGGAAGGGTTGGGGCATCTCCTTTGCGTCAGGATCGCCCAGGCGGCGTTTCATGATGGCGCGCACCGCTTCGAGGCTGAGCGGTTTCACGTTCTTCAGCAGTTCTTCATTCGAGCCGTTGATGCAGATCAGGCTCTCTTCGTCGCGCATGACGTACTTGCATATCTCGTTCTCGAACTCGTCTCCCTCGGGAAGCGTGAAATATGCCTTCTCCTTGAACATGTCCATCGTATGCGCCCATTTCTGGCTGTAACCCGTGCGCCCGGATTGCTTGTTGATCGCGTCGATGACGGCCTTGTTGCGCAATTCGACAATGCCGCGCGCCACGGCGCCGCGCGCCATGAACATGGCCCGCGTATGGTCGAACGTGAACGTGGCGGCGCGCGCGTCCATGACGGCCCTGCGCTGGAACCCGATCGTGATCACAGTGAGGATGGCAAGTATCCACAGCACGCAGACGAGAACGAATCCCTTCTCGCCGCTCTTGCGGCCCTCTCTCTTGCGGCATTCTGAGATTCGAGTCTTCACAGCTTACTCATCCCGATCTTTTTCTCGTCATAGGGTGTCGTTGGACCACGGAAAGAGGTGCGCAACGAGAAACGGGTCTTGCCGGATTCCGAGGTCGGGTCTTTGAGCGTCAGGTCCACCTTGATGCCTTGCGGCAAACCCCAGCCTTCGCGGCTCTCCTTGAGGACAATGGGATCGAGCCATTGGGGCGGTTCATTCGCTTTCCGCTCGTGAGGCGGAATCCAGAAATATGTGAAATCGAGGCCCGCGACGCCCTCCGATACGAGTTCGAACTTCTTCTTCCGGCCGAGCTTGACGCGCGTCCTATCCACCTTGCCGTCATCGGACATCTTTAGCGGCAGCGGCTTCAACACAATGGCCTCTTCGCGGACGAAACTTTTTCCAGTGCGGTTGAACCGGTACTGCACCCACAACACACGAGGGCCCTCGCCCTTGTCGACGTTCATGGGCGGCGCAACGGTAAAGAACTCGACCTCGTCGTGCGTGCCCTGAAACAGATGCTCCGCGCCGCCGAGCATGCAGCCCAGTTCTCTCGATAGAACGCTCAACGCGGTCCGCCCATTCTGATATGTGGCGAGATGGGATTCGCCCAGCCGCCACGCCCGCAGCGTGTTCCCGAAGGCAACGTATACGGAGGTCATCACGAGGGTAAGGACCGTGGCGGCAACGATCAGCTCGGCAAGGGTAAAGCCGAGGTCCCGCTTGCTGGATAGAGGGCCAATGGTCGCGGAATCAGGCGTCATGGCGATCTCTTTTCTTCGGGTATGAAGAGCTTTTCGGGGGTCCACAGGGTCTGGGCGGTCTGCTCATACTTGCGCCCGAAACGTTCCCATAAGACCGTCGCTTCGATCTTCGCGAGATAGCGTGCGTCCAGCTTGAGCTTCTCCATTTCCTCCGCCGGCGCATCCGCGGGGAACTCAGGCTCCGGAACATCAACCTTTGAGACCTGCCACTTGTAGCTGAATCGCGCGTGTTCTCCATCGAATCGCCCGGATTTCGACGCCTCGACGAGTTGCGGCTGCAACTCGAGCATCGAGATCGTCTCCTCGATGAGAAAACGGGCTTCGGTGTAATCGCGTGCTTGTCCACGAACGACAATCGTCTCGCGCATGGCCCTGTTGATCGCAATCAGGCCGACGCTCAACAACACCATCGCAACCATGGTCTCGAAAAGGATATACCCGCCGCTCCTGCAACGGCGCACGGGAGGGCAAATCGCGCGAGAGCGGGATTTGGCGGCTGCGATCCGGATCATCCTTTCTCCTTGACCTCGAGTTGCCCGAGGGAGCCTTTTGTCGCGACGGTAACGGAGCGGCCGTCCTCGTGCCGCAGCGTCACTTCGGCAACGTCGCACGCCCCGTTGGGATAGAAGGAAATGAAGTAATACTTCTCCTTGCGGTCCTTTCGCGCCTTGATCTTGTCAAAGGTGAGCCGCTCCGGCAGGAACATGCTCTGGCCTTGGCGCTCGTCGATCGACTCGAAGGTTTTCTTCCGCTCCTCCATGCCGGCAAAGCGAGTGAGCCAGTATTCGCTGCGTTCCTGATCCATGAGGAGCAGGTACTCACGGGTGTCAGTCACGGCGCGTTCCTGCGCGTATCGGAGCGTGGACACGAAATCCCGCACGGCGTGGTCGCGTTCCAGCTTCGCCATGGAGCCGCCGAAGACGGGCACTACTGCCGCGGACATGATCAAGATAATGGTCATGACGATGATCAGCTCCATCAGTGAGAAACCGTGGGAGCCGGGTATCGGGTATCGGGTATCGGGTTTCGAGAGGGCGTGCGGGAGCATTTTCATCCTGGGTACGGCGGTCAAGATTGAAGGCGCTTTTCGAAATGGTGGACTGGGTGGACGAAGTGGACTGGGTGGACAGGATGGACATTGATAAGATTCATCTGCCGGATTCTGCCCATTCCGTCCATTCCGTCCATTGCTTGGAGAAGCCCAACTGGCTCCAATTGCCGAATTTGGGTTCATGGATCTTTCAGCCCATTATCGAGGAAAGGGCGCTAATTCTCGACCTCGTGCACCGAAGTTTGCGTAACATCGTCCGCGGTGCCGGGAGCGCCGTCCGCACCCGCTGAGGTAACGGTATAGCTGCTACCTTGGGGCTTGTAGATGTACTCGTTGCCCCAGGGGTCCTTGTTCAATTCTTTTACGTACTTGCGCTTCGCGACGAGGTCTTGCAGCGAGGCGGGCAACTTGTCGTTATGGTCAAGGGCGTACAAGTCGATAGCTGTGTTGTAAAGGGCGATGTCGCCTTTCGCAGCCTTAATGCGCGCCTCCTGGGCCCGTCCCAGGAACGACAAGGAAACCATGCCGGCAAGGATGCCGATGATCACCGTCACGAGGATCAACTCGATCAGCGTAAATCCGCCCTTGTTATCCATTACACACCTCCGTTATCCAACTTGCGAACTCAACGTCAGCATCGGCAAGAGCATGGCGATTACCAGGAAACCGATGATGACACCCATTATGACAATCAGAATTGGCTCAAAGAGGGCCGCCATCGCCTTCACGGCGCGGTCAACCTCCTGATCATAGGCATCCGCGATGCGCTTGGCCACCGCGCCGAGGCGTCCGCTCTCCTCACCCACGGCGAACATGTTGATGACCATCGGCGGGAAGTGCTTCGTCTGACGGAGGCTGTCGCTGATGCTCTCTCCCTCGATTACGCGCCCGTGGATGGTTTCGACCTCCGCGGCGATGGCCTTGTTCGAGAGGGTATCGACGGTGATCTTGATGGCCGTCAGGACGGGCACGCCGTTGTCGAGCAGGGTGCCCAGCGTACGAGCGAACTTGGCCATTTCGTAGCGCTGGACAACCGCGTTGACGGCGGGAACGCGCAAGAGGAATCTATCAAAGTTGAGCCGGCCCGCCGGAGTCCGAACGTATGAGACGACCGCCGCGATCACGCCGGCCAGCGCAAGCAGCACGGCCCACCAGAATTTCCCCATGAAGTCGCATAGCGCCATTACAACGATGGTCGGCCATGGCAAGGTGGCGTTGAAGTCCTTGAAGATGGTCACGAACTTTGGAAACACAAACGATACCAGGATGAATATCGCCGAGCTGCCCACCACCAACAGGAACGCCGGATAGATCATGGCCGAAACCGCCTTGCCCCGGAGTTCTTCTTCCTGCTCGCCGAACGCGACGATGCGCCACATGACTTCTTCGAGCATGCCCCCGGTCTCACCGGCGCGGATCATGTTGCAGAACATCGGGGGAAAGATTTTCGGATGGCGTTCGAGCGCCTCGGCGAAGGTGCTGCCTTTTTGAACGTCCTCGCGAATGCCCGCGATGACGGTGACAAGTTTGGGGTTTTCGGTCTGTTCGACGAGGGTCCCCAGGGCGCGCGTGATGGGCATGCCGGATTCGATCAGATTGGCTAGCTGGCGGAAGAAAAGGTTGCGGTCCCTGAGCCGGATGCGGACAAGCGCGTGGCGGAGGGTATCCTTCTTCTCCTCGCCTTGATATTCCTCGATGCTGATCGGGAAGTATCCCATGTCGCGCAGCCGCGCAATTGCGGCGCGCTGGCTCTCCGCTTCGAGGACTCCGCTCGTCACGGCGCCGGGACTCTTTTTTACCTCATACTTGAATTGCGGCATCGCCTGTCTCGATAGCGTCAATCACGTCCGCGTCCGAGGTGACGCGCATGACATCCTCAATTGTGGTCTTCCCCCGGCATACCTGCGTCCAACCGGACTCGCGCAACGTCTTCATACCCAGTTGCCGCGCCTTCCGTTTGATGTCGGTCGAAGGCGAGCGCCGGTACGTCATCTCCTTGATCGGATTCGAGAATGCCAGCATCTCGTAGATCGCGACGCGCCCACGATAGCCGGTATGGCGGCACGCATCGCATCCACGGCCGCGCCGCAGTTGCGCGCCGGGCGGGAGCGAAGTGACGCCGGCATTCCTCAAGACTTCCTCGCTCGGCACGTAGTCCTCGGCGCAGTTCGAGCAGACGCAGCGGACGAGCCGCTGGGCGATTGCCGCGATCATCGTGCTCGCGATAAGGAACGGCTCGACGCCCATATCGATCAATCGCGTAACGGACCCGGCGGCATCGTTGGTGTGGAGCGTACTGAAAACCAAGTGGCCCGTTAGGCTGGAACGGATTGCCATTTCGGCCGTCTCATAGTCGCGGATCTCGCCGACCATCATAATGTCCGGGTCATGGCGAAGCATCGAACGCAATCCCAGCGTGAAATCGAACCCGATGCGCGGCTGCACCTGCATCTGCGAGATTCCCTTGAGCTGGTATTCGATTGGGTCCTCGATCGTGATGATCTTCCGGTCGAGTTTGTTGAGTTTGTGCAGGGCGGCATACAGCGTGGTGGTCTTGCCGCTCCCAGTGGGACCTGTAACGAGGATGATCCCGTGCGGCTTATCGAGGAACGTCGCAAAGAGGCTGAGGTCTTCCGGGAGAAAACCCAACTGGTCCAACGTCAGAAACATCGAGGCGCGGCTAAGAATGCGCATGTTGACCGTCTCGCCGTAAGGCGTCGGCAGCACGCTCACGCGGAGATCGTACTGATGGTCTCCCACGGAGGCGAGGATCTTGCCGTCCTGCGGCAGACGCTTCTCCGCAATGTTCAGATTGGCCATGATCTTTATGCGCGACACGATTGCCGCCTGGAACCCGCGGATGCTCGCCGGAGTCGGAAGCTGGTGCAGCATGCCGTCGATGCGGTAACGTACACGCAGTTGGTCCTCAAACGGCTCGATGTGTATGTCCGTCGCGTCCGATTGGATGGCCTCGACGATGAGTTCGTTTACGAACTTGATGATCGAGGCATCGATGTTCTCGTCGCCCAGGTCGGACCCCATCTGCTGGCCGTCCAGCGTGAGAATAGCCGCCACGCTGTCCGTGTCGCTAAGGATCCGCTCGACGGTATCGGCCCCGAGACCGTAGATGGTCTTTGTGGTGCGCTCAATCTCTTCAGGCGTGGTTACGACTGGGTCGACACGCTTCTTGAGCACAAGCCTAATATCATCAAGGAGTTGCGCGTTTAGCGGATCGGATACGGCCACGACGATGGCGCCGTTGCGCTCCTGAATGGGAACGAAGTTGTAATGCGTCGCGAATCGGGCCGGGACTTTCTTGACCAGATCTTCGGGGATGTCCATCTTGGATGGAATGACGAAGGGAAGGTCGCAGTACTTGGCCAGGGACCGATACACGGACTCTGGCGGGGCATAGTCGAGTTGCGAGATCACGTCGAGGAGCCCCTGGCCTGTACGCAACGCCTCCGCCCGCGCCCGGCTGAGCTTCTCCTCATCAACGACGCCGTCCGCTACGAGCTGTTTCTCGAGGGCTTTCTTCGCAAGCACTATCGGCACTCCGGAGACAACGCAACTTCCTTGTTTATCAATATGTTACCATATCGGCAGCTCAATTTGAAACGTGGAATCTCAAACCACGACTCGAAGTAAGACCGGAACGAACGCTTCTTAGCGTTAGTGCGGCTCCGTGGCCGCGGCGTCCTCGCCGCGTTTCGGCACGCGCACTTGACGTCAAGCGGTCCTTGACGAAAACGCGGCAAGGACGCCGCGGCCACGGAGCCGTCAGCGTGAAAGAGGTCCAAGCTCGGCCAAGGATTGCTTTGCGAGTTGAGCCAGCACGGCGTTGTCGTTCTCGATAACTTCGTTATAGCATTCCACGGCCTTGGCCGGGTCGTTCATTTCACGTTGATAGATGTGCCCGACCTCGAGGTTGAGCTGCCGCTTGGCTATCACGTTCGTGCAGCGATCTCGTGCGCGTTCCATGGCCGCCAGACGCGCCGAGGCCTCGCCTGCCGCGGCGTCTTCGACGGCCGTCAAGCGCGCCATATCCTCCGCCGCGGAGGACGCAACGAAGGTCCCGGGATAGCGCGCGATGACCCTCTCCAGTTGGGCAAACTGGTTATCATTGCTTCGCAGCGCCGCGTCCAACGCATGCAGTGAAGCATAGTCGCGCTCGCGCGCCTCGGCGAGGAGATCCCGGCGCCGTATGCTCTCAACACTATTGACAAAGACCGCGGGATATCGGTCCGCCAGGAGTTCATAGTCTTCGCAGGCTTCCGGGTACCACCTCAAGAGGCTGAACGCGATGTCCGCCCGTCGAAGCTGGGCATCCCCGGCCAGAGGGTCATCGGGAGACTCCTCGACGGACTGTTTCAGCGCGCGGTAGGCGTTCGTGTAGTCATGATACCGCGCTAACCTGTCGGCTTCGGTCAGCGCGCATTGCACCGGCGAAACATCATCCGCTTGTAGGACCACTGGTTGGACGAGGGGTTGGGCGAGGGGTTGGACAAGGGGTTGCAACCCCTTGTCCCCCGAAGCGTCGGCCTGCCGCCATTGGTCGCTCTGAGGTGGGAAGTGGGTCATGGCAACATACGAGATAATAACGAAAAGCGCGGCTGCGGCTCCCAGAGGCGCGGCAAAGCGCCATGCAACACGCACAGAGCTGCTGCTCTCGGACTCATAGAGTCGGCGCCGGACGGCCGACACAAGGTCATGGTCAAGTTCGACGGCCTTCACCGGAATTGCGGAAGCCATCCGGACAAAAGCGGCGGCCTCGTTGCGGCAAGCGGGACATGAGGCCAAGTGGCCATCGAGCGTCAACTGCTCATCATGAGTCAAGTCCCCGTAAACCGATGCGGCTATCAAGCCGCGCATCTTACGACAACTCATACCCTGTTCCCCTCTCGCTCAATGTGAGACCTCATACAAATCACCCAGTTCTTTCCTTAGCTTCTTGAGTGCTCGAAACAAGTGGACTTTGACACTGCCCACGGTGCAACCGATCTCTTCAGCAATCTCCGAGAGCTGGAGTCCTTCATAGTGCCTCAACAGGAAGACGGTTCGTTGCGTCTCAGACAACACGACCAGCGCCGCGCGCACGCGGGCCTCGATCTCCAACGCCCAGACCTCGCGGGCGGTATCGGCGGACGACGGCTCGACAACCGCGCGCTCGTCTTCGTTTCCACGCCTGTCATCAACCAGCCTCTCGTGCTGTTGACGCTTGCGCTTGCGGATCGTATCGATGGCCTGGTTGGCGGTCAAGCGCAGGAGCCAGGCAAGAAACCCGCCCTTCGGCTGCCACGCGTGGATTTTCCGATACGCCTTCAACAACGACTCCTGGGCGACGTCCAGCGCGTCTTCGCGATTGCCCGTCACCCGGTAGGCGACGGCATACACGCGGCCCTGGTGTCTGCGGAACAACTCTTCAAATGCGCGTTCGTCCCCGCCCTTGAGCGCCGACGCCAGTTCGCCGTCGCTCAGCAAGGTAACGTCCATGTCGTTTTCCCGTCTCACTCTAAGAACGCGGTCCACAGCCAAAAGGTTTACATGCTGCCTAAACAGAGACAAGGGGTTGCAGCCCCTTGTCCGCGGATCACCCCCATGACGGTAGCATACTCGGCGCTGAACGGGGTAGTTGAAGGCTCCCACCATGATTCACGTGCGGTTCCGTAGCCGCAGTCTACGCGAGAAACAGAAAATCGTGCAGTTCGCGGTACCCGCGTGGGAGCAGCCACGCACGGATCTCGTCGCGGGCGTCGGGGGCGCCCACCGCGATCACCGTGAAGGTCTCGCCGGGCTTGGGCAGGTCCTCCAGGGGGATAATCGGTATGCCGTGGATGGCCCTTCCGATCTTGCGCGGGTTGATGTCCACCGCAGCTACGGGTTTCCGCTCCCCCCATTCGCGGAGCCAGGCCTTGCCGACTTCTCCGGCCCCCCACTGGTAGAAACGCTCGACCTTTTCCAGGTAGGTCAGGAACAGGTAGTGTCTCTTGAGGGCGCGGAAGCGATCTGGGCCGTATCGCGGGGAAACCATCGAGAGACGTCGCGGCGATTCGGTCCAGTTCAGGAGGTGTTGCGGGACTTTGCCGAACCGCATTCCCGCCGCGAACGCGCGCATGCAGAGGTCGTAATCCTCAGCCCAACCGAGGTCCGTGTACCCGCCCAAGGCCACATAGGAGGCCCGCCGCATCATGAAAGTCGGGTGAGGAATCGGGCACTCGACGAACAACTCGCGCACGATGTCCTCGTGGGTCGTCAGAGCGTTGATCCAGGTCTCGTATCTGTTGCGGCCATAGCCAACGCTCGGCCCAACCATGTTGACCTGCGTCCCGCAAAGAGCAACGCTCTCGTCCACTTCCATCAACCGCACCTGTTCGGCCAAACGCGCCGGCAGCGCAATATCGTCGGCGTCCATTCGGGCGATCGAGGCTCCCTCCGCGCCATCGCAGCCGCGCCGAAGGGCTTCGACGATCCCGGCGTGCGGCAGGGCCATCACGCGGATGCGGGGATCCTTTGAGGCCGCGTCTTCCGCGATCCGTAGAGAGGCATCGCTGGAGCCATCGTCCACGATGATCAACTCCCAGTCGCGGCAGGTTTGCGTGCAAATGGAATCGATCGCCTGCGGCAAGGTTCCCGCCGCGTTGAAACACGGCAACACAATCGATACTAAGCGTGATCGTTCCATCTCAGGCCAGCGAGATGTTTAGCGAAGTGAATGAATGCGCGGGGAAGGTATGAACGATCTCGCCGCCGCTCGGTTCGAGCTTCAGTCTCTTTGGAAAGATCGTCTTCGGCGCGTCAAACGTGTTCTGATCCCGCGCCGTGGCAGAGTTGAGCGCGCGTCCGACGATACCGCCGGGCTTTGCGCCGCGGAGTTCGAGGCGGGCCTCGATATCCTGGTTGATCGTCTGGTTGGCCACGGTAACCAGGACCTTGCTTCCGGCTATCGAAGCGCTCACGCTCAGCGCGGGAACGGAAAACTTCCGACGGAGTCCGACGGGATGCCCTTCGAATTCTGGACACTCGATTTCCTGCGTCAACGCGCGGGCGCCCATGTGGTAGCGCATCATGTCGTAAATGTGGTACGTAGGGGTCAGGAACATGCGCCGGCCGTCCGTGAACGCGAGGCTTTGTAGGACGTTGATGGTCTGCGCGATGTTGCTCATCGTGACGCGGTGCGCGTACCGGTTGAACAGGTTGAGCACGGCGCCCGCGAAAACGGCGTCGCGAAGCGTGTTCTCCTGTTCGAGTCCGTTCTCGACAGAGGCGCTCGGGTGCCACAGCCCCCACTCGTCCACGGCCAGCCCGACGAATTTGTCGGGGTAGAAATAGCTAAGCAACTGGTCGGCCTGCTGCACGTCCCGTTCGAGGCTGATCAGGTCCGCGAACAGGGCGTGATACTCGGAGTCGGAGAAGTTCACGCCGTGGCCGCGGCTGAAGTAACGGTGGATGCTGAGTTGGTCGATGAGGTCGGCGTGTGGCATCGCCTGGCAGAACTCATGGTTCCAGGCGACAAAGGCCGGATTCTGGTAGTCCATGGGACTGCACCCGCACCCGATCAGTTGCACAGTGGGATCCGCGGCCTTCATGAACGATGCGAATCTGACGAATTCCTTCGCGTAGTCCGCGGCGGTAAATCGTCCGCCGCAACCCCAGTTCTCGTTGCCGATCCCCCAGTACTTCACGCCGTGCGGTTTCGCGCCGGCATGACTCACGCGGGCTCTGCTTAGAACCGAATCGCCTCCGTGGTTGCAGTATTCGAGCCATTCGACCGCTTCCTGGGGAGAACCGGTCCCGACATTCACGCAGATGTACGGCTCGCATCCCACACCGCGGCAGAACTGCATGAACTCATCCGTGCCGAATTCGTTTGGCTCTCCTTGACGCCACCAGGTGTTCACGGTTGGGGGGCGCTGTTTTCGCGGCCCGATCCCGTCGCGCCAGTGATACATGTCAGCGAAACAGCCGCCGGGCCAGCGGATGATCGGGGCGCGCACTTGATTGAGCGCCGCGAGCACGTCGAGCCGGATCCCGTCTTCGTCGGGGATGTCCGAGCGGCGCCCCGCCCAGATTCCCTCGTAGATGCAGCGACCGAGATGCTCCGCAAAGTGACCGTAGATATTGGGGTTGATCGTCGCTTTAGGCAGATCGGTCCAGATCCGGATCCGCGCGCCGCTCATATCGCGTTCTCCCGCGAAACGTCGTACTGGTTCAGGTAAGGGAAGACATTCTCGATAATGAAAGACCGGACGCGCTTGATGTTCCCCACCGCGATATCCAGCACTTCGGCATCCATCCGCTGATCGTTGAAAACGCCTTTCACCTCGACGAACACTTCTTTGAGGCTGTGCCGAAAAGACTCGATGATCACGTGGAGCGTGCCCGGGTGGTCGGGCGTCTCGGGCAGGACGAACCTCAACCCGCCAGTTACTATGGGCCGGCCGAAGTGCGGATTGATGCGGTCCGCCTGGTTGCAGGCGTGGTCCAAGAGAAAGACGCGCGCATCGGTAAAATGCGTGAGTGCGAACGTGGAACGGATCGTGGCCGTTTGCGCCACGAAGACCGGAATGCCAAGCGTCGACAATACCCGCCGGCTCACTTCCCGGACCTTCTCAACGAAATCGGAAAGGGCGATGTCGGCCCACTCCTCGACAAGGGCAATGCGGTCCGGCAGAAAGATCAGCACGGATTGCGTCTTGGCCGGACGGCGCGAGTAGAACCGGAACTGCGGCGGCGCGCTGAAATCGCTGCTGTCATACGCTGCGCGCGTCTGCGACAACTCATAATACAGCTTCTGAAGCGCCGCGACTTTGTATTGAAAGGGCGCGTGGATCAATTCCGTCGAGAAATGGATGATGCGATCTTCAGCTTGCATGTGTGCCTCCCAAGAAAAGGCCCTGGCACTGAGTATAGAAGCCTGTTCAATGTATTGCAATGCACGCGCTTTACGTCTGGGGCCGGCTTGTTGTATGCTACGTCTTGTGGGTGGGTTTTGAGTTTGACAACTGGGAGAGAAAAAATGAACCAATACAACATACTGCTCGATCCGTCCAAGATGCCGGACGCGTGGTACAACATCAACCCCGATCTTCCGGCGCCGATGCCGCCTCCGCTTCATCCGGGCACGTTGCAGCCTCTGGGTCCTGACGATCTTGCCGCATTGTTCCCTCCTGGACTCATCGAGCAAGAGATGTCGATGCAGAACATGATATCGATCCCTGGCGAGGTGATGGACGCCTACCGCATGTGGCGCCCAACGCCGCTGCGGCGCGCGTACCGCCTCGAGAAACTGCTCGATACGCCGGCTAAGATCTTCTACAAGAACGAAAGCGTCAGCCCGGCCGGGAGTCACAAGCTGAACACGTCGGTCGCGCAGGCGTATTACAACAAGATCGCCGGCACAAAGGGACTGGCGACTGAAACCGGCGCGGGCCAGTGGGGAACGGCGCTGTCCATCGCGTGCTGCATGTTCAAGATGGACTGCACGGTCTACATGGTCCGGGTAAGTTTCACGCAGAAGCCGTACCGGCGCGTCCTCATGCAATCGTACGGAGCCAAGGTCATATCGAGCCCCAGCGATACGACCGACTACGGCAAGAAGGTCCTGGCCGAAATGCCCGACACGACCGGCAGCCTGGGCATCGCAATCACCGAAGCGATCGAAGTGGCCGCGAAGAGCGGCGGCGGCATCAAGTATAGTCTCGGCAGCGTGCTGAACCACGTCCTCCTTCACCAGACGATCATCGGCGAGGAGGCGAAGATCCAGATGCAGAGCGTAGGCGAGTATCCGGATATCGTCATCGGCTGCTGCGGCGGCGGATCGAATTTCGCAGGCATAGCCTTCCCCTTCGCGCACGACAAGCTCCGCCAGGGAAAGAAGATCGACTTCATTGCCGTCGAGCCCAAAGCGTGTCCGACGCTGACGCGTGGCCTTTACGCGTACGACTTCGGCGATACGGGCCAGATGACGCCATTGTTGAAGCAGTATACGCTCGGCCACGATTTCGTGCCTTCCGGAATTCACGCGGGCGGTCTTCGCTACCACGGCGTTGCCGCGCAGTTGGCGCTGTTGGTGAAGGAAGGCGTGATGCGGGCCACCGCGTATCATCAGAACCCATGCTTCGAAGCGGCCATGATGTTCGCGCAGACCGAGAGCATTATGCCGGCGCCGGAGTCGTCACACGCGATCCGCTCCGTGATTGACGAGGCGATCAAGTGCAGGGAGACGGGCGAATCCAAGACGATCCTGTTCAATCTGAGCGGCCACGGCCACTTTGACATGACGGCCTACGACGCTTACCTCAGCGGCAAGCTCGAGGATTTCGAACTCGATCAGAAAGCTATCGAAGCCGCGGAAGCCAAGATCCCGAAGGTGGGTTAGTACAGCGCATCAACCACACAGGGAGACGCCCGTACGACACGGGCGTCTCCTTTTTCGTGCTCGTGCGCGTGCTCGTAATCGTAATCGTAATCGAAGAAACGCATTCCCGCGGTACGGGTCCTTTCATCGACCAGAACGCCTCATCTGGTTACATTCATACAACTCGTTGCACAGCGTGAGGTCCACAACGTCCACAGTGTCCACGTTGTCCACTGGTTCGACCGGAGAAGCTGCTTTGACTGCGGAATCCAGGCTTACTGGATTACGATTACGAGCACGAGCACGACGGGACGGACATTCCCTTGAGTAAGTATGCCAAGCATGGCATACTGAAAGCAGAACGTTGTCCACCCCGGAAACAATGAGGTGAAAGCGATGGCGCGAAGCATGGATCGTCGAAGGTTCTTGAAGACCTCCGTGGCGGCGTCGACGTGCGCGGCGCTGACTTTCGGCTTCGAGGAAAAGGCGCTTCTAGCCCAAGCGGAAAGAAAGGACGCGCCGCCCGCCGTCACCCCCTCGGGAAAATCCATGCCGAAAGGCAAGATCGGCAACGTCCAGGTCAGTAGGCTTATTTGCGGCGGCAATCTCATCAGCGGGTTCTCTCACAGCCGCGACCTACTGTATGTCTCGTCACTCCTCCAACACTACTTCACCGACGAGAAAATCTTCGCGACTCTCACGATCTGCGAGGAAAAGGGCATCGACACGGCGATCCTCCGATATGACCCGAATACGTTGCGCATCATCAACAACTACTGGCGCGAGCGGAAAGGCGGTCTCCAATGGATCGCGCAGATCAAGCCGCGCGAGCAAGACCTCACCGGCGACGCAAAGAAAGCCATCGACAACGGCGCGATCGGCGTGTATGTTCAGGGCGAAACGGGCGACGCCTTCGCGCGCAACGGCCATCTGGAAAAACTGCGCGAGGTCATCGAATTCATCAAGGCCAACGGCGCGATCGCCGGGATGGGCGCGCATTCGATCGAGGTGGTGACGCAGTGCGAGAAGCTCGGTCTTAATCCCGATTTCTACATGAAGACCTTCAATGCAAAGAATTACTGGTCGGCGGGTCCCCAGGAACGACACGACAGCGTCTGGGAAGAAACGCCGGAGCAGACGAAGGAAGTCATGAAGAGCGTGAAGAAGCCCTGGATTGCCTTCAAGGTCCTTGGCGCGGGCGCGATTCAGCCTCTCGAGGGATTTCAATACGCGTTCGCAAACGGCGCCGACTTCATCTGCGTGGGAATGTTCGATTTCCAGGTAGTCGAAGACGTGGAGATCGCAAAACGCGTATTGTCGGGAGATCTCCGCCGCGAACGCCCTTGGATGTCGTGACGGCGCAAGCGGGCACTGTGAGCGACCGATGCCCCTCTATTCGGAAGAAATCGAAGTCGAGTGCGCGGGCGAAGTGGCCCGGCCCATGTCCTTCACATGGCGCGACCAGGTGTTTCACATCGACAAGATCATCCGGAGTTGGCAGGACTTTCGTTTTCCCGCCGGCGCGCCGCGCAGGAAGACCTGGCGCCTCCGCCGGCATCGTAACTACTTCGTTGTGCGCACGGACGAAGGGCGGATGTTCGAGATCTACATGGATAGAAAGGCCGCCGGCCCAACGTGGGTACTGTACCGGGAAGTAAAGGAGTAGTGCGCCTCGCCGCTAGCCCAGGTACCGCTTCCGCTCTTGTTCCTGGAACCGTGCATCCTCTTCAAGGATCTCGTCCGGCGTCTCCACTACAACGACCTTGATTGCCTGCTCCGGAATGGCCCGCTCGATGCCGATCTGATACGAGAACCCCTCGGCCACAAGCCGCCGCACCAGTTCCTTGAAGTCGCCGCACCAACGCTCTTCCTGTTTGCGAATATGACCGAGTTCGGACTTCGAGAACTTGCCGGCCCCGTGCGCGCGCTCGTGAATGATGGCGAACGAGACCTGGTTGTCCGCCTGCAACGCAATCCGGACCTGCTCGCCGCCGGGGATCCGCATCGTGGCCTCGAGGGATTCCGCTTCCACGTCCGACGGAAACTCCGCCAGCGCCTCGTAGCCCAACTCGGAAAGATTCCGCGTGATGGACTCGCACAGCCCCGTGCGGTGGGCAGTGTTGATCACCCGCGAGTCGATCTCGCGTTTGAGTCCGGCCAGGCGGTTCTCGAGCAATTCCAATTGCCCCAGTTTAACGTCGCCGCTCGCGAGCAGCGTGGTCAGTTGGTACCGCAGCGCGTCCATCGCCGAACGCTGCGCCGCCGGCGCGAGATGATGGTACAGGAGAACGTCGTCGAGGGCCGTCTCCAATCGAGCGTGGATCTCCTGCTGGTGGCGCTGATGCGCGTCCGTCTCGTTGAGGAATCCGTCCAGCGTGCGCGCGATCAGTTCCTTGAACGTTACAATCTCGTCGCGTTCGAGGCGCTCGCCCGCATCGAGCCGCGCCGCCAGCCGATTTCGCTGCTTAGCGATCGTCTGATACGGCGCGTTGGCTGCTTCGCGAAATGCCGCCGGAAGCGCAGTGACTATATCCGCCACTTCCTCGAACGCGGCCCGCACGTGCTCCGGATGCGCGCGCCGACGCCCGAGTTCCAGGTAGCTTCTTTCAACGGGCGACGGCCCGCCCGCGGCGTGGAGCGCCTTGCGGCCCGTCATCACCTCGTCAAGAGCAACACGCGAGAGCTTCTCCTCCGCCGCATGCACGACCTCCGCGATATCGCGCAACACCGACATTTGACGAAGCTGCACCTCCTGATAGCGCACCCATTCCAGGAATTTCGCCTTCTCCGCCTCCATCTTACACTGAGCGGCCTCGACTTGGAGCTCGACAAGCGCCTTGACGCCTTTCGCAAGCGAATACGCGGCCAGCCCCGAGGCCAGCAGGGCGCCGCCCGTCGCAAGGAAGGTCGACGTGGTCATTGACGGCGCCAAGGTATTTATCAGAACGGAATGACCGCTCACCCAGTCTCTCCTCGTGTTAGCTCTCAGGAACCCGTTTCCCGGCGCCTTCAGAATGGACCATTCGCTGCGTTACTGTCAATCCCCTATTCAGTGCCCAGAATTCCGCGCGGTTGATTCGAGAGCGCACCGGAGAACTCGCGCCGATTGACCCCGTAGACGCGGCGTCCCCGTCGCGTTTTCGAGGCCAGAACACAGCGGCGAGGACGCCGCTGCCACGCAAGGTCCCCGTCGCGTTTTCGAGGCCAGAACACAGCGGCGAGGACGCCGCTGCCACGC